>CAVUNP010000006.1:0-63923 GCA_963742855.1 uncultured Actinomycetota bacterium | reverse complement strand
GCTGAGTACCTGGTCAGTGCCGACATGCTGGCCGACCATCCAGAGTGGGCGGTCGAGGAAGCGGAGTGGCACGAGCGGATCGCCCAGTCCTATCGCGGCACGGCGGAGAGCTGGTGTGTGCTCGACTGGTCCACGCTGGACAGATATGGGTCGCTGGACCTGGCGACCGATGTGTCCCGATGCCGGCCGCGGGGTTGCGGACGTAGTCGTCGAACTGGTCACTCCAGGATTGCGCCGACATCGGGACGGTGGTGGGAACCGACTCGACTTCCTGGCCGTCGCCGACATAGCAGTCGACTATGCGGCATGCCGATTTCCTCTGCGGCGGTCGTTGCCTGCGGTGCTGACATCGGGCTCGGTGACCGGCCAGGCCGGACCGCGCTGGCGTTGGCATGCTGCCTGCTGTTGTCGGACTGCTGGCCCGGTACGGGCGCATCGATGAGGCACTCGCGTACGTGTGGTTGCTCGAGCCCTCAGTCCAGCAGTTCCGTGGCATGGCCGAGATCCGTGGACCATGCCCGGCCGACACAGGTCGACCTGAGCGACTCCTCGACCTACGTGACGAGTTGGTCCGGTGCGCGATGGCGGTGCTGCCGACGAGCCACACGCTGGGCACCTCGGCGCAACGACGGGCCGCGGTCGTCCAGGCCGCGACTCTCATCGCCAGTACGGACCTTGGCCGCGCGCTTCGACTGTGCAAGCTAGCCGAGCACTCAGCCGGTGCGGCCGAGCCGTTTCGACGGACGAGGCGTATCGCCGCGCGGCGATGGCCGCTGAGCCCGGGGCCGACGCGGACTATGCGGCGCAGATGACCAACGGCGTAGTCGCTGCCTACCTGGTCCTCGCGGTGCGGCGGCTGGCCCGACCGGACACGCGCGCGGATGCGATGGCGTTGTTGGAGCAGGCCGAAGGTGGCTGCCCGAGCAGAGCGCCGACTCTCGCCCGGTCGGCCTGGCGCGTCTTGCCGTTGCCTGGCATCAGATCGACCGTGTCGCCGGTGGGTGGCACGTCCACGTGCTGCGCCAGTCGCGGCAGGAGGCGCCGGAGCGTCCGTATCACAACGCCCGGTGGCATGCCGCGCTGGTGGCGGTGGCCGAGACGCTGGTCGAGGTGGAACCAGCGGCGGCGGGCGAGCTCGCGGCACGGGTGGAGCTGCTCGACGTCGAAGTCCACAACCACAAGGCCCTGCTCGACGCCGCTCAACTGTTGCGACGGTGGGACTGGGCGACCGTTCGGTGACGCTGCTCAACGCGGGCGCGGCAAGCGGAAACGACAACGTTTCCGCCTTCGAGCCGCTGTACCTCAGCGAGTCCAGTCCACGCCGCCGACGTGGCTGAGGTCGCGGCACAGGTTTTGGTTTGCGCCCGCGACTGGCAGCCACGCTGACTGAGGAGGCGCTCCGGCAGGTCGAACCAGCGTTGTCGGTGACAGACATTGTCAACGTGTTCCTGCGCGATGGGGAGCTGCGTCGTATCGTCATGGCGGTCAACCGATTCGACCCGGCACGCGCGTTGCGGATCGCCCAGGGACTACCGACCGTGCGCTGGCAAGACCGCTGGGAACCTCAATGTGCCTGGCAACGCGTCGCAGGGGCGTGACTCCACAGGGAACAGATCGGGCGAGCGTGCTGGCGCACTCGCGCACAAGCATCTGCCCGATGGTCGCGACGAACTTGCTCGGCAGGCGTTTGAGGCGGTGCTGGCCACTGTCGCGGAGGCCACGCGCGACGCGGCCTGGCTGGACGACTCGGACGAGGGTACGGCTGCCCCTTTGCGGCGACGGTGGCGTCCGGCGTCTTGGCACTGGCAGGTCCGACCTTGCACAGGTTCGCTGACCATGGGGTCGCCCACCATGGCGTCGTCGAGCACGGGATCGCTGACCATGGGTTCGACGTACGTGCTCAGGCCATGAGCATGGGATACACGTTCAACACGACTGAACAATGGCGACAGCGGCTCCGTTGTGAGGTGTTCACCGACCCGGTGGCGGTGGCGCGCGCGACCCTTCCACCGCCGTTGCTGTGGGCACGCCGTACAGCTGGGACCGGGCATTGCGCGCGATGGTGGAAAGCGTGGCCGTGCACCGGCTCGACCTCGCGATCCCGCTGGTCGACCGGATCGCCGACGACGCCGAACGCGCCATCGGGTATGCGGCAGTCGCCACCTGCGCAAGGCGGGCTGGGGATGCCGACCAGGCTGGCCGACTGTCGTCTGCGGCGAGGGCCACAGTGGACGCGCTACCGCGTTTCGAGTGGCGCACAATGGTTGCCGACGATGAAGGTACTTTGGCCTACCTGCTACCGGACCAGCGGAGCAGGTTTGAGGTGGCCGTCCGGCTCGAGCACCTGGACCCGGAAACCGTCGAGTCGCCGCTGCTGCGTCTGGCGTACCGGGCGAGCCAGCTGTGCGCCGAGTCGGACCGGTACGCCGCGTCGAGCCGGCCGGGTGACGGCTGGCCGGCCGACTCGTTGCAATGGCATCAACGACAGGTGGCCGAGGTGTCCGGGTGGCCGGATTCCGCGCTGCGGCACGTGACCGTGGCGCGACTTGTCGCGAATGAACGGATCCTGCGCGACCGGGGCAGCCGGGATGCGGCCGGAATCTGGTTCCTGGTCCGCCGGTACTGCCGCTGACCGTCGGCGATGCCCGTACGCCGCCCTCGCCGACCTGCTCTCACTGCGCGCGGGTCTGCCTACCCTTGCCCGGTTGACACGTGCGGTCCGAGACCTGATGGCGCAGCGCCAGATGATGGCTGTGCGGCTGGCCGCGCTGAGCGCCGCCAGCCTGCCGCCGGCCGGCCCGCAGGACTCCATGACCGAGGAAGCGATCGCGACAGTACGCGGACTCGACAATCCGTACCTGCGCGGACTGGGCATGGCTCGTCTGGCGGCGGGTGGATCCGTTGAGCTTGTGGTGGAGGCGATGCGCGACTCGACGCATTGGGGGCCCTGGAATGCGGGGAACTGCTGGCCGAGCTCTATCCGCTCATGGTCACGGTATGCCCGTCGGACGCCGCGCGTCGCTGTGTCCGCCCTTCGCACAGTTTCCGCGAGTCCATGGCGTTGTTGGAATGGGCCGCGCCAGCGTTGGTGCGCGAGTATGGATCGAGATCGTGGCCGAACTCGAACAGGCAGTCGAGCGGGCACGCCAGTTCGCCGCCGAATCATCCACTGTGGATGCACTCGCCGCCGATCGGATTGCGGCGTCGTACGGTCAGCGCCTTTCCGGCGTGACCGGTAGCATCGAACCCGCAGTCGACAGTGAGGAAGCATCGGATGTCTCAGGATCTGCCGTCGAGCCGCACCAGTAACGCGCTGGAGTGTTCGCTCGCGTTTCTGTGCACGTGGTTCGGTCAGCCGCGGGTCGCCTTGTCATTGATCTACGACCCAACGGATCCCCTCAGCGTCCTTAGTGGTGAACCGAATGCGCGGGAACGCGCCGAGGCGTACGTCGGAAGGCCATTCGAATACGCTCGGCCCCGACGCATCGGCGTACGAGGTCATCGCGCAACGGCTGTCGGCGGGGGGCCACGGAATCCGCCGCGGTCATTGTGAACGGCTGGCCGCCACACCTCGGCAGCGGCACGCATGCGTGGAACGCCTACAACCATGAGGGCAGGGTCGGCTGGTGTGACACCACGATCGGTGCGGCCGAGTACGATCCGCTGTACCTGGAGCCGTTCGCGGTGTGGGCGATCTATGTTGACGCGGGTTGGCGTCCGCCGACGTCGCCGGATACGACAGGTCAGGAGCCACGATCGTGGTAACACGGGAATTCGTCGTAGAGCGCACGCGCCAGATGTTCAATGCCTCGCGGTCCGCCAATGGGCCCGTAGATGTTGGTATCTATGAGTTCGACCTGGGGTTCGTGGTATGGCCGGTCGTGCCACCGCCAACCGACTGGTCGGGCCCCCCGTCGATGATCGGTGGCAGCGTGCTGGTGATTGACCTGCATACCGGCCAACCCAGCGTCTGGCCCCGCATCGCGGCCCCGAACGTCGCTGAGCTTTACCGCAAATCCAAGCAGAACAACGGCTGACACCGTTCTCTGGCCGTCTTTCGTCGAGCATGGCCTCTCTCTACGTTGACTACGTCAGCTGAGAGAGGCCGGAGTTCGGCACTGGTGCACACGGTGCCGAACCGGGGAAAGATGTATTCCACGGCGAAGGCGTGGGCATGGTCGTGCAGCCCGGCCATCGCATCAGACACAAACACCACTGAGTAGCCGTGCTCGTCGGCGACCCGCCCGGTCGACTCGACGCCGAAGTTGGTCACCAGCCCACCGAGCACCACAGTTTCGATGCCACGCGATCGCAGCACGCCGTCCAGTCCCGTGTTGTGAAATGCCCCCACCGTACGCTTGACGATCTCGACATCGCCGGGTTGGGGCTCGCAGTCGGCGGCCAATCCGCTGCCGGGCGGCTGAGAGTCAACGTCGGGCCGCTCGACTCTGACAAAGACCACCAAGCCGCCGGTACGACGCACCGCCGTTGCCAGTGTGAGGCATTGGCGTAGGACGTCAGCCCCCGAGATGGGGTGCATTGGCTGCGCGATGATCCGCGGCATCAGATCGATGAGCACGAGCGCGATACGACGTGGATCAAGCTCAACGGAGGTCACGGCCAGAAAGCGTATCCCGATCAGGTGCGCTGCGCCGCCCCGATGCGCGTCGGGGGCCAACCTTTGACCGTCCGGGGCTCTACTGCTTACGGTCCTTCTGACTGCCGCCTTCGCAGCGGCGACAACCTGGTACCGGTAGCCGCTGAACCTGTTCGGACGGCTCGAGATCGACGGTTTCGACGTGTCGGGAGTGGCGCCGCTGGCCTGCGGCATGTTCGCCTTCGCCGTTGCCACGACTGCCGGCGCGCTCAGTGGGCGATCTATCATCCCGCCGAGCGGTGCTGGGCATTCCAATTGACGGAGGTTGGCATCTTCCTCGGTCTCGCCGCGCTCCTGTTGCTGGTGGTCGTCTGGCGGGTCAAGCGCCGGTCCTTCTAGGCCTGACGTCTTGGCTTACGCAAGGCTTTCATCCCGACGGTGCCGACAGGAACAGCGCCTGGTTGTCGCTGGACCACTGCGCCCTGGCCGCGAGTTCATCGCAGAACCCTTGGCCGACCCAGGTGTGTTGTGGTTCCAGTCCTCGCTCGGCCAACGCTCTTACGTACACGCCGTCCAGCTCCTGCCGGCGGATTACCGCCTCGACGAGGCCGTCGACGGTGGCCAGCCCGTACTCCTCGGCGAAGATCGCGATGCGGTCGGCGCGGTCCGGCGACGCGTCGAAACCTCGCCACCGCATCGCATCCTCGTCGTCGCAGAATGGCGCCACGTACCCCAGGGCGTACGCCACATCGTCGAGCGGGTGGCCGGGCTTGGCCAGGTCGAAGTCCACCAGTCCCACCGGGACGAGGCCGTCCCACACGACGTTCCACGGGCCGAAGTCGCCGTGACAGATGACCTCGCCCGGCCCGGCAGGCCCATTCGCCAACGCCCAGCAGGCGTCGGCCGGAGCGACGAAGCTCGCGACCGCCTGATGGTATTCGCGGAGCATCCGGGCCAGTGCGCGCAGGCCAGCCTCGGGCACCACCCGCTGCCAACCAGATCCACCTGAATCTCCCGGCATGAAGTCGAGAACCTCTTGACCGTCGAACACGCCAAGGGGCTTCGGTACCCGGGTGAAACCCACGCCGTGTAGATGCCTCAGCAGCGCATGCACCGTTGGGGTCCACCAGCCGGCGGGCCGATACACCCGATCACCCATCACTGTGATGCGTTCCTGTGCCATACCCCGACCGTAACGGTTACCGACCTGACATCGTGACCGATTAATGCTGCCCTCCGTACCTGCACGTCGCCGATTGGTCCCCGGCGACGCGTCGGGAGGCAAATCCGATTCGCCCAAGACCTCACTCCCGCGGACGGGAGGACGCGGACTGTCCAAGGATGTCACCGTGGCCGCGGTTGGGTTTTTGCGTGACATGGCAACATGCCCGGTGGGAACGGTGGCACTCGGCGGTGGTGCTGACGACAGTCTCTACAGCTCCAACCAACCGACCTCCGTCGATCGCATCGTCCAGGAGTCCTCGCCGGGCACCGCCGGCAGTCAGGCCATGTGGCTGACCGCCCTGCGCAACAACGACACGGTCTCCCATGTGATCAGGCTGTGCGCCAACACCCCGGCCGGCTATCAGGTCATTCACAAGGATGTCACCCTGGCCGCTGGCGTTTCGTCCGCGACACGCACGGTGTCCGATTGGCTCGGTGGTGCTCAGCGGAGGTGCGGCAGTCAACGGCTCAGGCAGTGCCGACTTCAAGACACGCATCCAGGAGTCTGCGCCCGGCACGGCGCGCAGCCAACCCTTGTGGCTGACCGCGCCGCGCAACAGCGACAGCGTCTCCCACACCACCAGCCTCTACGCCGTCTGCGCCAACCCACTTGCCGGTTACCAGGTCATACGCGCGGATGTGTAGAGCCGGGCAGTCTGCCAACGTCGCCTGCATACCCTTCCGGGAAGCGGCGTAGCGGTCGTCGCGGCACCTCGTCGGCCGGCGCACGACTCTTGTCATGGCCTTTCGGCGCTGTTCTTGAGTTGCAGGTCGCGCCCCGGCCGCGACGCCCTAGTGGCGTTAGACTCGCTTGCCATGGGACTTCTCACCTTCAGCCTCAACCTCACCCTGGACGGTTGCGTCGACCACCAGGAGGGGATCGCCGACGACGAGACGCACGCCTTCTTCACCCGGCTCATGGACGAGGGCGGGGCAATGCTGTGGGGTCGCGTCACCTACGAGATGATGGAGAGCTACTGGCCGGCCGTCGCCCGCGGCGACGAGGAGGCACCGCCGGCCATGCGTGAGTGGGCGGCCAAGCTGGAGGCCAAACCCAAGTACGTGGTGTCGTTGACGCGCAAGGACTTCCCGTGGACCAACAGCCACCACCTCGCCGGCGATCTGCGCGAGGGCGTGCAGAAGCTCAAGGACGCGACCCCGGCCGGGGTCCTCCTCGGAAGCGGCAAGCTCGCGACCGAGCTCGACCGGCTGGACCTGATCGACGAGTACAAGCTGCTCGTCCATCCCAGGATCGCCGGCCACGGCCCGACGCTGTACCAGGCCGGGCTGCCCGGCACGCGCCAGCTCGAGTTGCTCTCGGCGGAGCCGCTCCGCAACGGCGCGGTGGCCATGCATTACCGCCGCGCGCGCTGAATCACAGGAGTCCATCGCCGCCAGCTCACCGGCAGTGCCGCGTCCTCCTCGGGATGTCGCCAGCGGCGCATACTGGTACGAAGCGAGCTTCGGTGACGCGGACGCCGCTGCCGCCGATGAAGACCTGAGTGACGAATCTATAGTGTTTCGCGTTTTGCTTTACATTGGGCGCCCGAAATGCAAGTCCGGCGTGACGTGAGCCGTGGTGGCCAGTGGTTCGTCCCGTAGCGCCGTGCCGGGCCTCTTCGAAGCGGCCGACAAGGCCGAGGTGTTGCTCGTAGCTTCCCCGAGGGCGACGAAAACCCCGTGCCGACAGAGGTACGAGCAACTCCGCGCGCCCAGCAACAGATAGCAGCACTCAGCCGTCGTGACCGGCAGCAGTTCGACGCGTTCCGCGACGATCTCGCTAGTCGAGGCTGTGGGGCTCTCGCATACCGTCTCAATGGACAGACGCCGATCGACCACATCCGCATCAAGCATCTGCGTGCTGGGATAGTCGTCCGACGCTGTTGAGTGGAACGCGTGGGCCGCCGTCACGTGCGCAGCGCCCGACATCAAGGGGGAAGCGATGATGGATTTTGGAGCACTGGTGCGCTCTGTGGTGCTCTCCGGAGTCGCCGGCCCACCCGTGCCTTCACCTAAACGCCACAACCAGCGGACCGGATCGCGATAGGTCCCCGATGCCGAGCTGTGACCGCCTTCCGGTATCCTTCAATGACGGCCAGGTAGCTTCGGCGTGGGCGCCCGGCCACCCGCCCGTAGCTCAACGGATAGAGCAGTTGCGTCCTAAGCAATTGGTTGGGGGTTCGATTCCCTCCGGGCGGACGTCAAAGACCCATTAGTACCTCAGCGTCGGGTCTGCGTCGACCGAGGCAACCCTACGCGATCTGACAGAAGCGGATCGAACCCCGACACGCCAGAGTGGGTGGCCGCCGTCGTCATCGGCCTCGGACCGGCAACTCGGAAGAAGGATCAAGGGCGACGATTCCCGTCACGACGGCCGGGCGGGTGAACGAACCGCGTCGACCACCCCAGCCATGTCAAGGGTTCCGTCCAACGTGTTCAAGATCGATGACCTACCCGGCCGCTGATCTTGTGTCACCGTTCGCAAGTTGACTTCTTCGCGTGCCTGCTCAGATCGGTCAACGGCGCACCCGATAGCGCAGGTGAAGCACCCGGTTGCCCTGAATCACCACGTCAGGATCCTCCAACAGGTGCTGCGCGTGGACCGAACCGAAGTAGCGCTTGCCGGACCCGAACACGACGGGTACGACGTCCATGCGTACCTCGTCGACCAGGCCCGCGGCAAGCACCTGGCCACCGACGTCGCCAGCGGCGACCTCGACTATGCGGTCACCCGCAAGCTCCTGCGCCTTGGCCACGGCTGCCTCGACGCCGTCGACGAAGTGAAACGGCGCCTCGGGGTCCCAGCCCTCGGGCGCCGGCCGGTGCGTCACGACGACCACGTGGTCGATCCCGCCCGGAGGCTTCCCGTCCCAGCCGTCCGTCATGTCGAAGACGTGGCGGCCGACGATTGTCGCCCCGATCTGGTCCCAGTACGGCCGGGTGTAGTCGTAGGACGTCTGCGACACCTTCACCTCGCCGCTCTCGTCCAACGGGACGTCACCGCTGGACAACCAGTCGAACAGCGGTCCGGGCTGGTCATTCTCGTCCGCGACGAAGCCGTCCACCGACACCGAGCTGTACATGACCACCTTGCCCACGGGGCTCTCCTCTGCTTTGGGTACCCCCAAATTAGCGTGTCGTGAGCTGTCGCTCTTGTAAGAAATCAATCGGCCGGCAGCGGCCAGCCGTCCATCACGTGGCCGGGATGTTCGCGCAGGAACCGCCGCCGGACTTCGACGTACCGGGTCGGCGTGAGCCCGGTGAACGCCCGGAACTCGTGGCCGAAGTGGGCCTGGTCGAAGTAGCCTGCGCCACCGGCGAGGTCGCCCCAGTCGATCGGTCCGGCGGGGTCGATCGCGAACACGGTGGCGGCGAAGCGGTAGGTGCGGGCCAGCCGCTTCGGCGTGACGCCGATGAGCTCCTTGAACCGCTGTGCCAGATGAGTGCTGCTGACACCGGCTGCCACGCTCAGGTCGCCGATCGCCACCGCCCCGCTGGTCGCCGCGATGACACGGCTCGTATGGCGGACCAGCCCCAGGCCAGCGGTCTCGCACAGCCGTCGCATTAGCTCTTCCTCGAGCAGCGTCAGCATCTCGTGCGGTCCGTCCGCCGTGGCCAGCCGGTCTCGCAGCTCAGCAATGGCGGGCCGGCCCCAAACCTGCTCCAGCGTCACCGGCCGGTCACACAACTCGGCCGCGGGCATCGGCAGGAACGGCGCCAGCCCCCACGGCTTGACGTGCACGCCGACGGACCGGGTCCGCCGTGGGTAGCCGAACTCCAACGCGCGGGTGGGCACGGTGACCACGCAGCCGTCGGCGTACTCGGCCGTCTCGATGTCAGTGCCGGCACGAATGCGCAACGGCGCCCCGAGGTTGACGATGAGCAACGCCGACGGCATCGGCGGCAGCGTCAGCCGGGCGTACGGCGGCGCACCCTCCAGGTAGTAAAGGTCGTCGATCAGCCCGTCCAGCGGCGGTCGCGGCACTCTGGACACGTACTCCACGCCCACAGCATCGCCGACGCCTCGCCGGCATCGCGCGCCGGGATGGTCCAGCCGCGCTGCCGCCAGCATCGAGCCGGTGCCAACCGATCGGCGCAGGACGGCCAGCGGTCAGTCGATCAGTGGCACGTTGGCGTTTTCCGCCAGCAGACGCTGGCGAACCATGTACCGGCCGAGGTCGGTGAGTTCGGTGCTGAGGCCGGGTTTCGGGTCGAGGGTCCAGACGGCGGTGCCGAGTACGGCCGCTGTGACCGCGTGTCGAGAGTCGTGCTCATCGTCGGCGCCAATCACCGTGACGGCTCCATGGTGGGCGAGGCTGGCCAGGACCTGCCGGACCGCGGCAGCGGCTAGGACTGCGAACAAGGCCGGGTCACCGGGTGGCAGCCTGTGGTCGTACTCGGCCAACAGCTGTTGGGTCAGCTCATCCAGGTCAGCGCATTTGCCGGCCGCGCTCGCGGCGTACAGCAGCCCGAGGGTTCGCGGTGCCCATGGGTGTAACCAGTCGCGCAGCTGGTTGCTGCCCTTGGGCGCCGATACTGGAGCAGGCGGGTGAACTAACGCGTCGGCCAGGTCACACCACAGGTCGAGGGTCTGCTGGTGGTCACCCTCGCCGGTCAACGCGGCGCTGACGAGGCCCGCGCCTCTCCCAAGCGCGACCCGTGAGCGGCGAACCTGGATGATGTCGAACTCGATGGCCAACCGCCACAGCCGGGCCAACGCTGGCACGTCGTTGCGCGCAAGGGTGTCGGCCGGGAACCCGAGGGCGTCCACGCACTCGATCCGGTCGCTCTTGCGCAGGTCGCCGCGGTTATCCACGGGTCGGCCGGCGTCGCCGATCCACGCGCACAGCGCGTCGAGTTGCCGCAGCAGTCCGGCGCCGCCGGCAGCCACCTCCTTCGCCAGCACAGCCTCGTCCGGCAGCGCGACCGGCGGGAACTCCGTCGGCTGTTCGCAGCCACAGTCACAGGCAAGATCTGGCCAGACCAGATGCTTCAGCGCCGGCAGACCTGCTCTGAGCACCGCGACCTGGCCGTCGTGGATAAGGATCCGCCCAGTGGCGTACTCGGGATGCCGGTCCATCAGATTGCCCAGGACCTGCCTACGGCCCGCGGCGTCGCGGGCACTCAACCGCTCCGCCCACGCATCGAGCGCAGCTGGTTCGGCGTCGAGCGGGATTCCGTCCGCCACAGCAGCGGTGAAGACCCGTTTGGCTAACCGCCACGCACTGGCATCCGCCATCGCCGCTGCATATTTCGGACCCAGCCGGTTCAACTCCTTCAGCAAGGTCGAGACACGTGTGCTGGCCGGGTGCAGCCGGTCCGTGGCATCGAGGAAACGCAGATAGTCGCGGACCGTCTCCATACCACGCTCGGCGAGATCCCAAGCGTCGACTTGCCGGGGTGCGACGTAGGTCATCAACAGGTCGTGTACGTCGCCACTGCGCCAGCAGGTCGGATCCGACTTCTCCAGATATTCAGCGCGGCCTTGCAACAAGACCGTGATCCGTTCCCGGGACCGTTCGTGGGCCTCACTCGCAGGCGCGCTTCCGTGCGTTCGCGCCCAGTCCATGAACTCGTCAACTACCTGTTGCTGGAATCGAGACAGCACGACGCGTACTCTATCGGATAACCCGGCGACGCCCGCGTAGCGACACCGGTGCCGGTCGCCGGCGTGGCATCAGCTTCGTTGGCCCTGCCTGGTAACCATCAAACTGGCCTCGTGCGACGATCCGGCCGTGCTGGATACGGACCTCGTCGAGGCAGCAGAGGCCGCGTGGCCCGTCGCGCAGATCATCGAGCTGACCCGTTGGGTCGGACCGGGCTTCGACCTGGATGAGGCCAACCACCGCCTCCAGGCCGCCGCACTCGGCGCGTACGCCACCTGAGGATCGTCGAAATCGGTCACTGACCTCACGCCGGCACGAGGTATCCCATGCGGCTGACCCTGTAGCGATCAATGCCTAACACGCTAACGGCACCTTGTCCGGCGGTGGCTTCTGCTGTGGGAGAGCGCCACCGAGCGTGGGAATGTCGACGACGCCCTCCAGGTGCGCCATGGCGAGCGCTTGGATCGGCGCGTCGCGTACGTTGCTGAGTACGACGTATCGAGGTCGCCAGTACGGGCGGTACTTTTCGTTGTATCGCCATAGAGACTCGATCTGGGTGGAGCCGGCGAGTAGGTGAAGTACTCGGCGCTGGATGCCGCTGAGGGTTCCTTGCCCGCGTTCGCGGGCGAGAATCGCGCGCATGACGGCGAAGTTGAGACTCAAGCCCCAGTCACCCCGGACCCGAAGATGGTTGATTGTTTCGATGACGATGTAGTCGGTGAGCCCGTTCGGGAGCTTCTGTTGGGTGCTTCGCCGCATCAGATCCAGGGACCAGCCGCCGATGTCCGTGGCGGGGACCCATTGGCAGAACCCTGCGGCGTGGCCGTCCGGGCCGTGGGCCACGGTCAGCAACAGCCCGGTGTCGGCCGGGTCGAACAACCGCGACAGCGTCATCGAGAATCCGCGTTCGGTGTTGCCTTGGCGGCTGTCGGTCATGAGTTGTCTCAGTTCGTCGGCCAGCGCCTGTGGCATTGTGGCCGGATCGTAGAACTGGACGGTGTATCCGGCCCGTCGCACCCGACGATGTCCGCTGCGCAGGCCCTTCATGGCCGGGCCGTCGAGGGTGAACCCGGTGCAGTCAACGATCGCCTCATCACCGAGATAGACCGTACGCAGCCCGGCCGCTTCGTAGATCGGCAACCAACGACTGCCCGCACCCAACACACTGACCGGCCAGCCGTGCCGATCGGCGAAGATGAGAAAGTCCGCCCAGGCATCCAGCCACTGCTCGGGTGGGCCGATCGGGTCTGGCGAGACGATGCAAACGCCAGCGCGTACGTCGTAGGCCACGACGCAGTCATTGGTGAAGAACCAGGACTTGTCGTCTCGCAGCGCGAAGTATGCCAGGGTGTCGTTACCATGCGCGGCCACAATGCGCCGGGCCCGGGCGAGGTCGGCGCGGTGGTCGACCGGACTCGGCTGGGCGTGCCTCGGCGTCTTGATTATCAGTGAGCCGGTCACGAGCAGTAGCCCCAGTCCGGCGGCGAAAAGTGCCGGGGTCAGGAAGGGCGCCGTCGACGGCAGCGGCACGGCCCGGTTGCCGACAAGCCGGCCGGCGACAGCACGCGCGGTCTCACCTGGCCTTGCTTCACTGCCGGCCACGATGATCAGGACGGCCGAAACCGCAACCACGGTGAGGACGCCGCCCAAGGCGACCGCGGCGGCGAGTCGGAGGTGGCGGCGGGACGGTCGGATAGGAAAGGCGGCGCGGTGTCGCAGCAACCAGATCGCCACCGTGGTGATCAACACCGCCTGCTCCACGTCGATGCCCTTGAGTAGATGCAGTGCAGCCGTTGTGAACAGCAGTCCTACCGCGGCCACCCAGGCCAGTCGTGTCCCTCGGCGCAAGCCCCGCACCACAAGGGCCAGTGCGGCACCGCCGAAAACGACCCCAGCCGCGGCCGCCTGCGGCACCTCGACCGGCAAGACCTCGAAGAGATCGCCGAGCCGGCCCGCGAACGGCGCCCGCAACGCCGACAGCACACTGAACGCGGCGGCCAGGCCCACAATGCGGGCCGCCCATCGGCGTGCGCGCTCGTAGGCCGCTCGCCGATCCAGGACATCGTGGCGCAACGGCCAGCCCGCCTGGCCCGGCAGCGTTGCGACGACCTGCGCACTCGTCGGCACCCGAGGTCCACGCCGGGCGGCTAGCCGTTCCAGCCGGGTTGTTTCACCGGCGTCCTGTTCGGACACTGTGAGGCTGACGCGCACGTCATGGTCGACGTCAAGCTCGATCCAGGACCGGCGTAACACGGCGGCGAACACCGGTGGCAGGAAGAGCCTGCCTGGGCGGGCCACCACGCAACGTGCTCCACAACCGCTGTTGCCGTAGAAGCCTCCGGGGACCGCGGTGAGCTCCGGCTCATGGGTGTGGCCGGTGATCAACCCGGCCAGTCCATCCGCGCACAATGCGGCGGCCGCGGCTCGCGGCGGTCCGTTGAGGCGTGGGCCGCGCGGACCGAGCCGATCGTTCGCCATCGCGGTGTAGACAGACCGCGCGATCAGTACGGCCAAGACCACCAGTAGCGCCACATCGATAGCCAACCCGATCCCGGCGATTACGAGCCAACGCTGTGGGTGATGCAATGCACGCGAAGCTGGCAGCAGACGCAACACCAGCGGCGTACGTAGCAGCACCGCAAGCAGCAGCGGCAGTAGTAGCCACCAGGCCCGCCGGCCGAGATGGCGATACACCAACCTTGAAGCGAGCAACTGCCCAGCCCGTTGGGGATCGGCCAGCGCGTCGACGTCGGAAAGCAGAGGCGCCCGACGGACCTTCGGCGGCGCCTGTCGCACGAGGTGCCGTCCCGACGAGGAATCCAGCGGATCGCGGGGGTTGGCCAAGACGTTCGCCGGATCGTACGCATGACCGTGCTCGCATCGGACCACTCGTTGGCCCGCTGGCGCATCGAATACCAGATCGACCGACGGGACGCACGTCGCAACCCACCGCCGGGCCAACGTTGGTGCCGAGACGCCGTCCCAGGCGATCTGCGCGTCATGGTTTCCGGCGACTACAACGACCCGCCGGTCCGGTGCGCGTCCGAACGATGCCAGCGCGCCGGTCAGTTCGGGATGGGCGTCCAACGCGACTTCGACAGTGGCGCAGGGCTCGCCCCACAAGTCGAAAGTGTCTCCGTTGAGCACGATCGCCCCCGGCCCATCCCACCTGGACAAACGTTCAACGAGGTCGTCCTGAATCAGCCGGGAGGCCGCGGTGGCATGTTGTCCCAGGTGCAGATCGCTACAGACCAGTACCCGCGCATCGGCGCTCAACGGTATGGAGATCCGGTCCACGACGTTCACCGCGGCTGGCACGCTCGGCCAGAGGCATTGTTACGCAAGCGATTCCTCCCACTATTCCACACCAAGGTGGCGCCGGGTGTGACCTCCTCGCGATGGTTCGTCGGCACCGGGGTGGTGCGAGTTACAACAGTACGCTGCGAAACGCGCCGTCGAGTACAACGTGTCGCAGCGGGCGGCAGGGATTGCCAACGCGGTCGCCCGCTCAACGTTGCGGCCTGCCCGGCAGAGTCAGATCAGTCCGGTCGCCAGCACGATGATGGCCATTCCGTGCGAAAGCGCTGCGGGGATCAGGCCGGACTTCATCCGTACGACCGCGCAGACCAGGCCATCGATGAACGCGTAGACAAGTACCGGCGTGCCAAGATCCGTCACCAGCGTGACCAGGAAGACATGGCCGAGGGCGAAGAAGAGCGCGGAGCCGATCGCCGCCCGCCAAGGCGAATAGATCGTCGTGAGGTATCCCTGCACGTATCCGCGAACCAAGATGTCCTCGGTGAGGTTGCCGAAGATGGCCACGAGGATCAGGGGTAGGAGCATCCGTCCCGGCACTGGACCCCCGCGCTCGGCGAGCGGGTAGAGCTGGTCGGCGGCAACGAGCGCTCCGGCGAGCACAATGCCGCCAGCCAGCCCCCAGCCGAGGTGGCTGAGCTTGAACTTCCCCCAGACGAGGAGGCTGCGTCCGTCGCGCTCGATCATGACGAGGAAGGCGGTGGTCAGAATCGATCCGACGGCGAACAGGACGACGAGGATGGGATCTTCGATAAAGCGCACCCAGGGTAGCCATCCGTGCGTGACCCCGTAGCCCCACACGCCGTAGAGGATCAAGGTGTCCCGCACGATCAGGAACCCGATGATGATGACGGCGATCCGAAACGGAAGGGCCTGCTTGCCGCGGAGCACGATGTACAAGAGGCTCACGACGAGGAGTGCCGGAGTGATGCGGAGCAGGTAGCCAACAAGATCAGGCGCATCAGACATCGCCAGATCATAGGAGGCAAAATCAGCCATTCACATGGCCGAACGTGCTCTGCTTCCCGGTCTCTTTGGGCAATGTCGTACCGGCGCGGGGGCTCCAGGCGTAGGCCGGTGGTCAGAAGTCGTCGTCGAAGCTCACCGTGCCTGCCACCGCCACCTGGTAGGCGGAGACCCTTCGTTCGAAGAAGTTGGACAGTTCCTGGACATCCTGCAACTCCATGAACGTGAACGGATTCGATGATCCGTACATCGGCGGGATGTCGAGTTGGGCCAGCCGCCGGTCGGCCACGTGTTGCAGGTACTCCCGCATGTCGTGCGCAGACATGCCGGAGATGCCCTGACCGAGGAGGTCCTCGGCGAACTGCACCTCGCACTCGACCGCGTCGGCGAGCATCGCCTTGACCTGCTCGGCCATCTCGTCGTCGAAGAGGTCAGGTTCCTCGCGGCGAACGGTGTCGACGACGTCGAAGGCGAATGCCATGTGCATGGACTCGTCCCGGAACACCCAGTTTGTGCCGGAGGCAAGCCCGTGCAGGAGGCCTCGGGACCGGAGGAAGTACACGTAGGCGAAGGCGCCGTAGAAGAAGAGCCCTTCGATGCAGGCGGCGAAGCAGATCAGGTTGAGCAGGAATGCCCGCCTGTGCTCGCGCGTGCGCAGCTCCCGCAGCTTGAAGATGGAATCGATCCATCGGAAGCAGAATTCTGCCTTCCTTCTGATGGAAGGGATGTTCTCGATCGCGGCGAAGGCTTCGAACCGTTCCCGTTCGTCCGGGATGTAGGTGTCGAGCAGGTTGAGATAGAACTGGACGTGTACGGCCTCCTCGAACAGTTGCCGGGACAGGTAGAGCCGGCCTTCGGGCGAGTTGACGTGCTGGTAGAGGTTGAGCACCAGGTTGTTGGCGACGATGGTGTCGCCGGTGGCGAAGAAGGCGACGAGCCGGCTGATCAGATGCCGCTCGGCTGCCGTCAGCCTGGTCAGGTCGGCCAGGTCGGCGTGCAGGTCGACCTCCTCAACAGTCCAGGTGTTGCGGATGGCGTCGCGGAAGCGTTCGTAGAAGGAGGGGTAGCGCATCGGCCGGAGGGTCAAATCCAGGCCGGGATCCAACAATAGCGCCGTACGAGAGGTAGTCATGTCTTCCTGACTGTCGCGTGTGGAGTGAGCGGTCACTGGCAGGCTTCGCAAGCCTCGGGATTCTCCAGGGAGCAGGCGAGGGCGTCCTCATCAGCGACCGAGTCGATGGCCGCGGGAACTGTGATGGCCACGGTGGCTTGCTGTATGCGCGTCGCGGGCCGTGAGCGCAGGTAGTAGGTGGTCTTCAGGCCGGCTTTCCAGGCGTACAAGTACATCGAGGAGAGCTTGCCGATGTTCGGAGAACTCATGAACAGGTTCAGCGACTGGCTCTGATCGATGTAGGGTCCACGGTCGGCGGCGAGGTCGATCAGCGCCCGCTGCGGCAGTTCCCACGCGGTGCGGAAGAGCTCACGGATATCGGCGGGGATGGCGGCGATGCCCTGAACAGAACCGTCGGCCCGTTTGATGTCACCACGGATCTGGTCGGTCCACAGCCCGAGCGCCTTCAGTTCGCGTACGAGCGCGGTATTTACCTGAAGGAACTCGCCGGACAGGGTCTCCCGCTTGAACAGGTTCGACACCTGGGGCTCGACGCACTCGTAGCATCCCGCGATCGATGCGATGGTCGCGGTGGGTGCGATGGCGATCAGCAGCGAGTTTCGCAGCCCGTGAGTGGCCACCATGCGCCGTACATCGATCCATCGTTGGGTCTCGGCTGGGGTGACGCCCCACAGGTCGGGCTGTAGCTCACCCCGCGCCGCCCGGGTCTGGTCGTACGCCGGATGCGGGCCGTACTCCCGGGCCAGTTCCGCCGAGGTTTCCAGCGCGGTGAGGTAGATCTCCTCGGCGACCTTTGTGGACAGTGACTTCGCGGCGTCGGAGTCGAACGGCAGCCGCAAGGCGAAGAACACATCCTGCAGGCCCATGACGCCAAGCCCCACCGGCCGCCAGCGTGGGTTGGACGCCGCCGCCTGCGCGCTGGGATAATAGTTGATGTCGATGACCCGGTCCAGGAACGTCACGGCGGTGTGAACGGTCCGGCGCAGGCGCTCCCAGTCGACGTCGCCGTCGGCGAGATGGGCGGCGAGGTTGACCGAACCCAGGTTGCATACAGCGGTCTCGGCGTCGCTCGACACCTCGGTGATCTCGGTGCACAGGTTTGACAGGTGGACCACGTTGCCTGCCTCGCCGGTCTGGTTGCACAGCTGGTTGGACGGATCCTTGAAGGTCATCCATCCGTTGCCGGTCTGGGCCAGGGTGCGCATCATCTTGCCGTACAGGTCGCGGGCCCTTACCTGTCGGACGAACCGGCCGTCACGCTCGGCCGCCCGGTATACGGCCTCGAAAGCGTCGCCGTAGACGTCGGGAAGTTCGGGTACTTCGGTCGGGTCGAAAAGCGACCACGTCTCGTCCGCCTCGACCCGGCGCATGAACTCGTCCGGGATCCAGTTGGCCAGGTTCAGATTGTGGGTACGGCGGGCATCCTCACCGGTGTTGTCCCGTAGCTCCAGGAACTCCTCGACATCGGGATGCCACGGTTCCAGATAGACACACGCCGCGCCTTTGCGCCGCCCGCCCTGGTTCACGGCGGCCACACTCGCGTCGAGAGTGCGCAGCCACGGCACGATCCCGTTCGCCAATCCGTTCGTGCCGCGGATCAGCGCACCCCGCGACCGCACCCGTGACCAGGAGATGCCGATGCCGCCGGCGAACTTCGACAACTTCGCCACCTGCGCGTACCGGTCGTAGATTGAGTCCAGCTCGTCGCGAGGTGAGTCGACCAGAAAGCACGACGACATCTGCGTGTGCCGGGTGCCGGAGTTGAACAGCGTCGGCGAGCTCGGCAGGTAGGAAAGCGAGGACATCAGTAGGTAGAAGCCGATCGCCTCCGCCGGCGTTCGCGACAGTCCACAAGCGACCCGCAGCAGCCAGTACTGCGGTGTCTCGATGACCAGACGGGTCACCGGGTGCCGCAGTAGGTAACGGTCGTACACAGTGCGCAGCCCGAAGTACTCGAAGTGCAGGTCCGCGTCGGGGTCGATCGCGTCGTCGAGCTTGCGCGCGTTGGCCGCCACGAACGTGGCGGTGACGTCGCCGACCAGCCCTTCGGCGTGGCCGAGGCGGATCGCCTGACTGAACGACGCGGTCCCCTGACCCCGGACCTCCTTGTCGATGTAGCCGGACAGCAGACGCGCCGCCAGCCTCGAGTACTGCGGTTCCTCGCCGATCATTTCGGCCGCCGTCTGGATCGACAACCGGTCAAGCTCCGCGGTCGTCGCCCCGTCGTACAAGCCGCTGATCGTTTTCGTCGCGATCCGCAGCGGGTCGATGTCGTCCAGATCGTCGGCCCACCGCTGCACCGCACGGACAATCTTGTTGACGTCGACCAGTTCAGTGGCGCCGCTGCGTTTGCGCACGCGCATCTGGGCTCGCCGTTGCACCGGCATGGTGCTGTCGGTTGTGGACAGTGCAGTTCGTGTGGCCGCCACCTGTCGCTCCTCGCATGGTCTCGCCTCCGGAGAGGTCCACGACGCGCGCGGGTGGGCAGCGACACCACGCGTTGGGCGCGGCTGTCGCAACCGTTGGCCATCCCACGCGGCCTCGGACCACCGCGCACGGGGTGCGCGGTGCCGCTGGCAGGTCTTCGGACTCGCGGGCACGACCACGGGTTACCGCGGACTCCTACTGGCCGTCGCTTCCCAGGTCGCCGGCGGTGCCGAACGGGCCCAGTGCTGTATGACGGCTGTCGTTCCCACTCACCGCTGCGGGGCAGTCCCGGATTCCCACCGGGTTCCCTCTTGCCTCGGCCACCCCGGATGGATGGCCGAACCAGCTGCGCTCGCCACTATATCTGGTAGGTCGGGCGGACTCGATCACCACATGTCGTGTCGGCGTGTCGTGGAGCGCTGGACCGGGAGCAAACCCGGTGAACCAGATCGGTCGGCCGGCATAGGGGGTCTGGTGAACGATCTCGCAGAGAGGGAGTTCCGCGAGTACGTCGCGACCCGGCAGGACGCATTGTTTCGGCCGTCCTGCTCACCGGCCTGGGGATAGGTGGCTGCTGAGCTTGTACCTCTGCCAGATCACTTGGTCTCGGGGAGGAAGCGCACCCGCCGCTCGGCGAGGTCCGGAAGATGTTGCGCGGCGACTACGAAGTCGTTGTCGTCATGCAGTATCACCAGTCCGCGAATGGCCGCGCAGGCGCAGACCAACAGATCAACGCAAGATAGCGCGCGATGCGCCCCAGCCCGCAGTAGCCGGTACTGTGCCGACTCGACCCACTGCCAGGCCGTCTTCGGCACCGGTACGTCCGGATACAGATCACGAAACATTGACGTCATCTGCTCGTACTCATCGAGGTTCCGGGCGGAGCGACGGAACTCGGTCCGCTGCGGCTGGCACGACCCGATCGCGTGGTCTGAGATGACTTCAGCCCAGCCAGCTCGGACATCCGGGTCGCGCAGGACACGCCATAGCGCCGACGAATCGGCCAGGAAATGCATCATGCAGAAGGAGCCTTGCTGCCTGCGCGCAGTTCCTGCCACCCCTCGTAATCCCAGCCCTGGGCCGCGGCCGCGTAATGATCGATTGCAGCGATGCGGCTATGACGAGCCGCATACTCCCGTAACGCGAGGTTCACCGTCTCCTTTTTGCTCCGCGCACCAGACAGGCGCATCGCCTCGGCGAGCGCGTCATCGTCAAGATCAATCTGGGTAACCGTCATCACAACGTCCTATGGGTTATGTACATCCGACTCCAACATTATCACCATAACGGAAGTCTCCGGTGACCACCGTCGGCTGGTGGATCGCCGTCACGCTGCTTCGACGGTGAAGGGGACCGTGAGCAATGACCGTTCACCAGCCGGAACCGCCCCCACAACCGGTGTCCACCGTGGATGGTGTGCGCACTCGGCCGCTGCTACGCCCGCGCCGCGGCCAGCTGCTCATCGGCCAGGGCGGTAAGCGAAATCGATTCCATCAATGCCTCCAGTTGGTGATCTCAAGCGGCCAGGAGCAGCGTGCCCGTGGTGATCAAGGCGACGATCTTGACTGCTTCCAGGGCGATGTAGGCGTGGTGGCTGCGTGAGCGGGGCACCAGTTCGTCGGCGAGGACTCGGTCCGAGCGGCGGGTCAGCCGAGGCCGAACCGCACCCAACTGCACCGCGAACGCTGCCACCGCTACCGACGCGGCAGCTGCGGCAGCATTTGGTGTGGGTCCGATGATGAGCGCGGCCACGAGGACGGCCGCGAGTACGGTTTCTGTGGTGTTGAGCGCCCGGAATACGAGCCGGCCGATGCCCAGGCCGATCCGCAGGGTGACGTCGGGGGCCCGGAACTTCAGCGGCGTTTCCAGGAACGAGATGGCCAGGACCATGCCGGTCCAGACGAAGGTCGCGGCGGCGCCGGCCGCCGGTGATGGGGTCATCAGCCTGCCTTGCGGTGTGTCGGACTGTGGGTGCTCGGCGGGTGTGTGCGGTCGGCGGTCCCGAGATGTGCCAGACACAGGTCGGGCTCGGCGAACGGTTCGAGCCGCTGAACCGTGATCGGTGCGTGCAGGGCGGTCATGGCCCCCTGCATAAGGCCGAGATGGACTGGGCAGACCACTGAGGCGCGGGTGTCGACGAGTTCCAGGAATGGGCAGTGCCGCAAGCCGATCTGGCGCCGGCCATCCGTGAATCGTTGTTCCGGTGCGAAGCCGAGGCCTTCGAGGATGGTGATCAACCCGCCGATGGCCTCGTCGTCGGTGAAGCCGGGCGAGCTGGCGGGCGGGTCGACCAGGTGCCGACCCCAGGCGCGTCCCGCTTCGGTCGCCCTGGCGGCCGGGTCTGGATCGGCGGCAAGACTGCTGGTCAAAATGTCGGCCAGCAGCCGGTAGTTGCGCGGACCACCCGGGTCCATCCGGCGGCGGGCCCGGAAGAGCAGAGCCGGCCGGCCCGGCCCGGCGGGTGCCACCTCCGCCCGCTCCACCTGGCCCGCCTCGGTGAGGGTGTCGAGATGAAACCGCACCGTGTTCGGATGCACATGTAGCCGCTCGGCGATCTGGACGATACTCAATGGCACGACCGAGTCGCGTAGAACTGCCAGGACGTCACGGCGGCGGCCAGGTACGCCCGAGCCGGTCGGCGCCTCGCCCGCGCTGGATGCCGTGCCGGGCCGTGACGCGGCTGGCTCAATCATGATCCCTGTGGCGGCAATGCGGCCACCATTGGCGTGTCCGAGATGAATGCAAAGAGTCAGGCTTCCTTCGTAGATGCGGTCCACACAGGCCCGGTCCATCTCGTCCACACACGGCAGTGCAATCACGTAGGTCACCCGGTTGAGTTTACACAAGCTGTGCTTGTATAAATAGGTGGTGACGAAAGGAACTGCCATGCCTGATGTGGAACTCGACGTACGTCCGCTGCGCAAGGCGGAGAAGCACCCGGCCATCTTCGACACCTTTGACGCGCTTGCCGTCGGTGAGTCGTTCGTGTTGGTCAACAACCACGACCCGCGACACCTGCGGGACGAGTTCGACACCGAGTACCCGGGCGGCTACGGGTGGGAGTACCTCGAAGACGGGCCCGAGGCGTGGCGGATCCAGATCACCCGACTCGCTTCCACCTCATTGCCGCGGGTTCTGTGTGACACCGGGGAAATGGGGTCCGATCCTGACGCCACCGGCGCGGTGTGGAAACTGCGGATGCGCCAGCGAGACTTGGACTCGAACATTATCCAGCTGCCGCCTGGCGCGACCATCGACGCCCACAAGGGACCCAACCTGGATGTGCTCCTGGTCATTCTGGATGGTGCCGGCACGCTCACCACCGAACTCACCGTCCTTGACCTGAAGCCGGGGGAGATCGTCTGGTTGCCGAGTCGCTCCTGCCGCCAATTTGCCGCCGGCCCACACGGGTTGCGGTATCTCACCGTCCACCAACGCCGCCAGTCCCTCGTCCTCGCCGCCACGGCAGGTGGTGCCAGCCTATGACCCGCGCCGCCGGCGGTGTGGGCGGCGACAGAAGGTCGTACCGGACGACCCACCGCGGCGGCAGCCTGCGTACGGCGGGGCGCGGCGATCGACCTGGTCCTCGACCGGGGTCGGGAGTACCGATCGCAGATCGTCTACACCAACGGTATGCATACAAGTTCGACGGCAAGCAGGTGACGGTGGTCCGGAAGGCACTCACGTCCGGGGACTGTGGAATCGAGTACGAGGGGCGGCTCGTCGCGTCAGTCGAGCGCAAGAGTCTTGCCGACCTGGTCACGTCGATGACTACCGGGAAGCGGAAGTTCGCCATCGCTGAACTGGCGTCCCTGCCGCGGGCGGCACTCGTCATCGAAGACCGGTACTCGCAGATCTTCGCCCTCACCCACATCCGTCCCGCTGTGGTCGCCGACGGGCTCGCCGAGATTCAGGTGCGGCCTTGCCGTTCCTGACCGGGGTCGCCTCCGCCCCGAGATCATCTCCGCCTGGCGAAAAGCCCACCCATCTGCGTGAACGGTCGACGGGCGCAATCCGCGTGCCCGCGGCTATGGCAGCTCCAGGAACTCTCGAAGCGCCTCCTCCACCGCGTTCATCGTGGCGTTCGTGACTAACCCGTGGTTATCGCGCAGCGCGGTTCGGTCCAGGATCTGCACAACACTATGAATCCTGACAAATGCACCCCTGAGCGGGTCGCCGTCGCCCAGCCGGATTGCCAGATGGTTGGGCTGCGGCGTGTCGCGTACAACGGTCAGTGCCCATACAGCCAGTTCCTCAACGGCGTTGTACTCATCGTTACTGATGACCAACACGCGATGGTGACTACTGCCGCGTAAGAGCGTCCAAATCTGCCCCCGCTTCACCACTGCGAGTCGCGGAGCGAAATGTCATTGCTGCTCTCGATCAGCGCATTGTCATCGTCGATCTGTTGTGTGGTCCGCTGACGGAGGTATTCGCCGTAGGCCTGCGCCGCCTCGCGCTGCCGCATTCGCCGCACCGCAGGCAGCACTCGCCGCACGGCATCGGTCACGGCGGCGGACAGCGTTGTCCTGGCTTTGGAGGTAGGCAGCCACATCGTCTGGCACGCTAATGCTCAGCTTCACGGTCACACTATTATGCTACCAACTGGGGGTGGTCTCTCACGTGGCTGTCGCCCTGGACGGGTGATGGGGGATCACCCGGACGGACCGCATCATGGGAGCGACAGATCACCGAGCCGTGGGGGTGAGTGATGAGGCACAGGCTCGAGTGACGGATTACGACCATTTCGTGCCGAATTTAGCCAAGATTCGATCGGGGATGGTGAGCAGGCATGGGAGTGAAGCTGAACAACGCGTCGTACGAGCAGGCGCAGATGCTGATCCGGGACGGACGGTTTGTCGTCGACGAACGCGACGCCTGGAGCGAGCATCAGCCCAGTGCGGAGCAGGAGAACGACTTCATTGCCCAGCACGGGTTCGAGGAGTACCAGAAGTGGTTCCTCGGGATCGATGATGACGAGCCGGAGGACACCAAAGCGCGATACAAGTTCCCATACGGGGACTTCGACAAAGTGCACCGGTGTGGCACGATGTCCGCGGCGTCGCGGGCCGGGCAGTACAAGCACCCCGACGTCGAGAAGGCTGCCGCGCACATCGACGCGGTGCTGAAAGCGTTGGGTAGCTGAGTTTCGCCCGTCGGCCCGGTCACCTGCCCGGTCGTCAACAGTTGGCGGGGCGCTTGGCCAGTCCGCTGGTCGAGACGCTTGTGCCATCGCTGAGCTTGACCGTGACACTCCACGCCACCGAAGAGTCGGTCAGTTCGGGATTGTCGCCAAGGTTCGGCGGCAGCTCGCCTGAAAAATGGGTTCCGCTACCGGAAAGGCTGAAGGTTTCCGGGCCTACGTTCTTGTCCTTACCGTGCCAGCCGGTCGCTGACGTGCCAACGCCATTGTGGACGGTGACGTCGACGGCGATCGTCCAGCCGTGCCCTGCGTACCATCCGGTGCAGTGACTGCCCGCCGTGGACACCGTGAGGCTCGCGGCGGGCTTGGCCTGCGTCGCGTTCTGCCCGGCCGCCGCGGCGGTGGTCTGCTTTGCGGTGGTCCTTGGCGGGTTGCCGGGTGGGGAGGTGGCATCCGGCGGGCTGTCGGTGGTCGGCGGCGGGGGAGTGGTCGCGACCGGCAACGGAGTCGGTGCGCTCTCGGCCGGAGTCCACACCACCGGCACCGTGGGCAGGACGCCGGCGTTCGGTGCTGCCTTCGGTGGGGAGAGCATCGAGAACATGCCGACGGCACCCAGGACGGCCAACGTGACGGCGACCGTGAGCCATCGCGTCCGCGCATCGCCGGGCAGGCGGCGCAATGCGGCGACAGCGTCGAACGCCTTCAGTCGAGATAGGACGGTGGGCGCGGCCGGGCCGGGCGGTGCTACCGCTGGCGTCGGCGGCAGCGATGGAGCTGGCATCACCACTGGGGTTGGCACCACGGTCAGGGTCGCGGGACCTGGCCGAGCCGATGACTGCGGCGTGGTCTCGGGCGGGGCTGCCAGCAACACACCGCAGGTCGGGTCCAGACAGTAGGCGCTGCCTGTGTCGTCGGGTCGGCCGCATGATCCGCAACTGACGCTCATCGAACCTCCCCCAGGTCGGCCGCACCTGACGCAGACTCTAGCGGGGCTGTGGTCGATCGCGCATCCGGTCAGAAGCCTTCTTCGGTGACGACGCCGGTGCGCAGCGCCTGGTTACGCCACACGTGCAGGCCGGCCTGCAATCGCGGTGTTGGTGCATCCGGTGGCGCGCAGAGGATCACGTGCGAGACCCGGCCGGCCAACCGGATCTGGCTGGCCAGCGTGACCTGGTAGCCCAGCCGTCGTAGCTGTCCCGGCGCGTCGAGATCGAGGTCGGCGATCAGGCAGACCCGTCCGTCCTCGTCGAGTACGGCAGGTACGGCGCGCCAGAAGCGAGCCAGCGACTCCGACAGCGCGCCCCGCGCGTCCACCGCGACGTTCCATGGTGGATTGGTGATGATCGCCGAAACGCTACGTTCCTCGGCCGGGATACGGGCGGCATCGGCCTCGGTGAAGGTGATCGACACCCCGGCCCGCTGCGCGTTGTGTCGCGCGTTCGCCAGCCGCCCGGCATCGATATCGCTGGCAGACACCCGCGCCGTCGGATAGGCCAACGCCGTCTCCACCGCGATGGTGCCGTCGCCGCAGAACGGATCCAGGATGCGGTCCTGTGCAACCGGCGCGACCAGCCGGGCGAGTCCCGCCGCGACCGGCGGATGCAACGTACCCGCGCCAGTGTCCTGTTTGTACGGTCGCCGGTGTTGGGGACGGTTGCCGAGCCGTAGAGCCGCGACCGCCCCGGCACCCTGCACCAGGACACGGACGGTCAGGTCCGGCTCGCCCGCTGATCGTCCCTCCGCGGTCCTGGCCAGGTACGACCCATGCAGCTGCGATGCCAGCATGGGACCAAGTGCGTTCTCCACCGCGAACCGGTTGTAGCTGCGCCGGCCGTCAAGGCTTGCCACCACGTCGAACTGCGGCCGATCGGGAACGGGCCGCAGTTCGCGCAGTTGGTTGACCCACCCCACCCAGTCGAGGCGGGCGAGGTGGTTGGCCAACGCGGGCGGTACGTCCTTGGTGGTGCCGACGTCATGCGCGGCCCCTACCCGGATGAACAGGTCGTCGACCGTACCCAGGTCGGTCAGCCAACGTGCCAGCGCGGGCAGTTCGAAACCGACCTCGCGGGCGGCCATCCGTACCTCGTCCGGGTTCGGCGACAGTCCGGCGATCTCGTCAGCAGCGATCCATTCCAGCCCGCGTACGCACCGCGCGAGCAGTCGCACTGGCAAGGCCAAGGTCCTCTCGAGTGTGGTCAGCGCCGCGCCCACCCTATCCCGCCACCACCCCCTCGCGTTGACGGCCCGCGATCACGACGGCCTACCGGGTCATCAGCCCGTTGATCGCGCTGTAGTCCAACGCGTCGCGGACCGCCTCGTACGTACCCGGGCCGAACGCCTCAACGGCAGCGCGCTGGGCGACGGCGTAGGCGGCCTCGGCGACCGCCGAACCGAGGCTCACCCGGGCTACCCCCAGCCGGCCGAGTTCCGGCACCGATGGCGCACCCGGGCCGACCAGGATGTTCAGCGGCGCCGTGAGTCCCCCGACCAGAGCGGAGATTCGTGTCGGCATCGGTGACGCCCGGCACGAACACGCCGTCGGCGCCAGCGTCGAGATACGCCGAGGCGCGGGCCAGGGCGTCTTCGACGCCACCGGCGCTGCGCAGGAACACGTCCACCCGGGCGTTGATGAACAGCGGTACGCCGGACTCGTGCGCGGCGGCGCGGGCGGCGGCCAGCCGGGCGCACTGGTCCGCCACGGTACGCAGCGCTGCGCCCTCACTGCGCCAGGTGTCCTCGATGTTGACGCCGACCGCGCCGGCCTCGATGATCGCGCGGACGGTCTGGCCCACCTCGGCCGGTGTCGCACCGAAGCCCGACTCGATGTCGGCGGTCACCGGCACCGACACCGCGGCCGCCACCCGGGCGACGAGGCCGACGGCGAGGTCACGACCGAGCGCGTCACCATCCGGTGTGCCGAGGCTCCAGGCCACGCCGGCGCTGGTCGTCGCCACGGCGGACGCGCCGGCGGCTTCGACAATGCGAGCGCTGGCGGCATCCCAGGCGTTCACCAGGACCAGCGGTGTGCCGGCCCGATGCAACGAACGGAACTGATCTGCGTGAGTCTGTTGTTGTGTCACGCCGGTAGTTTGCGGGCACCGTGTGACACGAACGGTATTGTTTTAGCTCCAGCTAAAACGAAAGGGACGTGGTGGTCTCCATCGGCCTGTCCGCCGGCGCGGTGGCGCGCATCCGGTTCGCCGTCTCGTGCCTGTGGGAAGTTGTGTCGAGTGTCCGGGTCCTGCGGGACTCCGGCGCCCACGCGGTACACCTGCCCTGGGTGAACAAGGTACGCCCGCAACTGGCCGGAGCGGGCCTCGCCGGCCCCGATGCCGGACTGCTCTGGCAGCTGATCCCGGCGTGGCCGCGGTACATGCCCGACTTCCTCACTCCGCCGGCCGCCGGGCTCACCCCGGACCTCGACGCCGAACTGGCCGTGCTGCTGGCTACTCCGGCCGAGACGGTCCGGGCCGAGCTCGACCTGTACGAGGGCAGCCGATCGGGCGCACTCGGCGAGCTCTACACCGATCCCGAACGTGGACTGCGCCGCCTCGCCAGCGAGATCGCCGCATACTGGCGCGTCGCGATCGCACTCGACTGGGCCCGCATCCGCATCGTGCTGGATGCCGAGGTCTTCCACCGCGCCCGTACCCTTGCCGAAGACGGCGCCGCCGGCCTCCTCAACGACCTGCACGAGCGGGTCCGGTGGGAGGGCGACACGTTGTCCATCAGCCAGCGGTATTGCGGTGCGGTGAACATCCCCGAGGGCGGCGGGCTGGTGCTGATCCCGTCGGTGTTTGTCTGGCCTTCCGTGCTGAGCGTGGCGGACGCGGAGGTGGCGCAGCTTGCCTATCCCGCCCGGGGCGTGGCGACACTGTGGGAGTGCCCGTCGCGGGCTTCGGACGCGCTGGGTGCGCTGATCGGGCGGGGTCGAGCCAGGTTGCTTGTCGAGATGCGCATCACCATCATCGACCACGGAACTCGCCCGCCGTACCGGGATGACTGCTGGCGGCGTGTCCCAACACCTGACGGCGCTGCGCGGTGCCGGTCTGGTCGCCACCCATCGTCAGGGCCGCACAGTCCTCAATGTCCGGACCACCTTGGCCGAGGCACTCATCGGCGTCGCCAGCTAAACTTCCACTGTGGATGGTCAGAAGCGGCGGTCCGACCGGAGGTTCAACGCCTCCCACATCGCGGCCATGTTGGGGTAGCTGCTCTCGGGTTCGAGCCTGCGCAGCTCTTCCAGTACGTCGATGGGCGCATCGTGGCTCTGCGCCGCCGCGACGATGTCCTTCGCTTTCGCGGGAAATTCCACCAGGGAGACATATTCGCCGATGTCGGCCCGGAAGTCGTTGCGGTCGTGATCCGAGTCGGTGGGGCCCACGACAAAATCATGGCCCGGCGTGTCCCAGAGGTCGGGGTTGATCTGGGCATCCTCATCGCTGGGATCACGCGCCAGCTCCTCGTCCATTCGTTGCGAGCGCTTGTTGTCGCCACTGTGCGGTGAGTCCCCCATGAACTCTCACGTTACCTACCGTACTGGTTGACCGTGGGCCTTTGGCGAATCCCGGAGCCGTTCCATTGTGGAGTCGACATTATCGCGGCAGGTCCGCTTCTTCGACCTCGATACGGATGCCCAGCGCGTGGGCCAATGTGTAGGACAATGCGATCAGGTCGTTGCCGTCGACGCTCGCGCCACGCCAGCTGAGCACGCCGCCGATGTCGACCAGTACGCATCTGCGCAACCGGGTTCCGTCCATCTTCGCCTTGTCGAACTGCGCCGCGGTGAGGTCACAACCGACGAACTCGGCCCCGGTCAGGTCCGCCTCGGTGAAGTCGGCCCCGGTCAGGTTGCAGTTGGTGAACCTGGTGGCCTGGAAATCGGTGAAACGCCAACTGGACAGGTCCAGCCGGCACTCGTCGAACTCGACATCGCGCAGGAGCCCCTTGATGAGCGTGAAACCGGTCATCCGGGACAGGCGGTGTCGGACCCGCACGAGAGTGCCGGATTCCGTCCGGAGATTGGCTACGTTGCTGTTCTCCACCAAGCAGTCGGTGAAGTCGACGCGGTCCAGCCGGGTGCCGGACAGGTCAGCGCCGCGGAAGCGACACTGGCTGAATTCCACCGACTCTGCGGTGCGCCCGGCCAGGTCGACGTCGTAGAACCCCAGGCGTTCGTACGTGCCCTCGTCTTCGAGGTCGTGCTCCGGCATGGAGGCGAGATCCAGCGCTGTGGGGGGCTTGGGCTTCACGGGATCCCGTGGCCGGGTCGCCATGCGGGTACGTGGTCGGGCGGTCACCGCACTTGCCTCCTGTGCCCATCTGGCTTCAATGTCCGGTTGATGCATCGGGGTCGTCGGTAAGGGTAGTGCCAGGGTCTGTCCCGGATGACATCGACGGGCTGGCGAGCAAAGCTTGGAGGGACAGACAAAGGAGACCGTCATGAACGACATTCACAGCACAATGCGAAACCAGGGCCTGGTTCGCCCCAAAGAGGGGCGAGTGATCGCAGGCGTCGTGGCCGGCCTGGGCCGTCGCTTCGGGATCGATCCGTGGCCCGCGCGACTGT
The DNA here is from genome assembly GCA_963742855.1 of uncultured Actinomycetota bacterium. Lineage (GTDB taxonomy): Bacteria > Actinomycetota > Actinomycetes > Mycobacteriales > Micromonosporaceae > CAVUNP01. Next base: position 33,944 of record CAVUNP010000006.1, on the reverse strand, counting down.
TGTTCGTGCTGATTCTGATGGTGATTCCGGGTAGCCAAATCATCATCTATCCGATCCTGTGGATCCTCATGCCATCCGAGCAGACCGAACCGCAGCAGACCAACCCGCGTTACCACACAGGCACCTGACCCAGTTTTGGCAAATCGCCCGCCGCGCACCGTGGGTAGGTGGGGCGGTTGGGGCAGGGCCCAACCGCCCCGGCCGGTCAGAGCGGTACGTCGGTCGACACGCCCCAGGGGTAGGCGGAGACGAAGCCGGTGCCGTCGGAGTAGCGCACCCACCAGGTCGCTCCGGCCGGCCGCCAGATCACGTAGTCGTCGTGACCGTCCCCGCCGACTCTTCCCAACAGCGGCAGGTCGCCAGGCTGACCCCACTGCACAAGCGTGCTGCCACCGCCCGTGTTGCGTACCCACCAGGTGCCGTCGCTGGGCCGCCACACGATGAAGTCGGCCCGGCCATCCCCGCCGACGTTGCCGGCCAGCGGTACGTCGGTGGGCAGGCCCCACTGCAGGTTGGCGATGTAACCGCTGTTGTCGGAGTAGCGCACCCACCAGGTCGCGGTGCTCGGCCGCCAGATCACGAAATCGTCCCGGCCGTCGCCGTTGAAGTCGGCCAGCAGCGGCACGTCGCCCGGCTGGCCCCAGGCCACGGATGCCGTACCGCCGCAGGTGAACCGGATCTGCCAAACGCCGGTACTCGGTCGCCAGACCACGATGTCGTCCAGTTTGTCCCCGTCGATGTCGCCGACCAACGGCACATCGCCCGGTGCTCCCCACGGCAGGCCGGTCAGGCCGCCACCGCCGGCGTAGGCGACCCACCAGGTCGCGGTCGTCGGCCGCCAGACGATGAAGTCGTCGCGCTGGTCACCGCCGATGTTGCCGACGAGGGGCAGATCGCCGGGCTCGCCCCAGACCGTGGCAGCGAACCCGCCACCGGAGTAGGCCACCCACCAGGTCCCAGTGCTTGGCCGCCATACCGCCGCCTCGTCTCGGCCGTCGCCGTTGAAGTCGCCCAACATTCGCGGCGTGAGCCCACCGGCGAGCCGGGTCAGGTCGGCCAGGGAGCCGTTGAAAACGTCCTGATCCACCGGGCCGTTGACGCCAGGCATTGTGGCGCTGCTGGTGTACTGCCAGGCTGCGAAGGTTGCCCAGCCGGCCGGCAGGGTGCCCGGCGTCGACGCGTAGCGGGCCACGAACAGCGGTTGGTCGCCGAAGGTCGGGTTGCTGTTCGTGCACGGATTCCACCAGTTCACATTCGTGTAGATCATGGTGGGCCGGCCGGTGCGGGCCCGGATCTCGTTGACGAAGTCGTGAACCCAGCTGACCATCTGGTCCGGGGTCAGCCCGTAGCAGGGATAGGGACTGCCTGATCCGTCCCAGGGCCACTCAACGTCCAGCATCGGCGGCAGGGTGCGCCCATCGTTGAGGTACTGAGCCCGGTCCAGAAAGTAGTCCGCCTGGGCCTTGCCGGAGCTGCGATCCGGACGGGCGTAGTGGTACGCCCCGGCGTAGAGGCCGTTTGCCTTCGCGCCGGAATTGTTGGCGGCGAAGTAGGGGTCGGTGAACTGGACACCCTCGGTGGCCTTGGCGTAGCTGAACGCTTGTCCGGAGGCCGCCAACTGCGCCCAGTTTATGGTGCCCTGATGGTTGGACACGTCGACGCCGACCACCGAATAGCCCGCCGGCGCGGCGGCGGACGCCGCGGCAACCGAGGGCGCCGCGCCGGCCGGCGCCGTGGACAGTGCTGACGTCACCGCCAGAACCGTCGCGGCGGCCACGGCCCGGCCGGCGCGTGACAACCTGGCGTCCATGGACCCTCCACCGTGCCGACATTGGCAGGGGGCGGTGACACAGCGCCATCGCCCCGTCGAGCGGGGGTCTGTTCATTACATCTGGGCTCAGCCGCACTGCGCCGAACGACACGGCCGCGGGTCGCCAACGGCCGGCTACTTCACCCTTCCGCGTCGCCGGGGCGCGGCGGCGTCCACCCGGTGAGGTCGATGCCCTGACCCGGATCGACCAGGGTCCGCATGGTGGCGCCATGCGGTGCGGTGACCGCCACCGCCTGCCCGTTGATGGCCAGCACGAAATCCGCGGACGCGGCCGGGTCCACTGGACTGTCTATCCAGGGCAGCACCTGCGGCGACTCCTGGGAGATCCACACCGCCCCGAGCCCGTGTACCTGGTCGGCGAAACGGGCCCGATCGGCCGGCGACACATACATGAGGACCGCGGTGTGGAAAACTACCAGGGTGGCCTCAGCCGGAGCGAAGCTGGCCAGTTCGGCCAGGTCGTGAGTCAGATCACCGCGGACGATCCGGGGTGGGTCCTGCCGGGCGATCTCGACCGCGGCAGTCAGTCGGTTCAGCCGCTCGTGCTGCCCTGGCCAGACGAGGGTTTCGAGCCATTCGATGTCGTCGGGGTTGTTGACCGACAGCGGGTTGAGGTCCAGGCCGGCGCGCCAGGCCACGGTCAGCTCCTGCCGGGGCGGCGACCAGGGACCCTCGACGCGGCAGTCGATGCGCAGGTCGGTGCCCGGATTGCCGGCGTCCACGCCGTTGTACCGGTAGGCGTAGCGGTCCGGCAGCAGGGCCAGTCCGGCCGAGGCGCCCACCTCGATCAGCGCCAATGGTTGGGGCAACGCGGCCAGGAACGGGTAAAGCGTGGCACAGCGGGCCGGCTCGTTCGTCTGCGTGCGCCGCAAGCGCATGGTCTCCACGATGGGGCCCAGTTGGTCATAGAACTCGCGTCGGAACTCGGCGTACCCGGATGGCGTGCCGGCCACGTGCCGGACGGCGGCGAACAGCAGGTTCGGCTGGCGCTTGTCGACCGGGAGATCGAGCAACAGGTCCAGCACGTCCGGATCGTCGGCTACCCCGACAGCCAACTCCTGGTAGAGCGGTGACGCGCCGCGGGCGTCCTTCTCGCCGAAGTACCGGTACGTCTTGGCCAGGGCTAACCGTTCATCCATACGCAGACAGTACGGCCCAGGTCACTGGGCGGCGAGGGCACCGGCGACCTCGGTGCGTGAGGTCACGCCGAGTTTGCGCAGGATACTGGAGACATGCACGGCCGCAGTTCGGGGCGAAATGGACAGATGCCCAGCCAGCTCGACATTGGTGAGGCCGTAGGTGATGAGTCTCGCCACCTCGCGCTCTCGTGGCGTCAACGTGAGGCCTCGGCCGAGTTCGGTTGAGTCCTTTGTGGACAGGCCGAGCCGGGACCGCACCGCCTGTTCCTGCTCACCGCGCCAGCCACCCCACCGCTGCAACAATTCCGCGCCGGCCAGTGCATGGGTGCGGGCCTCGTCCAGGCGGTTCAGCGCGATCAGAGCACGGGCCGCCCCGACGTGCGCGGTGCCGCGGGCTGCCGGCGGTAGCAGGTCGGACTTGGTTGCGGCCCGATAGTGCTTGACCGCGGCGGCGTGATCGCCACGGACCTCCGTTCGCTGACCGCTGACCAGACTGCGGTAGTCGGGATCGACCGGCGGGCCGTCCAGGCCCTCGGCCAGCTGGTCGATCTCGTCCGGCGGCAGCGGCGCTTCGATCGCGGCCGTGACGAGGTCGTGCAGGAACTCACCCGGGCGTCCCCCGGTCGACTGCACCTCATGCAGCGCTGACGTCATCAGCCCGCGGGCCTTGGCTACATCGTGTGATCGGCAGGCGATGTGGAAGCGCAACGAGCCCAGTTCACTTCCCGGCACGTTGGCCAGTTCGGTGGCGATCTGGGCGGCTCCGGCGACGTCGCCCGCTTCCAGGCGCAGTCCGGCGAGGAACATGCCGTGTGCGTCGGACGGGGTCGCCGTACGGCGGTAGCCGAGGTCGTGCAACCGGCCCCGCTCGATCGCCTCGATCGCGGCCGGCAGGTTTCCCTTACGCATCCATAGCCGGGCCTTGCCCTGGTAATAGGCGGCCACGGTGAGGATTTCGGAGCCGGCCCGTTCGGCTGCCGCGCGCATCCGTTCCAGTAGGTCGGCCAGTTCGTGCCAGGTGCTGGATGACGGCAGGTGGACCAGCCGGTTGAGTGCCGTGGCCGCGAGCAGCCAGTCACCGCGCTGTTCGGCCTCCTTGGCCACGTCACTGAGCAGCAGTCTGCCTTCTTCGACGGTGGCCGCCCCGTGGGCCAGAAGGGCGCCTTTCTCCAGCAGTGCCGCGAGCCGGAACGCGTCGAGTCCACCGACCTCGTCGGCCAGCTCCACGGTGCAGATGGCCCAATTCATTGCCTCTTCGTCCAGGTCCCGCAGCCGCGCAGACTGGGCCAACATGGCCATCGCCCGGGCGGCCTGCGCTCCTCGGGGCAGCGTCTTCTGCACCGCCTGTAGTTGCGCGGACAACGCGGTCATCCGGTCCAGATCCTGGGTATCCCAGGCCAGCCGGACCAGCAGGGCCAAGGCCTCCACTTCGTCATCGGCCGTACGGGCGTTGGCCCGCAGAGCCAATGCGTGGCTGTTCGCGTCGTCCACGAGGCCGGCCAACCAGGCGGCACGGGCCGCAGTGGACAGCAGTTCGACGTCGTCGGCGGCCTCCTCGAGGCCCATCTCCGCGAGTTGCAGGGCCTGGAACGCGGAGCCGATCTCGAGATAGGACGCGCTGCCCTGACGGGCCGCGGCGAGCATGTCGTCGTAGCGTCCGGCACCACAGGCGTGTTTGGCCACCAGGGCCAGGTCGGCCTCGCCCGTGGCCAGTAGGGCGTTGAGCGCAGCCTCGTGCAACCGCCGCCGTTCCCGGCCCAGCAGCCGTTCGGTGACCGCCTCGCGGACCAGCGCGTGCCGGAACGCGAACTCATCCTCGCCGGTCTCGACGAGGACCCCTTGGGCCACGAGTTCCCGCAGGGCCGAGATCAGGTCCGCTTCGTCCCGTCCAGTCACCGCGGCGAGCAGGTCGAACGGGAGCCGGTAACCCAATATCGCCGCCGCCTCGACCAGGCGTTGCAACGGCGGATCGAGATGGTCCACCTGACGGCGAAGGGTTTCGGCCAGGCTCCAGGGCAACGGCTGGTCGTCCACCTTCTCCAGGTCCTGACCGGAGCGCAGCAGTTCCTCGAGGAAGAAGGGATTGCCGCCGGTGCGGTTGTGCAGGGACACGGCGGCACGGTATGGCGGAGCCTTGCCGGTGGCAGCGGTGAGGAACGCCGAGGTGTCCGACAGGCCGAGTCGCTCGAGCCGCACATGGTAGACGGAATGCCGGCGCTCCAACCGGTCCAGCAGGCCGGCGATGGGGTTGCGGCGCATCACTTCCGCCGGCCGGTAGGTGCCGATGAGTAGGCGGTTGCCCTCGAGGTCGGCGATGCGCTCGAACAGGGCGATGCTCTCCGAGTCGGCCCAGTGCAGATCCTCGAACACGATGACCGCCGGCCCACCCTTGGTGAGGTCGACCAGGATGCCGAGGCCCACCCGCAGCCGTTGCACCTGTGAACGCGAGGTGTCGGTGAGGAGTTCGAGGCGCTGTGGGTCGGTCCCGCCGTGATCGTCCAAAGCGGACAGTAGGAGTTCGAAGGGCCGCCCGAGCGACCCCGGCTCAGCCTGCCCCAGCAGCATGCTGGTGCCGGCGGGCAACGTCGTCAGCAGCTCCTGCACCAAACGGGTCTTGCCGATGCCCGGTTCACCGGCGAGCAACGCCACACCGGTTGTGGGCAGGAGGACGAGCTGCGCCAGACGGCGCAGCTCGTCCTCCCGCCCGACCATCACCGGGCTTGCCCCGCGACCCGCGGTAGCCCGTCGCATAGGACGATTCTACCGGCCACGGGTGACATGTCCCGCCGCGTGATCTCGGCTGCGGGGTTCCTGAGAATCCGGCCACAACTGACGCCTACCGCGGCGCAACGCGGTGGCCAGCCGATGCCGGGATGCCTCTTCGATCATTTCCACGGTGTGCTCGTGGGCGAGTCGGCTGAGCAGTTCGGGGCTGCCGTACATGGTGTTCCTCCGTCGTCGATGTGCTTCCTTGGTGATTCAAGGATCGGCGAAGGGGCCGTACCGCCACATCGTCAGCGCTTGCGTATCTTGGCACCACGACCCGATGTAGGTGGCCGCAACGCCGCGCTACGTATACGTACGTCGACCGGAGAGATAACCGGATTGTCCCTTATGTGCTGGCAGCTGGGCCCAGTAGGTCGATCAGCGTCTGCGCATTGGTGGTCGCGTAGTCGGAGTAGCAGTTATTCATCAACACGTGTGTCTCGGCCGCGCTGTCGGCCAGCGCGTGCACCTTCGGCGCCCAGTTCCGCAGTTCCTTGGCCGAGTACCGGTAGCCGAACTTCTCGTGAATGTCCTTGCTGGTCCAATGTTCGCTGTGGCCGTGGAAGCGAATCATGGCCAGGTCGGCGGTGGCGGTCAGGATCGGCGGCACCGAGGAGGTGTGCCCCTGAGGCATGTCCACACTGACGTACGGCAGATTGTGGCGGCGCAGGAAATCGAGTGTCTCGTCACGGTTGTCGCCGTCGAACCACGACGAGTGCCGCAACTCGACCGCGACCCGCAATGGTTGACATCGCTGGGCCACCTCCAGCAGGTACTGCTTGTTTGACCTACGGATTGTGAACCAGGGCGGAAACTGGAACAGGATCGCGCCCAGCTTGCCGGCTTTCGTCAGCGGCGTCAGGGCGGACAGGAACCTTTCCCATACCTGCTCGTACGCCTCCGCTGGCAGGTCAGCGGGGTAGAGGTTTTTCTTGTCGGTGTCCGGCCGCAGGTCGCGGTACAGTGCGGAAACTTTCGTGGGATGCCCGGTGAGCACGCTGAACGCCTTGATGTTGAAAAGAAACCCTTCAGGCGTACGGCTGGCCCACAGAGCCGCCGTGGCCTCCGCCGGAGGCGCGTAGTACGTGGCGTCCACCTCGACCAGCGGGAACTGGGTGGCGTAGTACGCGAGGCGCTTCTCCGGGGTGGTCGCCGCGCTGGGATACCACCCGGAGGCGAGCAGTGTCTTGTCAGTCCAGGACGCCGTGCCCACCCGGATGTTCGCCATGCGCCCAGTCCACCGCGACGAAGCGGCCTGAGCAACCGAAACACCCAGATCAGGGGCTCGCAGCCCTGGCGCGGTGACGAAGCTGGACTGCGGGTGAGCAATCCACCTGATCGGCATGAGTAATCGGACACATAACGCGCCGTTGCCGCGCTCGTTGGGTCTGGTCAGGAGGTCCCTGCCTTCCTCGCGTCGCCCACCCCGTACGCGACCCACCCCTACGAAGGATCTGTTGCGTTGATCGCCTCCGGCGAAGTTCGTGTGTCGAACCCACCCGCAGTCTCGTTCTGGCGCCACCCCGGTCACCGCGTGCTGCTCGCGTCCGCTCTGCCGGCCGTACTGACGGGCTTACCAGCTTTCGGCGACTCGTCCGGACTGGCGCTGGCCGTCGGCGGCGGCATGTCCGCGGTGACCAACGGCGGGTACGCGCTCCGATTGATGATCTTGGCAGTCAAGCAACATTTCGGGCCAGACCGGTCTTCGGGGCCGTCGCACAGTGCCGCCTTTCTCAGCGTCGGGCTGCTCGCCGCCTGCGTGGCGAGCGCCAGCACGTGCGCGCTCACGATTCTCGGCGCGACGTCTTTCGGCGGCACAGTGGCGGCCGGCCACGTCAGCCTGGCCGCCCTCTGTGTGGCCGCCTGCGCGTACGTGCCGGGCATGCTCTTGCTGCCCGGCGCCGCGGCGACCACGTTAGCCCGGCGCCACCGCGGGGTCGACGGAATGAGTGTCGCAGCGTGCCTGCTGTTGCTGGCCTGGGTGCTCGCCCTGTTGCCACACGGCTCGCTCGGCGAGTTCGGTTTCTGGCCGTCCGTGCTGGTGTGCGTCACGCTGTCGGTGGCCGTGGTGGCCGGGCTACGCGCGACCCCGGCCCGCATCGGCGCTCTCGCCTGCGCTGGCGGAGCGGCGATCTCCACGGTCGCCCTGGCCGGGCTCACCCTGACCCTGGCCAGGCACGGCGGTCCCGTCGCCCCAGCGATCTGCGCCGCGTTGCTGACCCTCGCCCCGGTTATGGTCTGGCTGGGGGTGCAATCCACGGTCCTGGCCGTCGACAGCTCCCCCGGTGACACCGAAGGCTCCTTCGCCGGCTATCCCGTGCTGGCCCTGCCCGCGGCGGCCGCGGTCACGGTTGCCCTGCACCGGCTGCTCAGCAGTGACGCGCTCGACCGTACGTCGGAACTGCTCGGCATCACCTGCCTGGGGCTGTTGGCGATCCGGGAGGCGCTGGCCGCCTTCGACGTCTCCCGGTACGCGCGCCGGGTGGTCCAACAGGAGGCCCAGTTTCGCAGCCTGGTGGTCGGTTCCACCGATGTCATCATGGTGTTGGACGGCGACTTCGTGGTGCGGTGGCAGTCGCCGGCCGCGGCGCGCCAACTCGGGCTGTCCGACCAGGAGGTGGTCGGCCGGCACTTCCATTCCATGGTGCACCCGCAGGACGCGCTGGAGATGGCCAACCGCCTCGGCAATGTGCGCTCCGGCCCGGCCGCGGCGCCGCAGCGCAACCGTCCCTGGCTGGTCGAGGCCCGGCTGCGCGACGGCTTCGGACACTGGCGGGAAACGGAGTCATCCATCACGGACCAACGTGACGCACCGCAGGTCGGTGGCCTCGTGGTGCACATCCGGGATATCAGTGAGCGCAAGGAGATGCAACGCAGGCTGCACCACCTGGCCTACGCGGACCAGCTGACCGGGTTGGGTAATCGAAGGCAGGCCCTCGCCGCGATCACCGCACAACGGTGCGGCCAACGTACTCGCGGCGTGGTACTGGTACTGCAAGTACGCGGCCTTGACGGGGTCAACGACGTGCGAGGGTTCGCCGTCGGTGATGCGGTACTGGTTGAGGTGGCCAGCCGGCTGCGGGCCGGCGTGGGCGAGCATGATGTTGCGGCGCGGCTGTCCGGCGACGAATTCGCCGTGGTCACCGAGGCCGGCCAGATCCAGGCGTACGCCCTGGCAACCCGCCTCATCACCATGCTGACCGCGCCGATCGCGTTGCCGGCAGTGACGGTGCACCTGTCCGCCAGCGCCGGGCTCACCAACCTGGCCAGCGCCACCAGCCCCGAGGATGTCCTGCACCGAGCGGAACTGGCCCTGCGTCGGGCCTGCCAGCTCGGGCGCGGCCGGGTCGAATGGTTCGACGAGACGGTCGAGCGGGCCATGCTGAACCGGGCCACCATGCAACAGGACCTTCCGGACGCACTGGCCCGGGGCGAGATGGACCTGATCTATCAGCCGATTCTGGACCTGTTGGCGCCGCGGCCGCTGGCGGTGGAGGCATTGCTGCGCTGGCGCCATCCGCGGCTGGGCACGCTGCTGCCGTCCGACGTGATTCCGGTGGCTGAGGAGCTCGGCCTGATCGGCGAACTCGGTAGCTGGGTGACCCGCCAGGCCGGGCGGCAACTCGCCACCTGGTTGCGGGAGGGACGTGACCTCGCCGTGGCGGTCAACGTCTCGCCGCTGCAACTCGAGGAGCCACGACTGATGCACGATGTGGCGGCGATGCTCAGCACGCACCGATTCCGGCCCGACCGGTTGGTGCTGGAGGTGGCCGAGGGCGGCCTGGGTCCGGAGCTCGCTCGCATCGATGATCAATTGCTGGGCCTGCGCGGGCTCGGCGTGCGTACCGCGTTGGATGATTTCGGCACCGGCGCGGAGTCTTTGACCCATCTGCGTAATTTGCCAATGGACATGGTGAAGGTGGGCAGCTCCTTCTTCGAACATCCGGCCGCGCGCTCGGGCCAGTCGCTGCCGCTCATCGACGTGATGGTGGGTCTCGGCCGGCGGCTGGGCGTCGAGGTGGTGGCGCAGGGGCTGGAGGCGCCCGCACACCTGGAAGTGGTCCGTGCCGCTGGCTGCCGCCTGGGCCAGGGGCATCTGTTCGCCCGACCTCAGCCCGCCGAACATGTGGAGGCCTACCTTGACGGGTTCCCACCCCGCAGCACGGTTTGACGTTCGCGCCGTGAGACGGCGACCTCGGGTGGGAGCTAGTGTGTTGCAGCGAGGAGGGACGGCGCTATGCGTTTCGACGTGACCGAGGTGCTCGACGCGATCGAGCGTCATCTCACCACCGAACCGACGCTCGCCCAGGCGGTCGTCGACATCGGACAGGTGGCCTGGTTCGACGCCCTGGATGGCGGACGCCCGGTGAATCTGCTGCGGGTGGGCCTACTGGTGGACGGCCTGGCGCGCCATCTCGGCGAGGACGCCATCATGATCTACCCGGTGGCTGGCCGGGAACTGCTGACCGACGCCGATCTGACCTCCAAGGAACGGATGGTCCTGGGGCGCTGGGCCGGCGACGGATTGATCGAAGTACTGCCGTCGGTCGCCGACCGGGTGGCGGAGGTGGCCGACCTGACCGGACTGCCGGTGGTCACCGTCGATGGCTATGCCGGCCTGGAGGGGCGCTACCCGTGGCTTCGGGGCCAGCCTGACCGGGTGCTGCGGCTCAGGCCGGGTGGCGGCGGCGCTCACATCGATGGCGGCCAGCCCTTGCCTGCCCAACCGGATGGGCCCGGGCTGTCGCTGCTTTCGCGGAGTTGGCGATGCCCCCGGCGTGACTGCCCGACCTTCGGCGAGCGGCGGGCCATGTCCCAGTCCGTGCCCCGCCTGCATGCCGGCGTGCCGGTGTGCCCTCGGCACGACGAAGCGCTCGTCAACGCCGGCCCCCGACCGCCGGCGGTGGCCATGGCGCTGATGGTGGATGGCACGGTGCGGGAACGCTTCGTGGTCCGGGTCGGCCGGCCGGTCACGATCGGACGGTCACCGGATGACCCGGACGGGCTGATGATCGGATCCCACCTGTCCGGCGACGCGGCCCAGATGATCAGTCGCAACCACGTACGGTTCGACCTGCGCGACGATGCGTTGTTCGCGACCGACCTGTCCACCAACGGCACCGTGGTGCGCAGCCGGTCCGGTCCGTACCAGCCGGCCGACGTGGTGCGTCTGACTTCGGGTGCCCCTCATCCGCTGCGGCCCTGGGACACGGTCGAGCTGCACTCGGGTGTGGCCGTTTCGCGAGCCGACCGAAGTTTGACCAGGTCAGCGGTTGGGCCCGGGTCAGTCATGGGTGATGCGCCGACAATGTCGATCGCGCCCCAGATCGCATTACGCGAGCCGGGTTCGGAATACGGTGCGCGGTTCTAGTACTGTGTCGGTGACCGCTGCCCCCCATGGCGCCGTTCGGGTTGCGCCACGGCGGTCACCGCCGAATCACCGCAGGGTGAACCGGGGACCCAGGTACCCGGGGTGAATCCGCGACAGCGGTAGGGCTAGTTCCGGGCCCGAACCCGTCAGCTAACTCGGTAGGCGGTGGACGGAGAGGTTCACCAACCATATGGCCGTCTTGTCACGCGGGCGACTGCATACGACAGCCCGCACCCTGCGAAAACGACGCTTGTCGGTATTCGTCATCTTCGCAACCATCATCGCGGTATTTGCGTCTTTCGCGCCCGCGTACGCCGACCCGGACACGGACGATGAGGGCGGCACCAAGACCCTGCGGGAGAAGCTGGAAGAGGCTTCCCAGGGTTACTACGCGGCTAAGGAGAAGCTGACCGCGTCGCAGAAGCGGCAGGCCGAGCTCGTCGAGACACTCCGGGTGTCGCAGCTTGCGCTGTCCCGGATGACCAGTGAGGTGGCCGGCATCGCGTCGGCCCGCTACAAGAGCAGCCAGCTGGGTGTCCTCAATGGTCTGTTCACCGGCACCGGCGACCCGCAGTCGTTGCTGCAGGGCGCCGCGGTCGCCGACTACCTGATCTGGCGCGATGACGAATCGATCCGCAAGTACCGCACCGCACGCGATGACTCCGAGGCGCAGAAGAAGGCGATCGAGGCTGAGGTCGCCATCCAGGCGAGCGCGTTGAGTCAGCTCGACGCGCAGAAGCGCGAGGCGGAGAAGGCACTCGCGTCCGTCGGTGGCATGGTGACGTCCGGTTACACCGGGCCGGTGCCCGAAGCTCAACCCGCCCCTCGCACCGCGACCGGAGGCTGGCCGAAGGAGACCGCGTCCGTCGCCGATCCGACCGGGACCGGCGGCAAGATAAGCCCGCGGATGTACCACGCTCTCATCGAGGCCCAACTCGCCGGTTTCACCCGATACACCAGGTGCTGGCGAACGCAGAACTCTGGTGAGCATCCCAAGGGCAGGGCCTGCGACTTCTCCGCCGAGAAGAACGGCTTCGGTGGCATCGCCGCTGGTGATGACAAGGCATACGGCACCAGGCTGGCTGCCTGGTGTGTGGCGAACGCGGATGCGCTCGGAGTGCTCTACGTCATCTGGTTCCGACAGGTCTGGATGCCTGGCGTCGGCTGGCGTGCGTACAGCGGTAGGGGAGATCCCGCCGCAGAGCACACGAATCACGTGCATTTGTCTATGTTGTAACGACTGATCGCGGAGTCCCGGCTACCGGAGCTGGCTCGCAAGGGGGTTGCCGGATCAGGTCCTCTGACGATGAGCAAGCAGTTGGGCTCGGCGATAGGTGGGCGGGTAGCGATCTGGCGGGATGTGGCTGGTGATCGCCGGAGCGGGATCGTCGCCCGGGCGTCTCGCCGGCGCCGCCAACGACGCGGCGGGGCGGGAGGCGAGCACCGCGACGCTCCGGCGCGGCCCCGACGCGATCCGGCTGGTCACTTCGGCGATCATCCAGGGCTCGATTTCTACCGAGTGCTCCGGATCTTCGAAGATGGCCCGCAGGTCGTACACTGTGGACGATCCCAGGGTGAAGAACCACAGCATCGCGGTGAGTACGACACCGCCGAGGATCAATGGTCCTAATAGGAGCATCGGTGCGACGCCGGACACCGGCTGGCTGCCGTCCACCGCGCGCAACAGGTTGGGTGCGGCCCCCACGGCGGGTGCGGCGGTGTAGTGCATGCCACAGATGGCGGCGCCCGTCATCGATGCGGCCAGTGCCGCGCTACGCAGCCCACGAACCGACCCGATGAACCAGACCACGCCACCTCCGGCTAGTACGCTGATCGCCGCCGAGCCGGCCAGCCGCATCGGATCGTAGTAGAGGTCGCCGCTGCCGCGAATGGCGTTGATGGCCGCATAGTCCGAGCCGGCGATTCCCGCGCCGATCGCGATACTCGCGGCGATCAACCGGACGGTGCCTGGCCGGCCGAAGGTCACCAGCACCACGCCGGCGCCCACCGCAACGATCGCACCGCCCAGGCTCACCCAGAGGGTCAGCGGGTGGTAGTACAGCGTCGTGCCGTCCACGCCCAGTCCGAGCAGGGCAAGCAGGTGCGCCTGGAAGATGCCGATGCCGCCCAACGCGACACTGGCATAGACGAGCAACCGTCCGCGCCCACGACCGGCCCGGGCGCGGGCCTTGATAGCCAACAGTACTGCCAGCAGAGTGCCCAATGTGGACATTGCGAAGGCGAGTATCGGGTTGATCCAACCGATGGACAAGAGGTCAACTACCGTCACGACAACTCCCCGGCGGGTCAGGATGGGCGGCGGGTCAGGATGGGCGGCGGTCAGGATGGGCGGCCGAAGCCGCGAATCGGTGCGTGGTCGAGCCGTTGCAGTCGGACGTTCTCGCCCGCCGTGGGCGCGTGGATGACGGTTGCGTCGCCGACGAAGATGGCGACGTGGTGAATGTCGGCGTAGTAGAAGACAAGGTCGCCCGGCTGCAGGTCGGCACGGGAGACGTGCGCCATCGAGGCGTACTGCCGGGCCGCGTTGTGCGGGAGGGAGACGCCGGCCGCCTGCCAGGCCGCGCTGGTCAGGCCGGAGCAGTCGTACGAGTCAGGTCCGGCCGCGCCCCATCGGTACGGCTTGCCGATCTGCGCGTAGGCGAACTGGACTGCCACCCCGGCGCTACCAGCTACCGCGGGTGGCGCAGTGGACGTTGCCGAACTGTCCGATGTGGAAGACCTGCTTCGGGAGGCGGAGGCGATCTGCGCTCGTAATGCGGTCAGCGCGGCCAGATCCTTCTCCACCTGGATGGTGAGACCGGCGAGTTCCGCTTCCTGCTGCGTCAGGTCGGCCAGGAGTCGTTGCAGCGAAGCGTTGTCGTCGACCAGGCTCTGGCTACCCTGAGCCAGGGCCTGAAGCTCGCGCTGGTCGCCCCGGGCGAGAACATCCATTGTGGACAATCGTATTATCAGGTCCCTGGTCGAGTGGGCCGCGAGGACCGCACCGACACCGGCGGTCGGGCCGTTCTGGTAGGCCCAGGCAGCGATCCGGCCGACCCGTTGCTGTGCGGCTGCGAGGCTCTTTCTCACCTGTGCGATCTCTGCGCCGACGGCGTCGGCGCGGACCCGCGTCGCGGCCAGGTCGGCCCGGACCGCGTTGTGTTGCTCGACGATCGACTCGAGCCGCTCGGACAGTGCGGCGATCTGTCGGTCCACATCGGAAACCTGCGGTTGCGCGTAGGCCGGCCGTGGCGTCAGCACCGCGGCGCACAGCAGCGCCGCGATCAGCCGGGCCAGGAATACCAGTGACTTGCGTGGTGCGGTGCCTCGTTCGCATGCTCCCGGGGCCCGCCTGGGTAATGACGGCACATGGATTCAACGACTCTGATGGCATGGAAGGCACGTACTCGCGGTGCGAGCGCCCGCAACCTGCGGCGCGCAGAGGGTGCAGGTGAGGTCGTCACCCCGTGTTCTCCCATGTGTTCACCCAGACGAGCTAGGCTGCGAGTCGTGAATCCGGAAAGCCCCGATGGTGAGCGGGTCGTCGATATGTCCGACGATGACCCCATCCTGCCCGAGCTGACCACCGACGACACCGACGCCGGTTGGGGCGAGCGGTCCAGCGACAATGACGATCGCCTGATCGAGGACCGCCCACCCCACTGGGAGTAGGTCGCCTAGGCCGCGCTGGAGGACGCCTTGGCCGGCGTGCTCGACGAGCTGCCACTGGCGCTCGAGCCGCCGCCGGAGCCCGAGGCGCCGGACGACGAAGCGGATGATGACGGAGTGGACGTCGACGACGACGAAGTGGACGACGAGGACGAACCGGTCGATTCCGACGAGGTCGCCGGCTTGCTCTCGGTCTTGTCCGTCGCCCCACTGCCGGCTGTGGGCGCGACATCGCCCTTGCGGGAGTCGGTGCGGTAGAAGCCGGAGCCCTTGAACACGATGCCTACCGCCGAGAAGACCTTCCGCAGCTGGCCGGTGCAGCTCGGGCACTCGGTCAGCGCGTCGTCGGTGAACGACTGCACCGCTTCAAGCTGGTGACCGCACGCGGTGCAGGCGTACTGGTAGGTGGGCACGTATTGCCTCCGAGACGATGGGAAAGGCTGGCACTCAGACACTTCGAGTGCCAATGTTGGCGCACCGGGGCGGGTTTCGTCCACTCCTTCGCCCAGGACGTGATTCAGGACATGCGGATGGTGCGTAATCCGGCCGGGCAGAGCACCGCCCCGACTGCCCGATCGTGTGACTCGGCGGGCAGTTCGTCGAGCAGTTCGCCGTCGTAGAGCACTGCCACCACCGGTGTCTGCGCGGTCACCCGGGCCAACGCACGGTCGTACGAGCCGCCGCCGCGGCCGAGCCGGATGCCCTTTCGATCCACGGCCAGGGCGGGGACGAAGATCAGGTCGACCTCGGTGATCGCGTCGCACCCGAGTGGGGGGCCGACCGGCTCGCGCAGGAGCGCGCGGCCCGCGGCCGTCAGGCCGGCCCGCAGCGTGCCGTCATAGCGCGCCCAGTCGAGGTCCCGGTCCGGCCTCAGGACCGGCAGGAACACCTCGGTCACGGCGGACAGGGCGTCCGCAAAATCTGGGCCGCCCGGTTCACTGGGCAACGGGACGTAGGCAGCGATCCGAGCCGTTTTGCTGGCCAACCGGACAGCCTCGGCGAGTATTGCCTGGTCGGCAGCCTGCCGGAGATCTTGCGGTAGGGCCCGCCTCGTTTCCAGCGCGATTGCGCGGGTTTCCGCTTTTCTCGACATTTACGACAACCTCTGGCTGGCCATGTCTTTCCACCGCGTCAGGCGGTTGGTCAGAGCACGGTGGGGTCCATACAGCATCGCAGGATGTCCGGGGAGGCTGCCAGTGACGTTGCGCGCGCGGCTTGCCATCGCTCTGTTCGTTGTGCTGGTCGGTCCGGCCCTGGTCGGTGCCGCCCTCCTCGCCAGCGCGCTGCCCGGGCCGGGTAGGCCCGGCGTGGACTTGGCCAGGTCGGTCGACGCGATCCGGATGGCGGTCGAGTCGCGCTGCCTGAGCCTGACCGCGACCGCCGAGTCTCTCGCGGTGTCCGCCGCCGCCCGTGGCGACCCGATCGCGGTCAGTCCGGCCGGCACCGTCGGGCCGTGGGTGCTGTGTGACGCCCAACCTGGACTCTCGCTGGTGCCCCCCGGTACCCAGTACTCTGGGCTGGCCGCCCGCGCCGAGATCCGCGACCGGACCGGGGCCCTCACCGGATACGCGTACGCGGTCCAGCCGCTCGACCCGGAGTTCGTGCGGCAGTTGTCCAGTGCGGCCGGGGCGCAGGTGACCTTTTTGGCGGTGGGCGAGGTGCCGGACACCCGCTACCTGGCCGCGACCACCGGGCTGCCGGTGTCGCCCGGACCGGTGCCACTCGCGGTGGCCACACTGCCACCGACGCCGGGCGCGCAGATCTCGGTCCTGCTGGCGGTGACGGCGACGGCTGCACTGCTCGCCGGACTGCTCAGCTGGTGGCTCGCCGGCATCGCCACCCGACCGCTGGCTACCCTGCTGGCCGCAGTGGAACGGGTGGTGGCCGGCGACCTCACCGTACGGTCCCGAATGGATGGTCCCGACGAGACCGGACGGCTGGGGCGGGGCCTTGACCGGCTGATCTCGGGAATGCAAGAAACGCAACGATTGTCGGTCACCGATCCGCTCACCGGCCTCGGCAACGTACGCCATTTGGGTGAATCATTGCGGCTGGAAGCCGAAAGAGCCAACCGGTTCGGCCGGTCACTGGGTGTCCTGGTGCTTGACCTGGACCATTTCAAGTCGGTCAACGACGGCTTTGGCCACCGGGCCGGCGATGCCGTACTCGTGGAGTTGGCCGTACGTATCCGGCGCGTTATCCGGGAAGTCGATCTGGCGTTCCGACAAGGTGGTGAGGAATTCGTCATCCTTCTTCCGGAAACCGACGTGATCGGGAGTCTCACCGCCGCCCGCCGCATCGGTGAAGCCGTACGGGAGCATCCATTCCGGGTCCGTCGTCGCCGCGGGGTGATGGAGCCCGGCCCGGTCGATCTGCTGATTCCCGTCACCGTGTCGATCGGCGTGGCGGTGATGCCACGCCACGCGATGTCCGCCGTCGAGGTACTGGACGCCGCGGACGAGGCGCTGTACGCGGCCAAGAAGGCGGGTCGCAACACCTACGTGCTCGCCAGCGCGTGCCTGCCGGAGCAACGAGCTGCCGCTGGACGGTTCCTTGCCGCGGGCTGACGCGGGCGGCGCGTCGGGTGGGACAACCTCCCCGCGGACCCCGGTGGGCGGATAGTCTCGGGCGCATGTCGGACAATGCCGCCCAGTCCAAGGCAGTCAAAGCCGTTATCCCTGCCGCCGGACTCGCCACCCGGTTCCTGCCCGCCACCAAGGCGGTACCCAAGGAACTG
Organism: uncultured Actinomycetota bacterium; assembly: GCA_963742855.1. Classification (GTDB taxonomy): domain Bacteria; phylum Actinomycetota; class Actinomycetes; order Mycobacteriales; family Micromonosporaceae; genus CAVUNP01. Next base: position 16,431 of record CAVUNP010000006.1, on the reverse strand, counting down.
CTGCCTGTCGTCGACCGGCCGGTGTCTGCAGTACATCGTCGAGGAGGCCGCCCAGGCCGGAATCATCGACGTTCTTCTGGTCACCGGCCGGGGCAAGACCAGCGATGGTGGACCATTTCGACCGCCAGCCCCGACCTGGAGTCGCGGCTGGAAGCCAAGGGCGACATGGAACGACTCGCCGCGGTCCGCCGACCGAGCGAGCTGGCCGAAATCTACACCTGCCGGCAGCCGGAACAGCTCGGCCTCGGCCACGCGGTCGCCTACGCCGAATCGCACGTCGGCGACGAGCCCTTCGTGGTCCTGCTCGGCGACGAGTTCGTCGACGACGGACGAGCCGCTGCTGCCGGCGATGCTGGAGCTGCAGGCCCGCACCGGCGGCGTCGTGCTCGCCTTCATCGAGGTGGACCGCAGCCGAGACCAAGCCGGTACGGCATCGCCTCGGTCGACCCGCCGGGTGCGGAACTGGCCGCCACTTGGCCGACATCGCGGGGCTGAGCGTCGTCTACCGGTCACCGGTCTGGTGGAGAAGCCGGCACCGGAGGAAGTCCCCGAGCAACCTCGCCGTGCTCGGCCGCTACGTGCTGCCGCCGGCCGATCTTCGACGCGATCCGCCGGATCAAGCCGGGCAGCGGCGGCGAGATCCAGCTGACCGACGCGATGGACCTGCTGCGCACCGAGGGCGTCCCGGTGCACGCGCATCGTCTACCGGGGCACCCGCTACGACACCGGCTTGCCGCTCGGCTACCTACAGACGGTGGTGCAGATCGCCGCCGAGCGCGCCGGACCTCGGTCGCCGCGTTCCGCGACTGGCTGGGAACTACGTCAGCCACGACCTGGACAAGGCCTGAACAACCCAACGCCGACTGCGGATTGAGGAGAATGACCGCGAAGACCGACGCCGGCGGCCACGAACGAGTTGACGCCGCTCGCCGACTACCTGGGCAGGTGTCCTGCGCAGTTGCGTCGCGCTGCCGCCGCTCGACCTCGACCTCACTCAGGCGTACGGCAACGTGCTCGCCGAGGACGTCGTCGCCCCGCACCGCGTTGCCCGCCTTCGACCAGGCGGCCGATGGACGGCTACGCCGCACGCTGGGAGGACATTCGGAGGGGCGGGGCCCGGCTACGTCCCGGCCCCCTCCGGCACGCCCGGGGCCAGCCATCCGGCTCAACGTGGTCGGGGACCTGGGCGCGGCGAGCTGGCGGCCGGTCCGGCTCACTCCCGGGACGTGCTTCTCGGTGGCCGCGGGGGCACCGCTGCCGGCCGGCGCCGACGTGGTGGTCCCAGCTGGAGTGGACCGACCAGGGCATGGCCGCGGTGGAGATCTTCCGGGAACAGACCCAAGCGCGGGGCTACGGCCTTCGCCGTGCCGGCGAAGAACTGCCAGGCCGGCACGCTGCTCGCCCGCGCCGGCGCGTACGTGACACCGGCCCTGGTCGCCGTGCTTCGCCGCCACCGGCATCGGGCACGTGGTGGTCCGGCCCAGCCCGCGGATGGTCTCGTGGCCGCGACCGGCGACGAGCTCGTCGACGCTGGCCGGGGCAGCCAGCCCGGGCAGATCGTGGACGCCAACTCGCATGCGCTGACCGCGGCTGCCGCGGAGGCCGGTGCGCACGCGTACCGGGTGGGCATCTGCGACGACGACCCGGAGGCGCTGCGCGGCCTGCTGGAAGACCAGACCCTGCGCGCCGACCTGCATCATCACCACCGGCGGAACCGGCACCGGCCCCGGGGACATGGTCCGCCGGATCCTGTCCCGGCCGGGACGGTCCGGGCCGGGCCAGCCACCTCTCGCTGTACCCGTGTGCGCTCTATTCCGGCTACGGCTCTCGGTTCGGTACCGGTCGGCGCCGAGGAGGTGCCGGTGGTCTGCCTGCCCGGTGACCCCGGTGCCGCGCTGATCGGCTTCGAGGTGCTGGCCCGCCCGGCCATCCAGCTGCTGGCCGGCGCCGAGCCGGTGTTCCGGCCGAGCGTCCGGGCCCACCTGCTGGAGACGGTGTCGTCACCGGTGGGGTTGCGCGAGTTCCGGCCCGCGCCACGTGGCCGAGCGGCGCGGCGGCGGTTACACCGCGCAACCGCTATCAGGAGGCCCGTTCACACTCTCCGGCCTGGCCGAGGCCAACGGGCTTGCTGGTGCTCGGCGAGCGTGTCACCACCGCGGCGGCGGGCTCCACGGTGGACGTACTGCTGCTGGACCGGCGTCGGTGACCTGCGGCGGCGGTCAGCGACGTGGAGGGTGGTGTTCGGCGTGTTCGGCGCCGCCGTGGCTGGCCCGGCGGTGCTGGCGGACGGCCGGTGCTGCTGTTCGGCCCTACCGCCGCTCCGACGCTGGCGGCCTGGTCGCGAACCCGGACGAGCAACGGGACTGGCTGGCCCGTGGGAGCCCACGCCACCTGCCGCGGCAGTTGGGACGAACTGAACTCGCCGGCCGCCTTCCGGCTGGTGCAACGGGACCAGCGGGTCGGCCCGTGCCGGCATGGCATGCCGTTCGCGGTCTGCCTGCGCGAGGACGGCAGCGAGCGGCTGGTCGGCCACCTCAACGTGGGCAGCATCGTGCGGCGGGCGTTCTGCTCCGCGTACGCCGGCTACTGGGTCGACTCCCGGGTGGCCGGCCAGGGTGTGATCCCGACCGCGCTCGCGCTGGCCGTGGACCACGCGTTCGGCCCGGGTGGCCTGCACCGGATCGAGGTGAACATCCGGCCGGAGAACGCGGCCGTCCCGGCGGGTGGTGGAGAAGCTGGGCTTCCGCGAAGAGGCGTACCACGTCCGCTACATGCACATCGACGGGGCTTGGCGCGACCACATCGGATACGCCATGACCGCGGAGGATGTAGCTGCCGAGGGTGGGCTGCTGGCCCGCTGGCACCGCCTGCGTGGCAACCCCAAACTGAGCCCGGACAGAGCGTAGCCTCTTAGCACGGCGCGCCCCTTGACCTCATCCGACGCGCTGGAGTGACGGGAGGGGTCGACGTGCCGACCTCGGTGCTCCTTGCCGTTCTCGCGGCCGCGTTGTTGCTCGCACTCGCCCCGGCTCTGACCCGCCGGTACGACGCCACCGAGCGGGTCGCGGCGGAGCGGGCGACCTCGACGGCGCGGGTGCTGAGCCGGCGCCGCCGTCGGCGTACGGTGCCCGGATTGCGCCCGATCAACCCGCCCCGCTTCACCGGCCTCACCCGGGGCGCCAGCGCTGTGGTTTCCGATGGCGGTTTGGTGGTTGGGCGTTCGGGCTTGGCTGGGCAGTCCGGGCGTTCTACGGCGGGGCAGGTGTCACGGCGTGGTACGGCGGGACAGCCGTCACGGCGTGGTACGGCGGGACAGCCGTCACGGCGAGGTGCGGCGGGGCAGGTGTCACGGCGAGGTGCGGCAGGGCAGCCGCCTCGGTTGGCCGCGCCGGGCGCCCGTGGCGTGGTCGGCAAGGCCCGGGGCAGGAAGCGCCACCGTCCGGTGCCCACCGCCCTGCACCGGCGCCGACGGGTGCTGCTCGCGCTGATCCTGCTGAACCTGGTCGAGCTGGCCGGCGTGGTGCTGGTCGGGCCGGGGTTCTGGGTCAGCTTCTCGGTCAGCTTCGTGGTGCTTTTAGCCGATCTGGTCTACCTGCGCCACCGTGCCGTGGTCGCCGCGCGGATCCGTCGCGCAGCCCAGCGCCGCAGCCGTTGGGTCCAGGCCCAGCAGGCCGCCGTGCGCCGCGAACACGCCCGCCGGGCCGCGCAGCGGTTGGCTGCAGCCCGCCGGGCCGCGGCTGAGCGCGAGGAGGCCCGCCGGGAGGCTGCCCGTCAGGCCATCGAGTACGTGGAGCGCTACGCCCCCCGTACCGCCCGCAACTCCTGACCTGTGCCTCTATTCGCCTTCCGTCGTGAGTGATGATCCGTGGGGACCGTTTTGTCCGTGATCATTTACGAGTGTGGCAGGTTCGGCGTGCGCGCCTACGTCCCGGCTTTCTGGCTTTCGCGGACGATAAACAAGGCTGGGGCACACCGTTTCGTCCGTGATCATTGCAAGTGTGTGCTCGGCCGCCTAGCTGCAACAGCCCGCAGGGGTCCACAATGCCCCTGGATCATGGGGCGGATCGGCTGGAGGGGATCTGGTTCGCGTTGGATGGGGCCGGCCTGTTAGCCTTGTCGACGTTCCAAGGGGCTGTAGCGCAGTCTGGTAGCGCACCTCGTTCGCATCGAGGGGGTCAGGGGTTCGAGTCCCCTCAGCTCCACAGGTTTTTGCAGGTCAAGGCCCTGGTCATCGCCAAGATGATCAGGGCCTTGATCATCCGTCCGCCATTTGTCCGCCGGACGCGCCGTCATCCGCGGACACCGTCTGGCACGAATCGCTTGGGAACGGCATCTCAATGGTGATCGACTGCCGGGTTGCGCATAGTCGGTCGTGACTCCGTGTAGGTGCTGCGATCGCCTGGGACACGTCGGATGATCTTTGATGCCGGTCCAAGATCGGAGCCGATCTTTGGTTGCCGGGCGCGGTGCCGACCACGGGGCTGTCGGCGGGCGTCGAGCTTGGTTGCCGGCCGGGCTTCGGGCAGCGGCCGCGTCCCGCCCGTGCTGGCCTGCGAAGAATTCGGCGAATGTACCGGCTAACACGCTGTGTTAACCGGTGGTGTTAACCGGGCCGGCAACCCCTGATCGTCATCGTCATGGCTAAGGGCGGCATGGACGAGCCGGGGTCGATGCCGCATCGGACGAAATGGAGGAGCGTCATGCGATCTACAGCGACGCCCGCACCCCAAGCGTGGACGGCAGACGCCGTCCGTCAGTTGGGGATGACCACAGACGTGGAAACGGCGGCGGCCATTCTGGGCATCGGCCGTACGAAGGCGTACCAGCTGGCGAAGAGCGGCGAGTTCCCAGTCAGGGTGCTGCGCATCGGCCGCCGCTACATCGTTCCGGTCCCGGCACTCATGACACTCCTGCAAGGATGAGCGGTGAACCATCCGCTGGTCGGCCGGACGCTGGGTGCTCCCGGTCGTTGACCGCGGAGGCTTGCTGGGCGAGTTCGCGTCGTCACGGTTGGGCGCACGAGGATCGACGTTTATTCCGTGTCCGGCGAACGATGTCGTCAGTATGATTCTTGGCGGCGGAGCTCACCCACGTGGCCGACCTGATCCGTGAAGGACGCCATCGGCCGTTGCGAGCGCTCCGTGTCGGCTCCAAGGTTGCCCAGGGTGGCAGGCGCGCTGGACAGCATGCCCAGCACCGGGTCTAGGCCGGACCGGTGATCGCCAGACAGATCCGTCTCGCGCCCATGGTTCCTCAAGCTCGAGCCCCTCCGGCTGGCGGACGTCGGCTGGGGGACGTCGGCTGGGCGGCCGCCGACGGCCCCGACCGTCGCCACCAGACTCATCCGTTTGACGGCGGTCAGCAGAGTGAACGTTGCCGTCCGGCGGAGTGCTATTCCTCGAGTCCTCAAAGAGTTTGCTTGGCACTCCGGCGCGGATCTTGCCGGCGGCGGTTCGAGCGGAGTCAGCGTGGTCATGCTTGAGTTCGCCGCCAACGCTGCGGATGACCGATGGCGTCGCAGCGGCGCTGGCTGACCGATTCTGTGATCCACAGTGATGTGTTCGTGCGGGTGGTGGCGACGTGGGCAATGTAATCGGTTGGTGTGTCGTGCGTGGTCCCGGGACGTAGCTGACTTTCTGGGAAGGCCAATGTGCGCCGAGGGCCGCGAGTCGGTCGACGACTTGCCCAACGGTGAAGGTCTCTTCGGATCCATAACCTGCCAGATGAGACGCCTGAGGGGCACATCCAGCACCGTCATACCAGCGAAGGAGGCGTTGATGGTGCGGGGCCGGGGATCTCGCGCCCGTGAGCGCAGATCGGCGTGCTCACAGCTCGGGCCTATCGGCTCGCGCCCAGGGTGTCCCTGGATCCTGTGGGCAGGGACGGGCCCGTCCGCGATGAACCGCTGTGGGTGCCGTGCGAGGCCGCGGGCAGCTTCCACTGAGAGGGATGCTTCCGATTGAGGACGGAGCGCATGATCCGGTACTCCTTGCCGACGACCAGGCCTGGCCCGTACCGGCTTCGCATGATCCCGGAGAAACACCCAGGACATGCGACTCATCGGTGTGGCGAGTGACAGGGCGCAGTCGGCGGCGAATTGCACTTGAGTTCCGGCCGGACATCTTCCTGAGGGACATTCGAATGCCCGGGGTCGACGGCGTCGAGGGCACCCACCCCGACTGCGGATGGTCCCGGCATCCCGGCGCCGGTGTCGCCGGCTCCGTACTGGCGCTGCACGGGCCGGGTGGCGTCGAAGGAACCAGCCCAACTAAGAAGCCTGAAGGTGCTACCCAACCGGGCGCCGGCTGAAGGGATATATATGGGTGTGACAGCTACGCGAGGTGATCTGATGGAAGGTGTCAGTGCTGCGGGCCCCGTGGTGTTCAGTGAGTGGGTTAGGCCGCATCTGACGCATATCGCTCACCTGGTGGCACGAATGGCGCCCGACGCCGATCGAGATGACCTAACTCAGGAAGTGCTACTTCGAGCGTGGACGAAACGCCACCTCTACGACCAATGCCACGTAGCTTAAGTCGATCATGGCAGAGGAAGATCCACATCGGACTGATCCCGCGTGTCGCTTGCTGTGGCGGTCCGACTAGCCGATGATCATCGGCTATGAGTGTGGTGTCGCCGGATGAGGTTTCGTTGGGTGTGTTGGTCAGCGCGGTGCCGCGGGACGCGATCGATACGGCGGTCGCGGCGTGTGGGGTCGGTGATCGGCGTTCGGGTGGGAAGCTTCCGGCTCATGTGACGGGGTATCTGACGATGGCGTTGTGCCTGTTCGGCGATGATGACTATGAGGAGGTCGCGACCAAGGTCACCGGGTCTCTTGACCGGTGGGGGTGTTGGGATGCGTCGTGGTCGGTGCCCACGTCCAGTGCGATCACCCAGGCCCGTAAACGGTTGGGCCGCAGGGTTTTCGCCGAGGTTTTCGACGCTGTGGCTGAGCCGGTCGGCGGGATGTTCACTCGGGGTGCGCTGCTACGTGGCTGGCGGGTGCTGGCTATCGACGGGTTCGACGTGGATCTGCCTGACAGCAGGGAGAACGCGGCCGAGTTCGGTTACGCCGGATCGGGAGAGAAACGATCGGCGTACCCCAAAGCACGGGTGGTGGCGCTGTCGGAGTGCGGCACGCATGCGTTCCTCGCCGGCGAGGTCGGGCCGTACGCGGTCGGTGAGAAAACCTTGGCGAAGCCGCTGTATCGCAGGCTGCAACCTGATGAGCTGCTTACGGCGGACCGGAACTTCTACTCCTACGAGGCGTGGGGTCAGGCGAGAGCATCCGGGGCCGCCCTGTTGTGGCGGGCACCCACCCAACTGGAGTTGCCGCTGGTCGAGGTCTGCTCCGACGGCACATACGCCTCGGTGCTGGTCAACCCGAAGCTGCGTGGTGCCCGCCGTGACCGGGTCCTCGATGCTGCCAAAGCAGGCGACGAACTCGACCCGCAGGACGGATATCTGGTCCGGGTCGTCGAGTACAACGTGCCCGACCGGGAAGGCAACGGCTCCGGCGAGCTGATCGTGCTGCTCACCACGATCACGGACCCGCACGACGCCAAGGCCGACGAGTTGGCCGATACCTACCACGAACGCTGGGAACAGGAGACCGGCAACGACCAGCTCAAGACCCACCTCCGTGGCCCCGGCAAGGTTCTACGCTCTCGCCTGCCCGACCTGGTCCACCAGGAGATCTGGGCCTGGCTCACCGTCCACTACGCGATCGCCGTACTCATCACCCGCGCCGCTGAGGCCGCCGACATCGATCCCGATCGCATAAGTTTCACCCGTACCCTGCGCATCATCCGCCGTACCGCCACCGGAACGGCGGACATTTCCCCCTGAGGACTGGGCCGACGCCATCCCCAAGATTCACGCCGAGATCACCCGGAAGAGACTACGCACCCGAAGACACCGAACCTGCCCACGTGCAGTCAAACGCGCCCGGCACAACAGTTACCGCGTCAAGAAACCCCGACGAACGCGCCAGCATCCTCCACAATGGACCGGCGACCATCCTGATCCACAGCCTCACGCCGAGAGCAGCATGATCAACTTAGTGGTCCGCGCTGGAAGTTCGTCGGGGCCTATTCGGGCTGCCAGGCGGTGGGGTCGTTGAGGTAGAGGCCGCAGGCGGAGTCGAGGGCTTCTTCGGCGGTGCCGAAGGGGTATCCGGTGGGTAGGACCGAGTCCTCGTAGCTGTCCTTGCTGGCTAGCCAGATCGCGAAGCCCCATCGGTTGGCGTAGCCGTTGTAGCGCAGCCGGAAGAGGGGTTGGACGGTCCCGTCGGGGAGATGTCCGGCGACGTAGGCGAACGCGCCGTGGTGGCGGACGGTGACAGCGGTCAGGGCGGGCCAGCGTTGTTTGGCGTGGGCTCGTAGCCGTTGGCCGAGGGAGACCTTGGTGGATTCGGGCGGTGTGGCCATAGATCTCATCCTTTCAGATCAGTGTGTTCGCATGCATAAGATCGTCGTATCGGTCATGATCGGCAACTTCCTGTTGCCTGTCACCGATTGGTCGTCCTCATGCCCCTGTTCGCCCGCCCGGTACGACTGGCCGCCGCTGCGCGGCACCGGTTGAAAAGGATCGCCCGCGGGCACAAGAGCCCGCACCGGGACAAGCTGCGGGCGCAGATCGTGCTGGACGCCTCGCGTGGGCATCACAACGCCCGCATCGCCCGGGCGCGTCACGTCACCGAGGACACGGTGCGCAAGTGGCGGGGCCGCTTCGTCGATGAGGGGTTGACCGGGCTGGCTGATCGTGCCCGGTCCGGGCGCCCGCCCCGGTTCACGGCGGTCGAGGTGGCCGAGGTCAAGGCGTTGGCCTGCCAACTGCCCGCCGAGACCGGCGCACCGCTATCGAGGTGGACCTGCCCCGAGTTGGCCCACGAAGCTGTCCTGCGTGGCATCGTCGAGTCCGTCTCGGCGTCCACGATCCGGCGGTGGCTGGCCGACGACGCCCTCAAACCGTGGCAGTACCGGTCCTGGATCTCCATTCGGGACCCCCACTTCCGAACCAAGGCCACCCGGGTGCTCGACCTCTACCAGCGGGTGTGGGAAGGGCAGCCGCTGGGCCCTGACGAGTACGTCATCTCCAGCGACGAGAAACCCTCCATCCAGGCCCGCTGCCGCTGCCATCCCACCCTGCCCCCCGGCAAAGGCCGGGCGATGCGCGTCGAGCACGAATACGACCGCGGCGGAGCACTGACCTACCTCGCCGCCTACGACGTCCACCGAGCCACCCTCTACGGCCGCTGCGCCGCCAGCACCGGCATCGAACCGTTCATGGCCCTGGTCGAGCAGGTGATGAGCCAGGAACCATACAAGTCAGCCAAACGAGTGTTCTGGATCGTGGACAACGGATCCTCCCACCGCGGCCGGAAGGCCATCAACCGGCTCACGAAACGATTCCCGAACGCGGTCATGGTCCACACCCCGGTTCACGCCTCCTGGTTAAACCAAGTCGTGCGACACGCAAGTCGCATGAGTACAGCGACACTCATCGAAGGAGGTTCGACGAATGTCGAAGATGTAGTGCCCGGTCCAGTGCGTGAGGACCGTCCCCGCCTCGGCGTGCGTCGCGGGTAACTGTGGGGTGCGAAGCCCGAGGAAGTGCCCAAGGACCCTCGTTCCATCCGGGGGTTACAGGCTGGGGAAGACCGGACGGGTGAATGACGTGAACCCTCGATGACGCCTCGTCATCAGCACTTCCGCGCGATGGGATGCGCCAGCGGGAGAATAGGGACCGGCCGTTGGAAGGCGGCAGGTGCCGTCCGGAGGGATTTGGCCGGGCGGGAGCGCACCACCGTCCCCGGGGTTCAGAGGGCATCCAACCCGGTCGTACCTGTCTCATGTGGAACGTGAAAACCCCGATGGAGTCCAGGCGCGATCTTGCTTCTGGTAGGTCGTCCGTGAGGGCGGCTCGATGCTCCAGCGGGTGCAGGACGACCCGAGAAGCGAACGCCGGCAGCCGAAAGGTGACGGGAACCCGGTGGCCACGATGCTGGCTCCTCCGCCAGCGGCCACCGCATAACCGGCCGGATAGGGGCGGATGCCCTGGCCTGAAAGGGCGCTGACGCGGGTCGGGTGAGCCTACGAAGCTTGTGCTGTGACCTGGCACCGGAACAGAAGGGCAAGTTGGACACGATGACGGCGATGGCTTTCGCGGTGGCGATGGCGGCTCTCGGAGTGAACGGACCGGAGGGCGAGGTTCCCGGCTGGGACGCCATCGACTGGCGCACCCAGGAGGACAACGTACGGCGGCTGCGGCAGCGGATCTTCGTGGCATCGCGGGAGGGGGACCTGAAGAAGGTCCGGAATTTGCAGAAGTTGATGCTCCGCTCGCGCAGCAACGCCCTGGTGGCGGTGCGGCGGGTGACGGAGGTCAACGCTGGCCGCAGGACGGCCGGGGTGGATCGGCGGCTTGTGGTGACCGCATCGCAGAAGGCCGAACTGGCCGACTGGATGCAGCACCACGCCAGGCCGTGGTCACCCTTGCCGGTCCGGCGGGTGTATGTGCCCAAGAGCAATGGGCGCCGCCGCGGACTCGGGATTCCCGTGATCGCAGACAGGGCGTTGCAGGCCTTGACGGTCAACGCGCTGGAACCCGAGTGGGAGGCCCGGTTCGAGTCGAAGTCGTATGGCTTCCGACCGGGCCGTGGGTGCCATGACGCGATCGTGGCTATCCACACTACGTCCAGCCGCACCGACGCGAAGCGTCTGTGGGTGCTTGACGCCGATCTGGCGGCGGCATTCGACCGCCTCGATCATGATCACATCTGTCGATCACTGGGTACGTTCCCCGGGAGGGGAATTGTGGGCCGGTGGCTGAGAGCGGGTGTGGTTGAGGATGGCCGGTTCGCCTCCACTGTGGAGGGTGCTCCTCAGGGTGGGGTGATCAGCCCGTTGCTCATGAACGTTGCTCTGCACGGCATGGAGATCGCTGCCGGGGTGCGGTACGCCCCCACCGGCACCACGGGACGCAACTGCCCCGTGGTGGTCCGCTATGCCGATGATCTGATCGCTATGTGTCATACCCGTGAACAAGCCGAGCAGGTCAAGTTCGCACTTGCCGGATGGTTGGCGCCCAGAGGTCTTGCCTTTAATCTTGCGTGACTTCGTTCTGGTCTGCTTGATCGGCACAGGTTCCTCGATTGCTCCTTTGTGGATGGTGTAGTTCCATTCGCCGTGGAACTGGTGTCGTTCAAGGGGAACGGCTGCAAGCTGGGCTTTGGTGACCTTCATACCGGTGGGGTAGGTGTTCTCGTCGAGGACGGCCGCGACGGTGAGCCCGGTCTTCGTGGTGGTGGCGCTGATGGTCTCGATGATGACCTGGTAGTCGGTCAGCGGCCGGCCGCGCCAGTTGATCGAGATGAAGGAGAAGAGCCGGTGCTCGACCTTGTTCCATTTCGAGGCGCCGGTTGGGTAGTGCACGATGGTGATTTCGCGGCCGATCTCGGCGGCCAGTGCGGCGAGTTCGACCTTCCAGGCGTGCAGCCGGTAGCCGTTGGAGCCGCCGGCGTCGGCGGTGATCAACAGCCGGGTGCTGGCGGGGTAGCGGGCGGCGCCGACGTTGTACCACCAGGCGCGGATGGCGTTGACCGCGAACGGTGAGGTGTCGTGGTCGATGCCGACCGAGACGAACCCGTCATCGGCGGCCAGGTCATAGATCCCGTACGGGATTGCTTTCGGCACTCCAGTGGGAAAGTCGTGCCCGTTGACCGGTATCGGCTTGCCCTTGGGTCGCCACTCCCGGCCCTTGTTGGCGTACTCACCAACCAGTTCCTTTTTCTTCGTGTCCACCGAGATCGCCGGATCGCCCGTGCGTAGGTAGGCCCGGGCCATGTCGTTGATGTAGGTGAACTGGGCGTCGCGGTCGGGATGCTGGTTGCCTTCCTTGGTCTTGAACGTGGCCTGCAACCGGAAGCCGAGCTGACGCACCAGGACAGCCGTGGTCGTGGCGCTCACCTGGTAACCGAGCCGGGCCAGGCCCCGGGCCAGGTTGACCGCCGAACTGGTGGTCCAGCGCAGCAGCGACATCGGATCCCCGATCGCATGCGGGTCGATCAGCGAGTCCAGCGCCTCCAGAATGCCCGGCTGCGTCCGCTTGACCGACGGGCGGCCCGCGCCCGCCGCTCTCACCCGACCGTCATCGACGACGCCCTCACGGACCTCCTTCGCACCCTTGGACACGGTGTTGACCGACACCCCAGCCAGCCGGGCCACCAGCCGGATCCCACCCCAGCCGATCGCCTCGGCCTCTGCACCAAGAAGAAGCCGCCACTGCCGCTCGTTGAGCTGCGACCGCATCCGGGCCAGCTTCTCCGCCAGCGCCTTCTCATCCACCCAACCACGATACGAAACACCCATCGCGCCAGGGTCACGCCAATCACGCCCAGCGCCGCCGCGACGCGTCGTAGCACAAGATCTCAAACATGTAACAGTTCAGATCTAGACCCGCTGCAGCAACGAGGACAAGACCCGGATCACGCGCCTCGACGAGGACGGCGTGGATTTTCTGGGGTTCAACATCCGCCGCTACCCTAACGGCAAGCTGCTGACCAAGCCGAGCAAAGACGCGTTGCGACGGATCCGGTTACGGCTGTCCACGGAGGTGCGGGCCCTGCGCGGGTCCAACGCCGACGCGGTGATCGCCAAGCTCAACCCGATCATCAACGGATGGTCCGCCTATTACCGGATCGGGGTGTCCAAGCGCGTGTTCGCCGCGCTGGACGCCCACGTGTGGCGGCTGGTCTACAAGTGGGCCAGACTCACGCACCCGAACAAGCCGAGGCGGTGGGTCAACGCCCGCTACTTTGGTGAGTTCAACCCGTCCCGGCGAGACAGGTGGGTGTTCGGAAGCCGGGAGACTGGTTTCTACCTCCGCAAGTTCGCCTGGACACCGATCGTCCGGCATCGAATGGTCGCAGGAACGGCGTCACCCGACGATCCGTCTCTGACCGACTACTGGAACCAGCGGCGCCGCCGCAGCCCGCCCCCGGTCGACACCACCACGCTGAAACTCCTCCGAGTCCAGCAGGGCCGGTGCCCGATCTGCCAAGGGCTGCTGCTTCACGCTGACCAGGAGCCACAAAGCCCACGCGAATGGGAACAGTGGCTTTCTGCGACCCGCCAAGCGGTCCGCCGACACGCGATCACCGCCTGGGGAGCAGGGACGCCGGACGAACGCGTCGCCACCCGTCTCATACACGCCCACTGCCGCCGCCGCATCACCAGCAGCGGCAAGAACCCGGCACCTCTGCCAACCCGCGAGGCTTCCGGGCTTGCTTGAGCCGGTTGCCCGGAAAGCGGGCACGGCCGGTTCTGAGGGGGCCCCGGCGCAGCAATGCGTCGGGGCTACCCGACGAGATCGTCTTCTCCGTCGTGCAACGAAAAGTCGTCTCCCCCAACGACTTCACCGACCTCGACCAGATCAAGCGACGACTCACCGCGTTCGAACAGCGCTACAACACCCACGCCCGACCGTTCAAGTGGAAGTTCACCACAGCCGACCTCGACGACCTACTCGCCCGCATCGAACGCCACGAACCCGAGCAAACCCCCACCACGCCCTGAACACCCCCGACGAACTTCCAGCGCCGACCACTTAGGCTACGTGGCATTGCCTCTACGACCCGCGCCGAGGCACGCCCTCGGCCTGGCTCCTGGCGATTACGGCAAACGTGGTGTTGAAAGCCCGGGGCGCTCGAGTGGCCATCGTTACGTCAACCGAGCTGATGTCGGCTCATGCCGAAGACCGTGCGGCGCAGCGGTTGGACATCGAGTCCGCGTTGCAGCGCCTGAGCCGCCGCCAGAGGCTGGCAATCGAATGCCGCTACTTCGTCGATCTTAACATATCCGATATAGCGGCCGTAATGAATTGCTCGGAGGGGACCGTCAAATCGACGCTTGCCGACGCGCGAGCGCGACTGCGTAAACTGTTGGAGGTAACAGGATGACGAACGAGCCGGAAGACGAGCTCACCACCGCCCTGCAAAGCGCCGGATCATCTTGGCGCGCGGAACAGCCCGATGTTCCCGGTTTAGACCTCCGGCGGCTCGAGAACGTGAGAGTGGCGTCACCTCGGCGCCGGACGGTGATCGCAGCTGCTGCGGCCGCATGTATTGCGGTTGTGGTTGCGACAACGGTGCCGGTGATTCTGAGCAAAGGCAGGGACGGGAGGACGCCCGTGGTAGCTGACTCTGTCGATGCCCGTCTCGCTGAATGGGCGCTTGCTGCAGACACAGGCTCAGGGATTCGCGTTCAGGCCGTGGGCTCGCTGATACGCACAAACAGTGGGTTGATGCTGTGCGCCTTCGGCCGGGCGACACTTCCGGTCGGGGCGTCAACAACTACTTGCGGCGTGATCGGGGTACAGGTATTCGGCGCTGACGTCGGCTCAGCTGAAATTGCACCCGGAAGTACCAACGCTGCTGGTGTGCGGGTCACGGGTGTTTACCACGACGGGGTACTTGACATCGTATCCGGTAGCTATTCACCCGGTCTTTGGGCACGGTGAGACGCCCGGTTCGTGCGAGCCGGGGGGACAAGGCGTGGGACGGGTCAGGCTGGGGTTGGTTCGGGTGGGAGCCAGGGTCCGGTGGTGAAGAGTTGGGTGAGGACGTCGAGGTGGTCCAGGCCGTGTTTCGTGGCGGTGGATAGGTAGGACCAGATGATGGCGAAGTCGGCGAGTCCGGTGAGTGTGCGCCAGCAGCCGCCGCTGCGCTGTTTCACTTTGACGGGGCGGATTTCGCGTTCCGCGGCATTGTTTGTGAAGGGCACTGTGAGGTTGTCGACGAACCGCAAAATCATGTCGCGGTGGGTGTCGAACCGTTGGGCGAGGGTGAGACCACGCTCGTGCAGCGGTGTCGCGGCGGTCTGGTTGTCGTCGCGCATCTGCTTGATGGCCCCGGCGTAGCAGGACCGCACGAACGACAGTTGCTCGTCGGTGAGCGTGTTGGCGCCGCGGTCGCGGGCCGTTTTGGTTTCACGTAACGCCATGGTGAGGGTGGTGGCCATGGCCTTCGCGCCGGGCTGGCCGGTCGGGTCGGCGTCGTGGAGTCCTTTGAGATCACGCAGGCTGTGCGCACCGCACCAGGCGTGGACGGCGTCGACGAAGTGCTGGTAGCCGGCGTAGCCGTCGCGCACGATGATTCCGGTGTAGTCGACCAGCACCCCGCCGGCGTCGATGTCGCCGTTGCTGCGCCCGCCGGTGTGCATCACGGTGTAGGCGTCGTTGCAGGCCACATGCAGGTAGGTCAGGCCACCATCGGCGCGGGCAGTGGTCTCGTCCACATGCAACAGTCCAGCCGCGTGCAACAGGCGCCGTACCCACGTCATGAATGGTGCGAGGAGGTCAGCGGCACGGCGGCGGGTTTCGACCAGGAACCCGACCGACACAGCCAGCCCCGCCAACTGGGCCAACACCCGCGCGGCCCGCTTATAGGGCAGGTGATGGCCAATCGTGGCAAGGACCGCCCGGGCGGCCACACCTGGACCCCACTGCACCCGCCCCGCGGCCCAGGCCGGCGCCTTGCCTTCGTTGACCTGCCCACAGCACTGGCACTGCCGTTGCTCTACGTTGAACTGGATCACCCGCGGTGGTGGCGGCGGCGAAGCCTCGAACACCTGCCGCTTGAACACCCGCAGCACCGGCGCATCGGCAAGACCCGACCCGCAACCACTGCACGCCTGCGGCTCGACCGGGACCGTCTCGTCAGGATCAGGAACCTGCCGCCGATTCTTACCCGCCGCCCCGCGCTGCTTACCAGGTTTACGACGCGGACCATCACCTGCCGGCATACCCGACGCCTTCGGCTTCGGCCGCCCGTACGGGCTATCCGACGAAGGCGGACGCGACGAGTTCGACGAGTTCTGATCCAACCGCCGCCGCAACTCCGCAACCTCACCCCGAAGCTGCTCCACCAACACATCCCGCTGAGCAAGACCGACACCAAGCCGCTCGATCACCCCAGCCTGCTCAACAGCAAGGGCCACAAGCTCTTCACGCGAAAGCAACAGCGGATCGACGACCACGCTCGATCAACGATCATCACGCCCCGAGGTCACCCTGGGTGAATAGCTACAACTCGGCCGTGTTGTGGTCGATGCCCACGAACACACGAACCCATCGATCGAGGCCAGGTCGTAGACGCCGTACGGAATCGCTCGGGGCACCTCGGGTTGGAGAAGTCATGGCCGCTGACCGGTATCGGCTGCCCGGTCGGTTGCCACTCCCGGCCTTTGTTGGCGTACTCGCCGGCGAGTTCCTTCTTCTGGGTGAATGAAAAGATAGAGCCCGGTGCAACACTATTGTGGCTGATCAATTGCGTCATCGAGACCAGTTGGGTGGGCTCCGATTCGCGGCTGCAGCAGCGAGTCCCGGCCAAGTCCTCCCGCCTGTGGTGCTGAACCTCAGGAGGTCTCGAGCACC
>CAVUNP010000005.1:0-119531 GCA_963742855.1 uncultured Actinomycetota bacterium | reverse complement strand
TTCTCCGAACCGACAGCAGTCGCTCGGCCCTGGGCGCGGTCACCGCGCCATCAGCTCAACCCAATTTTTGTTGAGTGCACGACCTACGCCCCCTAGTGAGCCGCCTGAGGCGAGTCGAGGGTCACGAAGGTAGACTGGGTTTCGGCAAGGTTCTCGAAATCGTTGGCGAGACGCTGGCTGCGTCCGAACCAGGAGAAAGTGCGTTCGACCATCCTGCCACGCGCTAGGACGACAAAGCCTTTCGCGTCGTCCCTCCGTTTGACGATCTAGAGCCGCCCAACAACCGCTTGCCTCTGATCACGAACTCCGCGTTGGCTTTCTCGACCACTCGCTCCCAGCACTCGCGTTTCCTCGCATAGGTTTGCCAACGCATCCATTTGGCTTTGGCGGGGGACGGTCCCAAGTCGCCCAGCCGCCGAGTTGACGGTTCAGCGTCGCGGCTCTTCTCTGGAAACGACCGAACCGGTCATCACGCTGGGAGGCGGCGTAACCATGGGCCTCGCGGCTCCAAAAATGCCAACCGCCAGTGGGCAGAAACAACTTGGTCACGCGCCAGGCTGTCTGCGGGCACAGGACCTCGCCATAGGTCGGCACGGTCCTGGTCAGATACACGATGTCGGCGGCGCTGGAGGCAATCAAGCAGCCCGGGCCGCAGCGCTGCCCCTAACGTAAACGGATTGGCGGCCCCGGATGCGAGCGAGTGCAAGCGCTGCTAAGGCCTTTTAGGTTAGGACATTTCTCGCCAAGCTATTGATGTAATGTTGTGGATGTGAGATCGGGTAGGACACGCAAGGGATTGAAATCACGCATTTGCGGCGGTTCGGTAGGGGACGCCAGCACTGAAAAACACCATTGAAAGTCAAGGCGTTTTGAGCCTGATTGTCTCACCGGACGCCACCGCCGGAAAAAGTGGGACACTTTGTTGCTGTATTGTGCCCTTAAGCGGCGGCGCCGGCACGGTGGATGTGAGATCATTGTTGCGGTTTTGCCCCTGCAGCAACGGCGCTGCCTGGCTTTCGAGTTTGGCGCGGTTCGCCTTCTTGGTATACACAGCAGCCTGCTGCGGGTTGGTCCAGCCAAACAGCGCCATCAGCTGATGTTCTGTGGCGCCGGCTTCGGCGCAGCGCTGCGCCCCAAGCTTGCGTAGCCCATGCGCGCTGAGCCCCTCGAGCCCGGCTTCGCGGCACCGTTTTTAAACCAATTGCCAAACCCCTTGGCCGAGTGCGGCTTTCCAAATTCGGTCACCAGGTAAACCAAGTGGCCGGTCAGCGTCGCGTCGATGCTTTGACGTAACGGCGGCAAAATTGGCAGTTCGTGTGTCTTGATGATGCGCGAACGGCCCTTCGTCTCGGTGAAGACGAGCTTTTGCAGCTCGCGTGTGTTGCCGTCGGGCGATGTCTCCGGAAACCAGCGCTCCATCTGAGGACCAAGCCTCACGACATCCGAGCGCCGCACACCGGTGTAGAGCAGGAGATCAAACGCCAGTCGTGCCTTCGTGCCGATCGGATGGCGGGCCTCATAGCGCGCCGCATCGCTATCGGACCATGCCCGAATGCCGTCTCGATTATTGCTGCGTAATCGACCGACATCGCGTGCCGGGTTCTTTTTGGCATAGGCATATTCGGGCGAAGTCGCCCATGTGAGCAGCTGACGCAATGCCTTGACACGGTTATTGGTGGCGGATGCGGAATTCCGCATCGCGCCTGTTAGGGGATCAAAAGCCGGGCTATTCGACGGGCACAAAGATCGAATGGCGGATTTTGCCTTCGACGTGCTGCGAGAGATGACCTTTGCCGCTGGTGTCCTCGACCAGGATCACTTCGCCGATGCCGATGACGCGGCTCTCGCCGTCACTGGCGGTGATCTTTACCCCGGCGTCGAGATTGATGATGTATTGCCGGCGCGGGGCGGGGTGCCAGTCGACATCGTGTTCGGCCTGGGTCTCGCGAAAGATGATGCCGTTCGCGGGCAAGTCGCTTCGACAGTTTGCTGCCGCGCCGTTCCTCTGCCCATTCGACCTCTATATCTCGGAAATGCGATTGGCCGTTGGCGTCGGTATAAAGATTATGGATGCGCATTGCGGTTTCCTCCCTAAACAAGTCAACCTGCGATTTATAACATAATTGCCGAAAGTTGGGCGGTGGGTGCGTGTCCTGATTGGGGCGCGCGGCTGACATGAACTCTCGGCATTTGCCTCGCCGCAAACTATTCTTTATCGCGACGTCCCTCTGCCGGATTCCGGCACCCTGGAGGGAGCGCCATGGTTCGCACGGTCGAGCAATCGGCCATGCGCAAAGTATATTTGCGCATATTGCCGTTCGCTGTACTGACCTATTTCTTTTGCTATCTCGACCGGATCAACGTTGGCTTTGCCGCGCTGACGATGAACAAGGATATCGGCCTCGACCCGGCAATGTACGGCATGGCGGCCGGCGCGTTTTTCTGGGGCTATGTGCTGTTCGAGGTCCCGAGCAACATTATTCTCGAAAAGCTCGGCGCGCGGCTGTGGATCGCCCGCATCATGGTCACCTGGGGCCTGGTCTCCGGCGCCACCGCGCTTGCCACCGGCCCCTATAGCTTTATGGCGATCCGCTTTTTGCTGGGTCTGGCCGAGGCGGGGCTGTTCCCGGGCTTTGTGCTTTATTTCACCTATTGGTTTCCGGATGCGCATCGCGCCCGGATCAATTCCGGTTTCACCTTGGCGTTGCCGATTGCGGTCGCGAGCGGTGCGCCGGTATCGACAGCACTCCTTGGGTTGAGCGGTCTGTTCGGTTTGCGCGGCTGGCAGATCATGTACATCACCGAGGCGATCCCGACCGTGCTGATCGGCATTATCGCGTTCTTTTATCTGACCGACCGGCCGCGGGATGCGCACTGGCTCAATAACGAGGAGAAAGATTGGCTCGAACACACGATCGGCCATGAACAGCGAAGCATCCATGCCCATCACGGCATCGGTGTGCTGCGCTCGTTCTTTGACCCCAAGGTGCTGCTGCTGTCGCTGAATTACATCGGCATCGTCACCGCCAGCCTCGGGCTGTTGTTGTTCCTGCCGCAGATCATCAAGCAGCTCGGCGTGACCAACATGCAGGTTGGCTGGCTGACCATGATCCCGTATATCTTTGGCGCGATCAGCATGGTGGTGTGCGGCTGGATCTCCGACCATATCGGCGACCGGCGCTGGAGCTTGTTTACCACCTGCGTAATTTCGACCATCGGCCTGATCTTTGCCGGCTTGACCGTCGGGACGTGGTGGTCGCTGGTTGGCATCGTGATCGCCGCAATCGGCTTTTACGGCACCAAGGGACCGTTCTGGTCGATGCCGACAATGTTCCTGACGGGTCCTGCGGCTGCTGCCGGCATCGCCTGGATCAACTCGCTTGGCAATCTCGGCGGCTTTTTCGGCCCGAGCATTGTCGGCTGGGCCAAGCAGCTGAGCGGCAGCTTTGCCGGCGGGCTCTACGCGCTGGCGTTGTGCGCGCTGGTCTCCGCCGTCGTGTCGCTGTTCGGATTAAAGATCCGCAGTGCCGTGACCGCCGCCCCCAAAACCGCAGCCTTTGTCGCGGAGTAAGCGATCCCGTGGTTCCGTGATCACGTAGGATGGGCTGAGCGTCGCGAAGCCCATCCTCCCGACAAAAAACGCGCGGGATCACCCTACCGGTCCGTTTGCGATAGGCTCGGTCATGGCGCTCGCAGGGGAGTCTGGGATGAGCGGGTTGCGCGTACTTTTCAATGCTGCGGAGATTGCCGCACGGGTCGACACGCTCGCCGTGGAGATCGCGCGCACGGTACCCGATGATTTTGTCGTCATTGGGCTGCTCAAGGGTGCGGCGGTGTTTGTCGCCGACCTGATGCGCGCACTCGATCGGGCGGGAACGCGGCCCGAGCTCGAATTCATGCGGCTCAGCAGCTACGGTGTTGGCAGTCAAAGCAGCGGTGCGGTGCAGCTTGTCGGCGACCTGCCGGCGGGCCTCGCCGGGCGATCAATGCTGCTTGTCGACGACATCGTCGATACCGGCCACTCGATCGCCTATGCCGCCGACCGGCTACGCGAATGCGGCATCGACCAGCTGTGGAAATGCGCACTGCTCGAGAAGCCACAGCGGCGGGAAATCGAGGTCACGATCGACTTCGTCGGCTTCTCGATCGGCGATCAGTTTGTCGTCGGCTATGGCACCGACTACGCCGAGAAATACCGCCACCTGCCCTATATCGCCGCGCTGGAGTGAAGGTGCGGCGGCTATCCACGTAGAATAGGCAGACCCAGCGAGAGCGACGGAAGAGAAACGCAGAAAGTGGGCGTCGCGGCGCTCAGCCCATCCCTCGCTACTAAGCTTGCTTACCTGCCCAAGTCGCTCGCCGCGGGAGAATTCACCATTGAGTTGTCGCGGTCGGTTTTGGGCAATGTGCTCGATCCCTGCCCGATGCTGGCGTCGCCGGTTAACGCATCCCAGGTGCGGGCATCGAGCGATGACGTCCGGTTTAGCCCGTTCTTCGCCTGGAATTGATCGAGAGCCTGCTCTGTCTGCGGACCCAGGACACCATCGAGTGAGCCGTTGTAAAGGCCCCGATCGCGAAGCTCCACTTGCGCCCAGCGGATGTCGTCTTTTCGCAAGCTGCCGTCGGTCGGCGATACATGCGAAGTTTCGAACGCCTGTGCCTGTGGCATATTTGAGGCATTCACCGCATTGCCTGCGTCGGCGGCATAATCGAGAGCAGTACCAGCGATACCCAAAGCCAGTACCGACACAGTGCCCAGGACCATTTTTCGAAGCAATCTCTTCATGTTATCCCCTCATCAACATAGCGGTGATTTGCTCGCCGCAATTTTAAAACATCTAGATTAATGATCCTGTTCCCAACACTGCGCTCGACCTAACCATGGCGGGAGGGCCGGCAGTATGGATGCGGATTGGCCAATGCGCCCACGACCGCATCAGGCTATGATCAAGCCGAGATAGTCGGTAGTGGCTTTGCGGCGGTAGTAGTGGGTGGGTTAGCGCAGCGTAACCCACCGGATGGGCGCCAGCGAATGTGATGAGCTTCGAAACCCTCAGCCCATCCTATGCTCGCTACGCCCTATGACCCCTCCTCTTGTATGGCAATTAGTCGGCCGTTGTCGAAGTAAAGATAACCTCGGCTCGGATAAATCCACTGCTCGCGGATGTGGCCTGCGGTTTCGGTGGTGTTCGTTTTGTCAGGAAAGCACCAAGAGGTGTGGATTGCCTCCGACGCAGTCATACCAAGGTGGGCCGATCCCCTACCGCAGTTTTCCATCTCGATCTTACAGATTTGTGCAACAGCGACCAACGCCTTCATACTCTGCTCAAATGCAGCAGAATTGTTATTACTGAGTGCTTCGCGCGCCAATAGAGCCGCCTTATGCACGCGCACGGCAGTTTTAGGACACGAGGAATTCGCCTTGCGTTCAACAATAGCCAGAGAGCTATCTGCTTGCGCAAGTACGCTCACCCCAGCGGGCGATGGCCCCGGAGTTTGCGTGCAGGCTGAAGTTGTCAGAATGGCCGTTGCAACAGCCAATTTACTCAAAACTCGGCGTGACGCGGCGGCAGCTTGAACCGGATCAAGACCGAATGAGTGCCCGAAGCTGCGGTTTCCAAACCGTACCGAAATGTCCAATAGGCCACCGGTGAGAAACATCTCCTCGTAGGACCGGCACCTTAGCTCACAATAGGATCATCGCCCGTCAATTATTCGTCTAAAATTATCCTGTTGATTGAATTATCATGATCGCCGACCCAATGTTTCTCGACAATCTGCCGCTGGATTTATCGATGTTTGATAGTTGGTCGCGACCGGGTATCGTGGTTACGTCTTTTCTAAGTGGTTGCGCGTATCTTGGGGTTCTCGCGGTTTATTGCTACGCCCCAGAAACAGCCGATATCGAGCTAGTGCCTCTTGGCGCTGTCTGTGCGCCGACCACCACTGTGACTATTTCGGTTCCATCAGGCGTGGCTTTCGTCGCGAACATGAGCGGCGACGAATTGATCAAGCAGGTACGGGAGGTAGCTGATCAGAAGCTTCTAAAGGTCTTGTCTCTATGAACGCCTTGGGGAAAGCGTAGACACAAGGGCACACGATCACAATGTCCCCCTCAGTATGCGTGGCGGCAAATGGGATGGACTTTGGGGTGCTGAGCGCATACTACGCGACATCCATTATCGAGCATCGCTGAACTTCTTCATTAAAATATTGTCGGGCGGTGACTACGTCGCTAAACTTCGGAACTTCAAGTGTCCGTCGGCTCTTCACCACGAAGGTGACGGAGACGGGGCGGCCATCATCACGTAATGTGACCTGCTCAAGAAGGACACCATTCCTTACCGCAAGTACTTCTCTCTCTGAACCCATGTCAAACCGTCCTACCTCGTCAAAATAAGAGCGGATGTACTAAGAACATCCTGAGGTCGCGCCGCAGGTGTCGCATTTTAGGCAGGTGCCGTTGCGGATTAGGGTGAAGTTGCCGCATTCGGTGCAGCTGTCGCCTTCATAGCCTCTCATGCGGGCGGTGCGGATGCGTTCGAGGCGCAGTGACAGGGTGGCATCGTCGTCGCTGGCGTAGACCGGGATCGCCAAGGAGAAGGCGTTGTCTTCTGCAGCTAGTGCAGTTACGGCAGCGGCGGGGCGGGCGGCGCCGCCATGCAACACAGTGAATTTGTTGCGGACATAGCCGTTCGAGGTCACGCGCTGCATCATCGCCGCGACCCGCGGTTCGATCTCCGGATCGAGTTCCGGGGCGGCGTGCGGGCGATGATCCCCATCTTCGGGGTCATCACTGGCGGCGAGGCTCGAACTCGGCTTCGCCTTTGCCGACCGTGTCGGGCAACAGATCATGCGGCTCGGCATGGGCGAGGTCGCTGCGCCCGAGATACGAGATTGCCAATTCGCGAAAGATGTAGTCGATGATCGACGTCGCCATCTTAATCGCGTCATTGCCCTCGACGATTCCCGACGGCTCGAAGCGGGTGAAGGTAAAGGCCTCGACAAACTCTTCGAGCGGCACGCCGTATTGCAGACCGATCGAGATCGCGATCGCGAAATTGTTCATCAGCGAGCGAAACGCCGAGCCCTCCTTGTGCATATCGATAAAGACCTCGGCGAGTTTGCCGTCCTCGTGCTCGCCGGTGCGCAGATAGACCTTGTGGCCGCCTACGATAGCCTTTTGCGTGTAGCCCTTGCGCCGGTTGGGCAGCCGCCGGCGTTCGCCGCGCTGGACGATCTTTTCGATGACTCGCTCGATAACGCGTTCGACGATGCGCTCGGCGACGAGCGGGGCGCGCTGCGCCGGCGATTGCGCGAATAGGTCGGCGGCTTCTTCCTCGGCCTCCTCGTCCTCGCCAAACAAATTCGCCGCCAAGGGCTGCGACAGTTTCGAGCCGTCGCGGTAGAGCGCGGTTGCCTTAAGCCCCAATTGCCAGGACAGCCAATAGGCGTCCTTGCAATCGGCCACAGTCGCCGCGTTGGGCATGTTGATGGTTTTCGAGATCGCGCCCGAGATAAAGGGCTGCGCCGCCGCGATCATGCGGATGTGGCTTTCGGCCGACAATGCGCGGGTGCCGGTGCGGCCGCACGGGCTGGCGCAATCAAACACCGGCAGATGCTCGGGTTTCAGGTGTGGTGTGCCTTCGAGGGTCATCGCGCCGCAGCACCAGGTATTGGCGGCGTCGATCTCGGCGCGGCTGAAGCCGAGTGCCGCCAACAGGTCAAAGCCGGGATCGTCGAGAGCGGTGGGGGCAAGGCCAAGCCGCTCGATGCAGAAGGCCTCGCCCAAGGTCCATTTATTAAACGCGAATTTGATGTCGAAGGCGGTGGCGAGCGCTGCCTCGATCGCGGCCAGTGCGCGATCGTCAAAGCCGCGCGCGCGCAGGTTGTCGTGATCGATCCCGGGCGCGCCGTTGAGAGTGCCGTGGCCCAGCGCGTAGCGCTCGATCGCGGCGATCTCGGTTTCGTCATAGCCGAGTGTGGCGAGCGCTTGCGGCACGGCGCGGTTAATGATCTTGAAATAACCGCCGCCGGCGAGCTTTTTGAATTTGACGAGCGCGAAATCGGGCTCGATGCCGGTTGTGTCGCAATCCATGACGAGCCCGATCGTGCCGGTCGGCGCGATGACCGTCGCCTGGGCGTTGCGGAAGCCGTGCTGCTCGCCGAGCGCCAACGCGTGGTCCCAGCTGCGCCGCGCCACCGCGACCAAATCCGGATCGGGGCAATTGGCGGCGTCGAGCGGCACCGGCGGCACCGATAACTCCTCGTAACCCGAACTCTCACCATAGGCGGCGCGGCGGTGATTGCGAATGACGCGCAGCATCGGCGCCCGGTTTGCGGCAAAGCCGGGGAAAGGGCCTTGCGGCAGAAGGCCGGGGTCGCCCGCCATTTCAGCCGAGGCGGCATAGCTCGCCCCGGTTAACAGCGTGGTGATCGCGGCGCCCAGGGCGCGCCCCTCGGCGCTGTCATAGGCGATACCCGCCGCCATCAACAGCCCGCCGAGATTGGCGTAGCCCAGCCCCAAGGTACGAAACGCATAAGAGCGGCGGGCGATCTCGGCTGACGGGAACTGCGCCATCATGACCGAGATTTCGAGCACGATCGTCCAGAGCCGCACCGCATGCGCAAAGCCGTCGGGGTCGAACCGGCCACCCGCCTGGCGAAACGCCATCAGGTTCAGGGAGGCGAGGTTGCAGGCGGTATCGTCGAGAAAATTGTATTCCGAGCACGGGTTTGATGCGTTGATGCGGCCGCTCTCGGGGCAGGTGTGCCATTCGTTTATCGTCGTATCGAACTGCAGGCCGGGATCGGCCGAAGCCCAGGCGGCCTGCCCGATGCGGTCCCACAATTCGCGGGCCGGCAGGGTCTTGGCGATCTTGCCTGACGTGCGCTGGGTCAAGTGCCAGGGGTCGTCGGCCGCGACGGCGTCGAGAAAGGCGTTCGACAGCCGCACCGAATTGTTCGAGTTCTGGCCGGCGACGGTCAGATAGGCTTCCGAATCCCAATCGGTGTCGTAGGTGCGAAACTCGACTGCGGTCTCGCCCTGGCGCGCGCGCTGGATTATGCGCTGGATGCAACTCTCCGGGATCATCGCGCGGCGTGCGGCGCGAATCTCGCGTTTCAGGGCGGGGTTCTGCGCCGGGTCGCAGGCGTCGGAAGCTGCCGGGCCGCCTTCATGGCAAGCCGCCATGATGCGTTTCAGGTGGCGCGCTGCGGTTTTGGAGCCGGCGACGAGGGCCGCGACTTTCTCCTCCTCGACGACCTTCCAGTCGATAAAGGCTTCGATATCGGGGTGGTCGATATCGACGATGACCATCTTGGCGGCGCGGCGCGTCGTACCGCCGGATTTGATGGCACCGGCGGCTCGGTCGCCGATGCGCAAAAAGCTCATCAGCCCGGACGAACGGCCGCCGCCCGACAGCCGCTCGCCCTCGCCGCGCAATTTTGAAAAATTCGAGCCGGACCCCGAGCCGTATTTGAAGATTCGCGCCTCGCGCACCCACAGATCCATGATCCCGCCCTGGTTGACGAGATCGTCGGCGACGCTCTGGATAAAGCAGGCATGCGGCTGCGGGTGCTCGTAGGCGCTCGCCGATTGGGTCAGCTCGCCGGTGCGGTAGTCGATATACCAATGGCCCTGCGCCGGCCCGTCGATGCCATAGGCCCAATTGAGCCCGGTATTGAACCATTGTGGCGAGTTGGGCGCCCCCATCTGGCGCGCCAGCATCAGCCGGATCTCATCGTAAAAGGCGCTGGCGTCGGCTTCGCTATCGAAATAGCCGCCCTTCCAGCCCCAATAAGTCCAGGTCCCTGCCATGCGGTCAAAGACTTGACGCGCGTCGGTCTCGCCGCCGAACCGGGCGTCTTCGGGGAGTGCGGCGAGCGCCGGTTCGTCAGGACGACGGCGCCACAGCCACGCTGGCACGCCATCCTCGGGGATGGGTTCGAGCGCCGCCGGGACACCAGCCTTGCGGAAATATTTTTGCGCCAGGATATCGGCGGCGACCTGGCTCCACTCGGCCGGCACCTCGATGCCCTCGGCCTGGAACACGACCGAGCCATCCGGATTGCGGATCTCGCTGGTTGCGGTGCGAAACCCTACCGCCGCATATGGATCCCGACCTGCCGTCGTAAAGCGCCGCTCGATCTGCATTCCTCTCCCCCAAACACAGTTGCCAGCACGCCAACATCTAGCGATACCAACAGATCAGGAGACTAGATGTAGGCTTAATTGGGGAAGCCGGCAAAATAAATTTTGCGGTGACCGCGCGAAAGCACACCAGATGTTGCGTCAGAGCAACGCGGGCGAGAGACGGTGCGCAGATACCGGCATCGCGGCCGCCGCTAATGCGGTGTCCAAGGTGGGCAGCGGATGCTTCAGCCGAACCTGTTGGATCGGGGGAAGCCGTTCGGGACGAGGCGGCCGGCGCCGCCGCGGGCGCCGAGCCATGGGGTCAGGTCGATTTCGGTGCGGGTGCGGGTCTCGCCCTGTCGCCAGGTGAGGCCGTCGGCAAGGCGGAACACCTTGGCATCGGCGAGGCCGCCCGATTTATAGCGCTGCAGGATCACGCCGCGGCCGCGCGTCATCAGCGGGATGTCATCGAGCTGAACGACCAGCATGCGGCGGTTGTCGCCGACAAAGGCGACGGCGTCGCCGCCCTCGGCGCGCAGGCAAATCCGCGCGACCGCACCCTCGGCCGGGGTCAACACCTGTTTGCCCGCGCGGGTCTGCGCCACCGCCTCCTCGCCATCCACGACAAACCCGCGGCCATCGCTTGCCGCGACCAGCAATTCCATGCCGGGGCGATAGGGAAACATCTCGACGATGTCGTGTTCGTTTGGCAGATCAACCATCAGCCGCAACGGCTCGCCTTGGCCACGCCCGCCCGGCAAGCGATCGACCGGAATCGTGTAAAAGCGGCCGTTCGTCGCGAAGACGATTAGGCGGTCGGTGGTTTCGACGGCAACCGCAAAGCGCGGCCCATCGCCTTCCTTGTAGCGCTGCTCGCCAGCCGAAATGTTGTGCCCCTTGACGGTGCGGACCCAGCCCTTTTGCGAGCACAACACGGTTACCGGTTCGCGTTCGACGAGGGCAGCGGCCAGGATATCAACCGGTGGCGGCGCCTCGGCAAGCGCCGTGCGGCGCCGGCCGAGCGTGGTCTCGCCACCGAATTCGCTCCCGGTGGCGGCGATCTCCTTGGCAATGGCGCTCCATTGCCGGCGCTCGCTGTCGAGCAATCGGCCGAGCTTTGCCTCCTCGGCCGAAAGTGCGTCGAGTTCCTTCTTAATGGCGATTTCTTCAAGCCGGCGCAGGGCGCGCAGCCGCAAATTGAGGATCGCCTCGGCCTGGACCTCGCTCAATTCCCAGAGCCGCATCATCTCGGCCTTCGGGTCGTCATCCTCGCGGATAATTCGGATCACCTCGTCGAGGTTGAGATAGACGACGATCTGCCCCTTGAGGATCTCGATGCGGCGGGCGACGGCGGCCAGGCGATGCCGGCTGCGCCGCAGCAATACCTCGCGGCGATGGTCAAGAAAGGCCTGCAGCGCCTCCTTCAGGCTCATCACCCGCGGCACGCCGGCGGGATCGAGCACATTCAGGTTCAGCGGCACGCGGATTTCGAGCTCGGTCAGCCGAAACAACTGCTCCATCAGCATATCGGCATCGACATTGCGGCTCTTGGGCTCGATCACGAGCCGTACATCCTCGGCCAATTCGTCGCGAATGTCGGCGACCAGCGGCAATTTTTTGTCTTCGAGCAGAGCGGCGATTTTTTCGACGAGGCGCCCTTTCGGCACGCCATACGGGATCTCGGTTATGACGATCTGATAGGCGCCGTGACCTAATTGTTCGGCCGCCCAGCGCGCCCGCAGCCGAAAGCTGCCGCGGCCTGTTGCATAGGCTTGGCGGATGTTTTCGGCAGGCTCGATCAGGACTCCGCCGGTCGGGAAATCCGGACCGGGAATATGGGCGCACAGCACCTCGACAGCACAAGCCGGCTCGTCGATCAGGTGCAGCAGGGCCGCACACAGCTCGCCGGCATTGTGCGGCGGGATGCTGGTTGCCATGCCGACGGCGATGCCGGCCGCACCATTCGCCAGCAGGTTCGGGAATCGCGCGGGCAGAACGATCGGCTCGCTGTCTTCGCCGTCATAGGTGGCGCGGAAGTCGACAGCATCCTCGTCGATGCCGTCGAGCATCGCTTGGGCTACCGCCGAGAGCCGGCTCTCGGTGTAGCGCATCGCCGCGGCGTTATCGCCATCGATATTGCCGAAATTGCCCTGGCCGTCGACCAGCGGATAACGCTGCGAGAAATCCTGGGCGAGCCGCACCAGCGCGTCATAGACCGCGAGCTCGCCATGCGGATGAAACTTGCCGATCACGTCGCCGACGACGCGCGCACATTTTTTGTAGCCGGAGGCCGGATCGAGCCGCAATTGCTGCATCGCGTGCAGGATTCGACGATGCACCGGCTTTGCCCATCGCGCACATCGGGCAATGAGCGCGACATGATTGTCGACAGCGCGTAGGACAGATAGCGCTCGCCGAGCGCGTCGGCGAAGTCGACCTCGCGGATTTCGCCGGCCGGAGCGGTCACTGGCATTGACGATGTTTCTCGCTCAAAGCGGGTGGATGTGGCGCGTCCCTATCCGCGGCCCACTATCGGGTCAATTACTTAGCGATCGCGGCGGCATTACGAAAGCGGTCGGCGAAACGGGCGCGGGCGGCCGGCAGGCTTGCGCCCTGCGGCTGTAGCACATGGTTGATCAGAAAATGCTCGGTCAGCCGCAGACCCGCCGCGATCTGCGCCTGGTCGGCGGGGATGCCGCTCCACAAAAAACCAGGCAGTTGCAACAGCTCGGCGTGATACGGCCGGCCCGCTTCGCGCGACACCGCGCGGC
Source organism: uncultured Actinomycetota bacterium (assembly GCA_963742855.1). Classification (GTDB taxonomy): domain Bacteria; phylum Actinomycetota; class Actinomycetes; order Mycobacteriales; family Micromonosporaceae; genus CAVUNP01. The sequence continues at coordinate 106,625 of CAVUNP010000005.1, read as the reverse complement.
CGGAGCGCGGCGAAACATAGGCAAGGTCGTCGCTGACGCCGGTCGTGGCGCAGTCGGTGAGTCCCATGCCGAAGCCCAGCGCCGCCAGCAGGCTGCATTCCCCAGCTACATATTGCGAGGGCCCATCGTCAGCCGAATCGAGCGCGTCAGGAGCTTCGCGAACAACGCATAGATGTCGGCATGCGGTTCGCGCTCGGGCAGGGTCGCGACGATCAGCGCGGTCGCCGCGGCAAGGCCGGCCAGCCGGTCGGGATCGTTGATAAAACCCGCGGCATGGGAGCGGACCAATTCCGCAGGCGGCCGACCCCAAATGCTCGGAAAGCCGCCCGCGCCAGACCGCCGCGACTTCGTTGCCCGGTTGCAGGACGGCGCGCAATTTTGGTGATTGGCCGCCGCGCACCAGGCCCAGATGTCGGCCGTGCTCACGGGTCAATAACTCGACGATCACGCCGCTCTCGCCATGCCGACGCAGGCCGACGACAAACCCGGATCCTGCCACTGCATCAGTTATTGTAATCGAGGCCGATTGCGGCGAAGCGCTCGCGGTCTTCGCCCCAGTTCTCGCGCACCTTAACAAACAGGAACAGGTGAACCCGGCGCTCGAGCATTGCTTCGATGGGCGGGGGTTGCTGGCTTTCGACCACGACTTCCCCAGCTACGCCGACGGGGTCGTGATCCCCTACGGGCTCTATGACCTGAAGCGGAACTTCGGCTACCTCAGCGTGGGGACGAGCCACGACACGACGGAGTTCGCCTGCGACAGCATCGCCTGGTGGTGGGAGAATTACGGCCGGTCGCTCTACCCGGATGCCCATTCGATGTGCCTGTTGTGCGACGGCGGCGGCAGCAACAGCGCCGACAAGTACCTGTTCAAGGAGGACCTCCAGAAGCTAGCCGATCGGTTGGGACGGGAGATCCGGATCGCGCATTACCCGCCCTACTGCTCGAAGTACAACCCGATCGAGCGTCGGTTGTTCCCGCACGTGACGCGCGCCTGCCAGGGGGTGATCTTCGACAGCGTGGCGACGGTCAAGCGATTGCTGGAGAAGACGCGGACGGCCACGGGGTTGGGGGTCGTGGTCGAGGTGCTGGAGAAGGTCTACCAGACGGGGCGGAAGTATGCCGAGGGCTTCAAGAAAGACATGAAGATCGTGTTCGACGAGTATCTCCCCAAGTGGAACTACCGTGCCATCCCTGCGACCTCATGAAACCGGGAACTTATTTACGCGTCGATCCTAAATCGCCGGCCTGATCGGACTCGGGAAGTCTGAGGAGAGAGTCCATCAACCCGCCTTGACGCGGATTCTACCCTCCACGCCCGGGATGATCCGTCGCTCGCGATCCTTCCGGAAGCGACTCAAGGAACTCCATGACCTCCTGATGAAGGCACGTGGTCGGAGGTCAGCGGCGAAGCGGGTCACCGCGAGGCGGCGCGGAGCCGCCCGGGAAATGGGCCAGGCCGTCGCTCGAACTCCGCGGCGGTCAGGAGCCTCCCGGCGGTCGCCACGGATGACCCCCTCTCCGGCGAATCGTCGGTCAACCCTGGATCGCCCGCAGGTAACGGTCGGCCGAGCGGCGGACGACTTCCTTGCCCCGCGTCGGGACGACCCCCTTGCCTCGGATGAAGAACGCGCCGTAGATCCGGTCGATACGGGAGCGGGTCGAGGCATTCGACGATGCGGCGGATCGCCGGCGCGTTCAGGGGGATGTAGTTGGGATAGCTGTACATGAACGTGACCTGCTTCGGGTCCATGCAGATCTGCGGCTGGTCGCCGGCCATCAGCGCCCCCGGCCGCCGGCGCCGGCGGGCCAGTGCAGCACCTGGTAGCCCTCGAAGTGGCCGCCGGTGCTGACCAGCGTCAGGCCGCCGCGCAGCCCGCGTCTCTCGCCCTTCCAGAACCGGATGCACGGGTCCGGCCGCATCACCCAGGGCCGCTCGGCCTCGTGCATGTGGATCGGCGCACCGCCGAAGGCCCGGCTCCACTCGACCATCGCCGTGTAATAATGCGGGTGCGAGATCGCGATCTCGGCGATCCCGCCCAGCTCCTTGACCTGCGCGATCGTCGCGTCGTCGATCAGCCCGACGCAGTCCCAGAGGACGTTTCCCTCGGGCGTCCGGATCAGGAACGCCCGCTGGCCGATGCCGAACTTCGGCTCGGTGTTGATCGAGTAGAGCCGGTCCTCCTCCTGCTTGATCATGTTCTTGTGCGATGACCGGAGGGCCTCGAGCGTCGTCCACTGCTGGCCGTCGGGGTGGACGTACTGGCGTTCGTCCTCGCAGATCGGGCAATGCGCCGGCGGCCGGGCCGACTCGGCGAACTGCGTCCCGCAGGTGATGCACAGATAAGGCGTGCCGCCGCCCGAGCCGTCGGCGGCCTCGGCCTGGGCCCGCGCCCCGCGAATGCCGCCAGCGCGGCCGCCGAGGTCGAGGCTTCCTTCATGAACGTCCGCCGCGTCTCCTCCCGCCCCATGGTCGAGTCCTCCCGTAGGTCAGGCTTCTCCAGCCTGACAGGCCCGCATCGCCAGGCTGGAAAGCCCGACCTGCTGAATATCCCGCAACCGGCATACCCGAATCTTGGACGGGCGATCGGGTCGCGTCAAGGTCGACAGGCCCTCGGTGGCTCTCGCTTACTTTTTCGGGGCGGTGCGCAGTGACAATCGAACGGCGCCTTTCGCCTATCCCTAGGGGAGGACCTCTCATCGATGACCGAGTCGATCCGGACGGTCGAGGAGCTGCTCGAGCGGGCAGGCGCCGGCGACCTCGATGCGTTCGGCCAGTTGCTGGCGCAGTACCGCAACTATGCCCGGCTGCTGGCGCGGACCCTGATCGGCACGACGCTGCGGCTGCGGCTGGATCCCTCGGACCTGGTCCAGGAGACGTTCCTGGAGGCGCACCGCGACTTCCCGCGATTCGAGGGGGCGAGCGAGCGGGAGGTCGTGGCGTGGCTGCGGCGGATCCTGGTGCGCAACCTGGCCGACCAGGCGCGTCGGCAGAAGGCCGGGCTGCGCGACTACCGACGGCAGGAGTCGCTGGAGGCGGCGCTGGAGCGATCCGGCGCCCGGATGCAGCAGGCGCTGGCGGTGTCGGCGTCGTCGCCCAGCGCGGCGGCCTCGCGGCGCGAGCAGGCCGTCCTGCTGGCCGACGCCCTGGCGGCGCTTGCCGGCCGACTATCGTGAGGTGATCATCCTGCGGAACCTCGAGCGGCTCCGGTTCGACGAGGTGGCCGCCCGGATGGGACGATCAGCGGGCGCCGTCCGGATGCTCTGGACCCGGGCCCTGGAGCGGCTCAGCGGCGCTGATGGAGGGCGCCCATGATCCCCGAGGGCGTCCCTCCCCTGACGGCGCCGCGGTCCCCGAGGCGATCGGCGATCCCGATCGGACCGCGAGGACGAGCTGGCCGCGGCGCTCGACGCCTACCTCGCCGAGGTCGAGGCCGGCCGGCCGGTCGACCCCGAGGAGTGGGTCCGCCGCCACCCGGAGATCGCCGGGCGGCTCCGCGCCTGCCTGCGGGGGCTGCACCTGGTCGAGGCCGCCGCCGAGGCGCTCGACATGACGCCCGGACCTGGGTGTCGGTATCGGCCGGTCGCGGACCCGGCTCGACCGTCGGGCACGGATTCCGACCCGACCCCGGTCAATGCGTCGGACGCCGTCCGGATCGGCGACTTCGAGGTCGTCCGCGAGCTCGGCCGCGGCGGCATGGGCGTCGTCTACGAGGCCGTGGAGCGCTCGCTCGGCCGGCGGGTGGCGCTCAAGGTCCTCCCGCTCGCCGCCGCGATCGACCCTCGCCAGATCGCCCGGTTCCGCGTCGAGGCCCAGGCCGCCTCGCAGCTCAACCACCCGCATATCGTCCCGGTGTACTCGGTCGGCTGCACGGGCGGCGTGCATTACTACGCCATGCGACTCATCGAGGGGCCGACGCTCGCCCAGTGGATCGCCGGGCTCCGCGGCCGGGAGGGTGGTCACGACCCCAGGAGCACCACCGAACTCAGGCCGGGGTCTGCGGTCCCCGACGAGGCGTCGGAAGTCGGCCCGGTGGACGCTCGGGGAGGCGAGCCCGATGATGGCAGCGGCTCGGACGGAGCCTCGCACTCCCGGGGGATGCGGTGGCCGGCGTCGGCGGCTCGGGCGGAGCCTCGCCCTCCGGGGGATGCGCGGGGCCGGCGTCGGCGGCTCGGACGGAGCCTCGCCCTCCGGGGGATGCGGAGGCCCGCGATCCCGGCGGGAGGGCGAGCCTCCCGGCGAGCCGCGACTTCCTCACCCGGGAGGCGCAGACTCCCGGTGAGCTGCCTTCCCGCGCGGCTCGGACGGAGCCTCGCCCTCCCGGGGACATCGGCGGCCCGCGATCCCATCGGGAGGGCGAGCCTCCCGGCGAGCCGCGATTTCCTCACCGGGAGGCGAGGCTCCCGGTGAGCCGCTGTCCCATGCAGGCGGCTCGGACGGAGCCTCGCCCTCCCAGGAGAATGCAGGCGGCTCGGACGGAGCCTCGCCCTCCCGGGGGGCCGCGGAGGCTGTTGCCCGAGCTTCGGGCGGGGCGTCGCCATCGCGGGTCGCATCGGCGTCCCGGCCGGCGACGGAGCCGGGCTGGTCGCTCGGCTCGCCCTCGGTCGATGGCCGGTCCTTCTTCCGCGAGGCGGCCCGGCTGGGGCGCCAGGCCGCTGAGGCGCTGGAGCACGCCCATCAGCAAGGCGTCCTGCACCGCGACGTCAAGCCGTCGAACCTGATGGTCAACGCCCGGGGCCACCTGTGGGTCACCGACTTCGGCCTGGCGCGGTTCCAGGGCGATTCGAGCCTGACGGCCCCCGGCGACCTGGTGGGGACGCTGCGCTACATGAGCCCCGAGCAGGCGACGGCCGATCATGCCGTCGTCGACCAGCGGACCGACGTCTATTCGCTGGGCACGACCCTCTACGAGCTGGCGACGCTCCACCCGGTCTTCGCGGGCTCCGACCGGCAGGAGATCCTCCGCCGGATCCCCCTCGAGGAGCCGAGGCGGCCCCGCGCCGTCCGGCCGGACGTGCCGCGCAACCTGGAGACGATCGTCCTGAAGGCCATGGCCAAGGACCCGGACCGGGTCCGCGCCCTGATCGCCCAGGCGCGCCAGACCTCGGCGACCGCGCTCACCGAACTGCGCGACCTGGTCCGTGGCATCCACCCGCCCGTCCTGGCGGAACGCGGTCTCTCCGAGGCCGTCCGTGCGGTTGCTCTGGACACGCCGGTACCGGTGACGGTGACCACGACCTTGACCGGCCGGACCGAGGCTCCGATCGAGACCGCCGCCTATTTCGCCGTCTGCGAAGCGCTGGCCAACGCGGTCCGCCACGCCGAGGCGCAGCACATCGAGGTCACCATCGAGCATGACAACCGCCGGCTGAGCATCACCGTCACCGACGACGGTCGCGGCGGCGCCGATGCCGGCTCCGGCACGGGGTTGCCGGGCGTCCAACGTCGCCTGGCCACCTTCGACGGGATGCTGCGCGTGACCAGCCCGCCGGGCGGTCCGACCGTACTGGCGATCGAGATTCCCTGCGCACTGGTCGCGCCCGCATAGCGTACCGACCGTGGGCGTTTGTGCACCGGATGCGATGGTTGGTCGACCAAGATCGAGTGTGGTGCGTGCGAGCCGGCGGCTGGTGTCGGGCGGCCCTCGTAGAATGGCCGGGTGGTCTCGACGGGTGTGGCGGCGCAGGGTGACCTCAGCGAACCGGCGACAGGCGAACCTGAGCTCCACGTCGAGGTGAGCGACGCGCTGCAGGCGTTGCACCGGATCTTCGGCTACGACTCGTTCCGGGGCAGCCAGCAGGAGATCATCGACCACGTGGTGGCCGGCGGCGACGCACTCGTGCTGATGCCGACCGGCGGTGGCAAGTCGTTGTGCTACCAGATTCCGGCGCTGGTCCGCGACGGAGTCGGGGTGGTCATCTCGCCGCTCATCGCGCTGATGCAGGACCAGGTCGACGCGCTGAAGGCGCTGGGCGTACGGGCCGGTTTCCTCAACTCCACCCAGGACTTCGACGCCCGCCGCCGGGTCGAGGCGGCGTACGTGGCCGGCGAGCTGGATCTGCTCTACCTGGCGCCCGAGGCGTTGGGCGTGCCGGCCAACCAGCGTCTGCTGGAGCGGGGTCGCATCGCGCTGTTCGCCATCGACGAAGCTCACTGTGTGTCGCAGTGGGGGCATGACTTCCGGCCCGACTACCTGGCCCTGTCGATGCTGCATGAGCGGTGGCCGAAGGTGCCCCGCATCGCGTTGACCGCTACCGCGACCAGCGCCACCCACGCCGAGATCGCGACCAGACTCAACCTCGGTGATGCCCGGCATTTCGTGGCGAGTTTCGACCGGCCGAACATCCAGTACCGGATCGTGCCCAAGAACGACCCCCGCCGGCAACTGCTCGACCTGCTGCGCACCGAACATGCCGGGCACGCTGGCATCGTGTACTGCCTGTCCCGCGCGTCGGTGGAGAAGACGGCCGATTTCCTGGTCAGTAACGGCATCCCGGCCATGCCGTACCACGCGGGCCTGGACGCCCGCACCCGCGCGGCCAACCAGTCCCGGTTCCTGCGCGAGGACGGCCTGGTCATGGTCGCCACGATCGCGTTCGGCATGGGTATCGACAAGCCCGACGTACGGTTCGTCGCCCATCTCGACCTGCCCAAGTCGGTGGAGGGGTACTACCAGGAAACCGGTCGGGCCGGTCGGGACGGGCTGCCGTCCACGGCGTGGCTGGCGTACGGACTGCAGGACGTGGTGCAGCAACGCAAGATGATCGACAGCTCGGAGGGTGACGTGGCGCACCGCCGGGTGCTGGCCGCACACCTCGACGCGATGCTCGCCCTGTGCGAGACGGTGCAATGCCGGCGGGTGCAGTTGCTCGCCTATTTTGGCGAGCACAGCGGACCGTGCGGAAACTGCGACACCTGCCTCAATCCACCGGAGTCGTGGGACGGCACGGTGGCCGCGCAGAAGCTACTGTCCACAGTGCTGCGACTGCATCGCGAACGCAACCAGCGCTTCGGTGCCGGCCAGTCCATCGACATCCTGCTCGGCCGTACGACCGAGAAGGTCGTCCAGTTCGGGCACGAGAAACTCACCGTGTTCGGCATCGGCACCGAGTTGCGGGAAGCCGAGTGGCGCGGCGTGGTGCGCCAACTGCTCGCCCAGCGCCTGCTGGCGGTGCAGGGCGAGTACGGCACGCTGGTGTTGACCGACGACAGCCGTGAGGTGTTGAGCAAGCAGCGCCAGGTGATGCTGCGCCGGGAGCCGGAGAAGCCGGCCACCAGGGCGCCCCGGCCGTCGGCGTCGGCGCCGGCGGCGGTGGAGTTGCCGGCCGAGGCGAGTGGACTGTTCGAGCGGCTGCGGGCATGGCGAGCCGGCGCGGCCAAGGAACAGGGCGTCCCGGCGTACGTGGTGTTCCATGACGCGACGCTGCGGCAGATCGCCACCGACTGCCCAACGTCGCTGGCCGAACTGTCCCGGATCAACGGCGTCGGCGAGACAAAGCTGGCCCGCTACGGCGAGCAGATCCTCGCGGCGCTCAGCTCGTAGTACCGGTGTCCGGCCGGCCGCCGTCCGGTCGCGGGCTGCCCGGGGTCCAACCTTGCCACGGGTCGTAGTCGACCTCGAGCGGTTCCTGCGGCGGCCGCTCGTCCTCGGGAACGTGGCGCAGATTCAGCCGGATCCGACTCCAGGCACTACTGCGCCCACGCATCGAATCGACCAGCACGTCGGCCGGCTCGAGATAGTCCCACACCTTCGGATGACGTGCCTTCCACCGTTGCAGGCCCTGCATGGCCTCGTCCTGGCTGGCCGCGCGGGCGATCTCGATCAACGGCATGGTGCTGCGCCGCCGGCCGGTCGGCCCGCTGGTCTTGCCCGGCGCCGCCTCGGCGACCGAACCAGCCGCGCCCAACCCAGCCGCGCCGGTACGTGATCCGCGCCGGGACGGGCCGGGTGCGGCCTCCTGCGACGCGTTGGGTGGCGGCGCATCGGGCAGGCCCTCGGCCTTGTGCCGCTCGGCCAGTTCGAGCAGGGCGGCCAGCGACCCGACCGCCTCGTCGATGCCGGCCGACGGATCAGCACCGGCGGCAATGCGGGCCGGCACCGTGTCGATGGTGAACGCTTCCGGCTCGCACGCCGCCACCTCATCCCAGTACAGCGGGGTGGAGACCCTCGCGTCCCGGGTCGGACGGACCGAGTAGGCGGACGCGGTGGTGCGGTCCTTGGCGTTCTGGTTGTAGTCCACGAACACTCCGTGCCGCTCCTCCTTCCACCATTTGCTGGTGGCGAGATCCGGCACCCGGCTTTCCACCTCGCGGGCCAGGGCAAGACCGGCCCGGCGCAGTTCGGTGAAGGTCCACCGGGGCTCGATGCGACAGAAGATGTGCATGCCCCGCGAGCCGGTCGTCTTCGGCCAGCCGACCAGCCCGAAGTCGGCCAGCACCTCCTTGACCACCAGAGCGACGGTGCGGACATCGGACCATGGCACACCGGGAATCGGGTCCAGGTCGACCCGCAGTTCGTCCGGATGCGACAGGTCCTCGGCCCGGGTGGGGTGGGGGTGCAGGTCCACGCAGCCGAGGTTCACCAGCCATCCCAGAGCGGCGGTCTCGCGTACCACGACCTCGTGCGCGCTACGGCCGGACGGATAGCGCAGCTCCACCGTCTCGATCCAATCCGGCCGGTTCTCCGGCGCGCGTTTCTGGTAGAACGCCTCGCCCTCGACCCCGTTGACGTAGCGCTTGAGAGCCATCGGCCGGCCCCGCACCGCACGTAACGCTCCGTCCGCCACCGCTATGTAGTAGCGGACGAGATCCAGCTTCGTGTGCCCCGTCTGCGGGAAGAACACCTTGTCCGGGTTGGTGATGGTCACTTCCCGGTCCCCGATACTCAGGATTTCCTTCCGCGCCGCCATCCCAGCACCCTACCCAGCCCCACCCATGAAACTTAACCGATCTTGGAACGGATGGTCCGGTTTTCCGGATTATCCGTTCCAAGATCGCGGATGATCTGGGGGCGCCGCGCGCGACCTGTCGGCGGGCTTTGGAAGAATGCGTTCGAACCGAGTGAAGGAGACGTTCCCCGTGATCCGTACCCACGACGCTGGCAGCCTGCGCGCTTCGGACGCCGGCTCGACGGTGACCCTCGCCGGTTGGGTGGCCCGCCGGCGTGACCACGGCGGGGTGACGTTCATCGACCTACGCGACGCCTCCGGAGTCGTGCAGGTGGTGTTCAGGGAGTCGGAGGCGGCGCACGCGCTGCGCAACGAGTACTGCGTCAAGATCACCGGCGTGGTGGACCGGCGCCCGGACGGCAACGAGAACCCGGAGCTGCCGACCGGTGAGATCGAGGTGACGGTGAGCGACCTCGTGGTGCTCTCCGAGGCCGCGGCGCTACCACTGCCGGTCGACGACCAGATCGAAGCCGGCGACGACCTGCGGCTGCGCTACCGCTATCTGGACCTGCGCCGATCTGGTCCGGCCAGTGCCCTGCGACTGCGTTCCCGGGCCAACCAGCTCGCCCGCGAGGTGTTGCACCGGCACAACTTCAACGAGATCGAGACACCGACGCTGACCCGGTCCACGCCCGAGGGGGCCCGCGACTTCCTGGTCCCGGTGCGGTTGCAGCCGGGCACCTGGTACGCCTTGCCGCAGTCTCCGCAGCTGTTCAAGCAGTTGCTGATGGTGGGCGGGTTGGAGCGCTACTACCAGATCGCCCGGTGCTACCGGGACGAGGACTTCCGCGCCGACCGGCAGCCAGAGTTCACCCAGCTCGACATCGAGATGTCCTTCGTGGAGCAGGACGACGTGATCGCCCTCGCGGAGGAGATCGTGGCCAAACTCTGGAGCGAGCTGGCCAGCCACGAGATCCCGCTGCCGATCCCACGGATCAGCTGGTACGACGCACTGGCCCGGTACGGATCGGATAAGCCGGACCTGCGGTTCGGGCTGGAGCTGGTCGACCTCACCGAATACCTCACCGGCACTGAGTTTCGGGTGTTCGCCGGTGCGATCGCGGCCGGCGGGTACGTCGGCGCGGTGGTGATGCCGGGCGGTGCGGGGCAGACCCGCAAGGAGCTCGACGGCTGGCAGGACTGGGCCAAGGCGCGCGGTGCCCGTGGCCTGGCCTACGTGGTGCTCGACCCGGAGACCGGCGAAGCCCGCGGCCCGGTGGCGAAAAACCTGTCCGAGGCGCACTTGGGCGGACTTTCCGACGCGGTCGGCGCGAAGCCCGGCGATGCGGTCTTCTTCGCTGCCTCCGGCACCCGCCGGGAGGCGCAGGAACTGCTCGGCGCCGCCCGCATCGAGATCGCCCGCCGGGTGGGCCTGATCGACCCGGATGCCTGGGCGTTCTGCTGGGTCGTGGACGCGCCCATGTTCGAACCCACCGACGCGCCCGGCAGTGGAACCCCCGGTGGCGCGGTCGGCGGGACCGGTGACGGCCCCGGTCCGGGCTGGACCGCGGTGCACCACCCGTTCACCTCGCCGAACGCCGAGTGGATCGACTCGTTCGAGTCCGCGCCGGCGGAGGCGCTGGCGTACGCCTACGACATCGTGTGCAACGGCAACGAGATCGGCGGCGGGTCGATCCGTATCCACCAGGCCGACGTGCAGCGAAGGGTGTTCGACCTGCTCGGCATCTCGCCGGAAGAGGCGCAGGACAAGTTTGGCTTCCTGCTTGAGGCGTTCAAGTACGGCCCGCCACCGCACGGTGGAATCGCGCTCGGCTGGGACCGCACCTGCATGCTGCTGGCCGGCGCCGACTCGATCCGCGAGGTCATCGCGTTCCCGAAGACCCGCGGCGGCTTCGACCCGCTGACCGGTGCGCCGACCCCGATCACCCCGGTGCAGCGGCTGGAGGCGGGCATCGACGCCAAGCCCAAGGCGTCCGGCTCTTGACGATGCTCGTCGTCGGCGGCAGCGGACACCTCGGCAGTGAAGTGTGCCGGCAACTGCTCGCCGCCAACCCCTTCACCCGCGCGGCGGTGGTCGGGACATACTGGCGCGCGCCTGGCCCGGTGCCAGGCGTGCGCTGGGAGCGGCTCGACATCCGTGGCCGTCGGGCCGTTGACGCATTGTTCGACACCGTGCGACCGTCCACAGTGGTGCATACGGCGTACGACAATCGTGATTGGACGGCCACGGCGGACGGCGCCGGCCATGTGGCCGCCTCGGCCGCGCGGGTGGGCGCGAGGCTGGTACACCTGTCGACCGACGCACTCCACAGTGGACGTCCCTCGGCCTATCTCGACGACGAACCGCCCACGCCGGTGACCACGTACGGGGCCGCGAAGGCCGCCGCGGAGACCGCGGTAAAACTGGTCCACCCGGCTGCCGCCATCGTGCGCACCTCGCTGATCATGGGTGACGCGGACACCGCCCAGGTTCGGCTGTGCCTCGACATGATCACCGGCGGCAAGCCCGGCGCGCTGTTCTCCGACGAGTACCGGTGCCCGATCGACGTGACCGACCTGGCCGCCGCGGTGCTCGAACTGGCCGCGTCCGGCTACGGGGGGCTGATCAACGTGGCTGGACCGCAGGCGGTCAGCCGGGCCGAACTCGGCCGCCTGGTTGCGCTCCGCCACGGCCTGGACCCCGCCAGCGTGCCGGTATCCACCTTGGCGGAGGCTGGTCTGGTGCGGCCCGCCGATGTGCGCTTGGACATCTCCCGCGCCCAGTCCCTCCTCTGTACCCCCATCCGCCCCGTCTCCACCCTCCCCCTAGGCGCCCCATGATCTCGGACGTTCCAGCTTGTGCGGACGATAAGGAGTGCGCGAGCACACCGCTTCGTCCGTGATCATGGCGAGTGTGGGTGCGCCCGCGAGGAGTTAGCGAGCGGGGCGGACCGAGGTCACGGCGTAATCGCCGGCGTAGCCGAGCCGCCGATAGATGCGGATGGCGCTGTCATTGTCTGGCCACACGCCCAGCATCACCATGTCGAAGCGGCGCAGCAGCGCGGCGGTGATTGCGGCCGAAACGGCGGCGCCATATCCCCGGCCGCGGAAGTCGGGATGTACCGCGACGCCGCCGACCATCCCCACCGGCGTCGGGGTGGGGTGGTGGCTACTGCGGTCGGCCGCGCAGGCGACGAGGATGCCCTGGTCTCGGATGCCGTACCACTGTGGACTGGCGGGGTGGCCGGGCCGTACCGCGCTGTCAGGCATGGCCAGGTCCAGCAGCGCGTTGATCTCGTCCGGTACGCCCGCGGCGTCGGGCAGGGGGACGACGCTGTCCTGTGCTGGCTGATGCGGTGGGAGTTGCTCGGCCCACATCAGGTCCCAGTGGTCGCGCATGACGAACCCGGCCGGCAACGGGAGGCCGCGCGGCAGGTGCAGCCAGCCGAGTCCGTCGAGCATCCCGGCGGACCGGGCGTGTCTGAACAGGCCACTGTCCGGTTCACCAAGGAAGTAACCGGTGGTCTGTTCTTCGTGCGAAGCGCCGACGAACAGCGTGCCGGACGAGTCGGTGACGCCGACCGGGCGGGCCACCGTACCCACTCCTAACCGGGCAAAGGGGTGGTTGTCGCAGGCCGCCAGGATCTCTGCCGGCCCGGTCAGTGGACGCACCGGGAAAGTGTAGATCCACACCTGGTTTGCCGCTGATCGACCGCGGGTATCGCATCGATGTCGTTGCCCACCCTTCGGAGGATCACATGTTCGCGATCATCGCCGCAGTGCTGTTCGCCATCGTCTTGGTGCTCAACCTCGCCGGCAAGGACCTTGGCCCGGTCCTGACCTCAGGTTTCCTCACCACGGCCGGATTCCTGTGTATCGCCCTGCATCTGGCCGGGGCTGTCGGCTGGCGGCGATACCGCAACTACCGCGGTCGGCGTCCCGGCCCAGGCTGACCCCGGACCCCCGCCAAACTCCGGCCAGGCGCGCCTACCCCCGTTGGCGCGCCTGGCCGGTCCACGCCTGGGCCGCCAACGATCCCGCAGCGACCAGGCGCCACGGTACTGTTCGGCTGATGGATTCGGACGCTCTCTTCACTCTGACCGGACCGGGCCAGGAACCGGCCGCGTCGAATGGTGTGGCGGCGGGGGGTCCGTTCGGGCTGGTGGCCAAGGATGCGCCGCTGGCGGTACGGATGCGCCCCCAGTTCATCGACGACCTGGTCGGGCAGGACCATCTGCTGGCGCCGGGGGCTCCGCTACGCCGACTGGTGTCCGGTGGGCAGATGACCTCGGTGATTCTGTGGGGCCCGCCGGGTACCGGCAAGACCACGATCGCGCATCTGGTGGCGCGGGCCAGTGACCGCCGCTTCGCCGCGTTGAGTGCGCTCAACGCCGGGGTCAAGGATGTGCGCGCGGCCATCGACGAGGCCCGTCGGGTGCGCCGTACCGGTGGCGAGGCGACGGTTCTGTTCATCGACGAGGTGCACCGGTTCTCCAAGACCCAGCAGGACTCGTTGCTGTCCGCGGTGGAGGACGGCACGGTGACGCTGCTCGCGGCGACCACCGAGAACCCGTACTTTTCTGTCATTTCACCGCTGCTGTCCCGGTGCGTCCTGCTGACCCTGCAGCCGCTGGGTGATGACGCCGTACGGTCCTTGGTGCGCCGCGCGGTGACCGACGAGCGCGGCCTCGCCGGTGCGGTGAGCCTGGCCGCCGATGCCGAGGATCACCTGGTCCGGTTGGCCGGCGGGGACGTACGCAAGGCGCTCACGGCATTGGAGGCCGCCGCCGCGGGTGCAGTCGCGCAAGGCCTGACCACCATTGAACTCGGCACGGCCGAGGCTGCGTTGGACAGGGCCGCGTTGCGTTACGACCGCGACGGCGACGCGCACTACGACGTGGTCAGCGCGTTCATCAAGAGCCTCCGGGGTTCCGATGTGGACGCCAGCCTGCACTACCTGGCCCGCATGATCCTGGCTGGCGAGGACGCGCGGTTCATCGCCCGCCGCATGGTCATTTTCGCCAGCGAGGACATCGGCATGGCCGATCCGGCCGCGTTGACCGTGGCCACCGCGGCCGCGCACGCGGTGGAGTATGTAGGCCTGCCGGAGGCCCGGCTGAACCTCGCCCAGGCGGCCATCCACCTGGCCACCGCGCCCAAGTCCAACGCGGTCATCACCGCGATCGAGCAGGCAATGGCCGATGTACGGGCAGGCAAGGCTGGCCCGGTGCCCCGGCACCTGCGTGATTCGCACTATGCCGGTTCCCGGGGACTCGGGCACGGCGCCGGCTATGTCTACCCGCACGACGATCCGCGCGGCGTGGTCACCCAGCAGTACGCCCCTGATGACGTACTGGGCCAGGAGTACTACCGTCCATCGGGACACGGCGCAGAAAGGCCGCTCATCGAGCGGGTTGCCAGGTTGCGTACGGTGGTAACTCGCGCGAAGGGCTCCGCCGCCGAGGGGAGCGCGCCGTCGGCCGGCAAGCCCGGCCAACCTGGTGAGGCGTCAACTGGGGAGGAACGTTAGATGGCCCGCGACGCGGATCCGGACAAGTCCAGCAAGCGCCGCTGGGGCAGAGGCGCAAAGGCCGACGAGGGCCCGAGCGACGAGGAGATGGGCTGGCTCGCCGACCTCCGTGGATCTCGCGATGATCGGGCCGAGGAGCCGACCGGAGCCGGTCGCCGCCGGCCCGCCGCCGGTCCGCCGGAGGACACCGGCCGTGGCCGCCGCCCTGGCGCCCCGCCCGAGGAGACCACGGGCCGCCGCCCCGGCATCATGCCGGACGAACCGAGTGGGCGTGGCCGCCGTCCGGGCGCCACAGGTCCAGAGGGGCAGCGGGATGAGCCACGGGGTCGCCGCCCTGGTTCGGTCGACAGATCCTTCATGCCTGCTGCGACTCCGGTGCCCGACACGGCGCCGCCGCCCAGCCGCCGTCCACGGGCCGAACCTCCGCCGGCCGGTGGCTCTCCGGTCTCGTCGATGGGTCCCACCGTGCCGGAGCCTCGCCGGCGCGGCTCCAGCGACCTGCCCACGCCCGGCCCGCGTGACCTGACTCCGCCGCCGGGAGCGCGAGACCTGCCACCACGGGACCTGGCACCCAGCTCGCGAGATGTGCCGCCGGCGCCGATGTCGCCCGCACCCGCGGGTCCGCCGGCCCGACGTGGCTGGCGTCGGAGCACGGCCACGCCGCCGCCAGCCGCCGTGTCCAACGCCGACACCCAGGTCGGACCGGCTGTCGGTGGCCCGTCGGTGCCGTCGCCGCGCTCGGGACGCGGTTCCGGCTCGACGCCTGCCGCGCCCTCATCCCCGGGCGGGCCGTTGCGTTCGGATCGTGACTCCGGCCGGCCGGCAGCCGAGCCGTTGAGCTGGTCGGACGAGACCGCGGATGTGCCCCGGGTCCGGGAGGAGACGAGAGGCGGTTCGCGGCGGGGCAGGTCGACCACCCCGCCTGCCGTACCACTGGGTGGTCTGGGCGCCAGTCCTTCATCCGCCGCGCCGCCACCGATGAGCGCATCACTCCCGCCGAGCGCGCCACCCAAACCCGCGCCGGGCGCCCCGCCCAAGGCAACACCCCCGGGCGGCGGCCCGTTTCCCGGCGGGGCGGCAGCCGGCCCGCCCAGCGGACCTTTGGCCCGCCCGACGAGTCCCGGTGGAAGTCCTGGCGGCCCCGGCAAGCCGGGCCAGGGCAAGCCGCTAGGCCCGGGTATCCCAGGCCCGGGTATCCCAGGCCCGGTTGGACCAGGCCCGGTTGGACCAGGCCCGGTTGGACCAGGCCCGGTTGGACCAGGCCCGGTTGGACCAGGCCCGGGTATCCCAGGCCCGGGTGGACCAGGTCACGGCGGGCCGGGTCACGGCGGACCGGGCGGCGTGGGCGGACTGGGTCCCGGCGTGGGCCTCGGGCCGCTCGGTCCGGACGGCCGGCCGATCGACCCACTCGTCACGACCGGGATGATCCGGCGGGCCGAGATGCGTAAGCACCTGCGTATCGCGCAGCAGCTCAAGGTGGCCACCCTGGTGGTGGTTGCGTTGTTGCTTCTGGCGGCCTACCCGATCTATCTGTTCACCCGGTCAGTCACCTCGGACCCGGTCTTCGGTGATCTTGATTCGCTCGACCTGCCCTCGTGGGCGACCATCGAACACAAGGACGCCGCCAGCGGCAACCGTTGGTGCATCGACGCCTGTCGGTACCGGACCCGGACCTGGGCGTCGGAGCGTAAGGCGGATGAGACCGCCGCCGTGTATGAGACGGCCCTGCACGACGCGGGCTGGCGGCCCCGCACCCAAGGTGTCTGTCCGCCGGTCGAGGAGGGCACGGCCACCTGCTGGCAGCGCGACGAGTATGTGCTCGACATGTGGGTCCGGGCACCGATCTGCGACATCGCACCGCCCCGGCCCACGACCGAGGCGCAGCCGAGCGCAAGTGCGGCGCCCGACCCGGGCCCGCCCCCGGCCACCTGCCCGGGCGCATTGGTAACCGTCCAGGTTTTCAACGCCATCGACTACGGAGTTCCAGCCCAGTAGCGCCCCGCCGCGCCCGCGCCAAACCCGACTCGACGAATGCGTTTAGGTGGGTCGGTGGATGGCGAATCAATGGCGGTTTGGGGCACGCCGTCACGCTCGCGCGGGATGGCTGCCGTAGTCTCAGGCTGGCCACTTTCGGCTTCATGATCACTGGCCATTTGTGTGGCCGGTGCCGAATTGATCGGCCTAATCGGAAAGGGGTTTCGCGTGGGCGAGATCGCGGCTCTGATCGCGGCGGCGGCGTTCCTTCTGCTTGTCGGCGCGGTCGCGGTGCCGATCCTCCGGCTCCGGCACACCATTGACGCGGCGACCCGGACTATCAACGACATCAACGACCGCACGGGGCCGATTCTCGGCAATGTGAATACCACGGTCGAGAACGTGAACGTGGCGCTCACCCAGATGCACACCACACTCGACGGGGTCAATCTTCAGTTGGCCCGGGTGGACACGATCACCACGCACGCCTCGCACGTCACCGCCAACGTGGCCAACCTGGCTACCGTGGTAACCGCGGCCGCGGCGAACCCGCTGACCAAGGTGGCCGCGTTCGGCTTCGGCCTGCGCCGGGCGGCTGCCCGGCGGAAGGCGGACGAGGAGGAGGCGCAGCTGCGTTCGCGGTTGAAGGAGGAACGCAAGCAGCGGCGTAAGGGCGGCGGGTCATGATCCGGCGGCTGTTCTGGCTCGGTATCGGCGTCGCCGTGGGCGTGGTCGTGGTGCGTCAGATCGGCAAGGCGGCACAGGCGTACTCTCCTTCGGGTCTGGCCGGCACGGCGCGGAACTCGGCAGCGGGGATGCTCGACTCCGTGCGAGGCTTCGTCTCCGACGTCCGTGAGGGCATGGCCGAGCGCGAGGCGCAGATCGCGGCCGCGTTCGAACAGGGCGTCAGCCTGGACGACCTGGACGAGGCCAGGTACGACGAGGCAACGTACGACGACGCCAGGCACGACCAACGAGATAGTTACTGAACACGGATGGAGCTGGGGTTCGGCGATGAGAACGGCGGAGATCAAGCGCAGGTTCCTGGCGCACTTCGAGGCGAACGGCCACACGGTCGTACCGTCCGCGCCACTTCCGCTCGCTGATCCGAACCTGCTCTTCGTCAATGCCGGAATGGTGCAGTTCGTCCCGTACTTTGTGGGCCAACAGACCGCGCCATACGGCACGGCGGTGTCCGTGCAGAAGTGCATCCGTACCCCCGACATCGACGAGGTCGGCAAGACCAGCCGGCACGGCACGTTCTTCCAGATGAGCGGCAACTTCTCGTTCGGCCAGTATTTCAAGGAAGGCGCCATCGACCTGGCCTGGAAGCTGGTCACCGGATCGGTGCAGGACGGTGGGCTGGGCCTCGATCCGACCCGGCTCTGGGCGACCGTCTACCTCGACGACGACGAGTCCATCGAGATCTGGCAGCGGGTCGCCGGCCTGCCGATCGAGCGCATCGTGCGTCGTGGCAAGGCGGACAACTTCTGGTCCATGGGCATTCCCGGCCCGTGTGGTCCGTGCTCGGAGATCTACTACGACCGCGGACCGGAGTACGGCGCCGATGGCGGCCCGGAAGCGGACGAGGACCGGTACCTGGAAATCTGGAACCTGGTCTTCATGCAGTACGAGCGCGGCGCGGGTACCACCAAGGAGGACTACCCGATCCTCGGCGATCTGCCGGCCAAGAACATCGATACCGGCATGGGCCTCGAGCGGGTCGCCGCGATCCTGCAGGGTGTCGACAACCTGTACGAGATCGACGAGGTCCGCCCGACCCTGGACAAGGCGGTGCAGCTCACCGGCAAGGTCTACGGTGCCCGGTCCAGCCAGGTCGCGTCGGAATCGCATCCGGACGACGTCCGGCTACGGGTGGTGGCCGACCACGTGCGCACCGCGCTCATGCTCATCGGCGACGGGGTGACCCCGGCCAACGAGGGCCGTGGTTACGTGCTGCGGCGCATCGTGCGCCGGGCGGTACGGGCGATGCGACTGCTCGGCTGGCAGGGTGGCCCGGTGCTGCCGGAACTGCTGCCGGTGGCCCGCGACTGCATGGCTCCCTCGTACCCGGAGCTGGCGGAAGACTTCGAGCGGATCTCCGCGTACGCGTACGGCGAGGAGGAGGCGTTCCTCACCACACTGCGCGCCGGCACCGTGATCCTGGATACCGCGATCGCGGACACCAAGAAGGCGCGGAAGAAGAAGCTGTCCGGGGACAAGGCCTTCCAGTTGCACGACACGTACGGTTTCCCGATCGACCTGACCCTGGAGATCGCGGCCGAGGCCGGCCTGGGCGTGGACGCCGAGGGTTTCCGCAAGCTCATGGCCGAGCAGCGCACCCGGGCGAAGGCCGACGCGGCGGCCCGCAAGACCGGCCACGCCGACCTGTCGGTCTACCGCAACATCCTCGACGCCTCCGGCCGGACCGAGTGGCTGGCGTACCAGGGTCTGGAGACCGAGTCGTCGGTCATCGCCCTGCTCGACGACGCGGGCCAGCCGACCGCGGTGCTGAAGGCCGGCGACATCGGTACGGTCGTCCTGGACCGCACACCGTTCTACGCCGAGTCCGGCGGCCAGCACGCGGATGCCGGCCTGCTCACCGGCGCCAGCGTCCAGGGCGAGGTGCTCGACGTGCAGCGGCCGGTCAAGGGCCTCGTCGTGCACAAGGTCCGCCTCACCGGTGGCGACCTGGCCGTTGGCGACATGGTGCACGCCCAGGTCGACCCGCAGTGGCGCATCGGCGCCCGCCAGGCGCACTCCGGCACGCACGTCATCCACGCCGCGTTGCGACAGGTGCTCGGCCCGGCCGCGTTGCAGTCCGGCTCGGCCAACCGACCGGGCTATCTGCGGTTGGACTTCTCCTGGCGCAGCGGCCTGTCCGCGGCCACCCGCAGCGAGATCGAAGAGGTGTCGAACCTCGCGATCCGTGACGACCTACCGGTGTCCGCGCGGATCATGCCACTGGCCGAGGCGCGCCAGATCGGCGCTCTGGCGCTGTTCGGCGAGACCTACGACGAGAACGTGCGCGTGGTCGAAATCGGCGGTGAATGGTCGCGGGAACTGTGCGGTGGGACACACGTGTCGCACTCCGCGCAGATCGGCGCGCTCGCCGTCACCGCCGAGGCATCCGTGGGTGCCGGCCAGCGGCGTATCGAGGCGGTCACCGGCATCGAAGCGTTCCGATACCTGGCCCGGGAACGGGACCTGGTGACCCGGCTGGCGGAGCAGTTGAAGGCGCCCCGGGAGGAACTGGTCGACCGGGTCGGCGCGACCGTGGCTGCGTTGCGCGACGCCGAGAAGGAACTGGAGAAGCTGCGCTCGCAGCTGGTGCTGGCCAACGTGGGCGCGCTCGCCGACGGGGCCGCCGATGTGGGTGGCGTGGCGCTGGTCGCGATCGAGGCGCCGGAGGGTACGTCTGGCAACGAGGTACGCAGTCTGGCCCAGGAGATCCGCACCCGGCTCGGGGCGAAGCCGGCCGTGGTCGCGGTCGCCTCTCGCTCGGGCGGCAAGGGTTCGCTGGTGGTGGCTGTGAACGCGGCCGCGAAAGACCGCGGCCTGGGTGCGGGTGACCTGGTGAAGGGCGCGTTGTCCGGCCGGGGCGGCGGCAACGCTGATCTGGCCCAGGGTGGCGGCGTACCGGCCGAGCAGGTGCCGGCGCTGCTGTCCTCGATTGAGCAGCTCGTGGCCGCCGCGCGTTGATCTGATGCCGCGGGCTAAACGTCGGGGCGCGTCCCGGCCAGGCGAGTGGTCGCCAGGTGCCCGGCTGTGCGTCGACGTTGGCACGGTCCGGGTGGGTGTGGCCCGTAGCGATCCGGATGGGATCCTGGCCACACCATTGGTGACGCTGCGCCGCGACCTCAATCCGGAACGTGATGAGGTAGCGAGGGATATCGCTGAATTGGTGCGCCTGGTCGAGGTCCATGAGATTGTCGAGGTCGTGGTTGGGCTTCCGGTAACTCTTGCCGGCACCGAAGGGCTTTCCGCGGCTGCGGCTCGTGGGTACGCTCGCGATCTGGCTCGGGCGGTGGCGCCGGTGCCGGTGCGATTGGCGGATGAGAGGATGTCGACGGCCGCGGCAGGCCGTAGGCTGTCCGAGCGTGGTGTCCGCGGCGGACGTCAACGCTCGGTTGTGGATCAGGCCGCGGCCGTGGAAATCCTGCAGAGCTGGCTCGATGCAGCGCGGAGGCGAAGAGATGCTTGACGATCTGGACCTGGCCTGGGAAGAGCAGGAGTCCGGTCGCCAACGGCGGGGTGGACCGCCGCCCCGGCAGCTGCGCCAACGTAAGCGCAAGGAGAAGAAGCGCCGCCGCCGGTCATTCGGCGCGTTGCTCATTTCCGTGGTGCTGCTGGCGACTTTGGGTGTCGGGGTCTATTGGGGCGTCGGCCAGGTGCAGGAGTTTTTCGGCGCTGAGGACTACGAGGGCAATCCGGGCAAGGTGGCGGTGAACGTCACGGTCAACAAGGGCGACTACGCCTCGGACATCGGAAAGACGCTGTTTGACAAGAAGGTCGTCAAGTCGGTCAAGGCGTATGTGAATGCGGCCGCGGCCAATCCGGACGGCAACAACGTGCAGCCAGGCACGTACAAACTGTTCGAGGAGATGCCGGCCAGCGCGGCCCTGGCCATGCTGCTCGAGCCGGGCAAGAACATGTTGGTCAACAAGGTGACCATCCCGGAGGGCATGGTCAGCATTGACATCTACGACAAGTTGTCCAAGGCGACCGGCATCCCGGTGGCGGATTTCGTGGAGGCGGCCAAGGATCCGGTGGCGCTCGGTATCGACGCCTCCTGGTTCGCGCCTCGCGAAGACGGCCGCGAGGTGATCAAGTCGGTCGAGGGCTTCCTGTACCCGGAGACCTATTCGTTCCAGCCGGACCTCACCGCGAAACAGATCCTGACCGAGATGGTGGGCCAGTTCGTTTCCGTGGCCACGAAGCTCAATTTCGTCGAGACGGTACAGAGCACGCTGCACATCTCTCCGTACGAGGCGCTCATCGCGGCCTCCATCGCGCAGGCCGAGGCGGTCGCCAAGGCGGACTTCCCCAAGGTGGCCAAGGTGCTGTACAACCGGGCGTACAGTGGCAAGTTCCCCGACGGGTGTGCCTGTCTGGGGCTGGACAGTGCGGTCAACTACTGGCTCAAGATCCAGGGCCACGCGCCCAAGGCGTCCGAGCACCTTACGCAGGCGCAGCTCCACGACGCGACAAACCCGTACAACACGCACGACAAGACAGGGATGCCGGGCGGCGCCATCTCGAATCCTGGCAAGGATGCGCTGCAGGGCGCCATGGCGCCGATCGGCGCGGCCAACATCTTCTACTTCATGACGATCGACCCGCAGGGCACCATGGGCTATGCGTCGACGTGGGCGCAGCACCTGGCCAACATTAAGCTGGCCTGCAAAAATGGCGTTCCTCTGTGCTGAACCACGCCCGCGCGGGGGTTCTTGGTCAACCGATCTGGCACTCCCTCTCTCCGGTGATCCACAATGCCGGGTACGCGGCCGCGGACCTGCACGGCTGGTGCTACTCCGCGCATGAATGCGCCGAAGCCGACCTGCCCCGGTTCGTGGGCGGGCTGGACGAGCAGTGGGCCGGGCTGTCGCTGACCATGCCGTTGAAGGAAGTCGCCCTCGACGTGGCCGATGAGGTGGCCCCGGTGGCCGCGACCATTGGCGCGGCCAACACGCTGGTCCGGTTGCCGGACGGCAGTTGGCGGGCCGACAACACCGACGCACCGGGCATGGTCGACGCGTTGCTGGCCGCCGGCGTGAACCGGGTCCAACGGGTGTCGGTACTGGGCGCCGGCGGCACCGCCCGGGCCGCCTTGGTGGCCGCACGCGAGTTCGACGCGCACACCGTCACGGTGTACGCCCGCCGGCAGGAGGCGATCGACGAGCTCCGCCAGGTGGCGGACAATCTCGACCTCACCCTGATCGGCCGGCCGTTCACCGACGCCGATCAGGCCGGAGCGGCCGATGTGGTGATCTCGACCCTGCCGAAAGGGATAGCGGATCCGCTCGCACCGCGGTTGAGCTGGCAGCCCGGGGCAGTTGCCTTCGACGCGATCTATGACCCCTGGCCCACTCCGCTCGCTGCCGCAGCCGCGGCCGCGGGTTGCCGCATCGTGTCCGGTCTGGACCTGCTGCTGACCCAGGCAGTGCGGCAGTTCGAACTCTTCACCGGGGTGGACGCGCCGGTCACGGCGATGCGTGACGCACTGCACGCGGCCGCCGCCGCCAGGTGAGCGCACCCCGGCAGTCTCGCCCTGGGGCCGGCGCGGATCGCTGGGCCGGCCTGCGCGACGTGTTCAGGTTGGACCGGCCGGTTGCGCCCACGCCGGCTGGCCGCCGGCTGCGGGCGCTGATCGCCGTCACTGCGGCATGCGTGGTGGTGGTCGAGTCGCTGAACCTGCTGTCGGTCGACGAACCGGGCTATTCGTTGCTGGTCCGGACGGTCTGGGCGTTGGTGCGGGTGATCGGTTTCCTGTTCCTCATGCGTGCGGTGCGCTTCGGCCGGGCGTCCGCCCGACCGTTCGGCCTGATCCTCGCGGTGACCACGGTGTTCGCGGTGGCCCGGCTGGCCGAACCGCGGCAGGGCAGCCCGATCCCGCCAGCGGCGGTGACCGTGGGACTTGTCGTCCTGGTCGCACTCTGCGCCGTGATGGTCTGGCAGTTGTTCCGGTCGCCTGCCGTGGCCGAGCACCTGTCCGGGCGGCCGTTGCGCCGGCACGTGCCGGCCTGGGTGCTGACCGCGCGGGTCGCCGCCCTCTCCTACGGTGCGCTCACCCTCGTACCGTTGATCGTGGCTTTCGGCACGCTGTTCGGCGATCGCCGGGTCTCGCTGCTGGCGACGGCGGTGCTGCTCGGCGTGTGGTCCGCGCTGGCGCTGGTGATCGGCTTCGCATTGCCCATGGGCTCGTTCTTCGTCGTGCTCGGCAAGGGCTGGGCACGGTGGTTGGTCGGCGTGCTGAGTGTGCTGGCCGGCGTGCTGCAGCCGGCGCTGTGCTGGGTGCTGCTCGGCGTCGACGGGCTGGTCCGGGACGGCGTACCCATGATCATCACCGTCCTGGTCGGCTTGTACGCACTGCGGCGATCGCGAGGGCTGCAGACCTGGGTCCGTCCGGCTGAGCCCGCGACCGGGCCCAACCTGCCGGGGCCCAGTCTGCCCGATACCCGAGACGGGCCGCCGTCGCCACGGGGGCCCGGAAGGCTGCGTGACAGACTCTGATCTGTGAGCTTGCGTTGGTTGACGGCTGGGGAGTCGCACGGACCCGCCCTGATCGCCGTTCTCGAAGGGGTGCCGGCTGGGGTCGAGGTGACCACCGGGGAGATCGCCGCCGCGCTGGCCCGGCGGCGGCTAGGTTACGGCCGGGGTGCCCGCATGGCCTTCGAACAGGATCAGGTGGAGATTCTCGGCGGCGTACGCCACGGTCTCACCCTGGGCAGTCCGGTGGCCATCCGGGTCGGCAACAGCGAGTGGCCCAAGTGGGAGACCGTGATGGCGGCCGACCCGGTTGATCCGGCCGAACTGGCACGTCAGGCCCGCAACGCGCCGCTGACCCGACCGCGGCCCGGCCACGCCGACCTGGCCGGCATGCAGAAATACGGCCACACCGACGCCCGGCCCATCCTCGAGCGGGCCAGTGCCCGGGAGACGGCCGCCCGGGTGGCGGTCAGCGTGGTCGCTCGCAACCTGCTCCGGCAGGCCTTCGGCGTCGAGATCGTGTCGCACGTGGTCGAGTTGGGGCAGGTCGTGATCAAGCCGGGCCTGCAGCCGGTGCCCGAGGACGCCGAGCGGATCGACGCCGACCCGCTGCGGTGCCTCGATCCGGACGCCTCCCGGCGGATGGTCGAGGAGGTGGATGCGGCCAAGAAGGACGCGGACACCCTGGGCGGCATTGTGGAGGTACTCGCCTATGGCGTGCCGCCAGGGCTGGGCAGCCACGTGCAATGGGACCGCAAGCTGGATGCCCGCATCGCCGCCGCGCTGTGCTCTATCCAGGCGATCAAGGGCGTGGAGATCGGGGACGCGTTCACCCAGGCCCGTTCCCGAGGCTCGCAGGCGCACGACGAGATCGTGCCGACCGCGACCGGGGTGCGGCGGCTGACCGACCGGGCCGGCGGCCTGGAGGGCGGCATCTCGACCGGGGAGCCGATCCGGGTACGGGCCGCGATGAAGCCGATCTCGTCGCTCAACCGGGCGCTGGCCACCGTCGACGTGAGTACCGGCGAGCCTGCCACGGCCATCAACCAGCGGTCCGACGTGTGTGCCGTGCCGGCTGCCGCCGTGGTCGCGGAGGCGATGCTGGCGCTGGTGCTGGCCGAGGCGGCGCAGGAGAAGTTCGGTGGCGACTCGGTGGCGGAGATCCAACGCAATGTCGCCAGCTACCTCGACCATCTGGTGATCCGGTGAGCCGCCCGCTGTGCGTGCTGGTGGGTCCGCCCGGCGCCGGCAAGACGACGGTCGGTGAGTTGCTCGCGTCCAGCCTCGGCGTTGCGTTCCGTGACACCGATGGGGATGTCGTGGCTGCCGCGGGCAAGCCGATCTCGGACATCTTCGTGGATGACGGGGAATCGGTGTTTCGCACCTTCGAACAGGCCGCGGTGTCGGTGGCCCTCGAGTCGTTCGATGGCGTGCTCGCTCTCGGCGGTGGCGCCGTGCTGGCTGACGCGACCCGGCGGCGGCTGGCCGGCCATACCGTGGTCTACCTGAGCGTGGGCCTGTCCGACGCGGCGGCGCGCACCGGATTGTCCGGCGGCCGGCCGTTGCTCGCCGTCAATCCCCGGGCCACGCTCAGATTCCTCCTCGAACAGCGGCGGCCCCTCTACGAAGCGGTGGCCACCATCACCGTGGTCACCGACGGCCGTACGCCTGAGGAGATCGCCGACGAGGTGCGCAACGCCGTCAAGCCGTAGCCCCGCGGAGCAGGGAGAGACCCCATGACCGACGTGACCCGCATCGAAGTCGGCGGCGAGCAACCGTACCCGGTGCTGGTCGGCCGGGACCTGCTCGGCGAGCTTCCCGGACTGGTGGCGGGCGCGGCCCAGGTAGGACTCATCTTCGCGCCTCCGCTACGACCGCTCGCAGACAGGGTGATCGACGTACTGCGAGCGGCCGGCCTGTCGGTGTTGCCACTGGAGATCCCGGACGCCGAGGCTGGCAAGAGTCTCGATGTCGCGGGCCAGTGCTGGGATGCCCTCGGCGGAGCCAACTTCACCCGTACCGACGCGGTGGTGGCGCTCGGCGGGGGAGCGGCCACCGACCTGGCCGGTTTCGTCGCCGCATGCTGGCTGCGCGGCGTGCGCTGGGTCCCGGTCGCCACCTCCCTGCTCGGCATGGTCGACGCCGCGATCGGCGGCAAGACCGCGGTCAACACCGCCGCGGGAAAGAACCTCGTCGGCGCCTTCCACCCGCCGGCCGCAGTCATCTGCGATCTGACCACTGTGGACTCATTGGCCGACATGGACCTGACCGCCGGTATGGCCGAGGTGGTGAAGTGCGGCTTCATCAGCGACCCCGAGATCCTCACCCTGGTGGAGGCGGATCCGGCGGGGGCGGTCGATCCACGCTCAGCCGTTTTCCGGGAACTGGTGGTGCGGGCCATCCAGGTCAAGGCGCGGGTGGTGGCCGAGGACCTCACCGAGTCCGGGCTACGAGAGGTGCTGAACTACGGACACACCCTGGCCCACGCCATCGAGAAGGTGGAGGGTTACCGGTGGCGGCACGGCCACGCGGTGTCGGTGGGGTTGGTCTACGCGGCCACGCTGGCCGCCCGCGCGGGCCGGCTGGACGACGCCACAGCGTCGCGCCATCGCACCGTACTGGAACTGCTGGGCCTCCCGGTGCGGTACCGGGCGGACGCCTGGCCGGACCTGCTGGCCACCATGCGGGTGGACAAGAAGTCCCGCGGGTCGCGACTGCGTTTCGTGGTGCTGGACGGGCTGGGCCGTCCGTCCATACTGGACGGCCCATCGGACGAACTGCTCGCTGACGTCTACCGGGAGGTCTCGTCGTGAAGGTGTATGTACTCAACGGGCCGAATCTTGGCCGCCTTGGTACCCGCCAGGTGGATGTTTACGGACTGACCAGCTATGCGGATCTTGCCGACATGTGCGTACTCGTCGGCACGGAGCTCGGACTCACGGTCGAGGTCCGACAGACCGACGTCGAGGCAGAGATGCTCGGTTGGCTGCACGCTGCCGCGGACGAGGGCGCGGCGGTCGTGCTGAACCCCGGCGCGTGGTCCCACTACTCCTACGCCGTCCGTGACGCCTGCGCCCTGTTGAGCGCCCCGCTGGTCGAAGTGCACATCTCGAACATCCACGCGCGTGAAGCGTTTCGGCACCACTCGGTCATTTCCGCGGTCGCCACCGGAGTCATCTGTGGACTCGGCGTCGACGGTTACCGGCTCGCGTTGCACCACCTGGCGCACCGCGGCAACAGCTGAGCCGAGCGCCTCGGGCCAGTCCACGTTGCGGGCCGCCCAGGCCGCACCGAAGACCAGCGCGGCACCGAGCGCGGCACCCAGGAACGTGTCGAAACTGGGCTGCACGCCGCCGGGCAACACGGTGACGACCATCGCCACGGACACCGCGATCACGGCCCGGCGGATGCGGGCGGAGGTGGCCGCGGCGGCCAACGGCACGATGGCCCAGAGCAGGTACCAGGGGTGAACCACCGGTCCCAGCACCAACACGGCACCGAGGCCGAGACCGAAGCCGACGATGGGGCCCTTGCTGTGGTAGCGGCGCAGCAGCCATAGGCAGGTCGCCCCGGCGCCAGCCAGGCCGATCATCCGGAACACGGCAAGCATCTGGTCACCGGTGGCCCAACCGAGCGCCTCGGTGAGCAGGCCCGTCCAGTAGCCGAGGTCCGTGGTGATGGAGGTCCAGGTGTGCGCGAGTGTGGGTGTGTCCAGCGCACCGATCCAGCCGTAACCGGTGCCGGCCACCGCGGTGGTCACCACCACGGTGGCGGCGGCGACGCCGAATGAGCCGATCCCGGCACGCACCCAGCGCGAGGTGCCGGACCTCAGCGCGGACATCTGGCTGGCCCAGATCGGTATGAGGAACACCAGAGCCAGCGCGGCCGGTGCCTTCACCAACGCGGCCAGGGCGATCAGGGCTGCGGCCAGGGCCGGCTGGCGATCCAGCGCGAACGCCAAGCCGGCCATCATCAGGCCCAGCATCAGCGCGTCGTTGTGCGCGTCGGCGACCAGGTTGATGAGTACCAGGGGGTTCAGCACGCCCAGCCACAGGGCCGCTCGCGGGTCCACCCCGCTGGCCCGGGCGATCCGGGGCACCGACCAGGCCAGCATCGCCAAGCCGAGCAGCGCCAGCAGGCGCATGCCGAGGATGCCGATCCAGGTGGCCTCACCGGTGGCACTGGTCACGGCGCCGGCCAGACCCAGGAACACCGGCCCGTACGGCGCCGGCGTGGTCTGCCAGATATCGGGGATGTTCACCGACAGCGGCCCGCCCAGGATCGCCGGCCCGTACTGATATGCGTCGATGCCGATGTTGTTCATCGTGCCCTGGGCAAGGTAGCTGTACACGTCGCGACTGAAGATGGGCGTGCTGAGCAGCATCGGCGCCGACCACAGCACCAGGGTGGTGAAGAGCTCCCGCATCTCCGGCGGGTTCTGGCTGCGGATCAACCGCCCCAGCCGCCACCAGCCCAGCATCAGCAAACTGACGCCGATGAACACCACCATCACCGACGGTGTGGTCAGGGTTCGCAGCTGCTTGAGGAAGGGGGCCTGCAGGATGGGGTCACGCATCGGTGGGACACCGGCGAACAGGCCGCCGAAAATGATCAGGGCGGAACCGATGAGGCCGAACTTCCGGCAGCGCGACAGCGAGGTCGCCGGACGTGACAGTTCTGACGGCACGTCAGAACGCTTCCGTCGATCGATGAACTTCTGGTAACGCCAAGGTAACTTTTCCCTGTCGAGTCCCATACGGAGTCCGTCGGGCGGCATTGTCTGGCTCCCGTGGCTTGCGGGCGTTGAAACCCGGCTGTCGAGCGCGGCGCTCACTACTTTCAGTCATCGTAAGGGTGGCGCGCTCATTGGTGGGGATCAGCAGGACGCGTGTTCGGTCACGTAGGAATCCGTCAATGCGTAGCGGCGGTTCGTGGACGTAGCGCCCAAAACCAGCCGGTGCTCGTCGAATCCGGTGACACTGCGGCGAACCAGGTGACGGTCCGCTGTTGTGCCACTGCCGGTTCGGGCGCTTGGACCCCTTCTGTCCCTCGTGGAATCGGGCTGTGATATCCGCCTCACTGGAACAGCAATAGTGCCTCTGCCGGCCAGCGTAGCCAAGCGGCCGTCATCAGGTGCTGGGTTGACCGAAGTGGCTGCCCGACCCGTCACGGCCGTTCAGCATGTGCCACATGTGACCAACCGGCCGGACACGAGCGCAAGGGCTCATGGTTGGTGCGACCACACCGACCG
This sequence comes from uncultured Actinomycetota bacterium, assembly GCA_963742855.1. Classification (GTDB taxonomy): domain Bacteria; phylum Actinomycetota; class Actinomycetes; order Mycobacteriales; family Micromonosporaceae; genus CAVUNP01. Next base: position 77,772 of record CAVUNP010000005.1, on the reverse strand, counting down.
GCTGTGATACTCGTCTGGTGCAGTCGAAGGTCAACTCCGAACGGTCGGTGTACCGTGCCGGGTCGGCCGAGTTGCGCGTGGCCGAAGTCGAACGCCCGGACGGCAGCCAGGTCGAGCATCCGCTGATCCACACCGTCGCCAGCGCCGGTGCGGTGGTGGTAAACGTCGGTGGGCGGGTGCTGTTGCTGTGGCGGCACCGTTTCATCACCAACTCTTGGGGATATGAGATTCCGCTGGGACGGATCCGGCCCGGTGAGGCGCCGGTCGAAGCAGCCGCCCGAGTAGTCGAGGACGAGACCGGTTGGCGTCCCGGCGAGCTGACAGCCCTGCTCTACGTGCAGCCCGCGCCGGATCTGACCACGTCGCAGCACCACATCTTCGCCACCACGCGGGCCACCTATGTGGGTCCGGCGGTGGACGACTACGCCGCCGAGCACGTGGAATGGGTCAGGCTGGACTCCATCCAGGAACTGATCGGCAAAGGCCAGATCGTCAGCGGTACGACCGTGGCGGCCCTGCTGATGGTGACGAGAGCGCTCCCATAGGGGGAATTCACCGCTGCAGGGCCAGGTCGGCATTTTCCGCCCATCCCGCGCAAGCCCGACCGTATGGTCAGTGGGCATTGGCAGGACGGGAGGGCTGGAATGAACGACACGGCGCTGGACCATCTCGCCGCGGAGGCCTGGATTTTCGGCTATCCGCTGGTCCTCATGGACATCACCCGGCAGGTGATGACCGCTCACGGCACGTCGCCGAACCTGTTCGACCACACCCGGGCCTTCCCCGACCCCAGTTTCACCGACGTTATGGCGCCGGACGCCGACGTGCTGTCCTCCTCGGCCTGGCTGGACCTGCGGGCCGAGCCGGTCGTGATGTCCCTGCCGGAGATGCCCGGCCGCTACCACAGCATGACGATGCTGTCCGGCTGGACCGAGGTCTTCGCCGCCCCTGGCAGCCGCACCACCGGCGACGCTGGCGGCGACTTCGCCGTGTGCGGGCCGGGCTGGTCGGGATACCTGCCCGACAACGTGGCCCGCATCGACGCGCCGACATCGATGGTGTGGCTGATCGGCCGGACCGGCGCGGCCGGCACGAGGGACTATCTGGCCGTGCACGCGTTGCAGAACAACTACCTGCTGAGCCCCCTGTCGGAGTTCCTCAACCAGAGCCCGCCACCACCGCCGCCCCCACTGTCCACTATGGTTGACGTTTCGACCCCCGTGGACCAGGTGGCTCGGATGGACGGGGCCGCCTTCTTCAACCGTCTCGCCTGGTTGTTGATGGACAATCCTGCGCCTGATTCCACCTATGTGGACAGTCTCGGCGTGCTGGGCCTGCGCGCAGGCTGGCCGATGGACCTGTCCGACCCGGCGGTGGGTGCCGCTGTCGCCGCCGCGCCCTCGGCCGGACAGGCACGGCTGCGTCGCTTCGCCGCGCAGGTCGACCAGCACCCGGAGCATGGCTGGATCATCCCTCGTGGACGCGGCCACTACGGCAGCGACTACGAACGGCGGGCCTATGTCGCGTTCGTGGGACCAGGCGCCAATCTCGACGCGGATGGGATGAGCCCGCGGGCCATGGTGGACGGTGAGGGCCGGGCACTGGGTGGCGGCAACCAGTACCTGATGCGTTTCGAGCCCGACCAGCTGCCACCGGTGAACGGATTCTGGTCGTTGACCATGTATGACGACAAGCAGTTCTTTGTAGACAATCCCATAGACCGCTACGCCATCGGCGACCGGGACGCTCTGGCCTACGGCGAAGACGGCTCGCTGGAACTGTGTATCCAGCACGAACAGCCGGGTGCGAACCGGGCGGCGAACTGGCTGCCCGCGCCGACCGGATCGTTCCATCTGGTGTTTCGTGCCTACTGGCCCGGCCAGGCCATCCTCGACGGCACCTGGACGCCACCACCGCTGACCCGCCTGTCCTGATGTCCCACCCTGCGTCAGGATCCAGCCCTTAATCCGACATCAGCTCAGGTGCTTACGGCCCGCCTCCAACAGCTAGTCTGCGGGGGACTCCGGGCCTGCCGCCGACCGACAGGTGCACATCCCGCCACCGGACGCCGTGAGAAAGAGCCCCACGTGCCGGACCTTCGTCTCGCCCGCTCAATTTCCCTTGCCACGGTGATGGCACTCGCCCTCAGCGCATGCGGCTCGCAGCCGAACGGCCCGGCGGACCAGCCGGTCAGGCCCGGCCCGGTCGTCGTCGACGGAGCCGTGGACCTTCCAGTGCTGCAACGACTGGTCGAATTCGAACGGGCGCGATCGCAGGAGGAGCAGGAGATCGAGCTCGCCAGGCTCGACAACGTCCTGGAGCGGGAGCTCTGGAAAGAGTCGGGTTTGGAATCGGCGCTCGGCGGCGTCGCAGCCGCTGACGCCGCGTTCGCCGCGCACGGCAAGGCCCTCACCGGCAAGGCGCGGGCGATCGGCGACAAGCCGATCGTGATAGTGCCGGCGGTTTACGTCGCCGACCCTGCGGGCCCGACCATCGGTGAGGGACTGTTCGGTGCCGTCATCCTCGTCATCCTCGGCGCCGACGGCGCCGTATCCGCCTCGAACGACTTCAAGGACGGTGAGCAGGTTTCCGGGGACCTGAGCAAGGAGGTCAAGCTCTCGGGCTCACTCGAGCACGCCGACCTGAGTATCGATGCCACTCACGAGTCCGACGGCGTGACCACCAAGCTGGCCATGAAGATCGGGATAAGCCCGTGCCCCGATGCGAGCGGCCGCTTCGAGGGCAGCGCCAAGGTCGACATCTCCGCGACGAAGACAGGCGGCAGCACCGGGCAGCGGGGCACCCTGGACGTCACGGTCACCGGCCAGGTCAACGACGACGCGAAGCTGGAGTCCTCTGACGTCGAGTACCGCATGCAGTGGGCCGATTTCGCGAACAGCAAGGGCAGCTTCGTGGATATCGCCGGCGCGATGGGCGACACGAAACCGGCGACTGCGGCTCTCAACCGCAGCGGCGGCAAGCCGAACGCCTCCCTGCAGCTAGCCGCAGTATCCATGGGTGCGCTGTACAGCGCGATAGTGAAAAGCAAAATCGTCGACGCGGCCGAGAAGGGCTGGCAGTCGGGCCGTTGCGTGACCCTCAAGCCGACCGCCTCGCCCGGGCCGAAGGGTATGAAACCCGGCGCAACCTCGACGATCAACGCCGCACCCCGCAGCCGGATCGACGGCGGGCCCGTTGGCGGGACGGTCAAGGCGACCCTCACCGCAGGCGGCGCCTCGGTCAAGCCCGACGGCAGCAAGGTCAAGGCCGATGCGACCTTCACCTACACGGCCCCCGACGCCCCCGACAAGAGCGGGACGGTGTCCCTCGAGGCCAGGTCGCGGCGAGGTGTCGCGAAGGCGAGCATCGACTTCGACACGAAGCAGGGGGCGTACGTCGCCAGCGGAGGCACCGAAGTAAAGGTGTCCGGCACCGTCCCCGACCTCACCGCTGCGTTCGCTCTGCAAGGACAGGGAACCGGCTTCACGGTCGTCTACTCATACTCCCCCACCAGCAGCACCGGTGGCACCTACACCTATGCGGGCTCAGGCAGCGGTGTGTCAATGAACGGGTCGGGCACCTACCAGATCACGGGCAGCGACCCCGTGCTCACTTTGACGCAGACCGGCCAAGGCTGCGTCAACGTGGGCGGCTGCAGGACGACCACCAACGTAATCACCCTGACCAGAACCTAGCGCCTATCCGCTCCGGTCGATTGGGGTCGTCCGCCTCCGATCGTGCGCTTCCGATCGTGCGCTATCGTCGCGCTGTGACCGAACACGCCATCGAAGAGGATCGGCCCATTCGCTGGGGAATCATCGCCACCGGCGGGATTGCCCGGGCTTTCGCCAGGGACCTGGCCCTGCTGCCTGACGCGCGTTTGGTCGCGGTCGGCTCACGCAACGCCACCACCGCCGACGCCTTCGCCGATGAATTCGATGTGCCCAACCGGCATGCCAGCTACCAGTTGCTGGTCTCCGATCCGGAGGTTGACGCGGTGTACGTGTCGACGCCGCACCCGGGCCACTACGACGCGGCGATGCGGGCGATCCGCGCGGGCAAGGCGGTCCTGGTCGAGAAGCCGTTCACCATCGACGCCGCCGAAGCCGGCGAACTCATCGACGCCGCCCGAGCGGGTGGCACCTTCCTGATGGAAGCCATGTGGACGCGGTTCCTGCCCGGAATCGCGCGGGTCCGGGAGATTCTGACCGAAGGCACCTTGGGCGAGATCGTCTCGGTGACCGCGGAGCATGGTCAGTGGATGGCCCGTGACCCCGAGTCCCGGCTGTTCAAACCGGAGTTGGGTGGCGGTGCACTGCTGGATCTCGGCATCTACCCGGTGTCGTTCGCCTCGATGGTGCTCGGCACGCCGCGCGTGGTGACCGCCGTCAGCGACCCCGCCTTCACCGGTGTCGACGCCCAGACCTCCGTGATCCTGCAGTACCAGGGTGGTGCCCACGCGGTGCTCACCACCACCTCCTACGCCCTGACCGGCAACGCCGGTGCGATCAACGGCACCGAGGCCCGGCTGGAACTGGCCGGCGCGTTCTACCGGCCCACTACGTTTCGCGTGATCGGTCGTGACGGTGCGGTGCTGGAAAGCTACGAAACCCCGGTGCACGGCAATGGCCTGCGGTTCCAGGCGGCCGAGGTGGGCCGGTGCCTGCGGGCGGGCCTGACCGAAAGCCCACTGCTGACGCTGGACGAAACGCTGTCCATCATGCGGACGATGGACGACATCCGCGGCCAGATTGGCCTGACCTATCCAAGCGGCGCTGCTTCGTCACGCTGATCCGGACAGCACATCCGACAGGGTGTCACCGCCGAGCTTGTCCACCACGGGTTCGCCGTCCGGGCCGTACCGCCAGATCTTGCTGACCACGGCTCGCGAGAAGTCCTGTTCGGACAGCAGCAGGTCGAAGTCGTCGAGGTCGCGCAGCCGGCTGATCATCGGCAGGCCGGCCAGGCGCTTCAGGGTGGCCGGCACATCGATGGCGCGCCGGCGGCGCACCCGGATCTCCAGCACCCGGGTGCCGACCTCCAGCGCCGGCATGCTCCGGGACAGCGCCGCGAATCCACTGTGGATCGATTGGCCGTTTCTGTTCGTCAGGTCGGGTAGTACCAGGTAGGACGGCGTGCCGGCCCACTCGGCCTCGGCCGGCCAGCTGACCACATCATTGGGCAGTCCCGGGATGCCGTGCTCCGCGCCGTCGAACTGCACGTCGACGCTCGCCCGCACGAGCTCGCGTTCCGTCCGGCTGCCCTGACCGTCCACATCGAACAGTCCAGTGAGCTGGCAGCTGGGCAGCCAGCTCAACGGCAGCAGATAGGTGCTGTCGGTGTCGCGGGCACGCCGGGCGACCTCGGGCGGCGCCAGGTCGAGGTGTTCGGCCAGGTCCACCGCGGTGCCGGCCGGTGCACGCAACCGAAGCAGACGGCCGGCACGACCGCCTCCAACCACATCGCGTTCGGCCACATCGCGTTCGGCCATCTCGTCGGGATCCGGGCCGGCCAGCAGGAAGAGATCGGGCGACGACACCTCCCAGGAACCGGCGTGAGCGGCCGCGGGCGGCAGCCATACGACGAGGTCCAGCCCATCCCGGTTGACCACAACGGAGGGCGGCAGCCACGACACGCAGTGCCCGCCAACGGGATGCGTCGGGGCTGGACCGAGCGTGGCCATCAGGACCGTGGGCGAGGCCGGCATGAACACCGGTCGCGCCGCGGCGTGCTCGGCGCGCAGTACGGCCTCCACAATCGGATCGACCGCTGGCTGTTGACGAGCCTCGGCCGCCACCGCCGCCACCGCCCGCACCGGACCGGCAAGCGCAGACGCAGACGCAGACGCAGGCGCGGCGGGTGGCACGGTGGTAATCGGGGCGAGGCGTCCGTCGGCATCCGTGCCGTAGCCCGGTTGCCAGGTGGTGGCGAGGCGGGACGGGTAGGCATGCCAGGTGGCGGGCCGTCCCCGGTCATCGACCGCCGCGAACTGGTTGGCCAGCGTGGCCGCGCTGCCGCCGGGCCGAGGCGCCCAGACAGTACGGTCGAGTGCGTCCGCGAACCGCATCAGCTCGACGTCCAGAACGGCCCGGGCCTCCTGGTCGGCGGGCCAGGTCAGGGCGACCTGCACGTCGGGGTGGATCAGGTCGAGGCTGGCCGCCACGAGGGTGGCGAACTCGACCCCGTTGAGCAGAGCCGAAGCCTCGTTGAACCGACTGATCTCGAACCGGCCGAGATCCGCCGCGACGGCGAGCGCGGTGACGGCGCCGGGGCTGGCGGTGACCCGCTGGGCCAGCGTCGCCGTCTCACGGAAGGTGGCCGCGGTGGCGAACGCGAGCCCGTGCGGCAGTGGCACGGTGATGAGACCGTTGTTCTGCCGTAGCCGGCCGGCGGTGCTGATGAACCAGGCCGGTACGGCGTCCGCGCGTTCATCCGGCCGGATCAGCAACCACGGCGTCGGCTCGCCCGTGCCGGCATGCACCACCACCGCATCCCACGACTCACCAGCCACCGAACTCGACTCGCGCAGGTAGCGCACCCGAGCATCCGGCGGTGGAAGGTAGACGTCGCATCGCAGCTCGTTGGCCAGACGCCGTGCGAGTGTCACATATCCGTCGCTGTGCACCGCAGTGGGATCAGGGCCACCGACCAATAGCCGTACGTCAGATTGGTCCTCCGCCGCGGTCCGCACGATGGTGCTCAGCGCGGCAATGTCCACGTCGGAGCCGGCGACCCGCAGGTCGAATGGTGGCACCAGATCGAACAGGTGCGGCATTGCCCGGCGGCCGGCCAGATAGGCCTCCTGGGAGACCTCTTCACAGACGTCGGTGCGGGTGTCATACGCCTGTGGCCTCCCCATGCCGGCCACGTTATCAGCGGCTCACATTGAAGCGCCTCGACCACCCGGGACAGCGACGAAAATAGTCGCCGGTGCATCTGCAGGTGCCGATGCTCGGGCGCTACGTGGCCGAGTCGGCGCTGGTGATGGCACAGGGTTGTGATGGCGCAGGGTTGTGATGGCGCAGGGTTGTGGTGGCAGCATGGTTGGTGTGATCGAATACGTGGCGCTACTGCGGGCAATCAATGTGGGCCGCAACAATCGGGTCGCCATGGCCGACCTGCGGCAGCTCCTGGCCGATCTCGGATACGTAGATGTCCGTACCCATCTGCACAGCGGAAATGCCCTCTTCAGTGCGCCTGACCAGTCGGCCGCGCAGGTGCGCGCGGCGACCGAAAGCGCGATCCGGGAGACGTTCGCCCTGGATCTAAAGGTGCTGGTGCGCACCGGAGCGCAACTGGCCGAGGTGATCGCGGCGAACGAGATGCCCACAACCGACGCCAAGAAACTGCACGTGGCCTTTCTGGACGAGGCACCGACGGTGGCCAGCCTGCGGGATGTGGATCCCGAAGCTTACCTGCCGGAACGTTTCCAGGTGGGCACGAAGGAAATCTATCTCTGGTGCGCCAATGGCGTCATCGAGTCGAAGATCATGAAGGTGCTGACGGAGAAGCGCCTGCAACGGGTGATGACCGCGCGGAACTGGAATACGGTCACCAAACTCCACGAACTGCTTGCGCAGGGTGACTGACCAACCCGGCTTATGTCCACGTAGGACACATGCCGGGGAGATCAACGACCAGAGCGCTCGGACCGTGGCCGGCCGCTGCCCGATGTGCCGGACCGCCCCGAGTCCGACCGCGCCGTGCTAGACCGCGCCGTGCTAGACCGCGCCGTGCTAGACCGCGCTGTGTCCGACCGCGCTGCGCTAGACCGCGTTGTGTCCGACCGCGGTGTGCTTGACCCCGCTGTGCTTGACCCCGCTGTGCTTGACCCCGCTGCTGCGTCCGATCCGGTCGAGTGCGATCGTGCTGCGTTCGATCGTGCGGTGTTCGATCGTGTGGTGTTCGATCGTCCGGCGTCCGATCGTGTGGTGTTCGATCGTCCGGCGTCCGACCGTGCGGCGTCTGCCCGCACCGTGGCAGCGCGGACACCACTGCCTGACCGGGCACCGGCGGCCAATGGGGTGGCGCCGTCGGAGCGAGCGCCCGTACCCGATTGAGCGCCCGTACCGGAGCGAGTGCCGGCGTGAGTGCCCGCGGCGGCGGCATGGGTGGTCCCGCCCGCGCGGCTCGCTGCGCTGCCGCGTCGGCGATCGCCGGAATCCGTGCGTGGCTGGTTGCCCCGCTCGACCCGGCCACCTTCATGCGCCGCGGCGGGACGACGCCGTGACCGGCCACCCGATCCAGACCCCGAACCTGTCCCGGAACGTGGCGGGGTCGCGGTTTGCGCGGCGGGTGGTGGCGGCGCGACCAGCGTGCGCTCGCCGGGTGCCAGCGACGCGAGCAGCGGATCGCCCGGGCGAAGCCTGGTCGTGGTGGCCGCGATGCCCGCCCGGCGGGTCAGGTCACGTACGTCGGCCACCTGGCCGTCGGTCATCAGCGTGACCACGGTGCCGTGCGCTCCGGCGCGAGCGGTCCGACCGGAACGGTGCAGGTATGCCTTGTGCTCCATCGGCGGGTCGGCGTGGATGACCAGCGCGACGTTGTCGACGTGGATGCCGCGGGCGGCGATATCCGTCGCGACCAGGGTGTTGGCGGTGCCGTCGGAGAACGCGAGCAGGTTGCGGTTACGCAGGTTCTGGGCCAGGTTGCCGTGCAGTTCCACCGCCGGCACGCCGGATGCGATCAGTTGCCGTGTCAACGTCTTCGCGCCGCGTTTGGTGCGGGTGAAGACCAGGCTGCGGCCGGGCGCTGAGGTCAGGTCGACGAGCACGGCCAGGCGCTCCTCGCCACGGATGTGCAGCACGTGATGGGTCATCGCGGCGACCGGAGACGTGGCCGGGTCGACACTGTGGGTGATCGGCTGGTTCAGGAACTGCCGCACCAGCACGTCCACGCCCGCGTCCAGGGTGGCCGAGAAGAGCAGCCGCTGTCCTGACCGTGGGGTCAGTTCGAGCAACCGGCGGACCGCGGGCAGGAAACCGAGGTCGGCCATGTGGTCGGCCTCGTCCAACACGGTGACCTCCACCTGGTCGAGACGGGCGTGGCCGGCGGCGACGTGATCGGCCAGACGTCCGGGGCAGGCGACCAGGATGTCCACTCCGTCGCGCAGTCCGCGGATCTGCGGGTTCGCGCCCACGCCGCCGAAGACGGTGAGCGTACGCAGGGACAGCGACTGGGCCAGCGGCTCGATGGCTGCGGCGATCTGGGTGGCCAGTTCCCGGGTCGGCGCCAGGATCAGTGCCCGCGGCCGGCCCGGCTGGCGGGGCTTGCGGCTGGCCGCGAGCCGGGACAGGACCGGCAGGACGAACGCGTATGTCTTGCCGGAACCGGTGCGGCCCCGACCCAGCACATCACGCCCAGCCAGGGAGTCCGGCAGCGTGGCGGTCTGGATTGGAAAGGGCTCGGTGACACCGGTTTGGGCCAGCGCCTGCACGAGCACGGTGGAAAGGCCAAGGTCAACAAATGAACGAGGGCGGACATCCGCCATGAAATCTCCGAACGTGGAAGGGTCGTCCTGCCCGGCGCGGGCCCGAGTGGTCGCGGCGCGTGGTGGTCGACGGGAAGGCGGCCGAACGCAGGACTGTCACCGGCCGCTGTGAGCAAGCATACCCGATTTCAGACCGCGTGCTTCTCGATGGTGGCCCAGGCCACTTGTTGCGCTGTGCCGCTCAGCTGTCGGTCCGTTGTGGACCGAGTACGCAGTCGGCCCGACCGGACCGGGTCCGGCGGTGATGAATCTCATTCGCATGTGACCTACCGGTGGGGCGGCCGGGTTCGCGCACTGACAGAATGCGGTCATGCTGGTGGCGTTTTCGGTTGCTCCCCTGGGTGTTGGCGAGTCGGTCGGTGACACGGTCGCGGAAGCGGTCCGGGTGGTCCGTGAGTCGGGCCTGCCCAACCGCACCGATGCCATGTTCACCACGCTCGAAGGAGAGTGGGACGAGGTGATGGCCGTGATCAAGCGAGCCGTCGAGGTGGTCGGCGCCGGCGGCGCACGGGTGAGTCTCGTGCTCAAGGCGGACATCAGGCCGGGCGTGACTGACGGGTTGACCAGCAAGGTCGCGCACGTGGAGGGCTATCTGGAGCAGCACCCGGCGTAGGGAGTCGACCTACGTCCAGGCCCAGTGGAAGCCGACGATCGCGTCCTCGACCTTGTCGTAGCGGACCTGGACCGAGAATTCGCCGTCCAGTTCGACCTCTTGCTCATCGATCACGTTGGCGTGGTCCAACCGGTCCCACCGCCCCAGCCAGACCCGGGCTGGCAGCTTCTCCGGGTGGAACTGCACCCACAAGGTGACGTCCTTCATCGTGCCCATGACGCCGCGCCGGAATTCGGTTGGCGGCGGCGTGCGGTACAGGAAGGTCATGCGATAGTGCATCAACGTCTTCTCGCCGGCGGCCAGCGGATGGTCGAGCACGATGTCCACGCCGTAGAGCGTTCGGGTGACTTTGTACATATCGCCGACATGCCCGCCGCGGACCACCTCCACGACCAGTTCGTCGGTGTCGAAGCGGTATGGGTAGGTACCCAGGCCATCTACAGTGGACTTGATCACCTGGATGGTTTGATGTTCGGCCGGCAACCCGTCGGGGCCCAGTGTGTGCAGCTCGTGTACGGCGAGGGTGTCGTAACGTGGCGGCGGCGCCACGCGGTGCAACTCCTCGAGTGCGTCACCGACGATGACCCGTACCGAGTCCGAGCCGGCCATCAGGCTGCGTAGCCGCTGGGCATGGCGCGGGCCGAGATCGAATACTTCGATGAAACGCTCCAGGATGGCCGGACCCACCCGGCTTCCGCTGAGCATCTCGCGGACCGCGAGGACGAGATCATCCCGGTCACCGGCCCGACGGACCGCCTCGGCCACCGCGGTCACATCGATCTGGCCGGGTTGCGCGCCGACGGCATGCTTCTCCCAGACCGAACGGGGCTCGCCCGGCCTGGCCAGAAGCATCCGCATATAGGCCCCCGTTTGGGCACTACGGTTGCGCTCGGCCACCCCGATAGGTTAGCGGCGCCGGCCCGGCCGCGACATCGGGTGAGGGGTCAGGCTTGACGTACGCGTCGGATGAGGCCCGCGCGGCCAACCAGCCGGGGTTGGCGGCCGCCTCAATATCCTTGCCAACTCAAGGATCTTGGATGGCTCCCGCTGGCCGTGGGGAGCCATCCAAGACCGTCTCGGGTACGGGTGCGCCGGTCAGCCGGTGTACCCGGCGAAGATCCGGCTGAACTCGTACGGCTGTTGGGCGATGTTGGTGCACATGTACAGGGCCCCGGTGCAGGCATTGCGGTCTCGGGTCATCTCCCAGAACGCGAGCATGCCGAGATGGTTCGCAGTAGCGAAGGTGACCAGTTGACGAGCATCCGCCTGGTCGTAGACGTGCCCGTCGTCGTTCTGGCCGAGCATCGGCGTCACCCCGACCATCCGCCACGCGGTGGCGTTCGACGCGTTGGGGTAGAGGCTCTTGATCTGGTTGAAGGTGGCCTGGGCCGCCTGCACCGCGAAGGTGCCGTAGTCTCCGGCCCGGTAATAGTCCATGGCCATCACGTTGACCAAGTCGAGCACGACGCCGGCATCCCGGGCGGAGCGGACCACGTTCAGTCCGTCCGTGGTGAGGCCCTCCGGCAGTACGGGCAGGGTGAACGACACCTTGAGCCCGGGGTTGGCCTGCTGAAGGCGGGCGATGGCCTGGCTACGTCGGTTCACCGAGGCGGGATCCGCCGTCGCGGCACCCTCGATGTCGAAGTCCGCGTACTTCAGGCTGTAGGCGCTGACCACCGCCTGGTACTCAACCACCAGACTGTCCACACTGGAGCATGCTTGGGCGAGTTCGATGCCGCTGGCGCCACCGAAGGAGACCTTCACATTGCCGCCGGCTGTGCGGATCGCGGAGATCTGGTCCAGTCCCCACCGCTGGCGGGGATCGTAGGCGTTGAACCACATCGCCTTGCAGGCCGACGCGGTGACAAAGCCGAGGGTGAAGTTCTTGAGGTTGCCCGACGAGGCCATCTGGGTCAGCGACGGCGTTGGCCAGGCGCCCATGTCCACATAGGGCGCCACCCGAATGGTGCCGCCGCCTCCCGGTGGTGTGGTCACCGGCGGTGTGGTGGGTGGCGGTGTGGTGGGTGGCGGTGTGGTGGGCGGCTTGCTGGTGGTCGGCGCAGTGCTGGGTGGCTGGGTGGGCGGGGTGGCGCCGCATGGCGTCCCGTTGACCGTGCAGTTCGTCGGGTTGCCGGTTCCGGCCGCCACGAAGCCGAACGTAGTGCTCGCGCCCGGCGCCAGCGTGCCGTTGTAGTCGCGGTTCGTCGCGGTGACGCGCTGCCCGGAGGTGGTGACCAGGGCATCCCAGTACGTGCCCATGCTGGTGCCGGACGGCAGGTCGAACACCACCGACCAACTGGTGGTGGTGGAAGACGTGTTGTTGGTGATGGTGAACTGTGCCTGATAGCCGCTGTCCCAGGTGGCGGTCCTGGTAAAGGCGGCTGTTGCCGCGAGCGCGGGCTGCGCCACGACCAGGGTCGTGACCGCGCCCGCGGCCAGCATCGCCGCGACGAGTGAGATGCGGATCGAGCGTCGCGCCATGGTCTGCCTTCCGAGGTCAGGGTGCGGTCCCCCGGCCGGTGAGGCACGCCCTCACCACCCCATCGAAGCCAAACTATCTGGAAAGTTTCCTAAAAGTCAACGGGCGTCAACGTCCAGAGGCCAGGTGTGCGGGAAGGCGGTCGAGGCAGTCCGACCAACCCTGGACATGGTCGTCGCGGCTGGCCTGATCGGAGAATCCCTCATGGGTGAGCGTCAGGTCCGTGGCCGTGGCATTGTCCACAGCGGAGAGTCCGATGGTGACCAGGGTCTGTGGCGCTTCGCCGTCCCAGGTCCAGGTGAAGACCAGACGATGCGGCGCCTGAACCTCCCGGAACCGGCCGGACACCGCCATCGCGGCGCTTTCGATGCGGACTTCGCCATCCGGGCGGGCATCGCAGCGCACCTTCGGAGCGAGACTCGGTGGCCAGAACCACGCCTCAATCTCGGCTGGATCGGTCAGCGCCTGCCACACCCGGTCCGGCGCCGCCAGCAGCGTACGTCGCAGCCGTGCCGTGGTCAGGTCATCCGCCAGCTCGTTGGGCGCTTCGGATTCGGTGTTCCCCCAGTGATCAACCATTCCGCCGAGTGTTGTGCCGAGCGAGCATGCGGTCAAGTCTGCGGGTACACTTCGTCAGGTTTCGCGCAGCCGGGCAGCGTGCCCACGATTGCCCCCACTCATCCGACCAACGGAAAGTGACATTGACTTCTCATGGCCACGACGAACGACCTCAAGAACGGTCTCGTGCTCAACCTCGACGGAGAACTGTGGTCTGTCGTGGAGTTTCAGCACGTCAAGCCCGGTAAGGGTGGCGCGTTCGTCCGCACCACGCTGAAGAACGTGCTCTCCGGCAAGGTCGTGGACAAGACGTTCAACGCTGGCACCAAGGTGGAGACCGCGAGCGTCGACAAGCGGACCATGCAGTACCTCTACGCCGATGGCGACGACTCCATCTTCATGGACCTCGCGTCGTTCGACCAGATCCCGGTCCCTGCCGCGACCGTGGGCGACGCGTCCAACTACCTGCTGCCCGAGGCTGAGGTCACCGTGGCTATGCACGAGGGTGTGCCGTTGTACATCGAACTGCCGACGAGCGTCGTACTGGAGATCACGTACACCGAGCCGGGCCTGCAGGGTGACCGGTCCACCGGCGGCAACAAGCCCGCCACGGTGGAGACCGGGGCGACCGTCATGGTGCCGCTGTTCATCTCCAACGGCGAGAAGATCAAGGTGGACACCCGCGACGGGCGCTACCTCGGTCGCGCCTGATCCACGATGGCGGCACCGGCTTTCAACCCCTCCCGGCGCAAATCACGCCGGCGCGCCCTGGATGTCCTCTACTCCGCCGACCTGCGTGACATCCCGGCCGCAGGTGTGTTGTCCGACACCCTCGAGCGGCTGGCCAGCGCGATGCCCGAGCACATGGCCTACGCGATCGAGCTGGTCGAGGGAGTGGAGCGCAACGCGAACCGCATCGACGAGCTGATCGCCTCGTACGCTGAAGGGTGGACGCTCGACCGGATGCCGGCCGTGGACCGCAACCTGTCCCGGATCGCGGTGTACGAGATCGTCTTCCGGGACGACATCGACGACGCCGTGGCGGTCAGTGAGGCGGTCGAACTGGCCGAGGAACTCTCGACCGACAGTTCGCCCGGTTCCTCAACGGTCTGCTAGCACGCATCGCCGAATACGCGACCCCCTGACCGCGTTCTGGCGGCGACGCCACCGCATCCGGTGGCCGCGGCTCCAAGGTCCACAAGAACCACTGCATGTAGGCCTGAAATGCGGCTTACGCGGCACTCATCCCTAGACGTGATGCTTTGCCAGAAAAGCGGACCGGACTACCCGTATCGCCGCCTTGTGGCGGCGACAGGACAGCCCGGTTCGGGGGATGGCGAGGATCAGGAATTGAAGAAAGCGCGAGGGTCCTCGACCAGGACACCCTGCTCGTTGAGGCGGTCCACGAGGCCGGTCGGGGAGTCGTCGTACACGATCGCCAAGGCACGCAGGTCATCGGCGCGGATCGAGAGCACCCGGCCGTTGTAGTCGCCCCGGGCCTGCTGAATGGCGCGGGCGTACTTGGCCACATAGGCCAGGTCATCGGTCGAGTGGTCGTACAGTTTTTCCAGGTCCAGCACGATCTTTCCGGCCGAGTCCGACCGGGTCGAGCCGCCCTCGGGCAGCAGCTCGGCGACGGGTACGCGGTAGAAGTCGGCCAGCTCGGCAAGGCGCAACACAGTGACGGCGCGATCTCCGCGCTCGTATGAGCCGACCACCACAGCCTTCCAGCGCCCAGACGACTTCTCCTCGACGCCCTGCAGGGAGAGTCCTTGCTGCTGGCGGATCGAGCGCAGGCGCGCGCCGAGAGACTTGGCGTACTCAGATGGCATCAGACACTCCCCAGTGACGGGCCCGGGGGTTCTCCCCAGCTATCGTTACGGAGCGTGACGGTACTTTGGGTATGACACGCGGTCAAGTGATCGGACCGCTCCGTTCTCAAGGTCACCGTTGTTGCTAGAGTCCGGCACGGGTCTCCGCACGCCGGCGGGGCACCGTCAGACATCCTTTAACGACCCGTCCAGCGAGGCGGGGAAGGAGGTCCGCCTTGGCATACCGCGAGGCTGCCCAGCCCAAGGTCATCCTGTCCAGCGCCGATCTGCCGCGCATGGTTGACCGAATCTCTCATCAGATCCTGGAAAAAACTGACGGGGCCCGCGACACGGTCCTGCTCGGCATACCGACCCGCGGCGTACCACTGGCCCGACGCCTGGCCGCCCGGGTTCGTGCCTTCGAGGGCATTGAGGTACCCGTCGGCACCCTGGATGTGACCCTCTACCGGGACGACCTCAAGCTCCGGGGCACCCGCGCGTTGGGCCCGACCGACCTACCCACGGGCGGCATCGACGGCAGGCGGGTGATCCTGGTCGACGATGTCCTGTTCTCCGGACGCACGATCAGGGCCGCGTTGGACGCGATCGCCGACCTCGGCCGGCCGCGCACCGTCCAGCTCGCCGTACTGGTCGACCGGGGCCACCGGGAGTTGCCGATCCGGGCCGACTATGTGGGCAAGAACATCCCCACCGCCCAGGACGAGAGCGTCCGGGTGCTCCTCACCGAGACCGACGGCACGGATGAGGTCCGCATCGCCGCTCGCGGTGCGACCGAGGGAGAGGGCGTGTGAAGATCCGACACCTGATTTCGGCCAGCGATCTGGACCGCGCCGACGCCACCGCCGTGCTGGACACGGCCACCGAGATGGCGGCGATGGCTGGCCGCGAGGTGAAGAAGCTGCCCACGCTGCGGGGCAGGACCGTGGTGAACCTGTTCTACGAGGACTCCACCCGCACCCGCATCTCGTTCGAGGCGGCGGCCAAGCGCCTGTCCGCGGATGTCATCAACTTCTCCGCCAAGGGCTCCAGCGTGTCCAAAGGCGAGAGTCTCAAGGACACCGCGTTGACGTTGCAGGCGATGGGCGCCGACGCGGTGGTGATCCGGCACCCCGCCTCGGGCGCGCCGCACCGGCTGACCAACTGGGTGGACGGCACCGTGTTGAACGCGGGCGACGGCACTCACGAACACCCGACCCAGGCTCTGCTCGACGCCTACACGATGCGCAGCCGCCATGGCCGGATCGAGGGCCTCAACGTCTGCATCGTGGGGGATGTGCTGCACAGCCGGGTGGCCCGGTCCAATGTGCACCTGCTGCACACGCTGGGCGCCCGGGTGACCCTGGTGGCGCCACCGACCCTGCTGCCGGTGGGGGTGACCGCCTGGCCGGTCGAGGTCAGTTACGACCTGGACGCGGCCCTGCCTGGCTCCGACGTGGTGATGATGTTGCGGGTGCAGTCGGAGCGGATGACCGACTCGTTCTTCCCGTCGATACGCGAATACGCCCGCAGGTACGGCCTCGACGCCGACCGGGTACGGGCACTGCCGGAACACGCCATCGTGATGCATCCGGGGCCGATGAACCGTGGCATGGAAATCGCGCCAGAAGTGGCGGACTCGTCCCGTTCGACCATTGTGGAGCAGGTCGCCAACGGAGTCAGCGTCCGGATGGCCGTGTTGTATCTGTTGCTTGGGGGGCAGAAGTGAGCTTTCTCATCAAGGGAGTCCGCCCGCTCGGCGCCGAAGCCACCGATGTGCTGGTGCGCGATGGTGTGGTGGTGGAGATCGGCCGCGGCCTGTCCGCGCGGGATGCGCAGGTTGTCGACGCGGACGGGCTGATCGGATTGCCCGGCCTGGTCGACCTGCACACCCATCTGCGCGAGCCGGGGCGCGAGGATGCCGAGACGGTGGACTCCGGTTCGCGGGCCGCCGCGCTGGGCGGCTACACCGCGGTGTGCGCGATGGCGAATACCTCGCCGGTCGCGGACACCGCCGGTGTGGTGGAACAGGTCTATCGGCTGGGTCGGGAGTCCGGCCTGGTCGACGTGCAGCCGGTCGGGGCGGTCACCGTCGGCCTGGCCGGGGAGCATCTGGCTGAGCTGGGCGCGATGGCCGATTCCGCCGCCCGGGTCCGGATCTTCTCCGATGACGGCCACTGTGTTTCCGATCCGCGCCTGATGCGCCGGGCGCTGGAATACGTGAAGGCGTTCGACGGGGTCATCGCGCAGCACGCCGAGGAGCCGCGGCTGACCGTGGACGCCCAGATGCACGAAGGGGTGGTGTCGGCCCGGCTGGGCCTGCCGGGCTGGCCGGCGGTGGCCGAGGAGGCGATCATCGCCCGGGATGTGTTGCTGGCCGAGCATGTCGGCGCCCGACTGCACATCTGCCACGTCTCGACGGCGGGCAGCGTGGAGATCCTACGGTGGGCGAAACAGCGTGCCCTGGCCGCCGGTCGACCGGGTCGGATCACCGCCGAGGTGACCCCACACCACCTGTTGCTCACCGACTCGTGGGCCGACGGATACGACCCGGTTTTCAAGGTCAATCCACCGCTGCGTACGGCCGAGGATGTGGCCGCGTTGCGGTCCGGCGTCATCGAGGGCGTGATCGACGTGGTGGCCACAGACCACGCCCCGCATGCCGTGCAGGACAAGGAATGTGAGTGGGGTTACGCCCGGCCCGGCATGCTCGGCCTGGAAACCGCGCTGTCGATCGTGGTGGACGCGCTGCTCGGCGACATCGGCTGGGACGGCATCGCGCAACGGATGTCGCGGGGCCCGGCGCGCATCGCCGGGCTTTCGGAGCACGGCCAAGACCTGGTCGCCGGAAGCCCGGCCAACCTGACTCTGATCGATCCGTCCGCCCGATGGGTGGTGGAGCCCACATCGTTGGCCAGTCGCAGCATGAACACCCCGTACGCTGGAATGGAGCTGCCGGCGCGGGTCGTGGCCACCTTCCTGCGCGGTCGGCCCACTGTTCTCGATGGAAAGGCGACCCGGTGACTCGGCGCACAGACGCCATTCTCGTGCTCGAGGATGGCCGCACGTTTCGGGGCGAGGCGTACGGCAGTGTGGGGGAAACGTTCGGCGAGGCCGTTTTCACCACCGGCATGACCGGGTATCAGGAGACCCTGACGGATCCGTCGTACCACCGCCAGATCGTGGTGCAGACCGCGCCACACATCGGCAACACCGGTGTCAACGATGTGGACGACGAGTCCAGCCGGATCTGGGTCGGCGGCTATGTCGTGCGTGACCCCGCGCGCACCCCGTCGAACTGGCGGGCCACCGGATCGCTGGAGGACCGGCTGGCCGCCGAGGGCATTGTCGGCATCAGCGGCGTGGACACCCGGGCACTGACCCGACATCTGCGCGAGCGGGGCGCCATGCGTGCCGGAGTGTCCAGTGTGGAGCGTGATCCGGCGGCGCTGCACCAGCGGGTGCTGGCCTCGCCGGGCATGGTCGGAGCCAACCTGTCGGCCGAGGTGAGCACGCCCCGGCCCTATGTGGTCTCGGCCGAGGCCACGCACCGGTTCACCGTTGCCGCGCTGGACCTGGGCATCAAGCGCAACGTGCCCCGGCGGTTGGCCGCCCGCGGTGTCACCACCCACGTGCTGCCCGCATCGTCCACTCTGGACGAGGTGCTGTCGGTGTCGCCGGACGCGGTGTTCTTCTCGCCCGGTCCGGGTGACCCGGCCACCGCCGACCATCCGGTGGCGCTGGCGGCCGAGGTGATGCGCCGCGGGATCCCGCTGTTCGGCATCTGCTTCGGCAGCCAGATTCTCGGCCGGGCGCTCGGGTTCGGCACCTACAAGCTCGGGTACGGGCACCGGGGCGTGAATCAACCGGTGCTCGACCGGGTCACCGGCAAGGTGGAGATCACCTCGCACAATCACGGCTTCGCGGTCGACGCGCCGCTCGACGAGACGGCGACCACCGACTTCGGCGCGGTGCGGGTCAGCCATGTGTGCCTCAACGACAACGTGGTCGAGGGCCTGCGCTGCCTGGACGTACCGGCCTTCACAGTGCAGTACCACCCCGAGGCGGCCGCCGGTACGCACGACGCAGACTACCTGTTTGACAGGTTCGTCGAGCTTGTCGAGACGAACGGGAAGCAACGCGTCGAGCTTGTCGAGACGAACGGGAAGCAACGCGTAGAACTTGTCGAGACGAGGGAGAATACACGTGCCTAGGCGGCAGGATCTGCGCCACATCCTCGTCATCGGCTCCGGCCCCATCGTGATCGGCCAGGCGTGCGAGTTCGACTACTCGGGCACCCAGGCCTGCCGGGTGCTGCGGGCCGAGGGCCTGCGGGTGTCGCTGGTGAACTCCAATCCCGCCACGATCATGACCGATCCGGAGTTCGCCGACGCGACCTATGTCGAGCCGATCACGCCGGAGTTCGTGGAGAAGGTGATCGCCCGGGAGAAACCGGACGCACTACTGGCCACCCTGGGCGGACAGACCGCGTTGAACACCGCGGTGGCCCTGCACGAGGCGGGCGTCCTCGACAAGTACAACGTGGAACTCATCGGGGCGAACATCGACGCCATCCGCCGTGGCGAAGACCGCCAACTGTTCAAGCAGATCGTGGCCAAGGCCGGCGGCGAGGTGCCGCGCTCGCGGGTGTGCCATTCGATGGACGAGGTACGGGCGACCGCCGCGGAACTCGGGTTGCCGGTGGTGATCAGGCCGTCGTTCACGATGGGTGGGCTGGGTTCCGGCATGGCCCACAGTGAGGGGGCACTGGAGCGGCTGGCCGGCGCCGGCCTGGTCGCCTCGCCCGTGCACGAGGTGCTGATCGAGGAGAGCGTGCTCGGCTGGAAGGAGTACGAGCTCGAGCTCATGCGCGACCGGCACGACAACGTGGTGGTGGTCTGTTCGATCGAGAACGTGGACCCGATGGGGGTGCACACCGGCGACTCGGTCACCGTTGCGCCGGCGATGACCCTGACCGACCGCGAGTACCAGCAGATGCGGGATCTGGGCATCGCGGTGCTGCGTGAGGTCGGTGTGGACACCGGTGGCTGCAACATCCAGTTCGCGGTCAACCCGGACAGCGGCCGGCTCGTGGTCATCGAGATGAACCCGCGGGTGTCGCGCTCGTCCGCGCTGGCTTCGAAGGCGACCGGCTTCCCGATCGCGAAGATCGCCGCGAAGCTCGCCATCGGCTACACCCTGGACGAGATCGCCAACGACATCACCAAGCAGACGCCGGCGGCCTTCGAGCCGTCGCTGGACTACGTGGTGGTGAAGATCCCCCGGTTCGCGTTCGAGAAGTTCCCCGGTGCCGATCCGGAGCTGACCACCACGATGAAGTCGGTCGGCGAGGCCATGTCCCTCGGGCGCAACTTCACCGAGGCGCTGAACAAGGCGATGCGTTCGATGGAGACGACCGAAGCCGGCTTCTGGACCCGGCCGGATCCCGACGGCACGACACTGTCATCCACTGTGGATGCCCTGCGGATGCCGCACGACGGGCGCCTGTACACGGTGGAGCGTGCCCTCAGACTGGGAGCCACGGTGTCGGAGGTGACCTCGGCGTCGGGCGGATACGACCCGTGGTTCGTCGACCAGATCGCATCCCTTGTGGACCTCCGGGCGGAGATTAGCGCCGCGCCCGTACTCGGTGAGCAGATGCTGCGGCGGGCCAAGCGGGCCGGCCTGTCCGACGCCCAGCTCGCCGCGCTGCGTCCCGAGCTGGCCGGCGAGGACGGCGTGCGTACTCTGCGGCACCGGTTGGGAATCCGGCCGGTGTACAAGACTGTGGACACCTGCGCCGCCGAGTTCGACGCGGCCACTCCTTACCACTACTCGAGCTACGACGAGGAGACCGAGGTCGTCGGGTCGGATCGGGCCAAGGTGCTGATCCTCGGCTCAGGACCGAACCGGATCGGGCAGGGCATCGAGTTCGACTACTCGTGTGTGCACGCGGTGATGGCGTTGCGTGCGGCGGGCTACGAGACGGTCATGGTGAACTGCAACCCGGAAACCGTCTCCACCGACTACGACACCGCCGACCGGCTGTACTTCGAGCCGCTCACCTTCGAGGACGTACTCGAGGTCTGGCATGCCGAGGACTCGTCCGGGCGGGCCGCCGGCGGACCGGGGGTGGTGGGCGTCATCGTGCAGCTGGGCGGCCAGACTCCGCTCGGACTTGCCCGACGACTGAAGGCGGCCGGCGTACCGATCGTGGGTACCTCGCCGGAGTCGATCCACCTGGCCGAGGATCGGGGCGCTTTCGGCAAGGTGCTCGCCCATGCCGGACTGCTCGCCCCGGCCCACGGCATGGCCACCTCGTATGACGAGGCGAGGGCGATCGCCGAGGAGATCGGCTACCCGGTCCTGGTCCGACCGTCCTATGTGCTCGGCGGACGTGGCATGGAGATCGTGTACGACGACGCGACCCTCAATGCGTACATCGGCCGGTCGACTCTCATCTCACCGGACCATCCGGTGCTGGTGGACCGGTTCCTCGACGACGCCATCGAGATCGATGTGGACGCTCTGGTCGATGCCAGCGGTGAGGTCTATCTGGGCGGCATCATGGAGCACATCGAAGAGGCCGGCATCCACTCAGGCGACTCCGCCTGCACCCTGCCTCCGATCACGTTGGCCTCGACGGACGTCGCGCGGGTGCGGGCCTACACCGCCGCGATCGCCCGTGGCGTGGGCGTACGCGGGCTGCTGAATGTGCAGTACGCGCTGAAAGACGACGCGCTGTACGTGCTCGAGGCCAACCCCCGGGCATCGCGGACCGTGCCGTTCGTGTCCAAGGCGACCGCGGTCCCGCTGGCCAAGGCGGCGGCTCGGATCATGCTCGGCGCGACGATCGCCGAACTGCGCGGCGAGGGAATGTTGCCAGCCGTCGGCGACGGCGGGACGTTGCCAGCGGGCGCGCCGATCGCCGTCAAGGAGGCGGTACTGCCGTTCAAGCGTTTCCGTACGTCCGAGGGCAAGGGCCTAGACAGCCTGCTCGGCCCGGAGATGAAGTCGACCGGCGAGGTCATGGGCATCGACGTGGCGTTCGGGCACGCGTTCGCGAAATCGCAGACCGCCGCCTATGGATCGCTGCCCACGTCCGGCAAGATCCTGGTCACCGTGGCCAACCGGGACAAGCGCGGCATGATCTTCCCGGTGAAGCGGCTGGCCGACCTCGGTTTCGAGATCGTGGCCACCCAGGGCACCGGCGAGGTCCTGCGTCGCCACGGCGTCGCCTGCACCATCGTGCGGAAGCATTTCGAGAAGGGCGCCGACGACCGGGACGCGGTTTCCATGATCGGCGCGGGCGAGGTTGGCCTGGTGATCAACACTCCACAGGGCAGCGGCGCCCGCCTCGACGGCTACGAGATCCGCAGTGCCGCGGTGGGCGCGGACATCCCCTGCGTCACCACGGTGCCCGGCGCGGCGGCCGCGGTCATGGGCATCGAAGCGCTCATCCGCGGCGAGATGTCGGTACGCCCGTTGCAGGAACTGCACGCGGCCCTCGGCCGTCCGACCCAGTGATCGCACCGGGACCGGGGGCCACGCGGCACCGGCGGGTGGTGTGGCTGCCGTGATGTACGAATGGGCGGCCCGGAATGTGCTGTTCCGGATCGGCGGCGGTGACCCGGAGGCGGCACACGAGTGGACGCTACGTCGCCTGGCCGCGCTGTCCGGTCGGCCGTGGGCGCTGGGCGCGTTGCGAAGGCACTACGCGGTGCCCGTGCCGCGCGAGGTTTTCGGGATCCGGTTTGCCAACCCGGTAGGGCTGGCCGCGGGTATGGACAAGAACGGTGTCGCGCTGCCGGCGTGGCCGAGCCTCGGCTTCGGGTTCGTCGAGGTCGGCACCGTGACCGCGAAAGCCCAGCCAGGCAACGACCGCCCGCGGATGTTCCGGCTCACCGAGTCGGCCGCCGTGATCAACCGGATGGGCTTCAACAACGCTGGCGCGCATGCGCTGGCAGCGCGGCTGGCCCGCCTGGGCCCACTGCCGGTGCCGCTGGGCATCAGCCTGGGCAAGTCGAAGGTCACGCCGCTGGAGTCGGCCGTCGATGACTACGTCGAGTCGTTGCGGGCGCTCTATCCGTACGGCGACTACTTCGCGATCAACGTCAGCTCACCGAACACGCCCGGCCTGCGCTCGCTACAGGACAGATCCCAACTGGGCGATCTGCTGAGGGCGCTACGCCGTGAGGCAGGCAATCTGGCCGCCACATCCGGGGCCACCGGCTCGAACTCCGGCACTCCGGTGAGCGCCGGCACGGCGTTGAGCGCCGGCACGGTGGGGGGTGCTGGCGCGGCGACGGACCGGTTCGCGACCGTCGCGGTGTCGAAGCCGATTTTGGTGAAGATCGCGCCAGACCTGACCAACGACGCGATCGCCGAACTGCTCGCCGTGTGCCAGGAGAACGAGGTGGCAGGCGTGATCGCCACCAACACCACGCTCGACCGGGCTGGGCTCGCTCCAGTCGAGCGCGGCCGCGGCGGTGAGGCCGGTGGCCTGAGCGGGGCGCCGTTGACCGCTCGCGCCCGCGAGGTGGTTGGCTTCGTCTACAAGGAAAGTGGCGGCAACCTGCCGATCATCGGCGTCGGCGGCATCGTCGAGCCGGACGACGCGGTCCGCCTCGTCGACGCTGGCGCGAGCCTGGTGCAGCTCTACACCGGTCTGGTCTTCCACGGCCCCGCCCTGGTCCGCCGTACGGCACTCGCGCTGCGCTGATGGCCCGCACGTGCCGTCGGACGCCACGACACACGCCGGCTTTCGCGTGGTCGGGTGCGATTGTGTGTCGCCGGTGACTGAGAATCGCTCCGGATCACGCCCAGGCATGGAGGACCGCGGCGGCGGGCGCTGTCGGGGCACGCGGCCCAGCCAGTTCCACGTGATCTGGGGCGATTGTGTGTCGCGGGTGACTGAGAATCGCTCCGGATCTTGCCGTGGCTTGGAGAGTCCGCGGGTTGGGCGTTGTCGGGGCACCGGGCTCAGCCGGCTCCACATGTTTGGGGGCGATTGTGTGTCGCGGGTGACTGAGTATCGCTCCGGATCACGCTCAGGCACGGAGGACCGCGGCGGTGGGCGTTGTCGGGGTACCGGGGTCGGCTGGCTTCGCGTGGTCGGGTGCGTTTGTGTGTCGCGGGTGACTGACAACCGCTCCGGATCATGTGGGGGCCGGGGCACTCGGGGTGGTTGGTGGTGTCGGGGCACGCGGCCCAACCGGCTCCACGTGATCTGGGGCGATTGTGTGTTGCCGGTGACTGAGAATCGCTCCGGATCAAGCCGAGGCGTGGAGGAGCGTGGCGGCAAGCGCAGCAGAGGGGCGCGGCCCAACCGGCTCCACATGATCCGGGGCGATTATGTGTTGCCGGTGACACACAATCGCTCCGGATCACGCCGAGGCGGAGAGGAGCGCAGCAATCCCGGGGCCGGGCTCTGTCGGGGCACGCGGCGCAACCGGCACCCGGTGATCTGGGTGCGTTTGTGTGTCGCGGGTGACTGAGAATCGCTCCGGATCACGCTCAGGCACGGAGGACCGCGGCGGTGGGCGTTGTCGGGGTACCGGGGTCGGCTGGCTTCGCGTGGTCGGGTGCGTTTGTGTGTCGCGGGTGACTGACAACCGCTCCGGATCATGTGGGGGCCGGGGCACTCGGGGTGGTTGGTGGTGTCGGGGCACGCGGCCCAACCGGCTCCACGTGATCTGGGGCGATTGTTTGTCGCGGGTGACTGACAACCGCTCCGGATCACGCGATGGGCCAGGTGCACCGTCGACGCATTACTCAGCATGGATCGGGAAGGGAGCCCCGAGGGGTTTCCCGGGGTACTCGGGGTGGAGTCCCCGAGAGGAGGCATTGATGGAGAGTTTTGGTGCTCGGCTGGCGGATGCGATCAAAGTTCGCGGGCCATTGTGCGTCGGCATAGACCCGCATTCGAGTCTGCTGGCGTCCTGGGGCTTGCCGGATACCCCGGCTGGGCTGCGTGCTTTCTGCGACACGGTGGTTGCGGCGGTGGCCGACCTGGTGCCCGCGGTAAAGCCGCAATCCGCCTTTTTCGAACGTTTCGGTTCTGCCGGAATCGCCGTAATGGAGTCGACAATCCGACAATCTCGTGAAGCGGGCGCTCTAGTGATCGCGGATGTGAAACGGGGTGATATCGGCTCCACCGCGGTCGCGTACGCCGGCGCGTACCTGGCTCCACAGAGCCCACTTTTCGTCGACGCGATCACCGTCAGCCCGTACCTGGGCTTCGGTTCGCTGACCCCGTTTCTGGACGAAGCCGCAGCTCACGGCGGTGGAGTCTTCGTGCTCGCGCGTACGTCGAATCCGGACGGAGCACCGTTGCAGGACGCCCGCATGACCGACGGTCGCACCGTCTCGCAGGGGGTTCTGGACGAGGTCGGGCGGCGCAACGAGGGTGCGTCACCGGTTGGCTCCGTGGGCGTGGTGATCGGCGCTACCACCGGCGGAACGGGGCACGAGTTGGGTCGGCTCAACGGGCCCGTGCTGGCCCCGGGACTGGGCGCCCAGGGGGCCACTCCGGCCGACCTCGCGGCGGTGTTCGAGGGGCTGAATGGCCTGGTCCTGCCCTCGTCGTCGCGGGAAATCCTGGCCCGCGGTCCTGACCCGGCGGCGCTGCGCGAGGCCGCGCAACGTTCATTGGCCGATTGCCGGAAAGTTATGAACAATCCCGTTTTGTGAGGGCAACCCACGCGCCACGCCCACGGTTGGGGACCCCTTGCGTTGCCAAACGTCGCGCTGACGATTAGTTTTCCCGGCGCTGGACAATACCCAGCTCAGCCACACAAGGGACCTGAGGAGATCTGGTGCCGCTTCCTACGCTCAGCCCCGAACAGCGCGCGGCCGCGCTGGAAAAGGCCGCGGAGATTCGCAAAGCTCGTGCCGAGCTCAAAGACGAGCTCAAGTCGGGCAAAACGACACTGCCGAAGGTGCTCGATCGCGCCGAGTCCGACGAGGTTGTCGGCAAACTCAAAGTGTCGGCGGTGCTGCAGTCGATGCCCGGCATCGGCAAGGTACGGGCGACACAGATCATGGAGAAGCTGAAGATCGCGGAGAGCCGCCGCCTGCGCGGTCTCGGCGAGCAACAGCGGAAGGCTCTCCTGGCAGAGTTCGCCACCGGCGCGAAGTGACATCTTGGATTCAGTCCGCGGGCCGTCGTGCGGCCCGTAGGCCGAATCAGAGATGATGCGTCGGACACTGTGAGCGTCCACGGCGAGTGAAATCAGGTAGAAAAGAGCAGTGACCACCGACGACGCGACGCGCCCGGCCGAGGCCAGGCTCACGGTGCTCTCCGGCCCCTCTGGGGTAGGCAAGGACAGCGTGATCGAACTTATCCGGGCGCGCGCGCCGTGGGTGTGGCTCTCGGTCTCGGTGACCACCCGGCGGATCCGTCCGAACGAGATCGACGGGGTGCACTATCAGTTTGTGGACCGCGCCCAGTTCGCCCGGATGGCCGAGAGCGGACAGTTGCTCGAATGGGCCGAGTTCGCGGGCAACCTTTACGGCACACCGCGGGCACCGGTCGAGGATCGGGTGGCCCGTGGCCAGCCGGTCCTCCTGAAGATCGACCTGCAGGGCGCACGGCAGGTCCGCGAGGCCATGCCCGAGGCGCAGTTGGTGTTCCTGGCCCCGCCCAGCTGGGAAGAGCTCAAGCGCAGGCTGGTGGGTCGGGGTACGGACGACCCGGAGACCATCCGACAGCGACTGGAGCACGCGCAGGAGGAACTCGCGGCCGAGCCGGAGTTCGATGTGACGGTTGTCAACCACTTGGTCGAGCAGGCGGCGGACGACTTGCTAGGATTGCTCGGTTTACAGGCAACTCACTGAAGTTGGAACCCAAACACAGACATTGAGGTTATTTCCGTGTCCGGAACTGTCGCGAATCCCGAAGGAATCACCAACCCGCCGATCGACGAGCTGCTCGACAAGACGCAGTCGAAGTACTCGTTGGTGATCTTCGCCGCGAAACGTGCACGCCAGATCAACGCCTACTACAGCCAGCTCGGCGAAGGCCTGCTCGAGTACGTCGGCCCGCTGGTGGAGACCACGCCGCAGGAGAAGCCGCTGTCGATCGCGCTGCGCGAGATCAACGGCAACCAGCTCACGGCTGAGCCGATCGAGGGCCAGAACTAGCACCAGGCTCCACCACATCCATAGCCAGATCTAGAGACAGAGTCGAAGCCGACGTGGGTCGCGTAGGTCGCACTGCCAGGGTGGTGCTGGGGGTCGGCGGTGGCATCGCCGCTTACAAGGCCTGCGAGCTGCTGCGCTTGCTGACCGAGTCCGGCCACGACGTGCAGGTGGTCCCCACCGCCGCGGCGCTGCGATTCGTCGGCGAACCCACCTGGGCGGCGTTGTCCGGCAAGCCGGTCGCCACCGAGGTCTGGCAGCACGTTCACGAGGTGTCCCACGTGGCCATCGGACAGGCCGCGGATCTGGTCCTGGTCGCGCCCGCCACGGCGGACCTGCTGGCCCGCGCCGCGCACGGCCTGGCCGACGACCTGCTCACCAACACCCTGCTCACCGCCCAGTGTCCGGTGGTCCTGGCGCCGGCGATGCATACCGAGATGTGGGAGCACCCGGCGACCGTGGCGAACGTGCGCCTCCTGCGCAGCCGCGGGGTGATCATCATTGAGCCCGCCAGCGGCCGGCTGACCGGCCGGGACACCGGCAAGGGCCGGCTGCCCGACCCGGCTGAGATCTTCGCGGTGGCCCGGCGGGTGCTGCGCCAGGGCACGGCCGTTGACGCTTCCCTCGCCGGCACACGGGTAGTGATCACCGCGGGCGGAACCCGAGAACCCGTCGATCCGGTCCGCTTCCTCGGCAATCGGTCGTCGGGCAAGCAGGGCTATGCCCTCGCCCGTACCGCGGTCGCCCGGGGAGCCGAGGTGACGCTCATCGCGGCCAACGTAACCCTGCCGGACCCGGCCGGAGTGACTCTGATCCGGGTCGGCAGCACCGAGGAACTGCGCAAGGCCACGGTCGAGGTGGCAAGCTCCGCCGACATCGTGGTGATGGCCGCGGCGCCGGCGGACTTCCGTCCGGTCGAGTACGTTACTTCCAAGATCAAAAAGGTGGACGGTGGTAGCGCACCGGTCCTGCATCTCACCACCACCCCGGACATTGCCGCCGAACTCGGTCAGTGCAAGCCCGACGGCCAGACGTTGGTGGCGTTCGCAGCGGAGACCGATGACGGCATCGCCAACGCCCGTAAGAAGCTGGTGCGCAAGAACGCCGACCTGATCGTGCTGAACGAGGTCGGTGTGGACAAGGTGTTCGGTCAGGAGACCAACGCGGTCACCGTGCTCGGCGCCCACGGCTCGACCACCTCGATCGGCGAGGCCAGCAAGGAGGACATCGCCGACGCGATCTGGGACCTCGTACTGCGCCACCGGACCGTGCCTGGCTGAGGCTGGCCGCACGAACCCCAGGCGCGCCAGCGAACACGTCGGCATCGCCGTGAACGTGGCGAAAGTCATCCAGTGCGGTCGCTCGGGTTCATGTTGGCGATTGTTGCGAACCTGGTCAGGCAGGCGCTGCCCGGTTGTTAGGGTGTTTTCATCGCTGGCAGGTGTGTTCGGGCCCTTCGAAGTCGTCTTTCTGGCCGGTAGGCGACGGGTCTACACTCGCCATCAATGCCAGCGCCGGCCCTCCGGCAGAGCCGCGGGAGGCCCGTAGGGGGACTCGCCAGATAGCGTCGACATCAATCGATTCAATGACACCTGCAGGGAGCATCGTGGCACGCCGCCTTTTCACCTCGGAGTCGGTCACCGAAGGCCATCCGGACAAGATCGCAGATCAGATCAGTGACGGCGTTCTTGACGCCCTCCTCGCCGCTGACCCGAGCAGTCGTGTCGCGGTCGAAACCCTGATCACGACAGGCCAGGTCCACGTCGCCGGTGAGGTCACCACAAAGGCGTACGTCGATATCAACACGATCACCCGCGAGACGATCCTGGCAATCGGCTACGACTCGTCCAAGAAGGGCTTCGACGGCGCCTCGTGTGGCGTCAACATCGCCATCGGCTCGCAGTCGCCCGACATCGCGCAGGGTGTGGACAGTGCCATCGAGTTGCGTAGTGGGCTGTCCGAGAGCGCGCTGGACGCGCAGGGCGCCGGCGACCAGGGCATGATGTTCGGCTTCGCCTGCTCGGAGACGCCGGAGCTGATGCCTTTGCCGATCGCCCTCGCGCACCGGCTGGCCCGCCGGCTTTCCGCGGTACGCAAGGACGGCACCATCCCGTACCTGCGCCCGGACGGCAAGACCCAGGTCACGGTCGAGTACGACGGCCTGCGACCGGTGAAGCTCAACACCGTGGTCGTGTCCAGCCAGCACGCCCCGGACATCTCGCTCGAGATGTTGCTGACTCCGGATGTCCGCGAGCATGTCATCACCCCCGAGCTCGAGGGACCTCGGTCTCGACATCGATGACTACCGGCTGCTGGTCAACCCAACCGGGCGGTTCGAGGTCGGCGGGCCGATGGGTGATGCTGGCCTGACCGGCCGGAAGATCATCGTCGACACGTACGGCGGGTACGCCCGGCACGGTGGCGGCGCCTTCTCCGGCAAGGACCCGTCCAAGGTGGACCGTTCGGCGGCGTATGCGATGCGTTGGGTGGCCAAGAACGTGGTCGCCGCCGGCCTGGCTGAGCGGTGTGAGGCGCAGGTCGCCTACGCCATCGGCAAGGCGCACCCGGTCAGCCTGTTCGTGGAGACCTTCGGCACAGAGACGGTCGCCGTCGACAAGATCGAGAAGGCCATTCGCGAGGTCTTCGACCTTCGCCCGGCCGCGATCATCCGTGACCTGGACCTGCTCCGGCCGATCTACCAGCAGACCGCCGCGTATGGCCACTTCGGCCGCGAGCTGCCGAACTTCACGTGGGAGCGGACCGACCGGGTGGCTGACCTCAAGTCGGCTGCGGCAGTCTGACGGCTCCGGCCCCGCTGCATCGTGGGGGATTGGTGTTCCTGCTGGAACCACAATCCCCCCACGATCGGGCAATAGCCGGTGGCCCTTTTACGGCCCTGTCCGGCCAGTGCCGGCATGGAGGTCGGGGGCTTCTGGTATGACCAAGCGGTGACAAGTGGGCGGCCGGTGGGTAGGCGCGGTCAGGTGGCGCGCGGCGGTACCCGGCCAGTTCGTGCGGCGGCCGCTACCCGCTCCGTCGCGCAGGTGCTGGTGGACGTGTCGCTGGCCCACCTTGACCGGCCGTTCGACTATCTGGTGCCGGCCGACCTTGACGAGTCGGTCGTCGCGGGGTGCCGGGTACGGGTCCGGTTCGCCGGTCGGCTGATGGACGGCTTTGTGCTCGACCGGGTCACCAGTTCAGACCACACGGGCAACCTGCTCTTCGTGGAGAAGGTCGTTTCCGCCGAGCCGGTGCTGACTCCCGAGATAGCTACGTTGGCCAGGGCGATAGCGGACCGCTACGCCGGGACCCTCGCCGATGTGTTGCGCCTGGCGGTGCCGCCACGACACGCCCGGGTGGAAACACCGGTGGCGCTACCACCGCAGCGGCTCGCGCCAGAGGCGGCCCCGGCGGAACCCGCAGCGGTGACTCCCGCCGTGGTGATGCCCGCGCCCCGCGTCGATGCGGATACTGACGTCGATGCGGACTGTGACGTCGATGTGGACAGTGACACCGTGGACAGCGGCACAGTGGACGACGGCACAGTGGACGGTGATGGGGATGACGGCACGCGTGGGTGGCGGCCCTACCCGTCCGGGCCGGGCTTCGTCCACGCGTTGCGCGAGGGCCAGTCGCCACGCGCCGTGTTTACGATGTTGCCCGGTGAGGACTGGCCGGGCCGGCTGGCCGAGGCGGTGGCCGCGACTGTCCACAGTGGGCGTGGTGCGGTCGTGGTGGTGCCGGACGCCCGTGACCTGGAGCGCCTCGACGCGGCGGTGACCCGGCTGCTGGGCACCGACCGGCACATCTCCTTGCACGCCTCGCTCGGCCCGGCTGAACGGTATCGGCGATTCCTCAAGGCCAGCCGGCGCGAGGCGACCGTGGTCCTCGGCACCAGGGCCGCCGCCTTCGCGCCGATGACGCGGCTCGGTCTCGTGGTCATCTGGGACGATGGCGATGACCTCCACGCGGAACCTCGGGCTCCCTATCCGCACACGTTGCAGGTACTGCTGACCCGGGCGCAGCTGACCGGGGCTGGCGCACTCGTGGCCGCGACCGCACGCAGTTGCGAGGCACAGTTGCTGATCGAGACCCGGTGGGCGCAGGAGATCGTGGCGCCTCGCGAGGTCGTCCGGGCGCACGCGCCCGCCGTGGCGCCGACCGGCGACGATCTCGATCGGGAACGGGACCCGGCCGCGGCCACGGCCCGCCTGCCCAGCCTGGCCTGGCGAGCCGCCCGCGACGCCCTGAGCCGTGGCATGCCGGTGCTGGTGCAAGTGCCACGCCGGGGATACCTGCCGTCAGTGTCGTGTGTGGAGTGTCACACCCCGGCCCGGTGTACGCGGTGCGCCGGCCCGCTGGAGTTGCGTTCATCGCACGCGGTCGCAGCCTGCCGGTGGTGCGGCCGGCCGGCTGCGGATTTCAGCTGTCACCGTTGCGGTTGCCGCCGACTGCGCGCGAACGTGGTCGGTTCAGGCCGTACGGCCGAAGAGCTGGGTCGGGCATTTCCCGGAGTGCCGGTGCGTACCTCCGGTCGAGACGGCGTCCTGGCCACGGTCAGCGGCGAGGCTGCCCTGGTGGTGTCGACGCCCGGTGCTGAGCCGATCGCCACCGGCGGGTACGGGGCGGTGCTGTTACTGGACACCTGGGCACTGCTGACCCGAGCCGACCTGCGGGCCGGCGAGGAGACGCTGCGCCGCTGGATGGCGGCGGCCACGTTGGCCCGCCCAGCCAATGCGGGCGGGCGGGTCGTCGTGGTGGCCGACGGTGGCCTGATCGCGGTGCAGGCACTGTTGCGCTGGGACCCGGCCACCTTCGCCACCCGGGAACTGTCCGAACGGCGCGAGCTGGCCTTTCCGCCGGCGGCCCGGATGGCCAGCCTGACCGGTGCCGCCGGCGCGGTGGCCGACCTGTTGGCGTTGACCGCCCTACCCGACGGTGCCGACGTTCTGGGTCCGGTTCCGGTAGGCGAGGACGAGCGGATCCTCGTACGGGTGGCCTCCCGTACGGTGGGCGGCGCGCTCGCCGGTGCCCTGCACGCGGCGGCCGGCGTGCGCAGTGCCCGCAAGGCCGACGGCGCCGTGCGCATCCAGATCGACCCGCGCGAACTCTGGTGACCCGCGATCGTCAACGTCAACGGGCTTTGATGCACTGTGCTGCCGCTGCGACCATGGTGGCTTACGGCATCGCCATCCGGACGTCGAGATTCTGGTAGTTCGGTCCGCGGGTGCACATGGCGGCCAGCTCGCGGGCCATGACGTCCGTTTCCGGCCGGATGCTGTTCGCCATCGCCGCTTCGTAGCTGGGGAACTCCACGATCGTCACGAAGTGGCGCGGGTTGTCGTGGTCCTGGGTCTGCTCGAGCCGGACCACGCCCATGGCGGCCTGGTTCTGCGAGACGGCGTTGCGCATGGCCTGGTCGATTTCGGCCGCCTGATCGGTTTCGTAGTCAATAAGCTGAATGAAAGCCATGTGGTAGTTCCTCCCATATCGGAGAGTTCACCCATTCACCCCGAAAGTACCAGTGTCGACGCAGCCTTCGTCGTGACTGGTCGAGATTTATGGGGTCCGTAGAATGGGGTACGCGACCCATCGGGGATCGCGTTGGCGAATGGGAGAGAACGTGACGATCCAGCCGATCCGGCTCTTCGGCGATCCAGTTCTCCGCACGCCGGCGGAACCGGTGGTCGACTTCGACAAGGAGCTTCGCGGCCTTGTGCGCGACCTCACCCAGACCCTGCTGGACGAAGGCGGTGCCGGGCTCGCCGCTCCGCAGATCGGGGTCGGCCTGCGGGTGTTCGCCTTCGACGTGGATGACACCGTGGGGCATTTGATCAATCCTCAGCTGCACTTCCCGGACGACGAGGAGCAGGACGGGCCGGAGGGCTGCCTGTCCATTCCCGGCGTGTACATCGACACCAAGCGCCGGCAGAACGTTGTCGCCAGCGGGTTCAACGAACACGGCGAACCGGTGCGCCTGGTCGGCACCGGGATGATGGCGCGCTGCTGCCAGCACGAGACCGACCACCTCGACGGCGTGCTGTTCCTGGACCGGCTCGAACCGGCCGCACGCAAGGAAGCGATGCGCCAGATCCGTGCGGCGCAGTGGTACGACACCGGCGCGCCGCCCCGGGTCAAGATCAGCCCGCACGGTCCACAGAGCGCCGGCACCGGATTGTTCAGGTAGCCCGGTGCGCTTGGTTTTCGCCGGTACGCCCGAGGTGGCGCTGCCAGCACTCGAGGCTATCGCGGACTCGTCACACGACCTCGTCGCCGTGGTGACGCGGCCGGACGCGCCTGCCGGCCGTGGTCGCCACACGTCGCGCTCCGCGGTCGGCGCATGGGCCGATGGACGGGGCATCGAGGTGCTCACCCCGGCAGCGCCCACGGGAACAGTCCTTTCTGGACCGTCTTGGTGCGCTGGCACCGGATTGCGTACCCGTGGTCGCCTATGGCGCGCTCGTACCGCCGGTGGCCCTGGACATCCCGAGACTGGGTTGGCTCAACCTGCATTTCTCGTTGTTGCCGGCTTGGCGTGGCGCGGCGCCGGTCCAGCACGCGATTCTTCATGGTGACGAGGTCACCGGAGCGTCCGTGTTCCAGCTCGAGGCCGGCATGGACACGGGTCCGGTTTACGGCACGCTGGTGGAAAAGGTCGGTGCCCGGGACACCTCCGGCGACCTGTTGGACCGGCTAGCCAGCGCCGGCGCCGGCCTACTGGTGGCGGTACTCGACGCCATCGAGGCGGGCAACGCCCGGGCGGTGGCGCAGCCGGTGGACGGCGTGTCCATGGCCCCGAAGATCACCGTTGCCGACGCCGAGGTGCGCTGGCAGGACCCCGCGTTCGCGGTGGACCGGCGGATCCGGGCCTGCACCCCGGCGCCGGGCGCATGGACGACGTTGCGAGGCGAGCGGGTGAAGCTCGGCCCGGTCGTGGTCCAACCCGAGGGTGCCCGGCCGGCGGCCGGTGAGCTTGTCGTGCAACGGGACCGGGTGCTGGTCGGCACCGGTACCGATCCGGTGGCGCTCGGCGAGGTTCGGGCCGCGGGTAAGAAACCGATGCCGGCGGCCGACTGGGCCCGTGGGGCGCGCATCTACAGTGGTGAGCGGGCGGGATGACGCCGGCCCGACCCAGCAAAGGTCCACATTCGACGCACCGGCGTGAACCGGAACGGCCGGCCGGCCGTGGTGGTCCGCGCCCCGATCCGGCCAAGCGGGTCGACCCGGCCCGCCGGGCCGCGTACGAGGCGCTGGCCGCGGTGCATCGCGACGACGCCTATGCCAACATCGTGCTGCCCCGGCTGCTGCGGGAGAACCGGATCAGCGGTCGGGACGCCGCGTTGGCCACCGAGCTGACCTACGGCACGTTGCGCAGCGTGGGCCAGCTCGACGCGATCATCGAGTCGGCGGCCGCCCGCCCGATGGCCAAAGTGGACCCACCGGCCCGGGATGCGCTGCGGCTGGGCACCTACCAGCTGTTGCACACCCGCGTGCCGGCCCATGCCGCGGTGGCCACCACTGTGGACCTGGTACGCCTGGTAGCCCCGGGTGCGGTGGGCTTCGCCAACGCGGTCATGCGGCGGGTGTCCGAACGCGATCTCGCCGCCTGGCTCGCCGTCGTGGCACCATCCATGGTGGACGATGCGGTGGGTCACCTGGCCCTGGTCCACGCGCATCCAGAGTGGATGGTCCGAGCATTCGCCGATGCGCTGTCCGCAGACCTGGCCGAGACGGCCGAGGCGTTGGCGGCCGACAACGAACGCCCGATCGTGCACCTGTGCGCCCGGCCGGGTCGGGTCACCTCGGCCGAACTGGCGGCCGAGGTCGGCGGCATGGTGGGCGCCTACTCCCCGTACGCGGTCTACCTGCCCGAAGGCGCACCGGGCGACCTCGACGCGGTCGTCCGCGGACGGGCCCACGTCCAGGACGAAGGTTCCCAGCTTGTCGCCATGGCCACCGCGATGGCGCCACTGTCCGGCCGCGACGAGCGATGGCTCGACCTGTGCGCCGGCCCTGGGGGCAAGGCCGCGTTACTGGGCTCACTGGCCGCACAGCGGGGCGCCCACCTGACCGCCGTCGAGATCGCCGCGCACCGGGCCCAACTCGTCTACAACGCCACCGCTGGCCTGCCGGTGACCGTGATCCGCACCGACGGGCGCGATGTGGGTGCGGATGAGGACCTGCCCGAAGGCGGCTTCGACCGGGTACTCGTGGACGCACCCTGCACCGGCCTGGGGTCCCTGCGCCGCCGGCCAGAGTCGCGCTGGCGGCGGCAACCGAGCGACCTGCCGCCGCTGACCCGGCTCCAGCGCGAGCTGTTGACCTCCGGCTTGCGGGCGGTTCGTCCCGGCGGCATCGTCGTCTATGCCACCTGCTCGCCTCACCTGGTGGAGACCACGGTGACCGTGCGCGAGACCGTGCGGCGGCTCGACTCCACTGTGGAACTTGTCGATATCCGCCCGGTGCTGCCGGACCTGCCGCATCTTGGCGAAGGTCCCGCGGTGCAACTCTGGCCGCACCGCCACGGCACCGACGCCATGTTCATGTCCCTGCTCCGCCGCACCTGACTCGCTCGCCGTGATCCATGGGGATTGTGGCCGCCTGCGGGTCCACAATCCCCATGGATCAACCTTGTTACGGGCTGGTGCAGGTGAGAGCCGGTAGCGCGTTGGTGGTGGTCCAGTTGGCCAGGAAGCCGAACGTCGTGGTCGCGCCCGCGCCGAGGTTTCCGTTGTAGGACAACGATTTCACGGTCACGGCTGAGCCGGATTGGGTGAGTGTGCCGTTCCAGATTTGGGTGATGGACTGGCCGTTGGTGAAGGTCCAGCGGATCGTCCAGCCGCTGAGGGCCGCGGTGCCCGCGTTGCGTACCGTGACCTCGGCCTGGAAGCCGCCGCTCCACTGGTTCGTCACCACATAGGTCGCCGCACATCCACCTGCCGGCGGTGTTGACGCGGGAGGCGTCGTCCGAGGGGGCGTGGAGACCGGCGGTGTTGACCCGGGTGGCGTCGTCCGAGGCGGCGTGGAGACCGGAGGCGTGGAGACGGGTGGTGTGGAGACCGGGGGTGTCGTGCGGGGCGGCGTGGTAGCTGGCGTGGTGGGTACCACGACCCCGCTCTTGGCCTGCATGGCCGCCGAGTGCTGGCGGAAGACCGCGTGCTCCGGGCAGCCCTGGCCGGAGTCGAAGCCGCCGCAACTGGTGCTGGCGGGGAACCACCAGAACGCGTCACCGTCGCCGCCGCTGGCCTCCATCTCGGCGTACATCTGTTGCCACCACGTGGTCTTGTCCGTGCCAGCGTTCCATTCGCCGAGGAAGAACGGCTTGCCGACGAGGTTGTGCGAGTCGTCGATCCACCGCTTGAGCAGCGCCCGCGCCGACGTGAACGTGAGTCCGGCCCAGCCCTCGGTCGGGTACATGTGGCCGGAGGTGAAGTCGATGTACGGGGACTGTTGAATGTAGACGAACGGGTTGCCGGCGTCTCCGCCGTATCCGTATGCGGTCTGCTGGCCTTCCATGCCCGTACCCAGCAGGTGGTTCGGGTCGAGGCTCTTGACGTAGGCGCCCATCTCGTCCACCCAGGCTCGCAACGTTGTGCCGCTGGTGTTCTCGTTGGGTGTGGCGTCCTGGTAGCGGGGCTCGTTCATCAGCTCCCACGCCAGTACGGTCGGGTCGTTGATCCATTTGACGCCGGTGAAGTAGTTCGTCCGGCTCAGCGCGTAGCGTACGTAGTTCTTGTATTGGGTGAAGCAGCCGGGGCACTGGGTTTTGTTGAAGAAGCGCCACCGGTTGGCCTGGCCGCTCGGCAGTCCCTCCCAGGCGAGGCGCTTGTCGATGCCGCCGTATGCCTCCCAGTAGTTCTCGAACACGGGGATGAGCCGGATGTAGTGGTCCCGGGCGGATTTCATGATGTAGTCGAAGAGGATGAACTCCTCCTCGGTGTACACGCCTTTGGCGGCTTCGAAGCCTTGCCAGTCTTCGTGGCTGAACATCCACAGCCGCAGCGTTGTCACCCCGTCGGCCTGCAACCGGGCCAGGTGGGCGTCGATTTTCACCTTGTCCACGTACTGCTCGCCGGGTAGCCAGTCGTACCCGAAGGTGAACATGTCGTAGGTGTTGGTGCCGGCGAAGTAGAAGGCCTTGCC
The DNA here is from genome assembly GCA_963742855.1 of uncultured Actinomycetota bacterium. Lineage (GTDB taxonomy): Bacteria > Actinomycetota > Actinomycetes > Mycobacteriales > Micromonosporaceae > CAVUNP01. Next base: position 40,540 of record CAVUNP010000005.1, on the reverse strand, counting down.
GTTAAGACAGAAGCGGATGCCGCAGCGGGTCACGAAACTGTCCCGCGAGTCAGCCGCCTGGGCCGCTGGCGAGGTGATCACCGCGAAGACCGAGGCGAATGTGGCGAAAAGGGCGACCAATGCCATCGCGAGGGTGCGGCGCAGCGGCCGGCGCCCGGGGGCGGAGGCTGGGAGAGGGACGGGTGGCATGCGAACTCCTGGGACGAAGCGGTACCGGACACGAGACGACCACACGACGACAGCGATCTATGGAAGCGCTCCCACGACGATATGTGTCCGGATGCCCGGCGTAAAGGGGCGGTGGAGGGGTAACGGTGTCGTGAGGATGGCTCGCCTTCGTAGACTGGGCCCGTGACCGGCCAATCCTTCTTCGTCGCCCCCAGCCTGCTCGCCGCCGACTTCTCTGTGGGCGCGGCCCAACAGGTGGAGCAGGTCGCGGACTGGTTACACGTCGACATCATGGACAACGAGTTTGTCCCCAATCGCACCATCGGCCTGGATCGGGTCGTCGAGTCTGCGCGCGCAGACCACAGCGCCCTTCGATGTCCATCTGATGATCGTGGATCCGCAGGCGTGGGCGGCGCGGTACGCCGAGGCGGGCGCAGTCAATGTGACCTTCCACGCGGAAGCGGCTGACGACCCGGTGGCCCTGGCCAAGGATGTCAGCGCGGCCGGGGCGAAGGTCGGCCTGGCCATCGATCGGGACACTCTGGTGGAGCCCTACCTGGAGCTGTTGCCGCACTTCGACCTGCTCCTGATCATGACGATCAAGGCGGGCTTCGGCGGGCAGAAGTTCCTCCCGCAGATGCTCGACAAGGTTCGCATCGCCCGGCGGCACCTGAACGCCGGACACCTGGACGTGCGCCTCGAAGTGGATGGCGGGATCGCCGAGGACACCATCATCGAGGCGGCGAGGGCGGGCGCGGACACCTTCGTCGCCGGGACCGCGGTGTTCGGCGCCGATGACCCCGCCGGCGCGGTCCAGCGGCTGCGCGAGCGGGTCCAGCAGGCGGCACAGGGCACCGACGACAGTGAGGGAACCGGTCGGAGCGAGCCGTGACCGCACCGAACCAGGCCGGGCCGGTGGCGGAGTCGGGCCGGGACCGGATCCTCGTGGTCGACGATGACCCCGACATCGCCCGCTTCCTCAAGCTGACCCTGGAACTGCAGGGCTTCGAGGTCGCCACCGCCGGCAATGGCCAGGAGGCGCTGCGCCTGGTGTCCAGTTGGCAGCCCGCGCTTGTGCTGGTCGATCTGATGATGCCGGAGATCGACGGCATCGAGGTGACCAGGAGGTTGCGGGCCAACGCCATGACCACGGCGTTGCCGGTCATCATGCTCACCGCGAAGGCCCAGACCGCGGACAAGGTGTTCGGACTGGGTGCCGGCGCCGACGACTACATCGTCAAGCCGTTCGACACCATGGAGCTGGTCGCTCGGGTGCGTGGCACGCTGCGTCGCAACCAGGAGTTCCGCGAGGTGTCACCCGCTGACCGGGCTGCCCGGCAACAACCGGATCCTGCGCGAGATCAGACGACCGGCTCACGGCCGGGGAACGACTACGCCGTCTGCTACTGCGATATCGACAGGTTCAAGGCGGTCAACGACGCCGTACGGCTTCGCCCGGGGCGACGAGTTCATCGTCACGCGCTCGCCCGCAGCCGGTGCCCGGCGGTCGCGACGATCGGACCCCCGCCGGCCTTCCTCGGCCACGTCGGCGGCGACGACTTCGTCGTCGTCTGCACCCCGGGCCTGATCCTGCCGTTGGCCGAGCGGGCGGTCACCGAGTTCGAGGCCGCCGCCGACGCGCTCTACGACGAGCGGACCGGGAGCGCGGTACCTCGAGCGTGAAGGGCCGCCGGGGCGGCAAGCGCGAGGTCGCCCTGGTCACCGTGTCCATCGGCGTCGCCCTCTCCGAGCCGCCGGGCATTTGTCGATCCGCGCGAGGTCATCGCCGACGCCAGTGAGATGAAGACGGTGGCGAAAAGCCAACCCGGGTCGTACGTGGCGGTGGATCGACGTACCGGCGGGTAGTGGTGTCGGTCGTACCCGCGGTCCCGGACGGGTGGTTGTGACCTAAACCTCCGAGTCATGGATCAGCCGCACCTGTGCGACTCCGCCATGGCCGTGGCACACTCAGGTCATACCCACCACGCGCTGGCGGGACTCGGTGAAATTCCGAACCGGCGGTGATCCACGTCCAACCGTGGTAAGCCCGCGACCCGGTGACGGCTCAGCCGTACGGTGGACCTGGTGAAATCTCGGTTGTGCCGACGGTTGCGGTGCGGCTCGTCCGACGCCCAGACAGTCCGGATGGGAGACAGCGCGCGGGACGGGGCGGGTCGGCCGGCCGCTGGCTACCGTCAGCGCCGGTGGCTCCCCGGGGCGGCGATGCCGTCCCGGGTCCGCCGCCGCCTGTCCGCGGCCCATGCCGCGCCTCCCCGACTCGCCCGCGCGAACCGGCGAGCGAGAGGAGGGCAGGCGATGGCGAGCCGGCCCGTCGACGAGGCGATGCGTGCGCGCGATCTCCCTGGCCGCCACGCGGCCTCGGCGCCACCAGCCCCAACCCGGTGGTCGGCTGCGTCCTGCTCGACCCGGCCGGCCAGGTCGTCGGCGAGGGGTTCCACGCGTACGCGGGCGGGCCGCACGCCGAGATCGTCGCCCTGGCCGCAGGCCGGCGAGCGGGCCCGTGGCGGCACCGCCGTGGTCACGCTGGAGCCCTGCAACCACACCGGCCGTACCGGCCCCTGCAGCGAGGCGCTGGTCCGCGCCGGCGTCGCCCGGGTGGTCGTCGCCGTGGCCGATCCCAACCCGGTCGCCACCGGCGGCGCCGACATCGCTGCGCGCCGACGGCCTCGACGTGGAGGTCGGACTGCGCGGCGACGAGGCCGCGGCCGGCAACATCGCCTGGCTCACCTCCATGCGCGCAGCCGCGGGTGACCCCCGGCCGTTTGTGATCTGGAAGTACGCCGCCACGCTCGACGGCCGCTCCGCCGCTGCGGACGGCACCAGCATTGGATCACCTCGCCGGGCGGCCCGGACCGACGTGCACGCGTTGCGTCGGCACGTCGACGCGGTGATCGCCGGGGTGGGCACCGTGCTCGCCGACGATCCCCAGCTGACCGCCCGCAACCTGCGCGACGGCAGCGTTGGCCAACCGGCAGCCGCTGCGGGTCATGGTGGACTGCCCAGGACGTACGCCACGGCCGACGCGCGGGTCCGCGACGGCGCCGCGCGGACCTGGGTGGCCACCGCCGTCGGAGGTCGGCGCCGACGCCAACGGCCAGGTCGACCTGCGCGGGCTGCTCTGCCGGCCTGCACCAACGCGGCTGCCGCCGGGTGCTGCTGGAGGGCGGCCCCATCGGCTGGCCGGCGCGTTCCTCGCGAGCCGGCCTGGTCGACAAGATCGTCGGCTATGTCGCGCCCAAGCTGCTCGGCGCCGGCCCGCCGGCCCTGGCCGACGCCGGCATCGTGCACCATCGCCGAGGCATTGGATCTTGAACTCGTTGACGTCAAGCGGGTCGGTCCAGACCTACGGATCACCGCATTGCCGAAGGGGCGCTGAATGTTCACGGGCATCGTGGAGGAGTTGGGCGAACTCGTCCGGCTACGACTGGCATGGCGACGGCGCGGTCATCGGCGTACGCGGGCCGGCCGTCACCAGCGACGCCGGACACGGCGACTCGATCGCGGTCAACGGCGTCTGCCTGACCGTCACCTCAGTCGAGGGTGACGTGTTCACCGCCGATGTGATGGAGGAGACCTTCGACCGGTCCGCGCTCGAGTCGCTCGCGCTCGGCGACCGGGTCAACCTGGAGCGGGCCGCGACCCCGTCGACCCGGCTCGGCGGGCACATCGTGCAGGGCCATGTGGACGGCGTCGGAGCCGTGCTGTCGCGAGTGCCCGGCGAGCAGTGGGACCGACGTGCGCTTCGGGCTTGCCTCGGAGCTCAACCGCTACGTGGTGGAGAAGGGCTCCATCAGCGTCGACGGAATTTCGCTGACCGTGGTGGCGGTCGATGACGACTCCTTCTCGGTCAGCCTGATTCCCACCACGCTGAAGCTGACCACGTTGGGACGCAAGGAAGTCGGCGCTCGGTGAACCTGGAGGTCGACGTCATAGCAAAGTATGTCGAGAAGATGGTAGGAGCTAACCGATGACCACCTTCGCCGCAGCCGGACCAACGTCGCCGGAGGCGATCAACGCGACAACTTCCGGACGCACCGAATTCGGACGGGACCGGCCAGCCGTACGCGACAGGCGTGCGCCGCATCTGGCCGGGTCGTCCGCGGCCCCGCGGATCAGCCGGCTCAACGCCTCGCGGCGCTTCGCCAGCATCGCCGACGCCATCCGGGAGATCGCCGCCGGCCGGCCCGTCGTGGTGGTCGACGACGAGAACCGGGAGAACGAAGGCGATCTGCTCTTCGCGGCGGAGCTGGTCACGCCGGAGCTCGTGGCCTTCACCATGACCGAATGCCGGGGTCTGTTGTGCGTGCCCATGGAGGGCGCGACGCTCGACCGGCTCGAACTGCCGACATGGTCGAGCACAACACCGAACGGCACGGCACCGCGTACACCGTGACGGTGGACGCCCTCGACGGCATCACCACCGGCATTTCGGCGGCCGACCGGGCTCGCACCATCCGGTGCTCGCCTCGGCCGAGTCGCCGCCCGGCGACCTGGCCCGGCCCGGCCACGTGTTCCCGCTGCGGGCCAAGGAAGGCGGAGTGCTGAGCCGGGCCGGCCATACCGAGGCGGCGGTGGACCTGGCCCGGCTGGCCGGCCTCACCCCGGCCGGGGTGCTCTGCGAGATCGTCAACGACGACGGCACCATGGCCCGGTTGCCCGACCTGCAGACATTCTGCCGACCGAGCACGGCCTGGCGCTGATCAGCATCGCGGACCTGATCGCCTACCGGCGCAGCCAGGACAGCAGGTGCGAACGGGTCGCCGAGGCCCGGCTGCCCAGCCGACACGGTCTGTTCCGGGCGATCGGCTACCAGTCGCTGACCGACGGCCGGCACTGTCGCGCTGATCTACGGCGACCTCGGCGACGGCGAGGACGTCCTGGTCCGCGTGCACTCCGAGTGCCTCACCGGAGACGTGTTCGGCTCGTTGCGCTGCGACTGCGGACCCCAGCTGCACGCGGCGATGGACCGGGTCGCCGCGGAGGGGCGCGGTGTGGTGCTCTACGTCCGCGGCCACGAAGGGCGGGGCATCGGACTGATGGCCAAGCTGCGGGCGTATGAACTGCAGGACCAGGGACGCGACACAGTGGACGCCAACCTGGATCTGGGCCTGCCGGCCGATGCGCGCGACTACGGCGCCGGTGCGAAGATGCTGGTCGACCTCGGCGTCCGCTCCATGCGGCTGCTGACCAACAATCCCGACAAGCGCGCCGGGCTGGAGGGTTACGGCTTGCGCGTCACCGGCCGGGAGTCGCTACCGGTGCGTGCGCACCCGGAGAACGTGCGCTATCTGCGTACCAAGCGGGACCGGATGGGTCACCTGCTGGACGGGCTGGACGACGTTGTCGAAACGAACGGCCCGAAAACAACGGTATAGGGACGGAACAGACATGGCTGGTTTGGGGAACCCGACTGTCCACGGTGGACGCGGACGGGCTTGACGTTGGCGATCGTGGCCACCCGTTGGCATGGCGGGCTGATGGACCACATGGTGGAGCGCGCGCAGGCCGCGGCCAAGGCGTGCGGTGTCACCGCCGTGACGGTGGCCGCGGGTGGCCGGCTCGGTGGAGCTGCCGGTGGTGGCGCAGGCCCTGGCTCGGCGGTACGACGCGGTGGTGCGCTCGGGCGTGGTGGTCCGCGGTGCCACGGCCCATTTCGACTATGTGTGCCAGTCGGTCACCGAGGGGCTGACCCGGGTGGCGCTGGACGAGTCGACGCCGGTGGCCCACGGTGTGCTCACCGTGGAGAACATCGAGCAGGCGCACGACCGCGCCGGTTTCCCCGATTCCCCCGAGGACAAGGGCTGGTCGGCCACGGTGGCCGCGCTCGATGCCGCGCTGGCTCTGCGGGCCCTGCCCTAGCCTCCGGTGCCGCCTCCCCGGACGAGCACACGATCACGGTGGTCGCACCGCCAGGCTGAGTACCGGCTCAGCCCGCCGACGGCGTCGTGGGTGGCCGGGTGGCCCTCGCCGGTGTGTCCCCGTCGGCATGCGGGGTCGAGGAACCGCGGGGCTGCGGCACCGCGCCGAGCTGGCGCAGCGAGTCGCGGATCTCGGTCAGCAGCCGCACCTCGTCGCTGGGCGCCTTCGGTTCGGGCTCCTCGCCGGTCTTGCGCCGGGCGGCCAGCCGGTTCATCGGGGTGACCACCAGGAAATACAGCACCGCCGCGGTGAGCAGGAAGGTGATCACCGCGTTGAGGAAGGTGGCCCAGAAGAATGTCTCGCCGGCGATGGTGAAGGTGCCGCTCTCCTCGTCCAGCCCGCCGCCGCCGCCGAACACCTTGATCAGGGGCTCGATGAACGACGAGGTGAACGCGCCGACGAGTGCGCTGAAGGCCGCGCCGACGACGATGCCGACGGCGAGGTCGATCACGTTCCCGCGCAGAATAAAGTCCTTGAATCCCTGCAGTGTCTTGAGCATGCTGATCCCTTCGTGCGATCCGTCAGCGCCGTGACCGGCTGGACAAGTCTGCCCTGATGTGGCCTGATCCGCAGGCACAGCCGGTGCCGGACGTCGCAGCGCCGGCGGGTGCCGCGTCCGGGGGTGGCCCGTGCTGCCAGAATGACCGGTTGTGAAGACGTTCGAGGAGTTGTGGGGCGAACTGGCCGGCAAGGCGGAAAGCGGTGCGGCCGGCTCTGGCACGGTGGCGTTGCTCGCCCAGGGCGTTCACGCGGTGGGCAAGAAGGTCGTCGAGGAGGCGGCCGAGTCCTGGATGGCCGCCGAGCACGAAGGGGCCGACCGGGCGGCTGAGGAGATCGCGCAGCTGCTGTATCACGCTCAGGTCCTTATGCTGGCCAAAGGACTGACTCTGGCTGACGTCTACCGTCACCTCTGACCCACCGTCCCCACGGTGGGGAGCCGTGTTGTGCCAGGGCGCGCCGTACCGCTAGCTTTCCGGCGTGAAGACGTGGCGCTCATGGCCCTGGACCATCGCCCTGGCGGCAGTGCTCGCCGCATTCGTGCTGCTGGGCCTGGTCGGCTTGGGCCTGCGCACCTCCGGCGTCGAGTTCGCGATCTCGACGCTGGTGACCCTCGCCGCGTTTGTGGGACTGATGCGCACGGTGTCCATGGGGGTGAAGGCCACCCCGACCGGGCTGGTCATCCGGGACCTCACCCGCACGACGATGGTGCCCTGGGTCGACGTTCGCAAGGTCACCGCGGCCCAGACCGACCGTCGCAGTGTGCACGCGCCGGTGCTGGAGCTGTCGGGCGCCCAGGCGGGCAGGGCGACCCGCCGGGGCGATGGCGCGGTGCGCAACGACATCGAGCTCACCGTTCTCGGCTCGTACCGGCCGGCGGTCGCCCAGCGGCGAGCCGACGAACTGGAAGCGGCCCGCAGGGAGGCGACCCGCCGGCCGCGCTGACCTGCACCCGGTGATGCCCGGCGTCGCCGTGGTGGCAGACTCGGCTGGGTGAGCCCCGATCCCGCGACGCGCCCCGTTTCCAGCACGTCCGCCGCCGCCGATGTGCCGGCGCAGCGTGCGGTCGCCGCCGGGCTCAGCCTGGTCGACGGCGTACTGACGGTCCGGCCCCGCAAGATCCGCAGGGTGGCCTGGATTCTTGCGCCGGTGGTTGTGGTGTTCTTCGTCGTGCTGGGATTCCTGCTCAGCGGTGCGGCAATGGAGGGCGACGCCCCGTTCGGCACCAGTGACCGGATCGCGATGATGGTGCTCGGTGTGTTCGTGGCCGCCGGCATCCTGCTGATAGCCCGCCCGAAGCTGGTGGCGGACGCCGACCACCTCAAGATCACCAACATCATCGGTGGGTACGACCTGCCCTGGGACGTGGTCAAGGCGGTCCGCTTCGATCACGGCAACGCATGGGTGAATCTGGAGTTGGTCAACGAAGACGTGGTCGGCGTCATGGCCGTGCAAGCCGCAGACAAGGACTACGCCGTGGCCGCCGTGCGAACCCTCCGCCGGATGCTGGCCACCCACAACCCTGCCTGACCGTCCCGGAGACCGTCGTCGTCCAAGTACCGGATGAGGTCGTTGGGCGACTGAGATCTTGCGGTTGGCGGGTGAGTGTGTGGGTGGATGGGATGTCGTGCGGTGGGTCTGGTAGATTGCAAACGTCGACCGCATCACGCCCTGTGCGTGATGTTCGAAGTGGGGCTCCCGCTCCCACCCGAGTAGCCGTCTATCGGCGTGCTGCCGGGTTCCGGTCAACGCCGCCGGGTTAGCCGGCAGCGTAAGCGTGCCTGTCGGTACGCGTGACCGGTCGAGCGGGCCCTGGCATACGCCAGGGCCTTCGTGTGTTGGAGCTCCGTCGAAGCGACCCGGCCCCCAAGCCTGGTCCGGACGGCAGAAGACCGGCCTTGCAGTGGCGGGACCGGTGACGTTGGATCTAGAGGAGGCCCCATCAGCGTCGAGCCACGCGTCAACGAGCAGATCCGCGCTCGTGAGGTACGGCTGGTCGGTCCGGAAGGCGAGCAGGTGGGCATCGTCCCGCTGGAGCGAGCCCTCCAACTGGCAGCCGACGTGGACCTGGATCTGGTCGAGGTTGCGCCCATGGCGCGCCCGCCTGTGTGCAAGCTCATGGACTTTGGCAAGTTCAAGTATGAGAGCGCACTCAAGGCGCGGGAAGCGCGACGCAACCAGCAGCAGACCGTCATCAAGGAAATGAAGCTGCGCCCGAAGATTGACCCGCACGACTACGAGACCAAGAAAGGTCACGTGGTGCGGTTCCTCAAGGCGGGCGACAAGGTCAAGGTGACGATCATGTTCCGCGGTCGGGAGCAGAGCCGCCCCGAGCTGGGCTTCCGGCTCCTGCGCCGGCTCGAGGACGAGATCCAGGAACTGGGCTACGTAGAGGCCGCACCGAAGCAGGACGGCCGAAACATGATCATGGTGATCGCGCCACACAAAGCGAGCAAGCCTGCTCGCGGCGGTACCAAACTCCGTGAGGGCGAACCGGACGAGAGTCTGGACGGCGGCGCGGAGCCTGAGGCGGGAACGGCCGAACAGCAGAGCTAGCCGGGCCGATGGACGTGCCACCCCCGGACCGGGTTGCGGGTCCGACGGCCCGAATGGAAGGAACACAGATGCCGAAGATGAAACCCCACAGCGGCATGGTCAAGCGGGTCAAGGTGACCGGCAAGGGCAAGCTGCTGACCGAGCAGGCAGGCAAGCGCCACCTGCTCGAGGGCAAGTCGTCCCGCCGCACGCGCCGCCTCACGGGCACCGTCGAGGTGGCCAGCGTGGACGTCAAGCGGATCAAGAAGTTGCTGGGCCGCTGACGCGCGGCACGGATCCAACTCGATTGAAGGAGTGACAACGTGGCACGCGTCAAGCGGGCGGTCAACGCCCAGAAGAAGCGCCGTACCCTTCTCGAGGGCGCCAGCGGTTACCGGGGCCAGCGGTCCCGGCTCTACCGCAAGGCGAAAGAGCAGATGCTGCACTCGATGCAGTACGCCTACCGTGACCGCCGGGACAAGAAGGGCGACTTCCGCCAGCTCTGGATCACCCGTATCAATGCGGCGGCCCGGGCCAACGGCATGACCTACAACCGCCTGATCCAGGGTCTGCGCCTGGCCGGCATCGAGGTCGACCGCAAGATCCTTGCGGACCTCGCGGTCAACGACGCGACCACCTTCACCGGTCTGGTGCAGGCGGCCCGCGCGGCACTGCCGGCGAGCAACGAGGCGGCAGCCTGAGCGGCACGCTGGACATGCGGCTTTCCCGGCCCGGGGCGGATCCTTTTACCCAAAGGTCCCCCAGGGTCGCTGCCGCTCATCGCCTGCTGCGCCGGCGCAACCGCGACGAGTCGGGGTTGTTCCTGGCCGAAGGGCCGCAGGCGGTCCGCGAGGCGCTGGCCAGCAACGCGGTGGCCGAAGTCTTCGGCACGGTGGACGGCCTTTCGCGGGCCCGCGACCTGATCGAGTTGGCCGACGGCGCGGACCTGCCGGTCTGGCCGGTGACCGCGCAGGCATTGGCCACCCTCACCGATACGGTCACCCCGCAGGGCTTGGTGGCGGTATGCCGGCAGGTCCATCACACCGATGTGGCCGACGTGCTCGACGACCGGTCCCGCCTGGTGGTGGTGCTGGCCGGGGTGTCCGATCCGGGCAACGCGGGCACCGTGCTACGCACCGCCGACGCGGCCGGCGCCACCGCGGTGATGTTCCCGGACGGCAGCGTCGACCCGTACAACGGCAAGTGCGTCCGATCGAGCGCGGGCAGCCTGTTCCACGTTGACCTGGTCCGGGGCGGCCAGGCCGAGACCGCGGTACGCCAGCTGCGGGAAGCCGGGCTGACAGTGTTGGCCGCGGACGCGCACGGGGTCGCTGACCTGGAGGACTACGCCGACCAGGGTGGCCTCGATGCCCCTACCGTCTGGTTGTTCGGCTCCGAGGCACACGGACTGCCACCGGGCCTGGCTGAACAGGCCGATGTACGGGTACGGGTGCCGGTCTACGGGCTCGCCGAGAGCCTGAACCTCGCCGCGGCCGCCGCGGTCTGCCTGTACGCTTCCGCGAGAGCACACCGTCGTTCAGGAGCCCCCTCATGATCCTTTTCTTTAGCCAGCCCGCTGGTCGCGGGCTGTGGGGCTGATCTCCTCAGACTGGTGTACCGGCGGGCAGCGGCGCTGCCGCGCGGACGTTCCCCCATCGTCGCTCTAGACTGCCTCCCCGGAGGACTGACCATGACGTACCGCAACGATCCGTACGACCCGAAGCAGGTTGCCCTGCTCGACCAGGCGTCCCTCGACGACGCGGTGAGCCAGGCGGAGAAGGCGTTCGCCGACGCCACCGGCGTGGATGAGCTGGTCGCGTTGAAGCACAGCCATCTCGGTGATCGGGCTCCCATCGGCCTGGCGCGGCGGGAGATCGGCGCACTGCCGCCGCAGGCGAAGTCGGATGCCGGCAAGAGGGTCAATGCCGCCCGCGCCGTCATCCAGTCCACGTTCGACGCTCGGCTGTCCGAACTGGAGGCCGACCGGGCCAGCCGGGTGCTGGTCGAGGAGTCGGTCGACGTCACACTGCCCTGGGACCGGGCGCCGCGCGGTGCGCGCCATCCGTTGACGACGTTGATGGAACGTGTCGGCGACCTGTTCATCGGGATGGGCTACGAGATCGCCGAAGGGCCAGAGGTCGAGTTGGAGTGGGCCAACTTCGACGCGCTCAACATCGGCCCGGACCATCCGGCCCGCGGTCTCATGGACACCTTCTATGTGGCCACCGCCGCGGTGGCAGCCGGCCGGCACAACGGTGAGACCAGCGGTATGGTCCTGCGCACACACACGTCGCCGGTGCAGGCACGGACCATGTTGAGCCGCCAGCCACCGATCTATGTGGTCTGTCCAGGTCGGACATACCGGACCGACGAACTCGACGCCACCCATACCCCGGTGTTCCACCAGGTCGAAGGGTTGGTCGTCGACGAGGGCATCACGATGGCCCACCTGCGCGGAACCCTGGACCAGTTCGCCCGGGCCATGTTCGGCGCCGAGGCGAAGACCCGCTGGCGCCCGCATTACTTCCCCTTCACCGAGCCCTCGGCCGAGTTCGACGTGTGGTTCCCGCAGCACCGCGACGGGCCGCGGTGGGTCGAGTGGGGTGGTTGCGGCATGGTGAATCCCCGGGTGCTGCGCGCCTGCGGCGTCGACCCGGAGCGCTACTCGGGATTCGCTTTCGGCATGGGCATCGAACGTACGCTGATGTTCCGCCACGGCGTGAGCGACATGCACGACATGGTCGAGGGCGATGTGCGGTTCACCAAGGCGTTCGGAATCGGAGCTGTAGGGTGCGCGTTTGCATGTCGTGGCTGCGGGAGTTCGTGGACCTGCCCGCGGACGTGTCTGCCGTGCCGACCTCGAGCGCGCGCTGGTCGTCGCTGGGCATCGAGGTCGACTCGGTCCAGGATCTCGGCGAAGCCGTCCCAGGCGACCTGGTCGTCGGTCGAGGTGCTCGAGATCGAGGAACTCACCGGGTTCAAGAAGCCGATCCGGTTCTGCCGGGTCGATGTCGGCTCGGCCAACGGCACCGGCGAGGCACAGGAAATCGTGTGTGGTGCCACGCAATTTTGCGGTCGGCGATCTGGTCGTGGTGATCCTGCCCGGTGGTGTGCTGCCGGGTGGCTTCCCGATCGGCGCCCGCAAGACCTACGGGCACAACTCCAACGGCATGATCTGCTCGGCCCGGGAGCTGGGTATCTCGGCACGACCACGCCGGCATCATCGTGCTGCCGCCGCAGACGCCAGGCCGCACCTGGTGCGGATGCCCGGCCGGTGGTCGGACTCGACGAGGTCGTGCTCGAGCTGGACATCACGCCAGATCGTGGTTACGCCATGTCCGTACGCGGCATCGCCCGGGAGCTGTCGCACGCCTTCGGCACCGCCCTGCGCGATCCCGGTCGCGCGTCGGCACCCGGCGCCACGGTCGAGCCGGCGTACCCGGTGCAGGTCCAGGATCCGGTCGGCTGCGACCGGTTTGTGGCCCGGGTGGTCCGCGGCATCGACCCGGCCGCGGTGAGTCCAGAGTGGATGCAGCGCCGGCTGACCGTGGCGGGAGTGCGCACAATCTCCCTCGCCGTCGACATCACCAACTACGTCATGCTCGAACTGGGCCAGCCGATGCACGCGTTCGACCTGGACCGCCTGAGCGGCCCACTGGTGGTACGGCGCGCCCGGCCGGGCGAACGACTGACCACATTGGACGGTGTGGCGCGGGTACTGGACACAGAGGACATGGTCATCTGTGACCGGGGTGACGAGCCGGATGGCCCCGGCACCGCGATCTCCCTGGCCGCGGTGATGGGCGGGCAGACCAGTGAGGTCCACGACGGCACGGTGAACGTGCTGTTCGAGGCCGCGCACTGGGACCCGGTGATGGTGGGCCGCACGGCCCGTCGGCACAAGCTGTTCAGCGAGGCGGCCAAGCGTTGGGAACGCGGGGTCGACCCGGCGCTGCCCCCGGCCGCCATGCAGCGCGCGGTGAGCTTGCTGGTCGAGCACGGTGGCGGCACAGTGGACACTCAGGTTCTCGACATCGACACGGTGAGCCCGCCGGCGCGCATTGCGCTGGCCGTGGACAAGCCGTCCCAGGTCGCCGGGGTGGCCTATTCAGCGGCTCGGGTGACCGCGCTGCTGAAGGAGATCGGTGCGACGGTGAAGGGTCGGCCACCGGTGCTGACGGTGACGCCACCGACCTGGCGGCCCGACCTGACCGATCCGGCCGACCTGGTCGAGGAGGTCATCCGCCTCGACGGTTACGACCGGGTGCCGAGCCTGCTGCCGGTGGCTCCGGCCGGCAATGGCCTGACCCCGGCGCAACGGCGGCGGCGCACGGTCGGCCGGACGCTGGCGGAAGCCGGCTACGTGGAGGTCCTTTCCTATCCCTTCGTCTCGCCAGGTTCGGCCGACGCGCTCGGTCTGACCGCCGACGATCCGCGCCGGGACGCGGTTCGGCTGGCCAATCCGCTGTCCGCGGAAGAGCCGTTGATGCGCACCTCGCTGCTGGTACCGCTGCTCGCCACCCTCCGCCGCAACCTCGGCCGGGGCGCGCGGGACCTCGCGCTGTTCGAGCAGGGGCTGGTTTTCCACCCCGTGCCGGGAGCCGGTACGCCGCCGACGTTGCCCGTGGATCGTCGACCGACCGATGCGCAGTTCGCCGCCGCCGACGCGGTGTTGCCGCGCCAGCCGTGGCACGTGGCCGCGGTGATGGCCGGTGAGTTCGAGCCGGCCGGCTGGTGGGGCCACGGTCGCCGGGCCGAGTGGGCCGACGCGGTCGCACGCCGCCCGACTCGTCACTGCCGCGGCTGGCGTGGCGGTAACCGTCCGGGCGGCGTCGTACGCGCCCTGGCATCCCGGCCGGTGCGCGCAGATCCTGGTGGACGACACGGTGGTGGGTCACGCTGGTGAACTGCATCCCGCCGTGTGCGCCGCTCTGGAGCTGCCCAAGCGGACCTGTGCGATGGAGATCAACCTCGACGCACTGCCGCTGCCCGGGGTAACCCCGGCGCCGATGGTGTCGACCTTCCCGCCCGCGCTGATCGATGTGGCGTTGGTTGTCGACATCGGTGTGCCGGCGGCACGACGTCGAGCAGGCACTGGTGGACGGCGCCGGCACGCTGCTGGAAGAGGTGCGCCTGTTCGACGTCTACTCCGGTGCCCAGGTAGGCGACGGTCGCAAGTCGCTTGCATACAAGCTGACCTTCCGGGCGCCGGACCGCACCCTCACCGCGGACGAGGCACTGGCCGCGCGTGACGCCGCGGTGGCCTCGGCGCACCAGCGGGTCGGCGCGACGCTGCGGGGAGCCTGACCCCGGGGAGCCTGACGGAGAGCCTTACGGACTACCGCGCTGCCGTGGCGGCCTGCTTGCGGGCGGCGACGAACATCTGCCCGCCGAACAGCCGCCAGGCCGGCCGGCAGCGCAGGTAGGCCAGGACCATGCCGCGTCGGATGCGCACCGGCGAGTCCTTGACCGTGTACGGGAGGAACCGGGGGATCACCCGCTCGGCCCGGAAACCGGCCATCCGCAGGCCCTCCACGAGGCTGGCATGCGTGATCGGCAGATGGTGGTCGAAGTAATCCCAGTAACGACCGCCGACATAGCGCAGGTTCGGCATGAGAACGAGCAGCCGTCCGTACGGCCGCAGTATCCGGTGGCATTCGGACAGCGTGTCCAACAGCGCCCGCTTGTCGGGAAGGTGCTCGAAAAAGTTTGACGTGAATACGACATCGACCGTGCCGTCGCCCACGCCGGGCATGTGATCACTGGATGTCACGATCACCCGGGCGTCACGGGCGTACCGCTTGGTCTCCGGGTTGAGGTCGACCGCAATCTTGTCGGAGGCATGACAGGCATTGATGAACTCGCACGATCCCGCGCCAAGGTCCAGCACGGTGTCGCTGGCCTGTACGTACTGGTGCAGGAATCCGTCGTAGAGCGCCTGCCAGAGCTCGCGCTTGTCATCCAGCTCGTCCGCGTCGAACCGGTCCTGGTACAGCCGGGCCAGTTCCTCGCCGCTGAGATCCTGCGTCTCGGCCACGACCAATATCGCACCATACAGCGGGAAAAGTTCCATCTCGACACGCTCGACGAAGGGTCGGATCTGCGGTGAGGCGGCACCGGGCGTCCCGCTCATAGCGCATACCCTTTTGTCAAGGGACCGTGGCTTTGACCGCTGCGGTGTTGTCGCTATCCTGGGCGCCTGTGCGGCGATTGCTGCTGTCGAATGTCCTCATGAAATGTCTCTGGGGCAAACCAAGGGGGATGCCGTGACTGTTGGTGCGGCCGACGGGCCGTTTGCCCGTGATGTAGTGATCATCGGTGGGTGTGGCCATGTAGGTCTGCCACTCGGCGTGGCGTTCGCCTCCCGCGGTCTGGCCGTGACCCTGTACGACATCAACGCCGCCGCGGTTGACCTCGTCAATTCCGGCCGGCTGCCGTTCAAAGAGGACGGCGCGGAGGAGAAGATCGCCACCGCGGTGCGGGAGGGGCGCCTGGTCGCCACCACCGACCCGGCCAGCGTCCGCACGGCGGAGAACATCGTCGTGGTCGTGGGCACCCCGGTGGACGAGCACCTCAACCCGAACATCGCGGCGGTGCCGAACGCCATCGAGCTGTGCGTCGACTACATGTCCGACGGCCAGCTGCTCGTGCTGCGTAGCACGGTTCACCCCGGCGTGACGGCCCTGACCGAGAAACTGCTGGACCGGCACAAGCGCAACATCGACGTCGCGTTCTGCCCGGAACGCATCGCCGAGGGTAAGGCGATGTCCGAGCTGTTCGACCTGCCTCAGATCGTCTCCGCCCGCAGCGACCGGGCGTTGCAGC
Source organism: uncultured Actinomycetota bacterium (assembly GCA_963742855.1). Taxonomy (GTDB): domain Bacteria; phylum Actinomycetota; class Actinomycetes; order Mycobacteriales; family Micromonosporaceae; genus CAVUNP01. Next base: position 24,574 of record CAVUNP010000005.1, on the reverse strand, counting down.
GAGCGGAGAAGCTGTTCCGCACGCTGACCGAGGAGATCGTCCTGGTCAGCCCCGAAGAGGCGGAACTGGCCAAGTTGTTCACCAACACCTGGCGCTACATCAAGTTCGCCGCGGCCAACCAGTTCTGGATGATGGCCAACGACTTCGGCCTGGACTTCGAGCGGATCCGGCACGCGATCACACACGACTACCCACGCGCCGCGGACATGCCAGGCCCCGGCTTCGCCGCCGGACCGTGCCTGTTCAAGGACACCATGCAGCTGGCCGCGTTCAACAACAACAACTTCGTCCTCGGCCACTCCGCCATGCTGATCAACGAAGGACTGCCGCTCTACCTGGTGTCCAAATTGGAGGCCCGGTACCCGAACCTGAGCGAGATGACCGTCGGCGTGCTGGGCATGGCGTTCAAGGGCGGCAGCGACGACCCGCGGGAAAGCCTCGCCTACAAGCTACGCAAGATCCTGATGTTGAAGTCGAAGGAGACGATCTGCTCCGACCCGTACGTGTCGGACGAGCGCTTCGTCAGCACCGAGGAGGTGCTGGAGAAGGCGGACCTCATCGTGATCGCGGCACCGCACGCCGAGTACCGCGACCTGGTCACGGACAAGCCGGTCGCCGACATCTGGGGCATCACCGGTCGCGGGGTTCTTGTCTGATGCCGGGAGACTCCCGGCTGGCTGTTTCCGTAGTCATCCCGGTCTACAACGAGGGTGTCGCCATCGTCGCCTGCCTCGAGCGGATTCTCCGCGAGGTGCGCTTGCCGAGCGAGATCCTCGTCGTGCACGACACGCCGGACGACACCACCGTCCCCTACGCACAGAAGGTGGCGGAGGACGACAGTCGGGTCCGTACCGTGCTGAACACGCACGGTCGGGGTCCGGCCAACGCGATCCGGTTCGGCATCGAGGCTTCGATGGCACCGGTGGCGGTCGTCACGATGGCCGACGGATCCGACGACCCGCGCCAGATCGATGATCTCGCCCGGCTGGTGGAGCGCGGCGTGGTGGTGGCCGCAGCCTCCCGATACATGCCGGGCGGCCAGCAGGTGGGTGGCCCGTTCACCAAACGGTTCATGTCGCGGGTGGCTGGCCGGTCGTTGCACACCTTCGGCCGGGTCGGCACCCGCGACGCGACCAACAGCTTCAAGGCCTACTCGACCGACTTCGTACGGGCCGTGGGCATCGACAGCCGGGCCGGGTTTGAGATCGGGCTCGAGCTGAGCGCGAAGGCCAAACGGTTGCGGCTACCGGTGGCGGAGATCCCCACCATCTGGTTGGACCGCGCGTTCGGCGTATCGAACTTCAAGATGTCGAAGTGGCTGCCGGCGTACCTGCGGTGGTACCGGTTCGCGTACGGCCGCCGCATGACGGCCAGGCAGTTGACCGCCTGGCGAATCAAACGGGGGCACCTGACCAGAAGTCAGAACATCATCACCCCTAGTCAGAACACTACGGGATAGATCAAGGAGCATCGGTGTCGAAAGTTCTCATCACCGGGTCGGCCGGATTCATCGGCGGCTACGTCGTGGAGGAGTTGCTGTCGCGCGGCCACGAGGTGGTAGGGCTCGACAACTTCTCCAAGTACGGCCCGGTGTCGCACTCGTACGACCAGAACCCGAACTACCACTTCGTCGAGGGTGACGCCCGCAACGTCGACCTGGTCACCAAGCTGGCGGCGGACTGCGACCACTTCATCGCCGGCGCGGCGATGATCGGTGGCATCTCGTACTTCCACGCCTACGCCTACGACCTGCTCGCCACCAACGAGCGCATCATGGCGGCGTCGTGTGACGCGGCCATCGAGGCGCACAAGAACGGCCGGCTGCAGAAGGTCACCTACCTGTCCTCCTCGATGGTGTTCGAGTCCACCGAACACTGGCCGTCCAAGGAGGGCGATGAGCGCCGGGTGCCGCCGCCGCTGTCGTCGTACGGCTTCCAGAAGCTCGCCGTGGAGTACTTCGCCAAGGCTGCCTGGGACCAGTACAAGCTGCCCTATACGATCGTGCGCCCGTTCAACTGCGTGGGCGTGGGCGAGGGCCGGGCGCTGGGTGACGCCGAGGTGCTGTCCGGCAACGTGAAGCTGGCCATGTCGCACGTCGTGCCCGACCTGGTGCAGAAGATCGTCAAGGGCCAGGACCCGCTGCACATCCTCGGCACCGGGGATCAGGTTCGCCACTACACCTACGGCGGCGATCTCGCCCGCGGAATCGCCGTCGCGATGGAGCACCCCAACGCGCGCAACGAGGACTTCAACATCTCCACCGCCGAGTCGACCACGGTGCGCGAACTGGCCGAGGTCATCTGGCGCAAGATCCGCGGTCCCGAGGTTGCGCTGAGCATCGTTTCCGACGACCCGTTCGAGTACGACGTGCAAAAGCGCGTGCCCGACGTGACCAAGTCTCGCGAGGTGCTCGGCTTCGAGGCGACCACGTCGCTGGACACGATGCTGGACGAGGTCATCCCGTGGGTGACTCAGGCGGTCAAGGACGGCCGCCTCTAACCACCGCTTTACCGATCGCCGGTGCGGTCTCCTTCGGGGGATCGCACCGGCGATTGCTATCTCCCACCCCGATAATCTACTATCGCGTGGCTATGCATTTTGATACTGTGTGGTGCATAGAGATGCGAGGAGGGTGCGGTGGGAGTCAAGGTGGCCGTGGCCGGGGGCAGCGGCTATGCCGGTGGTGAGCTGCTGCGCCTGTTGGCCGGGCATCCGGACTTCGAGATCCAGTCCGCCACCGCGCACTCCCAGGCGGGCGAGCCGGTCGGTGCGGTGCACCCACACTTGTGGAGCCTGGGCCTGACCTTCGCGGCGACCGATCCGGAAACCCTCGCCGAGGCGGACCTGGTCTTCCTCGCCCTGCCGCACGGCCAGTCGGCTGCCCTGGCGGCCACACTGCCGGAGCGGGTGAAGGTGGTGGACCTGGGCGCGGACCACCGCTTGCGCGATGCTGCCGCGTGGCAGAGGTACTACGGCGGCCCGTTCGCCGCAGCCGTGGACATACGGCCTGCCCGAACTTCCCGGCCAGCGGGCGCAGATCGCGGCGGCGAACCGGGTCGCCGTGACGGGGTGTTATGCGGTGGCCGTCACGCTCGCGCTCGCTCCGTTGGTCGGTGCCGGCATCGCCAGCCCCGACGACGTGGTGGTGGTCGCCTCCTCCGGTACCACCGGGGCTGGCCGGGACGCTCAAGCCGCACCTGCTCGCCAGCGAGGTCGCCGGCGACCTGTCGACCTACAAGACCGGCGCGCACCAGCACGTGGCTGAGATCAAACAGGCCAGCGGTGCCCGCACGCTGTCCATGACGCCGGTGCTGGCACCGATGCCGCGGGGCATCCTGGCCACGGTGACCACCGTGGCGGCGAGGCCGGACACCTCGGCGCAGGACGTGCGGGCCGTGCTGCGCGAGCGCTACCACGCTGAACCGTTCGTCCAGGTACTGCCGGACGGGGCGTGGCCCCGCACCGCGGCGACGCTCGGCTCCAACGCGGCGCACCTGCAGGCCACAGTGGACCAGGACTCGGGGCGACTGATCGTGGTCAGCGCCATCGACAACCTCGGCAAGGGTGCCGCCGGCCAGGCCGTGCAGATGCGCCAACCTGATGTTCGGGCTGCCGGAGACCACCGGCCTGACCGCAATAGGAGTCGCACCGTGACTGTCACTGGGCCACAAGGGTTCCGGGCCTCGGGTGTCGCGGCCGGATTGAAGTTGTCCGGTGGACTCGACGTGGCGTTGGTCGTCAACGACGGGCCAGACGCGCATGCTCGCCGGCGTCTTTACCGCCAACCGGGTGAAGGCGGCGCCGGTGCAATGGAGCCAGCAGGTGTTGCGGGCCGGCGCGGTGCGGGCTGTGGTGCTCAATTCCGGTGGTGCCAACGCCTGCACCGGACCGGCGGGTTTCCAGGACACGCACGCGACTGCCGAGCACGTCGCGGCCAGCCTCGGCATGGGTGCGGCCGATGTGGCCGTCTGCTCGACCGGACTGATCGGTGTGCGGCTGCCGATGCCGGAACTGCTGTCCGGTGTGGACGAAGCGGTGCGCGGGTTGGACCGCGACGGCGGGCCGGCCGCCGCCGCAGGCGATCATGACCACGGACACCCGGCCGAAGACCACCACCGTCGCCGGCGAGGGCTGGGCGGTGGGTGGCATGGCCAAGGGAGCTGGGATGCTCGCGCCAGCCCTGGCCACCATGCTGTGCGTGCTCACCACCGACGCGGTGACCGATCCGTCCACCTTGGACGCGGTGCTGCGTCGAGCCGCCGCGGGTCACCTTCGATCGGCTCGACTCCGATGGCTGTCTGTCCACCAACGACACAGTGCTGCTGCTGGCCAGCGGTGCGTCGGGTGTCGCGCCGACCGAGGCCGAGCTCGTCGAAGCGGTGACGGCCGCCTGCCAGGATCTGGCCCAGCAGTTGCTGTCCGACGCCGAGGGGTCCACGAAGGACATCGCAGATCGAGGTCCGGGCCGCGGCCAGCGAGGCGGACGCGGTCGAGGTGGGTCGGGCGGTGGCCCGCAACAGCCTGGTCAAGGCCGCCCTCTTCGGCAACGACCCGAACTGGGGCCGGATCCTGGCCGCCGTCGGCACCACCGCCGCGCGGTTCGAGCCGGACGGGCTGTCCGTCGCGGTGAACGGGGTGTGGGTGTGCCGCCACGGCGCGGCGGCGGCGGACCGGTCCACGGTGGACCTGTCACAGCGGGCGGTGCACATCATCATCGACCTGGCCACCGGCGCGCACACCGCCACCATCTGGACCAACGACCTGTCCATCGGATACGTACACGAGAATTCGGCCTACTCATCATGACCTCGCTGCATCCCCGTGATCTCGGCATCGCCCTGGGCAAGGCCAGCACGCTCATCGAGGCGTTGCCGTGGTTGGCCCGCTTCCATGGCACCGTGGTCGTCATCAAGTACGGCGGCACGCGATGCTCGATCCCGAGGTGCAACAGGCATTCGCGTCCGACCTGGTGTTCCTGCGGTATGTCGGCATCCGCCCGGTGGTGGTGCACGGCGGCGGCCCGCAGATCTCGTCGATGCTCACCCGGCTCGGCATCGACAGTGAGTTCCGGGGTGGCCTTCGGGTCACCACGCCCGAGTCGATCGACGTGGTCCGGATGGTGCTCGTCGGCCAGGTGGGGCGGCAACTGGTCGGCCTGATCAACGAGCATGGTCCGTTCGCGGTCGGCATGTCCGGCGAGGACGCCCGGCTGTTCACCGCCGAGAAGCGCGACGCCTATGTGGACGGCCAGCCGCTCGACATCGGGCTGGTCGGCGACGTGGCTGAGGTCAATGTGGACGCGGTGAACGACCTCATCGCGGCCGGCCGGATCCCGGTCATCTCCTCGGTCGCTCCGGACGCCGCCGGCGTTGTGCACAACCTGAACGCGGACACCGCGGCCGGGGCACTGGCCGCCGCCCTCGGCGCGCGGAAGCTGGTCGTGCTCACCGACGTGCCCGGCCTCTACCGGAACTGGCCCGACACCACCGTCGCTGGTGTCCCGCATCGGCGCCGAGGAACTTGCCGAGTTGCTGCCGTCGCTGGAGTCCGGCATGGTGCCGAAGGTGGAGGCCTGCCTGCGGGCGGTGCGCGCCGGGGTGCCGGCCGCGCACATCGTCGACGGTCGGGTACCGCACTCAGTGCTCTTGGAAATCTTTACCGACGAAGGGTTTGGCACGATGGTGACCGCGTCATGACGCTGCCCGCGCGGTGGTCCGCGTCGATGATGGACAACTACGGCACCCCGTCGCTGGCCCTGGTCCGCGGTGAGGGTGCGGTGGTCTGGGACGCCGATGGCAAGTCCTACGTGGACATGCTGGGCGGCATCGCGGTGAACTCACTGGGCCACGCCCACCCGTCCGTGGTGGCCGCGGTGACCCGGCAGCTGTCCACATTGGGCCACGTGTCCAACCTGTTCCTGTCCGAGCCGCCAATCGCGTTGGCTGAGCAGTTGCTGCTGCGCGCCGGCCGGACCGGTCGGGTGTATTTCGCCAACTCCGGTGCCGAGGCGAACGAGGCCGCGTTCAAACTATCGCGCCGCACCGGTCGTACCAGACTGGTGGCCGCCATCGGCGGTTTCCACGGTCGCACCATGGGCGCGCTCGCCCTGACCGGCCAGCCCAGCAAGGTCGAACCGTTCCGGCCGCTGCCGGGCGAGGTCACGCACGTGGCGTACGGGGACCCGCAGGCGCTGGCCGCCGCGGTGTCGGACGAGACCGCCATGGTGATCCTGGAGCCGATCCAGGGTGAGAACGGCGTGGTGGTCCCACCGGCCGGTTACCTGGCCGCGGCCCGCGCCATCACCACCCAACACGGTGCGTTGCTGGCGGTGGACGAGATCCAGACCGGCATCGGGCGTACCGGGCACTGGTTCCTGCACCAGGCCGAAGGCGTCGAACCCGATGTGGTGACCCTGGCCAAGGGGCTCGGCGGCGGCCTACCGATCGGCGCCTGCATGGTCTTCGGCGACGCGGTCGACCTGTTCACGCCCGGATCGCACGGCTCGACGTTCGGCGGCAACCCGGTCTCCTGCGCGGCCGCTCTTGCGGTGCTCGCCACCATCGACAGCGAGAACCTCCTTGATCACGTCAAGCGGATCGGGGAGCGGCTGCGCCGGGGGATCGAGGGTCTCGGGCACCCGCTGCTGGTCGAAGTCCGCGGCGCGGGCCTGCTGCTGGGTGTGGTACTCAACCAGAACGTGGCCACGGACGTGGCGAACCACCTGCGCGACAGTGGTTTTCTCACCAACCCGCTGCAACCCGGCGTGATCCGGCTGGCACCGCCACTGATCCTGGACGCCGACCAGGCTGACGCGTTCGTGGCCGCGCTGGGTGTGGCGCTGCGGGAGGTGGGGTGATGCGGCACTTCCTGCGTGATGACGACCTCAGTCCAGCCGAGCAGGCCGAGGTACTCGACCTCGCCGAGGCCATGAAGGCCGACCGGTACGGCTACCGGCCGCTAGCGGGCCCGAAGTCGGTCGCGGTCATCTTTGAGAAGCAATCCTTGCGTACCCGGCTCTCGTTCGAGGTCGGCATCGCCGAGCTCGGCGGCCAACCGGTCATTGTGGACGGCCGGTCCACCCATTTCGGGCGAGGCGAGTCACCGCGGGACGCGGCCCGGGTGATGGGCCGCTACGTCGAGGCGCTGGTCATCCGTTCGGGCGCGGACGCCCGCGTGGAGGCGCTGGCGTCCGCCGACGCGCTGCCGGTGGTCAACGCGCTCACCGACGGGTTCCACCCGTGCCAGATCCTGGCCGACCTGCTCACCGTGCGCGAGCATCTGGGCGCCACCTCCGGTCGTACCCTCGCCTTCGTCGGTGACGCGGCCAACAACATGGCCAACTCCTATCTTCTCGGTGGTGCCACCGCCGGAATGCACGTACGGGTGGCCGGGCCAGCAGGGCACCAGACCGCCGACGGAGATCGTGGCCACGGCCCGGCGCATCGCCGCGGGCACCGGTGGGTCGGTGAGCGTGGCGGATGATCCGGGCGAGGCGGTCCGCGATGCCGATGTGGTGGCGACCGACACCTGGACGTCGATGGGCCAGGAGGACGACGGGCTGGATCGCTATGGGCCGTTCCTGCCGTACCAGGTGAACGCGAAACTGATGGCACTGGCCCGGCCGAGCGCGGTCGTGTTGCACTGCCTGCCCGCGCATCGGGGCGAGGAAATCACCGACGAGGTCATGGACGGGCCACAGAGTGTTGTGTTCGACGAGGCCGCCAACCGGCTACCCGCACAGAAGGCGCTGCTGACATGGCTGCTGAACCAGCGCGGGTAATGACCCAGCCGATCTCCAAGACCGCCCGCCACGCCCGGATCGTGGCGCTCATCCGCGAGCACCCCATCCGCTCGCAGGGTGAGTTGGGCGATCTGCTGGCCGCGGAAGGGCTGTCCACCACCCAGGCGACCCTGTCCCGGGACCTGGAGGAGCTGGGCGCGATCAAGTTGCGCGGTACGGATGGCTCGGCGCCGGCGTACGTGATCCCGGAAGACGGAAATCCGCCGCTGCGCTCGGCCGAGCAGGCACCGGAGCGGCTTCGCCGGTTGCTGCGCGAACTGCTCACCGGTGCGGACGCGAGCGGCAACCTGGTGGTGCTGCGGACCCCGCCGGGCGCGGCCCAGTTCTTGGCCAGCGCGTTCGACCGGTCCGGACTGCCGGACGTGGTGGGCACCATCGCCGGCGACGACACGATCCTCGTGGTCGCCCGGCAGGAGGATCCTCCGGGCGGCGGCGCGGGTTCGATGCTCGCCGCGAAGTTACTGGAATGGGCAGGACGAGAAGCAATGGAAAAGGAGATACAACCATGACCGAGCGTGTGGTGCTCGCGTACTCGGGGGGACTGGACACCTCGGTCGCGATCCCCTATCTGGCCGAAAAGACCGGTGCCGAGGTGATCGCGGTGGCGGTCGACCTGGGCCAGGGCGGCGAGGACATGAACGTCATCCGTCAGCGCGCACTGGACTGTGGTGCGGTGGAGTCCGAAGTGGTCGACGCCAAGGAGGAGTTCGCGGCGGACTTCTGCCTGCCGGCCTTGCGGGCCAACGCCCTCTATATGGATCGTTATCCACTGGTGTCGGCGCTGTCGCGGCCACTCATCGTGAAGCATCTGGTCGCCGCGGCCACCAAGCACGGCGGCACGATCGTGTCGCACGGTTGCACCGGCAAGGGCAATGACCAGGTGCGCTTCGAGGTCGGCCTGGGTGCGCTCGCGCCGCACCTGAAGGTGATCGCCCCGGCCCGCGACTACGCGTGGACCCGGGACAAGGCGATCGCCTACGCCGAGGAGAAGAACCTGCCGATCGACGTGACCCACAAGTCGCCGTACTCGATCGACCAGAACCTGTGGGGTCGGGCCATCGAAACCGGTTTCCTGGAGGACATCTGGAACGCGCCGATCGAGGACCTCTACTCGTACACCCAGGATCCGGCCCAGCCGCGCGACGCCGACGAGGTCGTGATCACGTTCGACCAGGGTGTGCCGGTGGCCATCGACGGTGAGACGGTCACCCCGTATCAGGCCGTCGTGGCGATGAACCAGCGGGCCGGTGCCCAGGGCGTGGGCCGGCTCGACATGGTCGAGGACCGCCTGGTCGGGATCAAGAGCCGCGAGGTGTACGAGGCACCGGGCGCCATCGCGTTGATCAGCGCGCACCAGGAACTGGAGAACGTGACGGTCGAGCGCGACCTGGCCCGGTTCAAGCGAGGCGTGCAACAGCGCTGGGGCGAGCTTGTGTACGACGGACTGTGGTTCTCGCCGCTCAAGCGTGCCCTGGACCAGTTCATCGCGGAGTCGCAGCGCTTCGTCTCCGGTGAGGTCCGGTTGACCTTGCACGGCGGCCGGGCTGTGGTGACGGGTCGCCGTTCCGAGGCCTCGTTGTACGACTTCGGCCTGGCCACGTACGACGAGGGCGACCTGTTCGACCAGTCGCTGGCGCGCGGGTTCGTCGACCTGTGGGGCTTGCCAAGCCGGCTGGCTTGCGCACGCTGACAGTCGACTGGGCTAGTTCGGGCGGACGAAGGGCACCCCGCTCGATCGCAAGCCGGGGTGCCCCTGCATGCTGGGAGGATGTCGGCGTGAGCGAGGCGAACGGTAACTCCGGGGTGCGGCTCTGGGGTGGACGGTTCCAGGGCGGCCCGGCCGAGGCGTTGGCCCGGCTGTCGGTCAGCGTCCAGTTCGACTGGCGCCTGGCCGCGTACGACCTGGCCGCGTCGCGGGCGCACGCGCGGGTACTGGCCGGCGCGGGCCTGCTCGACTCGGACGAACTCGGCCGGATGCTGGCGGCGCTGGACGATCTCGAGGCGGCCTGCGCGTCCGGCGCAGTTCCGTCCGACCGTCGAGGACGAGGACGTGCACACCGCGCTCGAACGCGGGCTGCTGGAGCGCCTCGGCACGTTGGGCGGCAAGCTGCGGGCCGGACGTTCCCGCAACGACCAGGTGGCCACCGACCTGCGACTGTACCTGCGCGACCACGCCCGCGGCGTGGCCGCCCGGCTGGTCGAACTGGTGGACGCCCTCACCGAACAGGCGCAGCGGCATATCGACACGCCCGCGCCGGGCCTGACCCACGTCCAGCACGCGCAACCGGTCACCTTCGGCCACCAGTTGCTCGCGCATGTGCAGGCTCTGCTGCGTGACCTGTCCCGTCTGCGTGACTGGGACGTGCGCTGCGCGGTGTCCCCGCTGGGTTCAGGTGCCCTGGCTGGGTCCTCCCTGCCGCTGGATCCGGTCAAGGTCGCCAAGGAACTCGGCTTCGACGTGGCCGCGGCCAACTCCATGGACGCGGTGGCGGACCGCGACTTCGCCGCCGAGTTCATGTTCGTGGCCGCGATGTGCGGGGTCCACCTGTCCCGCCTCGGCGAGGAGGTGGTGCTGTGGACGTCGCAGGAGTTCGGCTGGGCCGAGCTCGATGACGCTTTCGCCACCGGATCGTCGATCATGCCGCAGAAGAAGAACGCGGATATCGCCGAACTCGCCCGGGGCAAGGCCGGCCGGCTCATCGGCGGGCTGGTCACCGTGCTCACCATGCTCAAGGGCCTGCCGCTGACGTACAACCGGGACATGCAGGAGGACAAGGAGCCGGTCTTCGACGCGGTGGACACCCTCGAACTGGTGCTGCCGGCGCTGGCCGGAATGATCTCCACCATGACCGTACGGGTGGACCGGCTGGCCGAGGCCGCGCCGGCCGGCTACACCCTCGCCACCGAGGTGGCCGAGTGGCTGGTCCGCCGGGGCGTGCCCTTCCGGGAGGCGCACGAGGTCACCGGATCGCTGGTGGCGCTGTGCGTGGCCCGTGACTGCGGCCTCGACGAGGTCTCCGACGACGACCTGGCCACGGTCTCGGGGCATCTCACGCCGGACGTACGTTCGGTCCTGTCGGTGCGTGGCGCGCTGGCCGCCCGGATCACGCCAGGCTCCACCGGGCCCGGTCCGGTCGCCGACCAGTTGGCCGCCGTCACCGACGCGGTGCAGACGTGGCGCGAATGGGCGGCCACCCGGGTGGTTCCGCGGTAGCCATGCCAGGCCGCGCCCGCCCGCCGAAGTACCCCTGGATGGCTGCCCCCGCATCGAGGGTGGCCGACACCGCGGTGACCCTGCTCGGCTGGCGGTTGCGCGGCAACGGCGTCACCGTTCGGCTCAGTGAGGTGGAGGCGTACTCTGGCCTCGGCGACGATCCCGCCTCGCACTCCCACCGTGGCATGACCAAACGCAACGCGGTCATGTTCGGGCCAGCCGGTTTCGCGTACGTCTATTTCGTCTTCGGCATGCACTGGTGCGTGAACGTGACCGCCGGCGCGGTGGGCGAATCGTCCGCGGTGCTGCTGCGGGCCGGCGAGGTGGTGGGTGGTCTGGACCTGGCCCGGGAACGCCGCGGTCATCCCTCTGCCGACCGGGAACTGGCCCGTGGGCCGGCCCGGCTGGCCATGGCTCTGGCCATTGACGGGCTCGCCAGTGGTACGAGCATTGTGGACGGTTCGGGTCCTATGGTCCTGCTGCCGCCGGTGACCCCGGTCGACCCCGCATCAGTCCGAAGTGGACCCCGCGTCGGCGTGGCCGCGGCGAAGGAGACGCCGCATCGGTTCTGGATCGCCGGCGACCCGACCGTCAGCCTCTACCGCGCCCACGTCCCCCGCCGCCGTACCCGCTAGCTCGTCCGTGCGATCGATGATCGATGCCTGTCCGATCGATGTCTGCCATTGTGTAGATGCGTTGGTTCATGTTTCAGTGGGGTGACGCAACGCTCACGACGTGAGGGAGTCGCTCATGTTCGCACCCGCAACGACACACAATCATGACCACCGCCGCTGGTTTCGCCAGCTTGCCCGGGCCGTGGTCGTAAGCCTCGTCGCCGCCGGCACCGTGGTGCTCGCCTCAGCCGCACCAGCCCAGGCGGCGACCACGGTAACCATCAACGGCACCGGGGCCGGGCGGACGTTTGACGGGGTCGGCGCGATCAGTGGTGGCGGCGGCAACTCCCGCCTGCTCATCGACTATCCCGAGCCGCAGCGTGGCCAGGTGCTCGATTACCTGTTCCGGCCGAACTACGGCGCGGCGGTGCAGATCCTGAAGGTCGAGGTCGGCGGCGACACGAACTCCACGTCGGGCGCCGAGCCCAGCCACAAGCACACGGCCACCGACCTCGACTGCAACCGGGGGTACGAATGGTGGCTGATGGAGCAGGCCAAGGCCCGTAATCCGGACATCAAGCTGGCCGCGTTGACCTGGGGTGCGCCGGGCTGGATCGGCAACGGCAACTTCTGGTCCACCGATATGGTCAACTACCTGCTGGCGTGGCTCACCTGTGCGAAGAACAGCCACGGCCTGACCATCGACTATCTCGGTGGATGGAACGAGCGCGGCTTCAACAAGGCCTGGTACCAGAGCCTGAACACTGCCCTCGACGCCAACGGCTTCGCCAACGTGAAGATCGTCGCGGACGACACCAGCTTCGCCCCGGCCGACCAGGTGGTCAGCGACCCGGCCTTCGCGGCCGCCGTCGACGTGCTCGGATCGCATTACGTGTGCGGCTACCGCGGAGCGCAGACCAACTGCCCGAGTTCCACCAATGCGATCAACTCCGGCAAGGCGGTGTGGGCCAGCGAGAACGGTTCGGACGACTACAACGCCGGCGCGGTCGCCCTGGCGCGGGGCATCAACCGCGGCTACATCGACGGCAAGATGACCGCGTACCTCAACTGGCCCGTGGTCGCCGCGCTGTACCCGAACCTGCCCTACCCCACCATGGGCGTGGCGGTGGCCGCGCAGCCGTGGTCCGGCGCGTACTCGGTGGGCAAGAACGCCTGGGTGATGGCGCACACCACGCAGTTCACGGCGCCGGGCTGGCGCTACCTGGACGGTGCATCGGGCTACCTGGGCGCAAACCGTGCCAACGGCAGCTATGTGACCCTGCGCGCCGCCAGTACGAACACCTGGTCGACAGTCATCGAGACCATGGACGCTACCGCGGCGCAGACCTTCACCGCCACGGTGACGGGTGGGCTGTCCACCGGCCAGGTGCACGTCTGGGCCACCCGGGTCGGCGCCACCAGTTCCAGTGAGTACTTCGTACACAGTTCCGATGTCACGCCGAGCTCGGGCACCTTCACGGTCACCCTCCAACCCGGGTACGTGTACACGCTGAGCACGAGTACGGGCCAGGCCAAGGGCACCGCCACCAGCCCGGCCTCGGCGCCGCTTGCCTTGCCCTACAACGACAACTACGACTCCTATGTGGTCGGTCGCGAGGCGCGGCTGCTGTCTGACCAGCAGGGTGTCTTCGAGATCGCCACCTGCGGGGCTGGCCGGACCGGCCGGTGCGTGCGGCAGATGAGCCCCCGCGCGCCGATCACCTGGGACGACCTGAGCGACCCGTACACGCTGATCGGCGACACCACGTGGAGCAACTACCGGGTCGCCAGTGACGTGCTGCTGGAGCAGGCCGGGTACGTCGAGTTGATCGGACGGGCCACCTGGCAGCACGCCTTCGGGCCGGCGGGTCTGGACGCCTACTACCTGCGGATCAGTAACACCGGCGCCTGGTCCCTGCTTCGTAACGATGTCAACAATGCGATGACCACCATCCGCAGCGGAACCGCGGCCGCGCCGGGTACGGGCAGTTGGCACAACCTCGCGCTGACGTTCTCCGGCTCGACCATCACCGCGGAGTTGGACGGGGCCACCCTTGCCAGCGTGACCGACGCGACGTGGAGCGTCGGCCAGGTCGGCTTCGGTACCAGCCAGACCGAGACGGCGCAGTTCGACAACCTTTCCATCACCGCCGTCGCGGGGCCGCCGCCGCCGGTCACCGGTGCCCTCATCGGTGTCCAGTCTGGACGGTGCCTGGACGTGCCCAACGCCACCCAGACCAACGGAACCCAGGTGGTCATCTGGGACTGCAACGGCGGCGCCAACCAGAACTGGGCCGCGCAGTCCGATGGCTCGCTGCGGGTCTACGGCACCAAGTGCCTGGACGTGGGCGGGCATCTCACCGCGGCCGGTTCGCCGGTCGGCATCTGGGACTGCACCGGCGGGGCGAACCAGAAATGGACCGTCAATGCCGACGGCACCATCGTCGGCGTCGAATCAGGACTGTGTCTCGACGTGACCGGCCAGGCCACCGGCAACGGCACCCTGGTGGAGATCTGGACCTGTAACGGCGGCAACAACCAACGCTGGCACCGCTGATAGGCGGTCGTGGAGTCGTTGCTGCCGGATGCGGTGGCAACGACTCCCTGCCTAGCGCGGCTCTACATGTCAGCGCAGGTTGGTGGTGAGGAAACCGAAGAGGACAAGCAGGAGGACGACGTCGGGACCACGCAAGACCTGCCTGATCAGGTTGACTGGAATCGGGCCGATCGGCGAGCCCGCCGAGCCGCCCCCACCGCCGTCGTCGTACGACATTGGCTTGCGGGTCGCGGTCCGGTATACGGCACCGAGAAGTCCGGCGATCAGGACGCCGGTGATCACCGGTAGGTAGGGCACCCCGCCGGCCGGTATCGTGGCGGTCCACCAGATGGCCAGCCCGATCGCCGGAACCACGATGTGAATGCCTTTGAGTGAACCGTCCGTACCGCCGAGGGCCCGGCGCAGGGCAGGTGATCGGGAGACCAGGCGCAGCCCACCAGCCAGCCGGTCAACGGCGATGTATCCGGCGATGATCCGGGTGGAGCCGACCGCCGACGGGGAGAAGACGGTCATCGCGTAGGGCGCCAGGATCAAAGCCGCCCAGGCGAACAGGTCGCCGCGCCGGCGCCACTGCCGCAGCAGGTCCGCCTGGAACAGTACCGACGCGGCGCTGCCGGGAAACCAGTGTCTACTGTGTAGACGTCGGGTATGCCGCCAGCGCCGGGAGGCGACCAGTTCGGACAGCAGTGAGATGTCGAGCATCACCGCGGCGTTCATCGCGGCGCCAGCGAGTTCGGCTCCGCCCGACAGCGTGGTGCGGTCGATTCGGTACAGCAACCGCGATGCGTAGACCAGGGCCGCCACCGCACCGGCGACGGCGAGCGTGCCCAGGACGAAAGCGGGCAGCGCCGGCCGCGGCAGGACCAGTTCGACCTCATTGCTCACCACGGCCGCCACCGCGACCAGGACGCTGACCACAATGACGACGTCGGACGGTCGGGGCCGGCGGTGTGCCTTGTGCACAGTGTGCGGCCGGGCCTGCGCCAGCACGGCCACGCCGGCCAGTCCGATGCCCGCGCCCGCGCCGGCCACCAGCGCCCATCCGTACGATGTGGTCAGTCCGGCCCAGGAGGCCAGCAACGCCACGCCGGACCCGAGGACGCCCATGAACGCCAGCAGGAACACCAGTGGGGTGCGTAGCCAATCGGCCCGGTCGACCGGGGTGGACGCCACCCAGGCCTGGGCCGGCGGCGTCGTGATCAACGGGCCGATCATGCGCAACCCGCGCCAGGCGAACGCCGCCGCCACCACCAGCAGGACGAGCAGCAGCCAGAACCGGGCCGACTCGGTGCCGACGGGCGAGGACAACGGCTGCCTGAGGTGGTTCCTGATGGACACCGCGGCCGAACCCCCGTAAAGCACCGCCAGCAGCGCAAACATGTAAACGTCAGTGAGCAGTTCGCCGAGGGTGCGTTCGCTGTGGGCGCGGCGCGCCTGGCGCAGGTTGCGGCGAAGATCGGCCACCCGGGGGATCTCGGCGGGTGTCATGGTGGTCGTGGTCATTCGCCGACCGCCAGCCGTATGTCCGCCACCGCGTCGACCAGGTCGGCGTCGTGCGACGCCATGATCACAGCGGCCCCGTTGGCCTTCTCCCGGCGCAACCGCTCGGTCAGCCACGCCCGTCCCCGTACGTCGAGGCGTTGCTCGGGCTCGTCCAGGATCAACAGTCTCCTCGGCCGTACGAAGCAGGACGCGAGCGCGAGCCGGCGGCGCTGGCCGCTGGACAGCGTGGGCGGCACCTGGTCCTTGGCGCCGTCCAGATCGAGCGCGGTGAGTGTCTCTTCCACCACGGCGAGCGCGTCGCTGGTGCCGTGCGCGTAGGCCATCAGTTCGAGATGCTCCGCCACGGACAGGTCCGGGAAGAAGTCGATGTCGTCCAGCACACTGGCGATAGCCGCACGGGTGTGCGGATCGGACTCGTTGACCGCCTTGCCGAGCAGGATTACCTCGCCGCCGTCCGGCGCGATGGTGCCGGCCACACATCGCAGCAGCGTGGTCTTGCCGGCCCCGTTGGGGCCGACCACCGCGCAGACCTGGCCCTCGCGCAGGCTGAGACTCACCTCACGGAGAACCACGTTCTCGCCGAAGCTGCGCGTGATCTTGCGAAGGGCCAGTACTTCTGCCTTCTTCGCCACTGTCTTCGCCACTGACCCTCCCGTACCCGGCCCGGCACGGGGGCTTCCCGCGCTGACCTCCCCAGACCGGCCTCGCCGGCTCCCGTCCCGTACCGATGCCGCCGCCCAGGGTAGTGCGGCCAAACCCCGTTTCTGCCACGCCACCCGATGCGCGACAATCGCGAGGTGAGCCTTCTCGATGATCTGCAGTGGCGAGGCCTGATACAGGACTCGACCGACCTGGACGAGCTGCGACAGCACCTCGCGGCCGGGCCGGTCACGTTCTATGTGGACTTCGACCCGACCGCGCCCAGCCTGCACGTCGGCATCCTGATGCAGGTCGATCACCGCCCGCCGGTTCCAGCTCGCCGGGCACCGGCCTCTGCTGCTGGTCGGCGGAGCCACCGGCCAGATCGGCGACCCCCAGGAGAGTCGGCGAACGGACGTTGAACCCGCCCGAGGTCATCCCGGCTGGGTGCAGCGGATCCGGGCCCAGCTCGCCCCGTTCGTCAGCTACGACGGGGACAACGCGGCCGTTCTGGTCAACAACCTGGACTGGACGGGCGAGATGTCGGCCATCGACTTCCTGCGCGATGTGGGCAAGCACTTCCCGGTGAACCGCATGCTGGCCCGGGACGTGGTCAAGGCCCGGCTGAAGCGGGCATCAGCTTCACCGAGTTCAGCTACCAGCTGCTGCAGGCCAATGACTTCTTCGAGTTGCATCTGCGCCACGGCTGCACGCTGCAGTTCGGCGGCTCCGACCAGTGGGGCAACATCACCGCCGGCGTCGACTACATCCGCCGTCGCGGCGCCGGGCCAGTGCATGCCTTCACCACACCGCTGGTGACCAAGGCCGACGGCACGAAGTTCGGCAAGACCGAGGGCGGCGCGGTCTGGCTCGACCCGGAGATGACCTCGCCCGTACGCGTTCTACCAGTTCTGGGTCAACGCCGGGGACGGGGACGTTGGCAACTACCTCAGTACTTCAGCTTCGCCGATCACGACGCCCTGGCCGAACTCGAGAAGGCCACCGCGGAGCGGCCGGCGGCCCGCGAGGCGCAACGGGCGCTGGCCCGGGAACTGACCACGCTGGTCCACGGCGAGGTCGAATGCGCCCAGGCGATCGCCGCCTCGCAGGCCCTGTTCGGGCGGGGCTCGCTGGCCGAGCTCTCCCCGGCCACCCTCGCGCGCCGCACTCGCCGAGGCCGGCTTGGCGAAAGTCACCGATTTGGCCCGGATGTGGCGTCCTGCTACGCGAATCGGGCCTGGTGTCCGAGCATGAACGAGGCCCGGCGCACCATCGCGGAAGGCGGCGCCTACGTCAACAACGAACGTGTCACCGACCCCGAAGCGGTACCGGACGAGTCCAGCCTGCTGCATGGCCGCTTCCTCGTGCTCCGTCGCGGTCGCCGCCACCTCGCCGGCATCGAACTGACCCCGCAGTAGCCTGCCGTCGATGGAGTGTGATCATGGAGGCTCGCCCACTGTTTGCGGTGGCCACGACTCCAACGTCGACCTCTGAGGCTGATGGTGGGCGAGTGGACGTTGGTGAACGCCCCGGTTACAGAGGGTTACGTGATCCGCGCCATGTCACGTCGATTTGACGACGTGGGGTCTCGCCCCGTAACTTTTGCTCTGCCCGCAGGACGGCCGAGGCCGGCGGCGGGGCCGGGTGGTGTGACACGGTCACGAAACCAACCGGAGCGAAGAACGGCCGGCAAGAGCCGGACGGGTCCTGCATCCTCTGGGGCGTTGAACCGGCCGGTGTGCTGACTTTCCCCGTACGACAGAACAAGCCGACAAGGCCGGTACTGCCGCGCGTGGGTGCTTCGTGCGCTCAGCAAGTCGGAACTTTCCGATTTGACGGAGCAAAACGGAGTGGCTAGAGTGGTAAGAGTAAGCCCCGGGAACACGGGCCGCGAGGGGAGCGAGTTGCGGTGGGTGTTTGTTTCTTGAGAACTCAACAGGGTGTTTGGATAAGCCAGTGCCAAGTTTGGCCTCCATCTTTTGGTGGGGGTAATCTTCGGCAATTTCTTTGAAATTTGTCGGGATGGATTTTCCAAAAAGTTTTTGTTGGAGAGTTTGATCCTGGCTCAGGACGAACGCTGGCGGCGTGCTTAACACATGCAAGTCGAGCGGAAAGGCCCTTCGGGGTACTCGAGCGGCGAACGGGTGAGTAACACGTGAGCAACCTGCCCTTAGCTTTGGGATAACCCTCGGAAACGGGGGCTAATACCGAATATTAACTGCCGGGCGCATGTTTGGTGGTTAAAAGTTTTTCGGCTAGGGATGGGCTCGCGGCCTATCAGCTTGTTGGTGGGGTGATGGCCTACCAAGGCGACGACGGGTAGCCGGCCTGAGAGGGCGACCGGCCACACTGGGACTGAGACACGGCCCAGACTCCTACGGGAGGCAGCAGTGGGGAATATTGCACAATGGGCGGAAGCCTGATGCAGCGACGCCGCGTGAGGGATGACGGCCTTCGGGTTGTAAACCTCTTTCAGCTCCGACGAAGCGAAAGTGACGGTAGGGGCAGAAGAAGCGCCGGCCAACTACGTGCCAGCAGCCGCGGTAAGACGTAGGGCGCAAGCGTTGTCCGGATTTATTGGGCGTAAAGAGCTCGTAGGCGGCTTGTCGCGTCGACTGTGAAAACCCGTGGCTCAACCATGTGGTCTGCAGTCGATACGGGCAGGCTAGAATTCGGTAGGGGAGACTGGAATTCCTGGTGTAGCGGTGAAATGCGCAGATATCAGGAGGAACACCGGTGGCGAAGGCGGGTCTCTGGGCCGATATTGACGCTGAGGAGCGAAAGCGTGGGGAGCGAACAGGATTAGATACCCTGGTAGTCCACGCTGTAAACGTTGGGCGCTAGGTGTGGGGGGCCTCTCCGGTCCTCTGTGCCGCAGCTAACGCATTAAGCGCCCCGCCTGGGGAGTACGGCCGCAAGGCTAAAACTCAAAGGAATTGACGGGGGCCCGCACAAGCGGCGGAGCATGCGGATTAATTCGATGCAACGCGAAGAACCTTACCTGGGTTTGACATGGGCGCTAAAGCCGCAGAGATGTGGTGTCCTTCGGGGGCGTTCACAGGTGGTGCATGGCTGTCGTCAGCTCGTGTCGTGAGATGTTGGGTTAAGTCCCGCAACGAGCGCAACCCTTATTCCATGTTGCCAGCGGGTTATGCCGGGGACTCATGGGAGACTGCCGGGGTCAACTCGGAGGAAGGTGGGGATGACGTCAAGTCATCATGCCCCTTATGTCCAGGGCTTCACGCATGCTACAATGGCCGGTACAAAGGGCTGCGATACCGCGAGGTGGAGCGAATCCCAAAAAGCCGGTCTCAGTTCGGATCGGGGTCTGCAACTCGACCCCGTGAAGTCGGAGTCGCTAGTAATCGCAGATCAGCAACGCTGCGGTGAATACGTTCCCGGGCCTTGTACACACCGCCCGTCACGTCACGAAAGTCGGCAACACCCGAAGCCGGTGGCCTAACCCGTAAGGGAGGGAGCCGTCGAAGGTGGGGCTGGCGATTGGGACGAAGTCGTAACAAGGTAGCCGTACCGGAAGGTGCGGCTGGATCACCTCCTTTCTAAGGAGCACCTGACCGCGAAAGTGGTCCAGGAGCCCGCGCCGGCCGAGTGTGTCGGTGGGGTTGCTCAATTGGCGGAGACACTGGTGAGAATCGTTTCGGCAACGGCCGCTGGTCCTCGTACTGCTCATGTTCTTCGGGGTGTGGGTGTGGATCGGGTTGGTGGTGCGGCTGGTTCGGTGTCCAGACATCCTGTTGGGTCCTGAAGGAACAAACGTCCGGGAGCCCCTGTGTGGGGTGGTCGGGGTTTGGTTCTTCTGGTCCAGTCTGGCCTTCGGTTGCCAAACTGCTTCACATTGTTGGGCCTTTTTGGGGTTCTGGGTGTGGGGTGTGTGGTGGCTGGGTGGGGGTTGGGGTTGGCCGTTGTTTGAGAATTGCACAGTGGACGCGAGCATCTTTGTGGTCAAGTTGCCGAGGGCAAACGGTGAATGCCTTGGCACCAGGAGCCGATGAAGGACGCGGGAGGCCGCGATAGGCCTGGGGGAGCTGCCAACCAAGCTGATCCCAGGGTGTCCGAATGGGGAAACCCGGCACCAGTCATGTGGTGTCACCCACACCTGAACACATAGGGTGTGTGGAGGGAACGCCGGGAAGTGAAACATCTCAGTACCGGCAGGAAGAGAAAACAAAGAGTGATTCCGTGAGTAGTGGCGAGCGAAAGCGGATCGAGCCTAAACCGTGCGCGTGTGATACCTGTCAGGGGTTGCGTGTGCGGGGTTGTGGGACCGTGCTGATCCAGCTGACACTGGGTCGAACAGTGATAAAGTCTGATGCTAGTCGAAGCCTCTGGAAAGTGGCGCCGTAGACGGTGATAGCCCGGTAGGTGAAAGTGTCAGACCTGTTGTGCGTGTTCCCGAGTAGCGGCGGACCCCTGAAATCCGCCGTGAATCTGCCAGGACCACCTGGTAAGGCTAAATACTCCCTGGTGACCGATAGCGGACTAGTACCGTGAGGGAAAGGTGAAAAGTACCCCGGGAGGGGAGTGAAATAGTACCTGAAACCGTTTGCCTACAATCCGTCGGAGCCTTATGCACCTTTGGGTGTGGGGGTGACGGCGTGCCTTTTGAAGAATGAGCCTGCGAGTTAGTGGCATGTGGCGAGGTTAACCCGTGTGGGGGAGCCGTAGCGAAAGCGAGTCCGAATAGGGCGTTGTGAGTCGCATGCTCTAGACCCGAAGCGGAGTGATCTAGCCATGGGCAGGCTGAAGCGCGGGTAAGACCGCGTGGAGGGCCGAACCCACCACCGTTGAAAAGGTGGGGGATGACCTGTGGTTAGGGGTGAAAGGCCAATCAAACTCCGTGATAGCTGGTTCTCCCCGAAATGCATTTAGGTGCAGCGTCACGTGTTTCTTGCCGGAGGTAGAGCACTGGATGGCCTAGGGGGCCCACAAGCTTACTGAAGTCAGCCAAACTCCGAATGCCGGTAAGTGAGAGCGTGGCAGTGAGACTGCGGGGGATAAGCTTCGTAGTCGAGAGGGAAACAGCCCAGATCACCAGCTAAGGCCCCTAAGCGTGTGCTAAGTGGAAAAGGATGTGGGGTCGCATAGACAACCAGGAGGTTGGCTTAGAAGCAGCCACCCTTGAAAGAGTGCGTAATAGCTCACTGGTCAAGTGGTTCCGCGCCGACAATGTAGCGGGGCTCAAGCACACCGCCGAAGCTGTGGCATTCACGCATGTACCCGGCCTGCCTCCTTGAGGGGTGGGTCCAGGTGTGTGGATGGGTAGGGGAGCGTCGTGCCACCAGAGAAGCGGCGGAGTGATCCAGCCGTGGAGGTGGCACGAGTGAGAATGCAGGCATGAGTAGCGAAAGCAGGGTGAGAAACCCTGCCGCCGGATGACCAAGGGTTCCAGGGCCAGGCTAATCCGCCCTGGGTGAGTCGGGACCTAAGGCGAGGCCGAGAGGCGTAGTCGATGGACAACGGGTTGATATTCCCGTACCCGCGAAGGAGCGCCCATGACGAACCTTGTTGTGCTAACCACCTGCGGTGCCGGATCCTTCGGGTGATGGTGTTGTGGCTGGGAACCTGGCAGGTAGTAGTCAAGCGATGGGGTGACGCAGGAGGGTAGTTGGACCCGGTGATTGGTAGAGCCGGGGCAAGCGTGTAGGGCGGTGTGTAGGCAAATCCGCACACCATGGGCCTGAGACGTGATGCGGAGACGTATTAGTCGAAGTCAATGATCCCATGCTGCCAAGAAAAGCCTCTAGCGAGCTTCGAGCGGCCCGTACCCCAAACCGACACAGGTGGTCAGGTAGAGAATACCGAGGCGATCGGGCGAACTGTGGTTAAGGAACTCGGCAAATTACCCCCGTAACTTCGGGAGAAGGGGGGCCATAGACCGTCAAACCCCATGCGGGTGGCAGCGGTAGGTGGCCGCAGAGACCAGGGGGAAGCGACTGTTTACTAAAAACACAGGTCCGTGCGAAGTCGTAAGACGATGTATACGGACTGACGCCTGCCCGGTGCTGGAACGTTAAGGGGACCGGTTAGTCCGCAAGGGCGAAGCTGAGAACTTAAGCGCCAGTAAACGGCGGTGGTAACTATAACCATCCTAAGGTAGCGAAATTCCTTGTCGGGTAAGTTCCGACCTGCACGAATGGCGTAACGACTTCCCTACTGTCTCAACCACAGGCCCGGCGAAATTGCACTACGAGTAAAGATGCTCGTTACGCGCGGAAGGACGGAAAGACCCCGGGACCTTCACTATAGCTTGACATTGGTATCCGAATTTGATTGTGTAGGATAGGTGGGAGACTATGAAGCTCGGACGCCAGTCCGGGTGGAGTCAATCTTGAAATACCACTCTGTTGAATTTGGGTATCTAACTTCGGACCGTGATCCGGTTCAGGGACAGTGTCTGGTGGGTAGTTTAACTGGGGCGGTTGCCTCCCAAAATGTAACGGAGGCGCCCAAAGGTTCCCTCAGCCTGGTTGGCAATCAGGTGTTGAGTGCAAGTGCACAAGGGAGCTTGACTGTGAGACTGACAGGTCGAGCAGGGACGAAAGTCGGGACTAGTGATCCGGCACCTGCGAGTGGAAGCGGTGTCGCTCAACGGATAAAAGGTACCCCGGGGATAACAGGCTGATCTTCCCCAAGAGTCCATATCGACGGGATGGTTTGGCACCTCGATGTCGGCTCGTCGCATCCTGGGGCTGGAGTAGGTCCCAAGGGTTGGGCTGTTCGCCCATTAAAGCGGCACGCGAGCTGGGTTTAGAACGTCGTGAGACAGTTCGGTCCCTATCCTCCGCGCGCGCAGGAGACTTGAGAAGGGCTGTCCCTAGTACGAGAGGACCGGGACGGACGAACCTCTGGTGTGCCAGTTGTCATGCCAATGGCACGGCTGGTTAGCTACGTTCGGAAGGGATAACCGCTGAAAGCATCTAAGCGGGAAGCTCGCTTCAAGATGAGGTCTCCCACCCCTTGAGGGTTAAGGCCCCCAGCAAGACCACTGGGTTGATAGGCCAGAAGTGTAAGCCTGGTAACAGGTTCAGCCGACTGGTACTAATAGGCCGAGGACTTGACTACAAACACATCCGCGTCCACTGTGCAACTCCCGAACAACGGAAACCCCCACCACCCGGAACACAACCGGTGACCAAACAAGGGGCAACTGTTAGTTCCATAAAGTTACGGCGGCCATAGCGGCGGGGAAACGCCCGGACCCATTCCGAACCCGGAAGCTAAGCCCACCAGCGCCGATGGTACTGCACTCGTGAGGGTGTGGGAGAGTAGGACGCCGCCGGACAAACACCCAGAAAAGCGGGGACCCCCAAGGTCCCCGCTTTCTGCATTCCCCACCAACACCAAGACCGGCCAGATCTCCGCGACCCGACCCGATCATCAGTCACGCGCAGCACACAACCACACCAGAGCCGCCCAGGTTCCCCGATCCGGCCCCATCCCCAGTCACCCGTCACGCACAACCACACCGGGTCGGCTGGTTTTGCGTGATCTGGTCCGATCGTCTGTCACCGGTGACGCACAACCGCACCCGGCCACGCCGGGGTCGGCTGGTTTTGCGTGATCTGGTCCGATCGTCTGTCACCGGTGACGCACAATCGCACCCGACCACACCGGGGTCGGCCGGTTTGCCGTGATCCGGTCCGATCGTCTGTCGCCGGTGACGCACAACCGCACCCGACCACGCCGGGGTCGGCTGGTTTTGCGTGATCTGGTCCGATCGTCTGTCGCCGGTGACGCACAACCGCACCCGACCACGCCGGGTCGGCCTGGTTTGCGTGATCCGGTCCGATCGTCTGTCGCCGGTGACGCACAACCGCACCCGACCACACCGGGTCGGCCTGGTTTCCGTGATCCGGTCCGATCGTCTGTCGCCGGTGACGCACAATCGCACCCGACCACACCGGGGTCGGCCTGGTTTTGCGTGATCCGGTCCGATCGTCGATGTCGCCGGTGACGCACAACCGCACCCGACCACACCGGGTCGGCCAGGTTGCCGTGATCCGGTCCGATCGTCTGTCACCGGTGACGCACAACCGCACCCGACCACACCGGGGTCGGCCTGGTTTCCGTGATCCGGTCCGATCGTCTGTCGCCGGTGACGCACGGCCATGCCCGCATCAACGTGTCGGTTTGAGGGTCGCCCGCGACCTCAAAGCCCGCACAATCAGGGCGGGGCGGCGCGAGGCGGGGACGGCGTCTGGGAGTGCCGGAGTGCGGGCTGATCC
>CAVUNP010000004.1:0-13732 GCA_963742855.1 uncultured Actinomycetota bacterium | reverse complement strand
TCTCTCTCTCTCTCTCTCTCTCTCTCTCTCTCTCTCTCTCTCTCTCTCTCTCTCTCTCTCTCTCTCTCTCTCTCTCTCTCTCTCTCTCTCTCTCTCTCTCTCTCTCTCTCTCTCTCTCTCTCTCTCTCTCTCTCTCTCTCTCTCTCTCTCTCTCTCTCTCTCTCTCTCTCTCTCTCTCTCTCCTCTCTCTCTCTCTCTCTCTCTCTCTCTCTCTCTCTCTCTCTCTCTCTCACCCGGCCGACGTGCCATTATCTCGGCGGCGTCGTCCGGCCGCACCGCGAGCCGATCGAGGATGGCGCGCGCGTCGGCCCTGGCGGGCAGCGGAGCCGACGGCCGGTCGCCGGCGAGCCGGTGGACGCGGTCTACGTCCTCAACGGGTACCCCGAGCCGGGCGGCGGTGTCGTCCAGATCCACGCGGACGATCCTACCGGCTCGGTGTGAGCTGCTCGGTCACCCCAACAGCCCTTGGACGCGGCGGTCCACAGTAGACAACTTGCTGGGTGATTGACACTTCGCACATGGTTATCCGTAACGTTTGTGTCGGTCACGCGTTTACCGGGCGTGAGCCAGGTTTCTCATCCAGGGCTTCGGGCTGCTCGTCGGCCCCGGGCCGAGTGGGCGGTCGCGCCCGTGTTGCAGAAGATGTTGGGGTCGTTGCCGGTGGCGGCGGAGTTCTGCCGCCGGCTCGGGATCGCGGAGTTCGTTGACGGGTTGTGTCCGATGCGGGACGTGGCATCGTCTCGGGTCACGCACGGTCAGATGGTCGAGGTGCTGATCGCCAACCGGCTGACCAGTCCTCGGTCGACGGTTCAGGTGTCTCAGTGGGCCCGGGAGTGGGCGGTCGAGGAGGTGTTCGGGATCCCGGCCGGCGCGCTGGGTGATGACCGCATCGCGCGGGCGTTGGACGCGATCGCGCCGGAGCTTGACCACATCGTGGGCTCGGTCGGTGCTCGGGCGATTGAGGTGTTCGGCATCGACGTCTCCCGGATGCACTGGGACATGACGTCGATATCTCTCTATGGATCGTATGAGGGTGTGGATGAGGCGTTCCCGGTGCCGGCCTACGGTCATCCCAAGGACGGGCGTGGCGACCTCAAACAGGCTCAGACCGGCATCGCCTCGGCGGGTGATGGGGATCGTTGTGGAGCAAAGGCTTCGACGGCAACGCGGGCGAGGTCAACCAGGTCATTGAGCCTTCACCCAGATGCAGAAGATGGCTGGCCGCAAGGATCTGCTCCTCGTCGGCGACTCCAAGTTGATCTCCTACGGGAATGTGGCAGCGATGGACGCCGCGGGCGTGCGGTTCGTCGCTCCGCTCGGGGCGGCACGTACCCCGGATGAGGTGTTCGCCGGTCTCGACCTCGCTGCCGCGGCGAAGGTCGACTACGTCGCTGAGCGGCACAAGTACCTACCTGAGCACAGGCGCGACACCTACCACCTTCTGGAAGGCGACGACGCCGTACTGACCAAGAAGGGCCAGCCTGACCTGCGCTGCCGGCGTGTCTTCGTCTACTCCAGCGCCAACGCTCGCGCCCAGGCCACCAACCGTGCCCGCAAGCTGGGCAAGGCTCAGCCCGAGCTGGAAAAACTCGCCCGCAACGCCGGCAGCCGGTACTACCCCGACAGCGACGCCGTCGCGGCCAAGCTCGCCATCCTGGCCGACAAGTACCGCGTCCGCGCCTACCTACGCAGCACCATCACCACCGCTCCCGACGGCAAGCCCCACCTGCAGTGGAGTTTCGACCAGGCCGCTCTCGACACCGAGGCCGCCAGCGACGGCTGGTACGCCCTGATCACCAACATCCCCGCCGACCAGGCCACCCCCGCCAAGATCTTCTTGGATTACAAGGGCCAGCCAATCGCAGAACGCCGCTACGGCGACCTCAAAGGCCCCCTTGCCGTCGCCCCCCTCTATCTACAACACAACCGGCGCATTACCGCCCTCGTCAGCGTCATCTGCCTGGCCCTGCTCATCTTCTGCTCATCGAACGCGAGGCCCGCACCAACCTCGCCCCCGAAACTGAAATCACCGGCTTCTACGCCTACGACAACCGCGCCGTCAAGCCCACGACACGACTCATCCTCAACGCCCTGGCCAACATGCGCCTCATCCCCGCACAACACGACCAGCCACCCCAAGTGCTCGCCCCCAACTACCTACAAGCCCGGCTCCTCACCCTGCTCCGAGTCGATCCGACGCGCCCACGCTGGAAGGCGGAGTGAAACCCAATGTGCGAGGGCGGGGCTAGAAGGGCGCTACGGCGTCGTCCCTTGATGCCATGTCTCGGCGAGCAGGGCATACGTGTAGCCGTCCACCCAGCCAAGCTCGGCGTGCCAGGAGTCACCGACGCCGTGCTGCTCACGACGCATACCGACCTTCTCGAGGATCCGCACCGAGGCAAGGTTGTCCGCGAAACAGCCAGCGGTGATCCTTCGAACGCCCAGCCGGTCAAACGCGTACGCCACCATGGCGCTGACAGCCTCAGTCGCGTAGCCGTGGCCGCCATACGCCGGGTCGAAAACATAGCCGAGATGGGCCTCCGTCCGCGGCGGCATGCCGGGCTGACCCATGCCGTCGACCAGTCGAGCGAGACGGTCCCGATCACCAGGCCGTCGAGGGTCACCGCCATGCTGTGGTCGTCGGGATCCTCCGCCACGCTGCCGCCACACCGCCCGGAAGGAGGCAGGGTCGACCTCGGTGCGCAGCAGCCACCGCGTGACCTCCGGCAGGTTGCGGTACTTCAGGATCCGGTCGACGTCCTCGTCACGTACTGGGCGAAGCTCGAGGCGTTCGGTGCGTAAGGTGGCGCTCTCCATGAGGCGGGATGCTACCGGCCGCAGCGTGGCAACACATCATTATCCTGACGCCCTGCCGCCTTCGCCGCTGCCGTCGAGTCCTTCCCTCACGGTTGACACCCCTCCCGACGTACGCGAGTAGCGGCAGCTGAACTCAGGTCTCCTGATCCGTGGCGAGGTCGCGGGTCCTGCGCTCGGCGAACGCGCGGGCCTTCGCCCGGTTGCCACAAACGCTCATGGTGCACCAGCGCCGGGTGCCCTTGGCCGAGGAGTCCCAGAACACCCAGGCGCAGTCGTCGGCGGGGCAGCGGCGGATCCGGGACCAGTGCCCGGTGCCGACCGCGAGGGCGTAGCCAGCAACGACGCCGGCCAGTGCGGCCCGCACCGGTGGTAGCTTGTGCGGGCGCAACGCTGGGGATCCGGCGGGGCTAGCGATGGCGGCGATGAGCGGCAGGCGGTCCAGGGCGCGGCGCAGCCCGGCGAGCGCCGCCTCGTCGGCCGGGCCGTCGTTGTTCATGAGCGTCAAGCAGCGCAGGCCTGCGCGCAGGTCCAGCGCGAGCTGATGCTCCGCCCGCGCCGCCTCGGTCCCCACCGGCAGCAGCCCGCGGCCGCCGAGCCAGTTCGCGAGCGCGGCCGGGCCGGCGGCGAGCAGGTCGGTCCCGTCCTCGACGTCGACCGTGTTGATAAAGGCCAGCACCGGCTCGAGCCAGTCCGGCAGTTCGTGCGTCACCCGTTTCACGACGTTACCTCGATGTGCGCTTGACAGCTCAACCCTAACTCATGAAACCTCATAACCAGTTAGCGTTCGGCAGCGGTTAGTTGAGAGGGGCAATCGTGTCCGAGTCCACCTCCGAGGCGCCAGCAGACGAAGCGGCACCACCGAAGGTCCGGGCCACCCGCAACGAGTGGTTGTTGGTGACGTTCACGGCATCAACGAACATCGGTGACGCGGTGACCCGCGTGGCACTTCCTCTACTGGCGGTACGGCTCACCCACTCGCCCGGGCTGATCGCCCTCGTGGCCGTACTCATGACCTTGCCGTGGCTGGTCACCGCGCTGCACGTCGGCGTGCTCGTCGACCGGCTCAACCGGCGCACGCTCATGATCGTCGCGGAGGCGGCGCGGATGGCCGCCATAGGCATGCTGCTGCTCGCCTACCTCGGCGACACGGTCAACCTGCCGATGATCTACACCGTCGCTGTCGTGCTGGGCGTCGCCGAGGTGGTCGCGATGACCTCGGGCGCGTCGATCATTCCGACCGCGATCCCGCGCGCCCGTTGGCAGACCGCCGCTTCCCGGATCACCGCCGCCGAGTACCTCTGCAACGGCTTCGTCGGCACCCCGATCGGCGGTTTCCTTGTCGCCGCCGGATTCGCGCTCGCACTCGGCGCCACCAGTGTCGTCTATGTGATCGGTGCGGTACTCCTGGTCATGCTCACCGGCAACTTCGCGGTCACCTCGACCAAGGCGCGCCAGCCGGTCAGCGCCGAGATCCGCGACGGTGTCATGTTCCTGTGGACGCACAAGCTGCTGCGCACCATGGCCCTGCTGATCGGCGTGATGGCTGGCTGCTGGAGCGCCTGGATGGCGATCATCCCGGCCTACGCCGTCGGCGGTCCGCTGCAGCTGGACAGCCGACAGTACGGCCTTCTGCTGACCTGCCTCGGCGCCGGAGGCGTCGTCGGCACCGTCCTCGTCGGCCCGGTGAACAAGCTCCTTGGCCGCCGTTGGTCGATGTTCGTCGACATCGTCGGCTCGTTCGCGCTCGTCGCCGTCCCGGCGGTCGCCCCGGCGCGCCCGGGCAGCGCCGTGGCGGTCGGTGTGGCCGCGTTCGTCGCCGGGCTCGGTGGGACAATGTGGACGGTCAACTCGCGGGTCATCTACCAGAACCTCGTGCCCAACGACATGCTCGGCCGGTTCAGCGCGGCCAGTCGCCTGGTCGGCTGGGGCACCGCCCCGATCGCGGCCGCCATCGCCGGCCTGCTCGCCACCACCGTCAGCTACCGGGTGGCATTCGGCGTCTTCGCCATCGTGTGCGCGGCGCTCGTCGTGCCGTTTCTGCGGGCCGTCACCGCCCAGGCCGTCGCCGAGGTGGACCACCCAGTCCCCTTCGACACCGCCACGACCAACGCCGCCATCGCCACGGCCCCCAGCGGCGCTTCGCAATGACCCAGGAACCGACGAACAGAAGTGGTCCCGGGCTACAGCTAGCCGTACGCCAGGCCTGACGTCATACTCGATCCCGCATAACTACATTGGACAGTCGGTGGGAGGTGGCGGCCAACTCGGCGTCAACGCCGCCCCAGGGCTGCTTCGCGCATAGATGTTCCACCCGAGCCAGCGCTTCAGCTTCGGCGGTTTCATCGAAACGCGTGGTGTCGAACTCGCGGGCGTTTCTGGACAGACTGAGCGGCCCGGCCCGGCCACAGTCCTGGGTCCGGACGACGGGTAGTATCTCTGGCGTGCCACTCGCCATCTTCGATCTGGACAACACACTCATCGACCGTGCCGCAACCGTACGGCTGTGGGCGCGGGACTGGGTGGACCACTACCGACTCGACCCGGGGGAAGTTGCCTGGCTGATCGACGCCGACGGCGATGGCTTCGTCCCCCGACCGTCGTTCATCTCCGCCGTACGGGAGCGGTACGGTCTGGGGGAATCCGCGGAAACCTTACTGGCGCGCTATCGGGCACAGATCGTTGACCTGGTTGAACTCGACCCGGCCGTGACCGACGCGCTGAACACCTTGCGCGGCGCCGGTTGGCTGATCGCCATCGCCACCAACGGCGCCACGGACCAACAATGGGCGAAGATCCGGCGCACCGGGCTGGACCAGCACGCCGACGCCGTCGCGGTGTCCGAAGAGGTCGGTGCCAGCAAGCCCGATCCGCTGATGTTCCAGGTGGCCGCGCAACGATGCGGCGCCCGCCTCGCCGACGGTGGCTGGATGGTGGGTGACTGCCCGACCCGCGACATCGCTGGCGGCCAGAACGTCGGCCTACGCACCATGTGGATGCGCCGCGACCGGACGTGGGACAACGGCCCCGCACCTGATGCCATCGTCGACCACGTCCACGAAGCCGCCACCGTCCTGCTGGCCGACACCAGCCGGCCAAGCACGCCGGCGGCTGCCGAGGCCACCGAGTCAGTCAAGGCCATGAGTCAGTCAAGCCCATGAGTCAGTCAAGCCCATGAGTCAGTCAAGCCTATGAGTCAGTCAAGCCTATGAGTCAGTGAAGGCCATGCGTCCAGGCCGTCACCCCGACAGTACTCAGTCTCGACTCGTCAAGGAGGCCTACCAGGCCACCTCATGATGGTCGCGCCACGTACGCGGTCTTGGCGTCGGCCGAGTACCCGCAGGCTCTATAGAAGGCGTGGGTCGCGGGCTTGCGCGAGCCCGTCATCAGCATCGCCTTGTAGCAGCCCGCCTCCCACGCCGCCTGGAGTGTGCCGGCCATGATCTGCTTACCCAGACCCGCGCCTCGCCGCGCTTCATCGACGACGACGTTTTCGATGACGGCATAGGGCGACGCCGATCGGGTGATGTTGGGAATCACGTTGAGGTACGTCGTGGCGACGACGGCCCCATCCAGTTCGAGCACGAAGAGATGCAACGCTGGAGTATCGAGGATCTGCTGGAACGCCGCTGCGTCGGATCCGTCCGCCAGAACCGGATCGTCTGGCTGCAGTTGCCGGTAGAGCCGGATGATCTGCTCGAAGTCGCCAGGCCCAGCCTCACGGAACATGCAAGGAGCATAACCAACGCGATGAGCACCGGTGCGCCCGAGACGGAATCCTCCGGCACGGGCCAAGCGGGAGCAACTGGACACTATGGACAGTCGGTCGGAGTCGCAGCGATTTGCCGACGTGGTGAGGACGGAAGGCCCCCACCCCGAGTCCGCGAACGGATCGGGGAGAATGGGCGATGTGACCACAGTCGGTGTTGTTTTTCTCCCGCAGAACCCGCCTGAACGCCTCCGTACGGTCGCCGAGGCGGCTGACGAGGCCGGACTCGAAGAACTGTGGTTGTGGGAGGACTGTTTCCTCGAAGCCGGCATCTCGACGGCTACGGCGGCGCTGGCTTTCACCAGGCGGCTGCGCGTCGGCGTCGGGCTGCTGCCAGTGCCACTGCGCAATGTGGCGTTGACCGCGATGGAACTGGCCACGGTGAACCGGCTGTTCCCCGACCGGTTCATCCCCGCGATCGGGCACGGCGTGCAACGGTGGATGGCCCAGATCGGCGCGCAAGCAGAGTCACCGATGACGTTGCTGCGCGAGCACCTGGTCGCGCTGCCGGCGCTGCTGCGTGGCGAACAGGTCACCACGGCGGGCCGTTACGTCACCCTGGACCAGGTGACGCTGGACTGGCCGGCGCCCGGCAAAGTGTACGTCGGTGCCACCGGGCCACGGACGCTGCGGCTGTCCGGCGAACTCGCCGACGGCACGATTCTCACGTCCGGCACCACGCCCGACGGTGTCCGTACCGCGCGGCGCCTGATCGCGGAAGGTGGGTCCCGGGAGCATCTGGTGGTCGTCTACCTCCATGCGGCGACCGGCCCCGACGCCGCGGAGCGACTCGAGGCCGAACGGGCACGGTGGGGCTATGACTCCATGGCCGAGGTGAGCGTTGCCGGCGACGCGGAGCGCATCGCCGCCGGCATCAGGCGTTTCACGGACGCGGGCGCGGACACGGTGGTGCTCCAGCCGACACCGGACGACCCCGATCCGGTGGGATTCGTACGCTTCGTGGCGCAGGAGGTCCGCCCGCTCGTACCGTGACCAGGTTCACCTCGCCCGGTGACCAGGCGAGCCGTCCGACGCGACTCTCTCGTCCTGGCGGCGTGGAGTGTCCGGTGTGGACGATGCGCCGGCCGGCCGGGCGCCGGTCGGGGGTACGGCGCGCAGCAGGCGGACGATGAGTACGGCGACGACAGCGAGGATCGCGGCACTCATCGCGGCGATCAGGTGCAGCCCACTGACGAACGCTTCCCGCGCTGGCGCGAGCAGCGCCCCGGCCAGATCCGCGGGCAGGTCGCGAGCGGCGACCACCGCGTCAGCGAGGCTTTCCCGCGCGGCATCGGCGGCGTGGACCGGAATCTGACTCGGCGGGGTGAACTGGCTGTCATAGACGGCGGCGCCGATGCTGCCGAGCGCGGCGAGCCCGAACGCGAAGCCGAACTGGCCGCTGGTCTCGTTCACCGCCGCGGCCGAACCGGCCCGCTCCGGCGGCGCGGAGGCCATGATCAAGTAGATACTGAGTGTCACGAGTGGACCAGCGCCGAGGAGGATCAGCGCGTACCCAGTCGCGAGCGTCGTCGGCCCGGACGTCGTGTCGGTTTGGGTGAGCACGATCAGACCGGACACTGAGATCACCAGTCCGGTGCCGATAACGGATGCCGGCCGGAACCGGCGGGCCAGGATCGGTGACACGATGAACGACAGCGCGTTGGCCGCGACGGCCGGCATCATCCACAAGCCGGCCCCGAACGGCGACAGCCCCTCGACCAACTGCAGGTCCTGGGTGATGAACAGCATGATCGCGCCCATCAGCAGCGTGCAGAACATCATGCCGCCCAGTGCCGTGCTGAACGACCGGCTTGCGAAAAGCCGCAGGTCGAGCAGCGGATGCTCCAGCCGCCGTTGCCGACGGACGAAGACAACGGCGAAGGCGATCCCGATCACGATGCCGGCGACCGGCAGCACCTGCCAGCCGTTCTTGGACAGCTCCTTGAGCCCGTAGATGGCAGGCAGTACGGCGGCGAGGGACAGCGCCACGCTGGTCAGGTCCAGTTTCCCGGCGTTCGGGTCACGGTACTCCGGCAGCAGGACAGGGCCGACCGCGAGCAGCAGCACCATCGCCGGCACGCCGAGCAGGAAGACCGAGCCCCACCAGAAATGGGTCAGCATCGCACCACCGACCACCGGGCCGATCACCGCGCCGGCCGAAAAGCACAAGCCCCAGATCCCGATCGCGAGTCCCATCTGCTTGGGGTCCCGGAACAGGATGCGGATCAGCGACATGGTCGACGGCGCCAGGACGGCACCAGCCACGCCGAGCACGGCCCGGGCCCCGATCAGCATCGCCGGGCTGGGCGCGTACGCCGCGACGACAGACACGCCACCGAACGCCGCAGCGCCTATCAGCAGCAGCCTCCTGCGGCCGACCCGGTCGCCGAGCGTGCCCATCGTGATCAGGAATCCGGCGAGCAGGAACCCGTAGATGTCCGTGATCCACAACTGCTCGATGCTGCTCGCGCCCAGGTCTGCCGTCAGGTGCGGAAGTGCGAGCAGCAGCACGTACACGTCGATAGAGACCGCCAATGTCGGCAGAGCCAGCACCGCGAGCGCGATCCATTCCCGCCGCCCGGCCTTCGCCACAATCGGGTCGCCCATGACAGGTCCTTCCACATTCACCGAATGGTCCGCCCACCGGACGGCCTGTTGCCACAGACAAGTCGGAGCAACCAGTCGGTGCTCGACATCCGGCGGCGGTCTTTCGACAGGCCCTATGTCGACTTCGTACTCGGGTGGGGCGCGAGACCGTCGAACACGATGGCGAGCATCCGGGTCCGCACCTCTTCGTCGAGATGTGCACCAGCCGCGACCCGCGACGTGGCGACGAGCAGGGCGTAGACCTCGGGCAGTTCGACGTCGTCTCGGACAGCGCCGGCTCGCTGCGCGCGCTCGAGCAGCGCGCCGACGGCTCGGCGCAGCTCGTTGGAGGCGTCGACGGCACCGTCACCGACACCGCCGGCTTCGAGCAATGCCTCGCCTATGGCGATCTTCGTGCCGGCATCGGCGACCAGGTAGCTGAAGAAGTCGAGGAACGCCTGACCGGGATCGCTCGAGTCGAGCAAGGCCTCGGCCCGCTCCCGGAGGCCTACGAATCGCCTGACCAGGACTGCCTCCAGCAAGGCCGCCTTCGTGGGGAAATGGCGAAAGACCGTGGCGATCCCAACACCGGCGCGACGCGCGACTTCCTCGGTCGATGCTGACTCGCCACCCCGCCCGAAGACGTCATCCGCGACCTCGAGGATGCGGCCCCGGTTGGCTCGCGCGTCGACGCGCTGCGTACGCGGCTCGGTATCTCGCCCATCGAAAGTGCTCATCTATGGGTTGCCCTTCGTTGACATCCGAAGTACAGACTCCATATATTCGGAGCCTGCACTTCGGATCGTACCCGGGCCGCAGCATGTCGACGCCAGGATCGGAGGCTTGATGGTTCAATCACTCAGCCCGCGGGAGGTCTTCCTCGCGCTGGTCAACGGCGTGGCGGAGCAGCGTTGGACAGATCTGCCGAACCTGTATGCGGAACAGACGCACATCGTGCACCCGTTCGATCCGCATCGCGCCGAGGCGCTGCGAACCCGGGACGATGTTCGCGAGCATTTCAGTCCGACCGGAGGTGGTCCACGGCTGGAGCGGCGACCCGCGAACATCACCATCCACGAGACCACGGATCCGGAGGTGATCGTCGCCGAGTTCGAATACCAGGGAACGGTTGTGGAGACCGGAGAGCCGTTCGCCCTGCCCGGCATCTTCGTACTGCGTGTCCGCGACGGTCAGATCGTCAGCTCCCGCGACTATTTCGACCACCTCAGCGCAGCGCGAGTGCGTGGTCAACTCGACGAACTCATCGCGGCGGTCAGTGCCGAGCAGAGGTAGGCGGGTGGGACTGCAGTTCGAGACGCGCGCGTCCGACTCACCGTGGATCGACGCCGTATGGACCTGTACGAGCGCGCAGGTCGTGGAGATGACCTCCGTTGCAGCGGTGTGTTGGGGACTAGTCTTCTGGGAACGCGAGGGCACGGCGTACGCGAGCATTTCCGGCCCCGAGACCAGGACCGGTACCGCACCGTGCCGGAGGGCGCGACCTTCGTCGGCATCGAGTTCGCCGTGGGCACGTGGCTGCGGTCTGTGCCCGCGCCGGCCCTGGTCGACGGTGGCGTCGAACTCCCCGACGCCAAGCACGGGAGCTTTTGGCTGGACGGCCTCCGCTGGCAGACCCCAGGCCCCGACGACGCTGAGGCCCTGGTCGACCGCCTCGTCCGCGCCGGAGCCGTGGTCCGTGACCCGCTGGTCACCGACGTCCGCCGGGGCCACCGTCCAGCAGTCTCGAGACGTACCGTCGAACGCCGGTTCCGCGCGGCGACCGGGCTCACCCAGGGCGCCGTACGACAGATCGAACGCGCACGCAATGCCTCGGCGCTCCTGGCCGCCGGCACGCCGGTAGCCGATGTTGTCAGCAGGCTCGAGTACTTCGATGAACCACACCTGGCCGGTGCCCTGCGCCGATGTGTCGGGCGCACGGCGCGACAACTCCGCGAGGGTACCGGCGGTGCGATCGCCTTGGCTCTGGATCAGCCGACAACGTTGTAGATCAGCTTTACGATGCCGTTCGGGTAAGCCGCGGACGCCTGAAGGCTCAGTAACTGCTTGTCCTTGTCCGCCGTGCTGAACAGGCCCTTCCCGGCGCCAAGCAGGACTGGGAAGACAAGAAGGTGGTACCGGTCGATCAGGCCCGCCTCCGACAGGCGTCGGGCGAGCTCCGCACTCCCATGGACATAGATCGCGCCACCCTCGCGCTTCTTGACCTCGACGACATCCTCGGTCGAGCGCAGGATCGTCGTCGGGCCCCATCCCTCGACGATGGCGTCGTCGGAAAGCGTGGTCGAGACGACGTATTTGGGCAGCTCCTTGTAGGCGGCGTGGTCCTCCGACTCGCGCCAGACCGGCGCGAACACCTCGTAGCTGCGGCGGCCAAACATCAGCGCGGTCGTGTCCTGCAGCTCCTCGCCCTTGAGTGAGAATGCCTCAGGCAGGAATTCGATGTCGTTGACCGCCCAGCCACCGCTGCGGTGATCCTCGCCCGGCCCACCACCTGGGGAATCCACAACGCCGTCGAGCGAAACGAACGCGGTATAGACCAGATCACGCATGTGCTGTTCCCCTCATAGCCAGGCAACGAGTGCCCATCCTACGAAGCACCACCGCAGCCGTCTTGTACGAAAGCGACGGCCACGATCGTCTTTCTCGGCCCGGCCGGATCCCGATGCCTGGAGGAGGCGTGGGTCAGGTCGCGGCATCCGGCCTGACGCCACGCCACCGTCCGCCTGGTCGAGGGCCGCAGCGACCCGATCACCATCGGTATATTTCCGGCGCCATCAAGGTGTTGTGACCATTGTGGACTCTGGATGGCGTGGCCGGGGCGACCAACGAAGATGGCTGCACACTGGCCTTGGTTGCTCTTAGCTGAGAGCCAGCCCGACGCAAGATCGACAACTTTCTTTCCCCGATCGCCTCGTAAGACCCGGTTTTTGTCGGGGGGTGTCCGTACGCTTGTACCCATGGACGATGTTGGTGCGTCGGTCGTGGGGTATGTTCCGTTGCCGCCGGGGTTGGCGGATATGGCACCCGGTCGCGAGTTGGGTGCGGTGTTGGGGTCGTTGGACCGCAGGTCGTTCAACGGCTACCAAATGGCGGTGATCATGGCGGCGCGGGCTCGTCAGGTGTGCTGGGAACAGGCGCAACTGTTGGCCGATGTGCACGAGTTGGCGCATTGTGCGCCGGGTCGTCATGACAGTGCCCCGCGGCGGGTCGAGGCTCCGGGATCGGCGATCGCGGATGAGGTGTCGTTCACGTTGGCGTGGACGACGTCGGCGGCGTTGGATCAGGTGAGCATGGCGTGGGCGGCGATCGACTGCCACCCACCCCTCTACGCGGCCCTGGCCGAGGGGACCCTGGATATGGCGAAGTTGAAAATGGTCCTCATCGAGGTCGACCTGATGGACAGCGACCAGGCCGCGGCGGTGATCGCGAAAATCCTGCCGGAAGCGGAACGGCTCACCCTGCCCCAACTGCGGCAACGGGTCCGGAAGCTGGTGTTGACCATCGACCCGGAACTGGTCCGCAAACGGTATCGGCGGGATCTGACCCGCCGCAACGTGTCCGTCACCGACTACCGCAACGGAACCTCGACAATCGTCGGCCGCTACCTGCCCACCGACAAGGTCGCCGCCGCGATGGACTTCCTCAACGCCACCGCCACCGCCACCATCCGCGCCGGAGACCCGAACGGAACCCCATTCCATCAGTGTGACCGGCGCACCGCGGCCCAGATCCGGGCCGACGTGTTCCTTGACCTGCTCGCCGGGGCGGACCCGACCATCCCCGCCAACCAGGGCGGTGCGGGTGCGGTCAACCCCGGACCACGTAAAGGCAGCGTCCACCTCACCATCGAACTCGAGACGCTGCTGTGTTTGAACGACCACCCCGGTGAGTTGGACGGTTTCGGACCTGTCGTGGCCGACATCGCCCGGCAGGTCGCCGACGGGCTCCAGGACGTACCGAACTGGCGGTTCGTCCTCACCGACAAAGGCCGCGTCATCCACGAAGGACGCCTACGCTACCGACCCACCGCAGCCCAGAAATCATACGTCCGGGCGCGGGACAAATACTGCCGCGCACCAGGATGCCGACGACCAGCACGCCAATGCGACATCGACCACATCCTCGCCTGGGACGACGGCGGCGTCACCCACGAAGACAACTTATGCCCGCTGTGCAGACGACATCATGTGATCAAACACAACGGATACCGGCTGTATCGCACCGACTTCGGACTCGTGTGGATCACCCCACACGGACAGGCACACCCAGTCAGCTTCGGCCACGAACTCACCGACCAACAACGAAAAATGCTCCAAGAATTCGTCAACCGCGGCGAAGCATTCCCCATCGACACCGTCACCCCACGACAACGACAATAGCGCCGTCCGTCCACAAAGGCGGATGACATCAACGCGGGACCCCAACCGGCGACACGCCGGTCAATCAAGGCTGCCCATGCGGGGCTCAGGTCGCAGGAGCGCGCCGGGAGACGACACCCGGCAGTCGCTGCGGTCCCATTCGAGCAGGTGGTGATCCAGCAGCGGG
>CAVUNP010000003.1:0-556997 GCA_963742855.1 uncultured Actinomycetota bacterium | reverse complement strand
GTCCAGTCGTACGTAGTACTCGCGGCCAAGTTGGATCCGGTGCATCAGGCCGACTGCGGGCGCGACCGGTGGTAGAGCCAGCATCGACGGGTACTCGGCCGCCAGCAGGTCCATCGGGCGGCCATGGATAGACCGCACGGTGCGAGCGTTGGCGTGAGCCAACCAATCGACCAACTGCTCGTTGAAGTCGTGCGGAGACGCGAACACGCGGCCGGGCAGGAACGACGTCTCTAGGAACTGGTTGTGGCGCTCCACCATCCCCTTGAACTCCGCGTCCCTGTGCGGCGCCAACCGGATCCGGGTCGCGAGGGTGCCGGCGAACGCGGCCGCCGGGCACGACCCGGCCCATGCCACCGATAGCGGACTCCTGGTCCCACACCAGCTCCCGGCTCACCTGCCCGACCCGGCTGATCAGCATCCACATCCCCGACAGAATGTCGCCAACCTGCCGCGACGGCATCATCGCCGCGTCCGCGAACCGGGAGAACCCCAACGTCATCACCAGCACCTGCAACACCGCCGCTGCCCGACCGCGACCGGGATCGGCAGTTCGGGAAACCACAGATCACACTGCGTGATCTGCCGGGCTCGTAAACCGTCTGGTCGACCGGATCGATCCCGACGAACTCCGGACGAATCCGAGCGAGCAACCTCTTCAACGGACTCAAAGAGCGCGGCCAACCGACCGCCGCGCGATCTCCGGCGCCGTCATCCGCGGTGCCTCCGCAACAACGCCTTCACCCGCGGCTTGAGCGCATCCGCCACCGACCCCTGAGGCGCCCGCACATAACTCGGCGGCCGATCCGACGCCAACGCGGCCCGACTGTGTTCCGCGACCCCGAGCCGCCGAGCGATCTCCCTGATAGCCACACCCCCGCCCGATGGAACTGGCGGACTCAGCCGAATCCTCCACCTTGAGCACCCCTCAAATCGAGGAATGGGGTTAATTTTCCAAGACCCCATCTGGTCAGTCTTCAGGAAGCGGCGACACGAGCGCCAGTCGATGATGTGCCTTGGCCGCGATCCGCAGGGCGGCGATCTTCTCGTCGGAATTCGTGGCCAGGTGGGCAAGCCGGTATGCAGCCTCGCCGTGACCCTGATGCGCCGCTACAGCGAAGTACTGGACGGCCTGGTCGGCGAGTCCACACGAGGCAAGCGCAAACCGGTAGGCTGCCTCGGCGTGGTTCTCGTCAGCCATCTGCTTCAGCAGTGCCATGGCTTCGCCGCGCCGTTCCTGGTGGACCAGCATCTCCGCTAGCGATAGCCCGGCTTCGCTCTCCCCGGCCTGGAGTGCCCTGGTCAGCATGCGTTCGGCTTCAACGAGCCGGTCTGCTTTTAGTAGATGTCGCCCGAGTTCGAACAGCGCGCCTGGTTGGGCCAAGGACGGTGCGGGTGGCACCATGGCGGCCGGTGTCGGTGACATCGGTGATGTGCGGCTGTGGAACCGCGCGATCACTGTGGACGACCTGAGCGGCACTGACGCCAACGCCGCCAACGGGGTTCCCGCGCAACCGGGTATTCTGGCTCCGGTTCAGGTCGGGTCGTGGGACTTTTCCGGTGGCGTGGATTGCTACTGTGACAATGTGCTCGATGGTTCGTACTTCGGGCGGCCGATGACTTTGGACGCGGGGTGGGTGGACGTCTCCGACGTCCGCGTTCGTCCCTAATGGGCACGACGGCAATGAGGCGCTTCAGGTCGACGGTGTCAGTGGTCGTGCGTCGACCGCGGACAGTTCGGGTACGCAGCATCCGGTCCTGCGTACCGACAACTCGTTCACGGTTTCTGCGTGGGTGAACATGCCGAGTCTCCCGGCCGGAGAGGCGCCGATCATCAGGCAGGGCACGTCCAGCGGTTCAACGTTCAAGCTATGGCCACCTCGTCACAGAAGTGGGTCTTGAACGTCTCCACACCCAACGGCACCGGTGGTTTCATGTGGGCGGACGCTATGTCGAACGCGACGGCCGCGACGAACACGTGGGTCCACCTGATCGGTGTCTTCGACGCGGGCAGCGGTCAGACCACGTTGTACGTCAACGGTGTTGCGCAGACCACGAAGGGCAGCGGCGCCGCCGGGTGGCACTCGACCGACAGCCTCCTGCTCGGCACCAACAACACCACTTACTATGCGGGTCTGATCGACCAGGTCAAGGTGTACCAGGGCGCGATGAACGCCCGTGAGGCCGCCGCGCTCTACAACGCTGGCTAACCACACGCACGCGATGGCGTCCTCCGGCGCGGGATGACCGCCCGGAGGACGGCAGCCTGCCGTCCGGGCCGGCGTTCGGGCCAGGTCAGGGTAGTTCGGTCGGGGTGTTGAGCCAGCCCCGTTGGGCGGCGTGGATGCCCGCCTGGAACCGGCTGCGTGCATCGAGACGGTCCATCAGGGACGCCATCAGCCGCCGTACCGTGCTCAGCGACACCCCCAGCCGCCGGGCGGCCAGGTCATCGGTATGGCCGGCGGCCAGCAACTGGAGCAACTGGCGTTCCATCGGCTCCAGCTCGCCGTCCTCCCGGGACCGCACACCCAGCGGCGCAGCGCTCGCCCAGAACTGGTCGAACAGCGCACAGGCCAGGGCCACGATACCGGGACTGCGTTCCTCGATCGCACCGCGTGGCGTGTCGGCCGGGTCGATCGGCAGCAGCACCGTGGTCCGGTCGTAGATCACCAGAAGCATCGGCACGATCGGTACGGTGCGCGCTGACCTGGCTGGTAACCGACACGCAGGGTACGCAGCAGATCGCGATCGCCTCCGGCAACCCGGCGATCAGCCAGCGCCGGCAGACGCCTTTCGGCGGTCCACGTGGGACAGTGCCGGCGTGGGGCAACGAACGGGGCTTCGTGGGCGGTGACAACGATCCGACCGGTCTGGTCCACATCGGAGCTCGCGAGTACGACGCCGCGTTGGGCCGGTTCATCAGCGTCGATCCGGTGTTCAACACCGGTGCGCCGCAGAGCTGGAACGGCTACAGCTATGCCAACAACAGTCCGATCACCCAATCCGACCCGACCGGTCTGGACAGTTGCTTCGTCTGCAACATTCCGGGTTTCGCGCCGGCCTGGAAGGCGGTGACCTACGTCGGTGGCAAGACCGCGGGTTACGCCGCCAACGGCATCGACAAGGTTGCCGGCAAGGTGGAGGACGGACTTCAGTACATGTCCGACACCAGGGGTGGCGTCTGGACCGATGTCTACGAGACGGAACAGAAGGTCACCACGACGGTCATGGGCACACCCAGCGACCCCAGTCCGGTCCGGCTCGGCTGGGAGTGGCTCACCGGCACCGGTCCGGACCTGGTCACGTTGGGCGAGGACAACATGATGACCAAACAGCTCCAACAACACGGCCACATCCAGGAGGCCCGGGAGATGATCGCCGAGCAGATCAACCTCGGCAACCCGACGTACACCCCGGAGTACAAGGGTGACCCGGAGACGGGCGAGCCGAAGACCCTCACGTACTCGCTCGGCACCAAACACCTCATCGACGACATGTTGCACAACGAGACTGCGTTCTTCCTCGGGTCGTACAACGCCACCTGGGTGGTTGACTCCATCGACAGGGAGAACGGGACTGCGACTGTCACTTTCACATGCATCAATGAGAGTGACATGAACTCCGCGACGCACACCGCGCCGTTCCTGGGCGGTTACGGCTCGGCGTGGGATGACGCGGTGGGCAACTGGGTCAACAGCAAGTTCGTGACCGGACCCGGCCATGCCAAGACTCAGAAGATCATCTGGACCGAGACCATTGATCTGAAGAACCCCAAACCGCCGGCGATGCCGCCCGGTGGTACCAACGGCTTCGCCGGGCTCATGCGCCGGATGGCCCGTTTCCTCTAACAGAGTCCGCGCTGTGGGCCGGCGGCAGTGCCGGCCCACAGCACTTGGCGGTATCAGACCGCTGTGCCATAGTCGCAGGCGATCCATCGACCGGATGCTCGCCCTCGAAGAAGAGAGACTCGCTCCATGGGAGTTCATCGACGTATCATGATCGCCTGCGCCACGCTCGTGCTGGCCTTGACGACAGCCTGTGGCGGCCCGCCACCGGAGACGAGGTCCGACGCTGAGCTGCTGCAGATCGGTAACGCCAAACTCGACGCGGTGCACTTTCCGGAAGAGTGGTATCCGAAGGGTAAGGTCGCCGAACGGGTCGAAGGCAGACTGCGGTGGGTGCGCGAATACCGGGTCGAGGCCAACAGCGCCGACGTGCTCCAGACGATCGACCAACTGCTCACCGCGGGGGGCTGGACACGTAACGACAGCTGTATGAACAGCAACGGTGAAGTCTGCTTCACCTACGATGACGGCGCGCTGAACATCAGTCCCTCAGCCACCGACGTGGTGTGTCCGAACAACAAGCCCGGCTGTACGTTGGTGCACATCTGGATGAAGCAGAACGGATCCCAGCCCATCTGACCTGCCTTTCACCTCTCTCAGGCCGAACCGACACCGCCTGACTCGTCAGCTTGCTTTTCGGGGGACGCGGGATACCCGCGTCCCCTCCACCAGCTGTAGGTTCATCGCGCGAATCGCGACACGGCCGCCCAGTCGATCGCCGACACGAGGTTTAGCAGGCGTTCGGTGTACAGCCGAGTTTCTCTCGCCGATGCGGACTGTGCGGTGCTGGTCCCGTTCACCACGACAAGCTGGTTTTCCAGGATCCACCAGGGGCGGCCGACGAGGACAGCCCGGACCTGCGCAGTCACCAGCGCCCGGGCAAAGGTCACGTCTGTGGTGTGGTGCTGCATGTGGCGCAGGTCCGTCACCGCCCGGGGACCGAAGAAGGTGTCGGAGAACGACGCGTACTCGCCTCCGCCGACGAGTGGCGCTGCCTCCTGCGGGGTCGGCGATGCCTCTCGTTCCTCCGCGGCCAGGCAGGCGAGGAACGTCGACGAGACAAATGGCAGTGCGAACGGGAGCGTGGCCAGCCACACGGTCTGCACCGGGTCGGTCCGTCGCGGACGCGGTCGGTGCCGGTCGAAGACGGTGATCGGGAACGAGCCCACGGTGCCACGCACCACATGGACGCCAACCGTTTGCGCCGCCGCGTTGGGCACACCGAGAAGGTGGTAGGCGGTCAGCGGGCCGCCGATCGCGATGTCGGCCGTACGGTCGAACTGCCAGCCCCGCTCATTCGCGAACCGCCGGCGGGCGGCTGCGGCATGTAACCGCTCGATCGCCCGTAGGCCGGCCACCAACGCAAATATCGCCAGCACCTCGATGGCGACGGTCAGGGCGATAGCCACCACTGGTGCGACGAACGGGAACAGGTCAATCGCTGCCCGCCAGGCCGCGAAGAACGCGACACCGAACAGCGCCCACCCTCCGATCTGGACCGCGCCGCCCAGGACGAGGCCGGCCAGCAGCAGTCGCCAAACCCAACAGCACCAGGGCGACCAGGAACGCCGCCGACCCGGGCAGATGCTCATTCAGATAGCCGATGAGGCCGAACATCGCGAACACATGTGAAGATGGCCACGAACTCATTCGGCTGCGCGGTCAGCAAGGTCGATGCCATTCGTGACATCTTCCATACGCTTGGCCGGATTGGCC
This sequence comes from uncultured Actinomycetota bacterium, assembly GCA_963742855.1. Lineage (GTDB taxonomy): Bacteria > Actinomycetota > Actinomycetes > Mycobacteriales > Micromonosporaceae > CAVUNP01. The sequence goes on along the minus strand of CAVUNP010000003.1, from coordinate 551,439 downwards.
GCCCAGCCGCGACCGCCGCCGCGATGAGCCGCTCGTAGACCGCGAGACCATCGGCCCCATCCGCCTTGATGGTGACACGATGGCCCTCGAACGTCACCACCTGGCACGTGACCCCTGCCTTGTTGAGCCGGCTGACCCCCAGGGTGTCAAATTGCGACCAGAGCTATGACGCGCATCCGGCCGTTGCGCGTGTGCACTAACCCATTCGGGTAGACATACGTCGCGGTAACCCCGCTCAAGAGTCCACCGAGGATCGAGACAGTGCCGGGAATCGACCCGATGAGCCCGAACACGCCCAGGACAAACACCGCGGTCAGGACACCGTCGGGCACGTGATTCAGGTACAGCCAGGCAAAACAGCCCAATAGGGCAGCCAACCCAGCAGCCACAGCAGGGGCGGGATACGGGTTGGGCCCGCGGCAGACTGTCGGCCCGGCGCCCAGTCAAGCGTCGAGCGCGGCCCGCATGACCCGGGTCGAACCGCCGGTCCTGTCTGCCGTACATCCACCATGGCCGCTCCCGTCGTCCGGTCGCGCCATGATATCGATGAAGCCAAGGCTTCGCCCCGTGCAGATTCGGCGCCGCCGGATCGGGTCCAATCTGGAGGGTCGACGGCGCGTCACTGCCCCCGTCGGCGGCTGCGGGAGCGGGTGATAAGCCGCAGTTGGTCCACAATGGGCCGACCCAGGTATGTGCCGAGGCTCGCGCCCGCACCGATGCCGACCGCTGCCCCGAGCGCAAGCAGGAGCGTCGCCCCGCCGGCCGCCTGGTCAGCTGTGCCTGGAGCGGGCCCGACCACCTGCAGGAGGCCGCGGTAGAGCAGCAGGCCGGGCACGAGCGGGAGCAGTGCCGCGCTGATCAGGCCGAAGCCGGGGACGTGGGTGCGGCGGACCATCAGTGTGGTCAGAACCGCGGCCAACAGGGCGCCGGCGGTGTCGGCCAGCACATCGCCCGCACCGACCCGCATCATCGACGTGTACCCCAGCCAGGCGATCAGCGCCATGGCCGCGGCCAGGACGATGGTCACGATGTCGGCGTACACCGAGAGTGCGAAGAGGGCTGCGATCAGGCCCACCGCGACGAATTGGTACCCCAGCGTGCCAAATGCGATCGGGTCGGCCGAAATTGTCAGTGCAGCGCCCAGCTGCTGCACCAGCCGGAGCGCGATCACGATGCCGGCAACGATGCCGCCCGTACGCATGAACACCTCGAACACGCGGGCCGAGGCCGTGACGTAGAACTGGTCGATCGCGTCCTGTACCGCGCCGACGATCATCATGCCGGCGACCAGCATGACAATGCCACCGACGACCACCAACGTCGAGTCGAGGCCGACGAAGAACGGGATTCCCCGCGCACCGGCCTTCGTGACCCCGGCGGCGATCAGCGTGATCGTCGCGGCGGCGGCAAGCTGCTGGAAGAACGGCGGCACCCGGCGCCGGCCGAACGCGGCGAGCATCCAGTCCACCACCAGGCCGGTCAGGAAGGTGACCAGGAGGAGCTTCCAGGACATGGTGAACAACAACGACACCGCCGGTCCCACACCGGCCCTGGCAACCATCGCGACCCAGCGCGGATACGGGTACGGGGCTGACCGGATCCGCTCGAAGGCAGCCGCGGCGTCGGCCAATGGGAGGCCGGCCTCGATCTCCTCGGAGAGCCGGTCCAGACGGCGCACCTTCGTGTAGTCGGGTACGGTCGGCTTCACGACGCGGAGGGACGTGATCGGCGCGAGCCCCGGACCAGGGTAGTACGAGGCCGAGATTGACGTGTAGGTGACGTCGACGTGCACGCCGGGCAGCCCCAGCGCGTCGGTCACCCTCAGCATGAACACGACCACGTCGTTGGCCGACATACCGGCCGAGAGCAGCGCGTCGCCGATGCGCATGGCCAGCTGCAACGCCGCGTGGGTGGAGTGTGGGTTGCCGGCAGCGGCCGCGTCGGCCGCGACGTCCGGCGTGGACTCAGGAGGCATGGGCACGCCGACATCGTGTCACCCGGCCCGATGACGACGCGCCCGCGGTGATCCAGTTGAAGGCCCGCGTCAGCACTTTTGGTTTGCAGAGCAAAAGTTTGCGGCAAGGCATCTAAAAGTATGGACAGTTCAGTTCGAAGACCTTAATGTGTCCTGCACGACACCACAGTGTTTCGTCGATGTGTCCGCTCGGCGGCGGAGTGCATCGACGAACATCTTCTGCTCCACGGAGGTCGACGCAGCACCCCCCGGCTACGGCATCCGGCGCGGCGGCGCGCGCCCTGCCTGGCACGTTCAGTCAGGAAGGGACACAATGGATCAACAACTCTCGCGTCATCGATGGCGGCCAATGGGTGTCGCCCTGCTCATGGTAGTCACGGCAGGCGTCACCGCCCTCATCGCTCCGGCGACACGGGCCGCCGCCGCCATCAACGCGGCGGACTTCCAGCAGGTCACGCTCGCCAAGGGCGTGGCCGCGGTCGGCGAGCCGATGTCCATCGCGGTGTTGCCCGACCGCTCGGTCCTGCACACCGCCCGCAACGGCACTCTGCGCCGCACCACCGCCACCGGCACGACGTCGGTCATCGCCAACATCCCCGTCTATTCGCACGACGAGGAAGGTCTGCAGGGCGTCGGGGCGGACCCGAACTTCGCCACCAACCGGTACATCTACCTCTACTACGCGCCGCCGCTGAGCACCCCGGCGGGCGACGCGCCGGCGACCGGCACCGCGGCCGACTGGGCCACCTGGACCGGGGTCAACCGGCTGTCGCGCTTCACCCTCAACGCCGACTACACGGTCAACATGGCCAGCCAGGTCACTGTGCTCGACGTGTCGGCCAACCGCGGCATCTGCTGCCACGTCGGCGGCGACATCGACTTCGACGGCGCCGGCAACCTCTACCTGTCGACCGGCGACGACTCCAACCCGTTCGACTCGGCGGGCTATTCGCCGCTGGACGAGCGGACCAACCGCAACCCGGCATACGACGCCCAGCGCAGCGCGGGTAATACGAACGACCTACGTGGCAAGATCCTGCGGATCAAGGTCAACGCCAACGGGACGTACTCGATCCCCGCGGGCAACCTCTTCGCGCCGGGCACCGCGAACACCCGGCCCGAGATCTATGCCATGGGCTTTCGTAACCCGTTCCGGATGAGCGTCGACAAGGTGACCGGCGTGGTCTACGTCGGCGACTACGGCCCGGACGCCGGCACCACCAGCCCGACCCGTGGCCCGTCCGGCCAGGTCGAGTTCAACCGGATCGCGTCGCCGGGCAACTACGGCTGGCCGTACTGCACGGGTACCAACACCACCAACGAGACCTACAACAAGTGGGACTTCGCGGCCGACGCCACCGGCCCGAAGTTCAACTGCACCGGCGGCCCGACGAACAACTCGTTCCGCAACACCGGCCTGACCACCCTGCCCCCAGCCCGTCCTTCCTGGATTCGGTACGCGGGCGACGCCGGCTCCCCGCCGGAGTTCGGTGGCGGCTCCGAGTCACCGATGGGCGGCCCGGTCTACCACTACGACGCGGCCAACCCGTCGACCACGAAGTTCCCGCAGGCGCTGGACAACATGTTCTTCGCCGGCGAGTTCGGCCGTGGCTGGATCAAGCCGATCAAGATCAACGCTGACGGCTCCCCGGGCGCGATCGACAACTTCCCGTGGAACGGCAAGCAGGTCATGGACATGGCGTTCGGCCCCGACGGCGCGCTCTACGTCCTGGACTACGGCACCGGCTACTTCAACGGTGACGCCAACTCGGCGATCTACCGCTACGACTATGTGGCCGGCGGCAACCGGGCGCCGACCGCCGTCGCGGGCGCCAACAAGACCTCGGGCGCGGCACCCCTCGCGGTGACGTTCTCGTCGGCCGGCTCGTCCGACCCCGAGGGCGGCACGCTCACCTACTCGTGGGCGTTCGGTGACGGTGGCACCTCCACCGCCGCCAACCCGTCGCACACGTACAACACCAACGGCAACTACACGGCCACCCTGACGGTGCGCGATCCCCAGGGCGCCACCGGCAACGCCAGCGTGCTGATCAGCGTCGGCAACACCGCCCCGACGGTGACGATCCAATCCCCGGCATCCGGTCAGCTGGTGTCCTTCGGTGACAGCGTCCCGTGGAGCGTCACGGTTACCGACCCGGAGGACGGCGCGATCGACTGCGCCAAGGTCACCATGGCCTACGTGCTCGGCCACGACCAGCACGCGCACCAGATCACCTCGCAGGCCGGCTGTTCGGGCACGATCGTGATCCCGGTCGACGGCGAGCACGACGAGGCGGCGAACATCTTCCCGATCTTCGACGCCTTCTACACCGACAAGGGCGGCCTGACCACCCACGCGCAGAACATCCTGGCGCCGCGGCACCGGCAGGCCGAGCATTTCAAGACCTCGTCGGGCATCAACATCTTCACCAAGGCCACCGCCGAGGGCGGCAAGACCGTCGGTGACATCAACAACGGCGACTGGATCCAGTTCGACCCGTACAAGGTGAACAACGCGACCTCCTTCAGCGCCCGGGTCTCGTCCGCCGGAGCCGGCGGCACGCTGCAGATCCGCACGGGCTCGCCGACCGGCACGATCATCGGCTCGGCGACGGTTCCGGTGACCGGCTCGTGGGAAACCTTCACCACGGTCACCGGTACGATCAGTGGCGCGCCGGCCGGCACCATCTCGCTGTATCTCACCTTCGCCGGAACGGGAACGGGTGCGCTGTACGACCTGGACAGCTTCACGTTCACGACCGGTAGCGCGCCGGCGACGAACCTGGCACTGAACAAGCCGGCCACGGCGTCCAGTGTGGAGAGTGCCTCCTATCCCGCCTCGTACGCGGTGGACGCGTCCGCCACCACGCGGTGGGCCAGCGCATTCTCCGACCCGCAGTGGATCCAGGTCGACCTCGGCGCCACCTACACCATCAACCGTGTCCGGCTTGTGTGGGAAGCGGCGTACGGCTCGGCGTACCAGATCCAGACTTCGACCAACGGCACCACCTGGACGACGGCACGCTCCATCACGGGCGGCAATGGTGGTGAGGACGACAACACCGGCCTGAGCGCCTCCGCGCGCTACGTGCGCATCTACGGCACCACACGCGCCACCCAGTGGGGCTACTCGCTGTTCACCTTCGAGGTCTACGGCTCCTGAACCGCCCGACAGGAAGGAACACCGACCATGTTGCGCAGACTGACGTTCTGCGTCGCCGTCGTTGCAGTCGCGCTCGGCCTCACGGCCGTGCCGGCTCACGCGGCGCCGGACTTCACCGTGCTGGTCTTCAGCAAGACCGCCGGATTCCGCCACGATTCCATCCCCGCCGGCATCACCGCGATCCAGCAGTTGGGCACGGCGAACAACTTCACCGTCGAGGCCACGGAGGACGCGACCCAGTTCAACGCGGCCAACCTGGCCCGGTTCAAGGCGGTCATCTGGCTGTCGACAACCGGCGACGTACTCAACGCGACCCAGCAGACCGCGTTCGAGAACTACATCCGTGCCGGCGGCGGCTACCTCGGCGTGCACGCGGCGGCTGACACGGAGTACGACTGGGCCTGGTACGGCGGCCTGGTCGGGGCGTACTTCGCCAGCCACCCGGCGATCCAGACCGCGACGGTCCGCATCGCCGACGCCACCCACCCGTCGACGGTCGGCCTGCCGGCCGCGTGGAGCCGCTCCGACGAGTGGTACAACTACCAGACCAACCCCCGCGCCCAGGTGCATGTCCTGGCAACGCTGGACGAGTCCACCTACAGCGGTGGCGCGATGGGCAGCGATCATCCCATCTCATGGTGCCGGGCGTACGACGGCGGCCGGGCCTTCTACACCGGAATGGGCCACACCGCCGCCAGCTACAGCGAGGCGAACTACCGCACGCACCTGCTCGGCGGCATCCGGTACGCCGCGCAGGGGACCGGCAACTGTTCGGTCGGCACCCAGCCGCCACCGTCGACCGACCTGGCACTGAACAAGCCGGCGACGGCGTCCAGTGTGGAGAATGCCTCCTACCCCGCTTCGAACGCGGTGGACGCGTCCACCACGACGCGGTGGTCCAGCGCCTTCTCCGACCCGCAGTGGATCCGCGTCGACCTCGGCAGCACGCGCACCATCAACCGGGTCCGGTTGGTCTGGGAGGCCGCCTACGGCAAGAACTACCAGATCCAGACCTCGGCCGACGCGAACACCTGGACCACGATTGCGACCATCACCAACGGCAACGGCGGTGAGGACGACAACACCGGTCTGAACGCCTCGACGCGGTACGTGCGCATCTACGGCACGGCACGCGGCACCCAGTGGGGCTACTCACTGTTCACATTCCAGGTATACGGCACCTGAGACCCGCCCGGCCCGGGAGTGGCTGACTCCCGGGCCGGCCGGTCACGGCCTCGCGCCGGGTGTGCCGGTGCCGACATAGTGATGGCGGTCAGCACGAACCCACGTCGATTCAGCCACCGCCCGGCGAAGCGAGTCAACGGCATCTGCCCGATCATGGGGCCGGGTACGAGCAGCGTCGCGGTGAAGGTGCCACCTTCCGGATCGAACTCGATTCGGGCCTGCGTGAAGTCGAGCCATCTGCCGGCGAGCGGAAACCATGCCTTGTAGACGGTCTCCTTGGCGCTGAAGAGCAGACGATCCCAGTTCACCATGGGACTGCGAGCGCTCAATCGCGACACAAGGTCCCATTCGCTGGGTAGGGCAATGGACTGCAGTACCCCGACGGGAAGCGGAGCGTCGGGCTCGGCGTCCAGGCCGATCGTGAGCACATCACTGCGCATGGCCACGGCAGCGGCACGGTATCCCTCGCAGTGGGTCATGCTGCCAACCACGCCGTCCGGCCAGCGGGGTGCCCCGCGGGGGCCGGGGATGACCGGCACTGGTGTGATACCGAGCCGCGACAGCGCCGCACGGGCGCATACCCTCGCTGTGGTGAACTCCCGCCGCCGCTTGTCCACCGCCCGGGCGATGACGGCTTCCTCTTCGGGGAACAGATGCGCTTCGGCGTCCTCGAAGGCTTCGACGGCAGACACCGTCGCGGGAAGCAGTTCGGCCAACATCGACTCAGGTTACAACCGTCGAGATCTCCACAACGCCTTCACCAATCAGCCATGATCACCTTCGCTGATTCGGACGCGGCACCGCATGGTGCCGCGCCTTTTGCGGTCGTGGCCTCGGCCCAACCTGATCGGCGCACCAACCCGTCACCAGGGTAGAGGAACTGGAGGTGTGGTGGCTCATCATGACGACGACTTCGTCGCCTACGTCCACGGACGACTGCCGAACCTGCGGTCAGGTTAGTCTTGTGGTTATCAGCTGTAGCCGGGCTCGGTGAGCTGTTGGTTCGAGGGCGTGGACCTCGAGAGGGTGTTCCAGCACTCTCTTGAGGTTCCGTCTGGGTTTCGGCTGGGCGCCGGCGCGGGCCGGCTATTCACAGAAGACATGAACCTTGACGTCGGGCTGGTCAACTTCGACAGTCACGTCGTCCAGGTGCTCGATGAGGGCCTCGAGCTGTTCGGGCTTGAGTTGCGTCAGGTCAAACGGCATACCCGACTTGCGGAGTTCGTCGCTGGCCTGGCCGAGTGCCTGTGGCGGGATCAGGCTGGCCAGTCGCACCCCGGCCCGCAGCAGTTGCAAGGGCACCCGGACGTTGACCCGGCCAGGACCGTCCCCGCCGAAGTTGTCGGCTGAATCCACCACCACCCGCAGATACCTCGGCTTGGGCTTCGGCCGAGCGTCCACGTTGGACGACGGGTCGGGCAGGTCGCGCTCGAGGGCAGCGATCAGTTGCTCAGCCTCGTCCGCGGTGACCTTCCCCTCGGCCAGCATCTGCAGGATCTCTTTGCGTTGTTCGTTCATTGGGGGCATGCCTCCTATCTGATGTTCACGAGCACAGCCGTTCGGCCATGCTCGACGTCGACCCGGGTGCCGGGCAGGGCGCACAGCACCCGCCAGCCGGTACCCAGTGCCCTGGTCGGGCTGATCCGGTAGGCCAGACACGCGACGGCGGCCACCGCGGCCGCCAGGATCAGTACCGGTGAGAACACAAGCAGTACCGGGAGCAGGGGGATCCAGATCCGGACGGCGCGATGTCGTGGACGAAGGACCCGTACGGTCACCAGTTGCGGCATCATGTGCGACCCTCCAATTCCGCCAGTGCCTGCTGGGCGTTGATCTCGCCCCGTCGCAGGCGATCGATGATGTCGGCCCGCGAAGGCGTCGGATCGGTCTCGACGAAGTCGAGCAGTTGCGCGATCCGGTTCAGCCGTGACTTGATCGTCGGGTAGCTCACCCCGAAGATCCGCTCCATCTCCTTGATGGAGCCGTGGCAGCGGACGAACGCGGTGATGAATACCTGGTCTTCCAGGCTCACCTGGGCCAGCTGAGGGGGCTCGAACTCACCCTCGATCGCGATACCACTGCCGGCCAGACGCACTCGCTCGACGACGAACGGCTGACCCCGGGTCAGGTTCGTGAGTTCATGCCAGTCCATCGCCCGCTGCGTCATATCTCAAGTTGTACCTTGAAAATCCTGATGATCGCAACTAGTTGATCTTAATTTTCTTGAACTACTCCCGGTGGTGCTTGATCCAGCCCTCCCGCTGGAGAACGCCATCGATCGCGAGTTGCTGCAGGCTTGACCCGGTCGGCTCCAAACGTGACCTGACCCGAGCGCAGCGTTTGGTCATCGGATCCGCAGCGGGTTTGTGGCGGGTGCTGTCGCCACGCCGGCGTGCGCGACGGCCTCTATGACGTCACGGTGCGCCGGCCGGGATGGATGTGTCGATGATCATGGGGAGTGGTGTGGTGACGTCATGCGGGTGGGCCCGAATAAAGTGCGCCGTCGAGATATGGCCAACCGTTCGCGACGCAACCCTGCATGCCGAGGGTCTGCTGTTGCATCACGGGTGCGGGTTGCCCCGGCCCGGGGCACAACTCGTGCTTGCGGCCAAGCCAGTGCCCCACCTCGTGATTGATCGCGTACTGCCGGTAGACCGTCAGCGAAGCGCCATAGTTGGGTATGCCGTTGAGGTACCGGTCGGCGTTGATGACGACGTTGGAGCCGGCCCGACACGAGGTGTACGGCACGCCGCCGACCGTGATGTCGATTCCGCTTGCGGCACACAACCGCTTCGCTGTCGGCGGTGTGGCCAGCCACACGGTGAAGTTCGCCGGGCTCCCGGAACCGACCTGTGCCAGCCGTACATTCTGGCCGCCGATCCAGCTCTGCTGGTTGCTGAGGGTGTTGTTGACGACGCCGGCGAAATCGTCCGCGGTGACCGGCAGCCCCGCCTCCGCTGCCACGCGGTAGCTGAAGAGTGATCCGGCTGTGCCGAAGGAAGGACCCGGGGGCGCGTACTGCCACTGCGGTGAGGTAGGCGCCGCTGTCGCGGGCCGGGTCGTGGTCTTGGGCGGCGTGCTCGGCTTCGTGGGCGCGGCCGTCGTGGCACTCGGCGTTGGCGTGGGAGTTGGTGCCGGTACGGCCGACTCCGTTGGTTCCACTGTGGTGCTTGCCGGTGTGGGTGTCCGGGTGGGCACGTTGTTCGTCAGTACGGCCACAGGTTGTGGCGAGCCGCAGGCGGAGATGCCGACCAAGGCGAACGCGAGGGCTGGTAGCCAGCGACACATCTGCGTTGTGCGTCCGGCACTGGTATGGGCTCGCAACACGGCTGACAGCATGCCATGGGGTGGCGGTCATTGGCCACTTTCGGGATGAAAGCGTCCGAAGTGGACGAGCTGGGCTTGACGGGTCCATCACCTCTTGGCTTGCCGGATATCATGGTTGCAGTTATATTGGGGCGGTGCCCATGACCGAGCCCGCCTTCTTCATCCTCACCGCGCTGTTCGGCGCGCCCCTGCACGGCTACGGGATCGTCGGCGAGGTGAGCGAACTGTCCGAGGGCCGGGTCCAGCTCAAGATCGGCTCCCTGTACGGGATTCTCGATCGGCTCGTGACCGAGGGTCAGGTGAAACTCGACCGTGAGGAGTCCCACCACGGTCGGCTGCGTCGCTACTACCGCATTACTGACAGCGGTGCCGAGGCGTTGCGGACTGAGGCCACTCGCCAAGCCGCGAACGTCCGGGCGGCCACCCGCCGGATCCGGGCCGTCCAAACCCGTTGGGTGGAGAACTCATGAGCAGTCTTTTGGAGCGGCTCCACCCATCGTCCGCCACCAGCGGCAAGCCGCGCCCTCACGATCGCGGCGGTTCAGTGCATTCGGACAAGTTCATTGGTGATCGTAAGAAATGTGTAGAGATTCGGGATCTTCTTCGCGGGAACGTGGGCGAACGGCAGTCGCTTACCTTGTCGCATGATCCGCACATATCCCTGGATGACCTGTATCTCCCTGATCTCCGCCCAGGGTACGACACCCTTGCCTTGGGCCGTCAGGCCCGCACTACTGAGCGCGAACTCAACGAAGCCCACCGACTGGCCGGCGTTGATCATCTGCCAGGCTTGCGGTACCTGAACCTTGGCTATCTCGGACTGTACCAATGGCCCGAACGTCTGCATGTCGGTCAGGTAGGTATGCAACTTCTGGGTACGTCCGTCGGCGAAGGTGATCCGGTAACGGTACTGGGTGCCGGTTGAAATGCCGTTGTAGCGCACCGTGACGATCTCCTGATACACCGACTGAACCGCGTCCCACCGGTACGCTTCGGCACCCTTCTTGGCGACCCGCACGTAGCCGTGCTCGAACACGTAGATGTGCCATTCGCGTACCTTGGCCGAGAAGACCGGACTGGTGGTCAAGGACCAGATGAAGAAGCCGCTCGGCACAATGACGATCACGACAGCGATGCCCAGGACCAGGACGTACAACGGATCCGAGGTCGTGCCGAGTGCCAGCGCTGCGCCGGCCAGCACACCCACGAGCGAGAGTACGCCGAGCGTGATGACGATTCGCCACCGCTTGTGTGGCGCAAAGGTGGTCAGGTGCGTGCCCAGTCGGTGGGTCAACGCCAGTTGGCTCACGGCCGGTGGGAGTGCGGTCGACGCCGACAGTGATGTTGCTTGTGGTCCCATGGGCTGACTCACGTCGTCCCCTTTCTTGGTCATTGGCAGGGCGAAATTCCCGCGCGCAGATGCGCGGCCGGCGCGGAAGCAGCCTACATCCCGTTTGGTTCATCGTTGCGCTGGTGATCCAGTGGCCGGTCGGACGGGCCGTCGGCGCCCTGTCGGCAGTCCGCCGGCGTTCGCACAACGTGGTGTCAGACGTGGCACACGTACGCGAAGCCGTCTGGTCACAACATTTCCGGCGCACCTGGGCTGCGTCTTTCGCCTGACGGTGCGGAGTTCCTCCGCCACGACGAAGTCATCGTCCGGATGGGCCGGGCCGTCGCCTCGGCCGGCTCGGCGGCGTTCGTCGAGGCGAATGCCCCGATCCCAGTATGTCCTCCGTGGACGGATATGACCAATGTGGACTCGATGCGGTCAGTGCGATGCCTGTCCGTCCCGCATGATCCCACGGGGTTGGGGACCGTGCGTGGTATCCAACAGCGTGGGATCACGGGGAAGCGGCGGGGTCATGCAAAAGCGGACAACACCGGAGACGCCCAGCGTGACCAGCGGCGCCCGGCCCCGTCGACGAAGGTGACCCTGCAGGGGCACATCGCCACGCTCCGTCGAGCGCTGGAACCGCGTCATCGCCGGGGATCGACAGGAAGAACTGCCGCAGGAAGAACACCGCGAACGGTGTCATGAGCAGGCTCGGCGCAACGAGGCCGGCGAAGGTGTTGATCAGGCCGAGGTCCTTCACCAGGGAGAAGTTCGGCAGCCGGCGCGGAACTGGTAGCGGCGCGCCGGCCGGCCGACGATGCTGTTTCCGGTCGGCTCGACGACGGTGGCCCAGCCGCCCGACGACCGGATCCGGTGGGCCATCGACCAAGGTCTTCGCGACGCATTGGATGTTGGTCGGATAACCACTGGATCCGGTACTCGGACTACCACGGTCTACGCGAGGAGTGATCCAGAGCGATCCCCGGAGTTGCTGCCCAGGGCGCCCAACGACAGGACCACCCGTGCCCCGGCAAGCTGGAGTGCTCCGGTGTGGTTGTGTGTTGCGGGTGACGGAGGATCGGACCGGAGCACGGATGCGGTGGCGGCTTCCGGGTGCTCGGTGTGGTTGTGTGTTGCGGGTGGCCAAGAATCGGACCGGATTACGGATGTTCGGGGGGCGAGGCGGGGTCAGCCGCCGGCTGCGCGGTCTGCGGCGTGAGGTAGGGCGTGTAGTCGGCGGACAGACGGGACCTGCGCAGCACGAAGCCGCGGGTGCGGCAGTAAAGGTCGGCACGCATCACGTGTTCGGTGGCCTTGTGCCGGATCATCACGATGACCCTGTCGTCCATGCCGAGAGGGTTCGGGTACTCCAGGCTTCCCCGGACGAAGGCGGTGGCGATGTGCCCGGGTACCTCGACCGCATCGTGGTGGAACCACTCGGTGACGGTGTCCCTGCGCCAGTCGTGTACGTAGTCGGGAAGAACCGGGCGCTTGCGCCCAAACTGTGACCGCACCGCAGCGACTCCATCGGCATCCGTGAGCACGTACGACCTCGACCGGAACACAGCGCCGGCCTGCCAGCGCCGGTCCAGATCCTTGGCGATCGCCGCCATGATCGTCCGTACGTCGTCTCGCACGTCGAGCGGCAGGTTGGCGAGCCACTCACCGAAGTAGGTCGGGTGATCGCCGATCCGGGCAGTCGAGCGCGGGCGCCGGTCGCGATGAAGCCGGACCGGCATCGAAAGCACCCACCAGATACCGCGCGCCGCCATTGCCAGGAGAGCAATCAGCGGCCCGACGATGACGAGCGCCCACTCGAGCCGGCGGTAGCGCTGAGGCCGGAACCTGTCCTGCGCGACCTGGTGATCCTCGTTGTGCTCGTGCATCCGGACCCTCCACCCGTTGATTGCCTGAATCCCTGAAACATATGCGCAGCGCAAGACCGCCCCGCCAAGCGGAGCGCTCGGTGAAGCGCTCGGCGTTACGGAGCTGTGACCATTTCGATTTCTCGACGAACGAAAAGTAGTCGCGCGCACAGTGATCGGCGTGACCCTTCCGGCCATCCCCGCCAGCCACGTCGCAGATCCGGTACGCCGTAGACATGGTGGCGTGATGCCGTGATCTACCAGGTCTATCTACGCTCCTTTGTCGACGGTGATGGCGATGGCGTCGGTGACCTGGCCGGGTTGGCGGAGCGACTCGACCACCTGACCCCGGCTCGGTGTCGATGGGATCTGGCTCAATCCGTGCTACCCCCCGCTCGGGGCCGACCACGGGTACGACGTGGCGGACTATCGCGACATCGACCAGCGCTTCGACGGAGCAGTGGTTGGGCGCACCACTGGTTCGTCGCGGCGCTGGCTGGCGCAGGGGGGTCGCCGGAGCGCGACCGGTGCGTGTTCGAGCCAGCCCGACTTCAACGGGCGCAGTGACGAGGTGCGCGACTACTTCGACGATGTGCTGCGATTCTGGTTCGACCGCGGCGTCACGGGATGCGCATCGACGTGGCGCACACGTTGGTGAAGCATGCCGAACTGCCCGACTGGACGTTTCCCGCCAACGGCGGTGCGGACTACAACGAATACACGAGCTTGTGGCCGGTTTGCGTTCCAGAAGCATCTTACCTACCCTCAATCTGGTTGCAGAGTGCAATCAGATTGAGGAGGGGCTGCCATGGCCAGGTTGATCTGCACGGGAATCACCTCACTCGACGGCTACATCGCAGACGAGGCTGGCAAGTTCGACTGGAGTGTGCCGGACGAGGACGTCCACGCCTTCATCAACGACCTAGAGCGGCCCATCGGGACGTACCTGTATGGCCGGAGCCTCTACGAGGTCATGGCCTACTGGGAGACCGCGCACCATGAACCGGACCAGCCGCCGTTCGTCCTCGATTACGCCAACGTGTGGCAGGCCGCTGACAAGGTCGTGTACTCCACAACGTTGGAGACCGCCAGCAGCACCCGCACCCGCATCGAACGGACCTTCGACCCGAAGGCGGTCCAAGCAATGAAGGCCGCGGCCGACCGCGATCTCAGTATCGGCGGTGCCAACCTCGCGGCCCACGCGTTCCGGGCAGGATTGGTCGACGAGGTACACCTGTTCGTATCCCCGGTCGTTGTGGGCGGGGGCAAGCGGTTGCTTCCCGACAAGGTACGGCTGAGCCTCGAACTGGTACAGGAGCGCCGGTTCCGCAACGGCGTCGTCTTCCTGCAGTACCGCGCAACCGGGCCGGTCGCCACCAACGCTGGTTGATCACATGCGCCGCACCGGCCAGCATCACGCCAATAACGACCCTTCGCGCGCACCGGCCGCTGCGCAGTCACGCCAAACACGTGATCGCGGACGATAGGGAGTGCCGTGGAGCCTGGCGCGTAATTCATTTTGGCGTGGACTTCCGGCTTCGGCGACCCATCGAATCACCGCGGCCGTGCGGCGCTGAACGCCGTGTGGGCATCTGGGCGGGCCGACTTTTCCTTGACAAACGTCGGCACGTAGTTTCCGCGCCAGGCTCCCCAGCGGCCACAACGCCCATCGATCACGCAACGCAGGCGCGCGGCAGGCCCCGGGGCCGTGATCCATGCGGAAAGTGGACCACCCAGCGGCCACAATGCCCATGGATCACGCAACGCAGGCGGGCAAAGAGCCCCCTCACCGTGATCCATGCGGAAAGTGGACCACCCAGCGGCCACAACGCCCATCGATCACGCAACGCACGCGGGCAAAGAGCCCCCTCACCGTGATCCATGCGGAAAGTGGACCACCCAGCGGCCACAGTGCCCATCGATCACGCAACGCAGGCGGGCAAAGAGCCCCCTCACCGTGATCCACGCGGAAAGTGGACCACCCAGCGGCCACAATGCCTATGGATCACGCGACGAAGGCGCGCGCTGAGGGCGGTCGCCGTTCCCCATGTCGATTGTGGCCTGCCTGGTGCCAGGCTGGATCGGGCACCTGTGGCCGGCAGTGTCGCCGCTGGCTGGGCGGCGTGCCTCCTTGATCACCGGGCCCTACTGTTGCTGGCGAGCCTGGCGCGGAAACTACGTGCCGACGTTTGTCAAGGAAAAGTCGGCCCGCCCAGATGCCCACACGGCGTTCAGCGCCGCACGGCCGCGGTGATTCGATGGGTCGCCGAAGCCGGAAGTCCGCGTCAAAATGAATTGCGCGCCAGGCTCCGTGGCACACCGGATCGTCCGCAAAACGGGAACAACGGCCCACTCGCGGAAGCCCGTATACCTGGGATGCCGTGTCCCATGCGTGAGTGGTGATCGCGGACGATGCAGGGTGCTGCGGCACACCGGATCGTCCGTAAAGACGCGAACTGCGGTCCAGTCGCAGAGAGGGGAGTCGCGCGTACCCGGGATGCTGCGCCCCCGCGCCGAACGCATGATCGCGGACGATACGGGGTGTTGTGGCACACCGGATCGTCCGTGAAGACGCGAACTGTGGTCCAGTCGCAGAGAGGGGAGTCGCGCGTACCCGGGATGCTGCGCCTCCGCGCCGATCGCATGATCGCGGACGATAGGGAGTGTTGTGGCGCACCGGATCGTCCGTAAAGACGCGATCGACGGTCCAGTCGTAGGAGCGCGGTACCTGGCATGCCGCGCCCTCCCGTCACGCGTGATCATGGACGTTGCAGGCGTGCTATCCAGTGCCGGTAATCGGCTCCAACGTGGGTGCAACTGGATGACCATGAACTGGCGGTAAACGAATGCCCCGCGACCGCAACTGCAGGGGTGTGACCCAACCCGCGTTCAACCGGCGCCAGCTTCTGCGCGCCGCTGCTCTGGGCACCATTGCCACCGCCACTGGTTGCGCCCATGAGGACGACGACACTGTCGGCTCGGCCGTGCTCGCGGGCGGACCGGGGGAGGAACTCACGCCACCGGCGGCCAAACTCTCCGGATCGCTGCGGATCCTGGCGTGGAGCCATTTCGTCCCCACCTATGATCGCTGGTTCGACGCGTTCGCCAAGCGGTGGGCGAGCCAGGTCGGCGTCAGCGTGACCGTCGATCACATCGATCTGAGCCAGATCCCGACCCGGGTGGCCGCCGAGATCTACGCCGGACAGGGCCACGATCTGATCCAGTACGTGGCACCGCTGCCCCAGTTCGAGCCAGCCATGCTCGACCTTACCGACCTGGCCCTGGAGGCGAACCGACGGTGGGGCCCACAGCTGGAGTTGTGCCGAAGGTCGAGCTACAACCCGGCCACGAACCGCTACTTCGCCTACGCGCCGGGCTGGGTTCCCGATCCGGGAAACTACCGCCGGTCCATGTGGTCCGCGATCGGCTTGCCGGACGGCCCGGCCAGTTGGGATGAGTTGCTGCGTGGCGGTTCTGAGATCCGCCGGGCGACCGGTGTCCAGCTCGGGCTCGGCATGTCGCAGGAGTTGGATTCCAACATGGTCGGGCGCTCCCTGCTCTGGTCCTTCGGTGCGTCCATACAGGACGCCGGTGGACGGGTCACGCTCGATTCGCCGGAGTCGGTAGCGGCAGTGGAATTCATGACCCAACTGTTCCGGCGGGCCATGACCGATGAGGTCTTCTCGTGGGTCCCGAGCTCGAACAACCAGGGCCTCGTCGCCGGTCGGCTGTCGTACATCAGCAATTCGATCTCCGCCTGGCGTAGCGCGCAGACGTCGACTCCTGAGATCGCGGCTGACATACATTTCGTGCCGGCGCTGGCCGGTCCCGCAGCCTCCCTCGCGGCACACCACCTTGTGCACAACTGGGTCATTCCGAAGTTCGCCGCTGGCGCCGCCGCCGGCCAGGAGTTCCTGTTGCATTACACCGCGAACTACGCCTCGGCGACCTATGCATCCATGCTCTACGACCTCTGCGCCTGGCCGCAGCGTACGCCAGATCTCGCGGCCTGGCTGGTGCGCGACCCTTTTCGCGCCCAACCGCCGGACAAGCTGGCTCTGCTCGCAAACGCCGCCCGATGGAGCGCGGACCTTGGGTACCCCGCAACAGCGAATGCCGCCATCGGCGAGGTGACAAGCAGTTTTGTCATTCCGAACATGTTCGCCCGGGCCGCGCGAGGTGAACTCAGCGCCGCAGCCGCCGTCGCTGAGGCCGGCGTACAGGCCGAGTCGATCTACGCCAAGTGGCGTGGCCGGGGACTGGTGGCATGATGGTCAGCCACAATGCCCTGCGCCGCCGCCGGCACCTTGGCGACCGCGCGATCGCACCATTGTTCGTGCTGCCCACGGTTGCCTACGTGGCCGCACTCATCGTCGGACCCGCCATCCTGGCCATCGCGTACGCGGCGTCGGACGTGAGCATCGCAGATCCGACCTTCGACTGGGTCGGACTGTCCAATGTCGAGCTCGTGCTGAGCGACCGGGTGTTCTGGCAGGCATTGCGCAACACGTGTGTCATCACCATCGCGACAACGGCGACGGCGATCGTCGCTGGGAACGTGGTGGCCCGGTTGATGCTGGCCCGCGTGTACGGCCGATGGCTGGTGCGGCTGTGCGTGCTGCTGCCGTGGGTCACTCCCGTCACCGTGTCGGCGGTCGCCTGGCTGTGGCTGCTCGACTCGGTCTACTCGCCGCTGGACTGGGCCGGTCGTACCCTCGGCCTGCTCGGCGCCGGCGAGAGTCCCAACTGGCTCGGCCGGCCAGGCATGGCAGTGGTCTCGGTCGTGGCCGTGCAGGCATGGCGGCTCACCCCGCTCACCGCTGTCATCATCATGGCGGGTCTCGTGGCGATTCCACCGAGCCTCCTCGAAGCCGCGCGCATCGACGGTGCCAGTGGCTGGCGGCGGACGCGCTACATGACCCTGCCCCTGACCGCGCCGATCATCGCGGTCGCGGCGCTGTTCTGCGCCGTGTTCACCTTCAGCGACATGGCGGTGGTACGAATCCTGACCAACGGCGGCCCGACCCACGCCACGGAGGTACTTGCCACGTGGGCGTTCCGGAAGGGTATCGATGGCGGCGACGTCGGCCAGGGAGCCGCCGTCGCCTTGTTCCTGTTACCGGTGTTGCTTGCCGCAACGCTTGCGATCCTTGGTCTGGTACGACGGATGGCGGCGCGGCGATGACCGTCCAGAGCACGGCGGTGCGCCGGCACCGGTGGCGCAACCTCGGGGTGCACGCGGCGGCATACATGTTCGCGCTGTTGGGTGCCGGGCCCTTCCTGTGGAGCATGATCACCTCCGTAAAGCTCAATCGGGACCTCTACGACCCGACGCACAGCCCGTTGTGGTTCAACGCTCCTCCCACTGTGGACCACCTTGCCTACCTGCTGCGGCATACAGCGTTCCCGACGTTCGCCTGGAATACGCTGTGGATCGGCACCGCCGTGGTCGTGGTCACGCTGCTGCTCGCCACGCCGGCCGGTTATGCGCTGGCCCGCGTGCGCCGGCGCTGGGCCACCCGCCTCGGCATGGGGATCTTTCTGTGCTATCTCGTACCGCCGAGCGTGCTGTTCCTTCCGCTCTCCAGGCTCGTCGCCAGCCTTGGCCTGCAGGACTCACCATGGGCGCTGGTGCTGATCTACCCGACAATCACGATCCCGGTGTCGGTCTGGCTGCTGATGGGCTTCTTCAGCGCGATACCCGTACAGGTCGAGGAGCAGGCGTTGGTCGACGGCTGCACGCGGCTGACCGCCTTCCGTCGCGTCGCATTGCCGCTGGCTGTTCCTGGCCTCGCCGCGGTTGTCGTGCTCAGCTTCGTGCTCTGCGCAAGCGAATACATGTATGCAATCGCGTTCGTCTCTCCGAGTGGTGCGAAACCATTGTCGACCGGAATCCCCACCGAGCTGATCAGCGGCGGGCTCTTCTACTGGCAGACCCTGCAGGGCGCCGTCGTGCTGGTCGCCTTGCCCGTCGCGGTGGTATTCAACCTGCTGCTCAAGCGGTTCGTCACAGGGTTCACCGCGGGTGCGATCACCATAGGCTGAAAGAGCAGATGCCGGCTATGGCGGTGGGCCGATGCCACCCCTCGGCGCCACAGTGACGCCCGGTTGGTCGTTGAAGATGATGTGCGTGCCGACATTCGCGTTGCTGAGTGCCCACAGGCCGATGATGTCGGCGACCGCGAATACCAGCATCGCGAGAATCGCCACTATGAGACGGCGGCGGCGCTCCCGCCGTCGCCACTCCGTCAGGGCGGCCGGATACCGGTTCGGCGTTGCGTGCACCGAGGTGGTGAGGGCGTCGAAGACATCGCGAAGCTGGTCAACGGCCACACCCGCAACCCGTCCGGAGCCAGGCCCGGATCCCGTACCGGGTCGAGCGTCACTCATCCCGTGCCTCCATGTAACGTGCAAGCGCGGTCATCCCTCGCGACGTGTGCGACTTGACCGCGCCCGCCGAAATGCCCATCGCTGTGGCAATCTCCGATTCTCGCAGATCGAGCCAGTAGCGCAGCACCAGTGCCTCGCGCTGCCTTGCCGGCAGGCGCTTGATTGCCTCCACCAGTACCCGCTGATCCTCACGCAGCAGCACCTGCGCCTCGGCCGACCCGACTGACTCGATGACCTGATCCGCATGCTTACGCGCCACCTGCAGCCGGCGTATCCGCATCCGGACGAGGTTGCACACGACCGCGCGCAGGTAACTCAGCGCGGCGTCCTGGCTGCGCAACCGGTTCCACCGCCGGTAGAGCTCGTAGAATGCCTCCGAGACAATGTCCTCGGCCTCACCCTCCGCCCCGAGCAGCACCGCGAGCCGCAGCAGCGGGGTGTGGTGGGCGTCGAAAAGTCGCGCAAGCGCGGCCTCACGCTCCAGATCGGACAGGTTCACATCATCGAGCCCCGCCGTCGCACCATCGGGAGCCGGCGGGAGCGGACGGGAGGAGACCTGCTGTTTCATGCGACCACCGGCCGACTGGCGGAACCGCCCAGGTTGATTTCGCGGGTGACGCCGCACCGGTCGAGCACCGGCGTCAGGACTGCGGCGACCGCGACATTGAGCAGCAACGCGGCGACGGCGACATACACGCTCACACCCGCCAGCGAGACGACGGCGGCGAACCCACCGGAGGCGACCAGGACAGTGCCGACCACCATTCCGACGAGCCACCCGACGAGAAGGGCGACGCGATGCAACCAGCGGGTGAGTAGCCCGAAGGCCACGGTGGGGAAGGTCTGCAGGATCCAGACTCCGCCGAGCAACTGGAGGTTGATGGCGTCCTGGTCCGGCAGGCCGAAAATGAAGGCGAGCGCACCGAATTTCGCGACCAGCGACACGGCGCGGGCAACCTGCGTCTGATGCTTCGGCGTCGCAGTGGGATTGACATACTCCACATAGACATTGCGAACAAACAATGTGGCCGCGCCGACGGACATCACCGCCGCCGGCACCAGCGCACCCACCGCGAGTGCACCGAACACCAGTCCCGTGACGGCCGGTGAGGTCAGCTCCTGCACCAGCAGCGGAACGGCCGCCTCGGCGTTGCCCGGCGCGGCGGCAATGCCCGCGGCGAGCGCCGCGACGCCGAGCAGTGCGAAAAGGCCCAGCACCGCGGTCCACGCCGGCAGCCCGATGATGGCTTTGCGGATGCGATCGTCGCTGGACGCGGCGAAGGACGCGGTGAGCACGTGTGGGTACATCAACAATGCCATCGCCGAGCCCAGGGCCAGCGTGGCATAGGCGGTGTAGAGCGAGGGGTCAAGGGTCAACGAGGCATCCGGCGTACCACGCTGCGTCATCACGCTCTCCGCCGCCCGGAACACCGAGTCCGGGCCGCCGAGTTGGGCCAGCACCACCACGACCACGCCCACGACGCTGACGAAAACCAGGATGCCCTTGGCCAGCGCGATGATGGTCGGCGCGCGCAGCCCGCTGCGGTAGGTGGCGACGGCCAGCACCGCGAACACCGCGATCAGGGCGATGTCGCCCGCGAGCCCGTCGGTGGGGTAGAGACCGCCGGCGACCAGAACCGCGCGGATGCCGAGCAACTGCAGAGCGATGTATGGCATCGTCGCGAGAATCCCGGTCAGCGCGACCGCGAGCGCAAGCAGCGGCGAGTCGTAGCGCGCCCGCACGTAGTCGGCCACCGTGACATAGCCGTTGTCCTGGGCGACCCGCCTCAACTTCGGCAGCAGGACGAACGCCAACGGACAGACGATCACCGTGTATGCCAGCGCGAAGAATCCCAGCGCCCCTATCCCGTACACCAGGCCTGGCACCGCGGCGAACGTGTAGGCCGTGTAGATCGTCCCGCCGAGCAGGAACCAGGTGAGCACGGCCCCGAACTGCCGCCCTCCCAGAGCCCAGCCCTCAAGGGTCGGAAGTTCGTCGCGCACACGGAACCGCCGCGCCGCTATCGCGAGGAGCGACGTGCCGGTCACGACGAACGTGAACGTGGCGGTGCTGACGGGGTCGACCATGGACGCCTCTCGTGTCTGCTGTGTGTTGCGAACCCTTGCGCATCGGTTTACCCGAAACAAGAGGCAATCGGTTGGTAAACCGTGCGGTACAGATGCGCAACACACGTACGCATCGTCGACGACTGCAGGGAGGCCGGGATGGCGAGATCTGGGAAGGCAATCAGGGTCACCGCATACACCGGCCTGGCGCTACCGTTCGTGGCCATTCTCTGGGTTCCGCTGTATGCGCGGACAGAGCCGCGGCTGGTAGGGCTCCCTTTCTTCTATTGGTTCCAGTTCGCCTGGGTTGTCCTCACCGCGGCGCTGATGGCGACGAGCTATCGGCTGATGCGCCGTGCGGACAGTGCCGTTCGGGCATCGCAGGACCCATCCGGGCGGACGCCCCCCACTTGGAGAAACGAATGAGTACCCTCACCCCAACGACCCGGGTGCGCCCGGGCCTGCGGTCCATCGTGATCTGGTCGATCATCTCAGTCGTCGCGGCGATTGCCTGGGGGATCATTGCCCTGGCTCGTGGTGAGCGCATCTCCGCTATCTGGCTGGTGGTCGCGGCGCTGTGCTCGTACGCGATCGCCTACCGTTTCTACGCACGGTTCATCGCCCGACGGGTGCTGAAGGTCGACGACCGGCGGGCCACCCCCGCCGAGCGGCTGGAGAACGGCATCGACTACCACGTCACCGACCGTCGGGTGCTGCTGGGCCATCATTTCGCCGCGATCGCAGGTGCCGGACCGCTGGTCGGCCCGGTCCTGGCGGCGCAGATGGGCTACCTGCCGGGCACGATCTGGATCATCGTCGGAGTGGTGTTCGCCGGTGCCGTGCAGGACATGGTGGTGATGTTCCTGTCGATGCGCCGCAACGGGAAGAGCCTCGGCCAGATGGCCCGCGACGAGATCGGGCCCGTTCGGCGGTGCCGCGGCCCTGGTCGCGGTCTTCTCGATCATGATTATCCTGCTCGGCGTACTCGCGCTCGTCGTGGTCAATGCCCTGGCGAAGTCGCCGTGGGGCACCTTCTCCATCGCCATGACCATTCCCATCGCCCTCTTCATGGGCTTCTATCTACGGATACTGCGGCCAGGACGGGTGGTGGAGTCCAGCATCATCGGTGTCGCCATGCTGGTGTTCGCCATCGTCGCGGGAGGCTGGGTACAGAACTCGAGCTGGGCCGATGCGTTCACCCTCAAGCCCGAGACGCTGGTGTTCTGCCTGGTCGGGTACGGCCTCGTCGCGTCCGTGCTGCCCGTGTGGATGCTGCTGGCCCCACGAGACTATCTATCCACATTCATGAAGATCGGCACGATCGGGCTGCTCGCGATCGGCGTGGTGGTGGCGACTCCGATGCTGCAGAACGAGGCGATCACCAAGTTCGCCTGGAACGGCGCGGGTCCGGTCTTCGCTGGCTCGCTGTTCCCGTTCGTGTTCATCACGATCGCCTGTGGCGCGCTGTCCGGGTTCCACGCGCTCATTTCCTCCGGCACCACACCCAAGATGATCCAGAAAGAGTCGCAGGTCCGGCTCGTCGGCTACGGCGCCATGCTGATGGAGTCGTTCGTCGCTCTGATGGCCATCATCGCCGCGTCCCTGCTCGATCCGGGGCTGTACTACGCCATGAACGCTCCCGCCGGCGTCGTGGGGGCGACCTTCCAGTCAGCCGCCACGGCGGTGAGCAACCTCGGCTTCGTCATCACGCCCGAGGCCCTGCAGGCGGCCGCGACCGCCGTGGGCGAACCCACGCTGGTGGCACGTACCGGCGGTGCACCCACCCTCGCCGTCGGAATCTCCGAGATCTTCTCCGGCTTCCTCGGCGGTGAGGGGCTGAAGGCGTTCTGGTACCACTTCGCGATCATGTTCGAGGCGCTGTTCATTCTGACCACCGTCGACGCGGGAACCCGGGTCGGGCGGTTCATGCTCCAGGACACCCTGGGCAACATCTGGAAGCCGATCGGCCGAGTCAGCTGGCTGCCCGGCGTGTGGCTGACCAGTACGGCCGTGGTCGGAGCCTGGGGCTACTTCCTCTACACCGGCGTCACCAACCCGCTCGGCGGTATCAACCAGCTCTTCCCACTGTTTGGCATCGCGAACCAATTGCTGGCCGCGGTGGCGCTGACCGTCGTCACCGTCATCCTGGTCAAGAGTGGCCGGCTCAGATGGGCCTGGGTCACCGCCATCCCGCTGGCCTGGGACGCGGCGGTGACCCTGACCGCCAGCTATCAGAAGATCTTCTCCGCTGATCCGAAGATGGGCTTCTTCGCCCAGCGCGAACGGTTCGCCGACGCTCTGGCGCAAGGAAAGGTGCTTGCCCCGGCGAAGAATCTCGACCAGATGCAACAGGTCGTCACAAACACGACCGTACAGGGCGTGCTGTGTGTCTTCTTCGCGGTGCTCATCATCATCGTGATCGTGGATGGGGCCAGGATGTGCCTGCGGGCGATCATCCGCGGCGGCGAGTTGCCGACGACGGAGGTGCCGTTCCTCCAGTCGACGATCATCGCACCGGCGGACCTGTTCGCCACGGCCGACGAGCGCCGGCAGCTCGCGCAGGTCGGGGCCGTGGCCGCCGGTTACGACGGCTCGGCCCGGCACGGCGAGAGATGAGGACAGTACGTCGGTTGCTGTCGCGATTACTCTGGTACGTCCGCGAACTGGTCGGTGAGACCGGGTACGACCACTATGTCGCGCACCAGCGGCAACACGATCCGGCCGGATTGCTGTTGACCCGGCGCGAGTTCGAGCGACTCAAGACCAGACCGCACGTGCGCTGCTGCTGACGGTCAGACAGTCCGGGTGGACCGCGCAAACGGTCCACCCGGACTCCGGTGATGCTATGCGCCTGCGACAGTCCTATTCGGAGTTGTCGCCGCTGTCGGCGTGCTCGGCCTGCCAGGCCTCGACGGCCTCGGGGTTCTCGGCCTTCCACGCCTCGATCGCGTCGGTGTCCTCCTGCGTCCAGTTGTTCTCTTCGGCGGCGGCGACACCCGGCCAGATCAGGCTGTCGTCGGCGGCCTCGGAGTCGTCGGCGTTCGCGCCCTCCTGGTCGTCGGCCTGTGCGTCCTCCTGCTCGGTGGCCTGCTCATCAGCCTTGGAGTCCGTGTACTCGTCAGTCTTCGAGTAGTCTTCGCCGTCGGGGTGCGCGGCCTGCCATGCGTCGACTGCCTCGGGGTGTTCGGCCTTCCACGCCTTGATCGCGTCGGTGTCCTCCTGCGTCCAGTTGTTCTCTTCCGCGGCGGCGACACCCGGCCAGACCAGGCTGTCGTCGGCGGCCTCGGAGTCGTCAGCGGCCTCGGAGTCGTCGGCCGTCGCGCCCTCCTGGTCGTCGGCTTCCTCCTGCGCCATCTGGCCCTCGTCCGAGTCCGCGGCCGACCAGTCTTGGCTGTCGCTTTCTTCCTGGTTGTACCAATCGGAGTACGACGATTGCTTGTAGTCACACTGGTGGTCGTCGCCGTAGGAGACGGCGGCGCTGACCGCCTGGGCTCCGAAGACAGTTGTGGTCGCCGCCGTGGCGATACCGAGCAACAGTCCGGACCGTCCCAGTTTCGCGGCCTTCCTGATCCTTGACATGAAAACCCCCGTTGTTCGCCCGGACTGCTCTATCAGCCGTTCGGCCAGATGCTATCCAGGCAATCTAGGTCAAAGGGCGGCAATCGACTGAGCTGGCACAGACGTGTTGGTGCCCATGCAACGCTACGTAATGTGTGCAAAATCCGCCCCGATAGGAAGGCTGGTGAACTCCTGTCCCAACCGTCCCGCTCGGCCGGGCAGCACGAGCGGCATATCCGGCGGCGATAATGATCGACGTTTCGGCGGAGGCCGAAGGACAGCGGCCCTAGGTTCAACGCCATGCATGAACACACCGCCGCGGCGGACTCGACACTGATTGCGGCGGCCGTCGCCGAAGTCCTCGACATCGCCGAAACCTGGCTGGCCTGGGACGGCCGCCCGGTCCACAGTGGTGGCAATGTCTGGACGCCGCACAAGGCGTTGCGCAGGGTCACCGACCACCTCATCGACCACCTGGCCGAACTCGAGTGCCGGTTGGCCGGCCTACCCACGATTCCCGACGAGTGGCATGGCCGCCGCATCACCACCGACGCGGACTTCGCCCGGTTCACCGAGGTCGACCTCGCGGAGGCGGCCAGCCGTCTGCACCGCCTCGCCGCCTGCTACCAGGCGCGACTGTCCGGCGTGGATGATGCCACGTACGACGGCCGACCGGACGATGAGACGTGGTCGCTGAGCGAGGTGATCCGTCACGTGGCTGGCGTCACCGTCTACGCCACGATGATGGGGCGTACGTGTGCCTAGTTCTGGAGGAGGGGGCGCAGGAAGCGGTCGGGGTCGGCGAGGAAGTCGCGGTGCAGCCGGACCGGCTCGGCGTCGTCGTACTCGATCTCCCGCAGGACATCCTCACCGCCCAGCTGCCAGATCGCGGCACCGGGATAGGCCAGCAGGATCGGCGAATGAGTCGCGATGAGGAACTGGCTGCCAGCCGCGACCAGGTCGGCCATCCGGCGCAGCAGGGCCAGGCATCCGTGCACCGACAACGCCGACTCCGGCTCGTCGAGCAGGTACAGCCCCTGTGGCCCGAAGCGGTGCACCGCCAGGGCGAGAAACGACTCGCCATGCGAGCGCGCGTGGGGTGAGCGACCACCGTACGAGGACTCGATCAGTCCTTCGTCGACCCAGTCCAGCTTCTCGATCTCGGTGGCCACGTTGTAGAACGACTCGGCCCGCAGGAAGAACCCGGTGCGGGGCTTCTGCGTACTGCGCGCCAGTTGGAGATATTCGCCCAATGGGGACTCGGTGGCCCGGGTGCTGAAGCGGAAATTGGTCGAGCCGCCCTCCGGGTTGAACCCGGCCGCCACCGCGATCGCCTCGACCAGTGTCGACTTGCCCGTGCCGTTGTCACCGGTCAGGAACGTCACCGCCGGGTCCAGATGCCATCGACGCGCCTCACGCAGGGCGGTCACCACGGCGAGCCCGTACGGGTATCCGGTCGACGGGGTGTCCGGGTCGAGTTCGACCCACCGTACGAATCCGCCGCCGCGCCCGGTCGTCAGGTTGTCCAGGGTGCGCTGCCGAGCTTTCATGGCGACCAGCCTAGGGCAGCGGGCGACAAAGTGATGCGAGTCCATGGCTGAATGCTCGCGGCGATGGAACCATCCGGCGGTCTTGTTGCGTGTCTATCCCGGTCGCAGCTACGCAACCACGAAACAACCCTGCCGGTGGGACTTGGCGCAATGGGGTCATTGGGCTAGTTTGCCTGTTTTACGATTCGCCGGAGCATCCGAGCGGCAGGTTCCATTCGAGCCGTTCACTACCACGGAGGGGACATGGCATCGACCCGAGCATTCCGGGCATTGGTCTCGGCGGCTGCCTGCGGGTTGGTCGCCATCGCCGCGATCGCACCGGGCTGGGCCGCTGCCCCACCGCTTCTGCGTGTGACTCCGGCTGACGGCACGGCGCACGCCGACCGGTTCAGCTGGAAAGAGCCTCGCCCTCCCCTGCTCCCGGCAGATTTCCAGGGGAAGGGTCGATACATCGTTCGGGACCTCGGGATAGATGTTCCCTTTACCTGGCAAGGAAGGGACGGCGACAGTCAGATGATCGCCGGCGGCGAGGATTATCCGATCTGGTTCACCAATCTCATTTACCACAACACGCTCTACACGCTGACGTACAAGTGGCCGAACATCCCGCTGGATCCTCCGCGCCCTTGCGACAAGATCCCGGGGTTCTTCAATCGCCAGCTGCTCAACGACAAGCTGAAGACCGCGCGCTTCGTCGGACCGGAGATTCTGCAAGAGGACAAGGATCGCCACGTCGATCATTGGCGGGTTGGTGTCGTTGGGGGCTTCACCGTGCCGGGTGAGTTCTTCCGGTTCCCCATCGCGCTGGGTGATGTCTACGTCGACCAGGCAGATCCGAGCCAGTGGTGGCAGGTGCTGCAGTTCGGCTTCCAGAACCTCTTCGACCCAGAGCTCGATGAGTGGTTCACCATGAGTACGTTCAGCCACCAGCCGGGGCAGGTCACGCTTCCCGCACGGTGTTCGCCTCCAACGTCATGAGCCCGCACCGGGCGGCCGCTCGCGGCGTTTGCGCGCCAGATGGATGGTGATGTCGGCGGCAATCTCCACCATCTCAGGTAGGACTTGCCCGATCCGGCTGTATACCTGCTCTTGCTCCGAGGGCGGCAATTCGAGATAGGCCGAGACGGTCGAGAGATGGCCAACATAGTCGCTGGCACTCATCGTCAAGCGCCGCTCGATCACGGACTGCTGAACATCGGCGAACGATCCAGAGCGTTGGAGCTCCGTACCCGGCCATTGCATGGCATGCCCCGGGGGCGTTGCATCTGGGGACGGAATCTCGTCGCTGTCCAGGAACGGTGCCCGGGCCGCGCGCACAGCTGCCTCCACAGCCGGGTCAACCAGCTGGACTGGTCCACCGAACGAGGCAAACACACCTCCCGGCTCGAGCAGCGCTGCTACGCGCGACCACCGACCTTCCGGGTGCGTCCAATGCAGCGCCGCTGCCGCGTAAACCAGCCCGTAGGTCTCGCCCGGTCGCAAGTCCTCGAACGCGGCTTGCACGGCCTTGACCTCTGCTGGCACGTGCTTACGCAGCTCGGCGAGCATGGCTGCGTCAGGATCGGTCGCGGTGAGGCTGACCCCCCGTTGAGCGAACAGACGGGTTGCTTTGCCTGTCCCAGCGCCAATCTCAAGGGCAGTCCGAACCGGGGCACCCGCGTACGTCATCACCAGGTCAACGAGCTCTACCGGATAGCCCGGCCGGAATCGCTCGTACGCTTCCGCTATCACTCCGAAGCTTAACGCGCGACCAGACATGCCGAGCATCCTGGCACGACAAGCGCCGCCGATGCGCGGACTTTTCGCGTTACCCGTGGATTCAATCCACAAGGGCCGATTTGGTTCAACAACAGTCGTGTCGCATGCTTGCTCCACATGAGGACTGTGAGAGAAGGGTTCGTAGAGGTTCCAGGAGGATATCTCTACTACCAACAGCAGGGAAATGGACCGGATGTCCTGCTGGTCAACGGGGGCATCTTCGATCTGCGCATGTGGGACACGACCGTGGCCTGGCTTGCTGGCATCGCTCGGGTCACGACATGGGACTGCCGGGACACCGGCTTGTCATCCCCGTCCAATGAGCCGTTCAGCGAGCTTGACGACATCGCGGCGGTGCTGGATGCCGCCGGCGTGTCGCGCGCGACGCTGGTCGGCGCGTCCAATGGCGGACGCCAGGCGCTGGCCTTTGCGCACCGGCATCCCGACCGGGTGGCCAAGGTCTGTGTCGTGGGCGCCTCTCTTGGCGAGTTCCCCGACCCCACTACGGAGGAGACCGTTGCTCGGCAGAAGATGCGGGACCACTTCGCCAGGCTGGAGAGTCTCCTGCGTACTGAGGACACGCACGTCGCCGCAGCCGCGGACGTTGATGCGTGGTTTCCCGCGGTCAACCCCTCCGATCGGCGCCGGCTGATCGGCTGGCAGGTCGCGAACGACCGCATCATGCTCATGGAGCATTACCACGGCGTGGAGCTCGACCCACCGGTCAAGACCCGGTTCGCCGAGATCGCCACGCCTATCGCCATCCTCGTCGGTGGCCGGGACTTTGAAGGTACCCAACTGTGGGCCAACCGGCTCGCCAACCAGGCGCCACAGGCGAGTCTGCTGGTTGCGCCGGAAGCCGATCATTTCCCGATGTTCTCGGCCCCGGACCGCTTCGAGCAATTCCTGCGTGGCGCGATCGCCGACGCTCCGTAGCCGCACCACGTTAGACGGTCCCTTGTGGACGAATGTCGGCCATGTCGGGCACCTGGCTCACCGCGGGTGGGCCAGGTTGACCGCGAGAGGCTTTCATCGCAGCCCGCGATCCGTCAAGATGATGAGTGTCGTCCTCGCAGATGCCCTCCGACAGGCCCGATGCGGCGGTCGTGGCCGCCACGCCTTCACGTGGCAGGCATGTTGCTATCTACCTTGGCCTGGTCAGCGAAGACAACGACGACGTTGTCAAAGACTGGCGACAACGGATGTGGCGACGCCGGCCAGGCATGGGAAATGCACCCATCGGCATGCGTGAGGCAATGGACTGGACGGTGTCTGTTGCAGCCACGATAGTGACGGTGGCCATGACGGTCCTGACCCCATCGGTGGCGCTGACAGTTCCTGTCGTGTTGGGCATCGTGGTCTTGCGGCCGCTTTGGCTCGCGCACATCAACGGGGCGCGGCACCGCTGGTGGGCGTTGGGCGCAGGACCAGCCGTGGGCGCGATGAGTGGCGTTGGCATCGCCGCCGCCCTTCCAGACAGCCTTGGCACGCAGTGGGCAGTGGTCATCGTGGCGCTCGCGGGGAGTTTCATCGCGACCATGGCGTATGCGGCAATCACCCATGCTCCAGTTCGCCGGGCGTCCAGGGTGTGACGGCGGGCCGCGGCGGAGGGCGACAAACACGGTAGCGGTCAGGGGATCAGGACGAGCTTGCCGCGGACGTGGCCAGCTTTGCTGATTTTGAAGGCGTCGGCGGCGCGGCCGAACGGAAAGGTTTGCACCTCGATCGCCAGCTTGTTGTGGGCGAGCAGGTCGGAAGCCAGCGTCAGAGCCTGCATCGGATGGCTGTCCGTACTGCCGCCGGTCGTCCGGGCTCCGGCCTTGGTAGCGCCGAAGTTGGCGATGCTCACCACCTGGGACGGCTCGGGCGCAATACTGATCAGGTCATCGATCGGGGTCTTGCCAGCCACGTCGAAGACAGCGTCAACCCCGCCGTCGGCAGCGGCCCGGACGCGGTCGGCTACTCCCTCGCCGTAACGCACCGGGATCGCCCCGATGTCACGCAGGTAGTCAAGGTTGGCCTCGCTCGCGGAGGCGATCACCCGAGCGCCTCGGTCGGCCGCCATCTGCACGGCGACCGCGCCCACGCCGCCCGCGCCTCCGTCGACGAAGAGTGTGTCGCCCGTCTTGACGTGCAGGAGGCGAAGTCCCCGTTCGGATGCCTCGCTTGACACGCCGGCTGCCGCCGCCACCGGCCAGTCAACCGTCGATGGCTTGGCCGTCCAGGAATCCAGTACGGCGTACTCGGCATGTGTGTTCTGGCCGAAACCGAACACCTCATCACCCACGGAGATACCGGTGACTCCCTCGCCGACCTCGTCAACCACGCCAGCGGCGTCGAATCCGAGGTAGCCGGTGCCAGTCATCGGCTTGTCGTTGGAGAATGCCCCGGAAAGGACCTTCCAGTCGAGGGGGTTCACGCTGGCCCCGCGAACAGCGATCCGGATCTGCCCTGGGCCAGCATGCGGATCAGGAGCATCTGCCCACTTGAGCACCTCAGGACCCCCGTAGGAGGTGAATTGCAGCGCGCGCATGGACGCTCCTTTGGCTCGGGTGCCCAGCCCCGCTTCAGGGCCGAAAAGGGCACCGGCGTGGCTGTCGCTCATATGGACAGGTAGGGCCGGACGAACCTCGGCACACTCACGTGCCCACGCCGAGCGTATCCCACTAATGGGTTACCACGACTGGCATCCGGCGAATGCGAACGCCGATCAGGACGGTGGATCCGACACCATGACCGCCATCTCCGACCAGGACATCCCGCCACCACATCACAACGCGAACAGCAAATGGTGATTGTCCTGACGGCCGGGCGATCGTGTTGGGTTTGGGGTCGCCCGCGATCTCAAATCCTGCACGTTGGGGAAGCCCGGCCCGCACCATGCTGTGCCTTATGCGCTCCTGGATCCCGGGTCGGTTTCCGTCGGCTGCGCGGGGTCATCGTCGGCGAAACGGGAGGACCATCGTCGCGCGTCGAACACCCGTAGGACCGGTATGTGACGGATCTCCAGGATGAACAGGACGAGGGCGGTGCCGAGGATGGCCGTCAGGAGGAATCCTTCACCGGCCGCTGCCCCGATCGCCGCCGCGGCGAAGATCGCGGCGGCGGTCGTGATCCCACGCAACGCCTCGCCCTGTCTGGTCGCCTGCCGGAAAACCAGACCGCCGCCGATGAACCCGATCCCGGTCACCACACCAGTGAGCGCGTTCGGCGCGCCGTGTGAGGCGAGGATACCGATGACCGCACCGCCAACCCCGATCAGGGAGAAGGTCCGGTCCCCGGCCAGCGAGCCGCGCAACTCGCGCTCGAACCCCAGGACGTAACTGAGCCCGAACGCCAGCAGCAGACGAACGACGACCTCGCCCTCCGGCGCACCCAATGTCCGTCCCTCCTACTGCGGCTGTCCTGCCAAACTACCGGCTGCCCGGCCGCGGTGCGGTTTAGCCAGTTCTGACCCGCCCGACCCGGTACGTCACATGGGTAGCCTGCGGGGTGTCCACCGTGTCCAGTCGTTCCAGTTCGGGTCCGGCACCCTTGAACAGCACGGTTCCGGCTCCCAGTAGTACCGGGGCGATGTGCAGCCGCAGATGGTCGACCAGGCCGGTACGCAGCGCCTGCTGGACGATCGACGCGCCGCCCATCACGTGGACTCGCTTGTCGCCGGCCTCGGCCGATGCCGCTTCGATCGCGTCGGCGACCCCGCCGGTGACAAACGTGAACGTCGTATCACCCTTGCGCACCACGTCGTGCGGCCGGTGCGTCACCACGAAGACCGGCATCCGGTAGAAGCCGTCTTCGTCCTGCCAGCCGCTCGTCGCCTCATACACCGACCGGCTTGTCACGACGGCGCCGGACGCGGCGAACGTCGCCTCACTCAGCCGCCGCCCCTCGTCATGCTCCAGCCACGCGTGCAGCGCCTCACCGCCCTTGCCCAATCCGGGCCATCTGTCCAGGTCAGGCCCGGTGACGAAGCCGTCCACCGACATCGAAATGTCCACTTCAACAGTTCCCATACCCGGGTAGACGTACTCCGGCCGCAACATCACCGATGATCCGACCATCTTTCTTCGTCGGTACGGGGTATGAACGTTGCTGTGGACACCAGTAGGTTCGAGGACCTGACCCGCCGGTATCACCGTGAACTGCAGGTTCATTGTTACCGGATGCTCGGCTCGTTCGACGCGGCTGAAGACCACGTGCAGGAGGTGTTCCTGCGGGCCTGGCGGTCCAGGGACGCGTTCGAGGAGCGATCCAGCGCCCGGACCTGGCTGTACCGCATCGCCACCAACGCCTGCCTGGATACCCTGCGGCGCACGTCCCCGCCGGCGCAGCCGTACCCGGACCACCTGCTCGACGAACGCCCGGGCCCCGACGCGGTGGCAGTTGGCCGCGAGACGATCTCGCTTGCGTTCCTCGCCGCGATCCAGTTACTGCCACCCCGTCAGCGGGCTGTCCTGATCCTTCGCGACGTGCTGTCCTGGTCGGCGAGCGAGGCCGCGGCCCTGCTCGATACGAGCGTGCCCGCGGCCAACAGCGCCCTGCAGCGGGCACGGGCCACGCTGCGCGAGCGGTGGCAGGGCGGTCGGCAGGAGTGGGCGCCCGCAGGCGTCGCGGACCCCGCGCAGCGCCGGCTGCTGGCGCGATACATCGCCGCGCACGAAC
The DNA here is from genome assembly GCA_963742855.1 of uncultured Actinomycetota bacterium. GTDB lineage: Bacteria > Actinomycetota > Actinomycetes > Mycobacteriales > Micromonosporaceae > CAVUNP01. Next base: position 518,606 of record CAVUNP010000003.1, on the reverse strand, counting down.
GGGCCGACCCGCAGGCCGTGGTCGACCTTCTCCGCGAGGACATCCGTCTGACCATCGAGCCCGGAGTCGGCGAGTGGACCGGCAAGGCCGCGGTGGGCCGGGCCTTGCGCCGTGACATGAACACCCCTGGTCGTTGGCGGATGCTGCCGACGGCGGCGAACCGCCAGCCAGCGGCTGCCGCCTACGTCCGTGCTGCCGGCGACACCGCGTTTCGCCCGTTCGTACTGATCGTGCTGCGCTCGCAGGAGAACCTGCTCGCCGCGATAGACGTGTTCGCGGCACCCGGCTTGTTCGCCGTGTTTGACCTCCCGACGAGCCTGTCGGCGAGGTAGGTTTCGCTGCCAGGCTCGTCGGGAGGTGTGGCGCACGGGGCCGCTCAGGATCGGCGTGCGGTGAAGACCCCGGTGATGGTGCTCGTCATGCCGGGGTTTGTGTTCTGGGCCGTGCGGTCGTACGCGAAAATGTCGCCGGTCAGCGTGGTGCAGTCGCCCGAGGTTGGGGCGAACGACCCGTTTCCCGCGGAGACCGGCAACTGCTGAGACGGCAGGCCGTCGATGGCCAGGGTGATCGTGCCCGTCTGCCAGGTGATGGTGACCGCGTCGCCGGTGCCGCCGGCAACCCCGCGCGCGACGATGTGTCCGGTCGCATGGGTACCCGCGACCTGACCTTCGACGTCGGTGTTCTGGGTGACCGTGCCGTCGACCACCTTGCCGCCCGACACGGCGATCTGGAAGTCGATGCTCCCCCCGGTTGCCGACATGCTGGTGCCCGCGCCGGTCGAGACCGTGCCCTTGACGGGCGCGGAGCCGGTCCACACCCCGTCGGAGAACACCTTGCAGTCCCGCTTCTCGTGCCAGGCGACGGTGACGGGCAGTGTGCCCCGTGGCCGGGGCTGTTCGACCAGAAAGCCTGCCAACGCGTCGTCCACGCCGGAGAACACCGCGTGGAAGAGTCCGACGATGTCGATCGGTGCCACGGTCAGTGTCCCGGCCGCGTGTTGCGCCGGGTCCTCCGGCCGACCCGGGTCCGGCACGGCCTGAAGTGTCATCTCGGCCCGCCCGCCGGGATCCGTGATGCTCCAATGCACGGTTCCGTCGTTTTGTCCACTCTGGATGGTGGTGTGTCCGACGATGTCGGGAGTCCGATCCCATTCCAGCGCGATGCCGGCCGGGTTGGGAGTGACAAGATGAAGAAGGGGATCCGGGCCGAACGTGCCGAGCAGTAGCGCCTGGGTGCCCGCGGCGTCGACTCTCGCCACCACCTTCACGCTCGTACCCGGGCCACCCCTACCCTGATCGAGGGCGACGAGGGCGGGTTCTACCGTGACCCGTACCCCTTGCCACATGAGCTGTGCCTGCAGGATCCCTTTCATCGCGGCGAGCCCGAGTTCGCCGCCCGCTGCCTCGTGGGCCAATCCCCACGTCTGGATCTCACCGTCGCGGGCGGCCCGGTGCTCGAGTATGAACGCGGCGCCCGCCGGTGCCGGCGTCGACGAGGGCGGGGCCAGGAAGCCGTCCAGGAGCAGCAGCCACTCGGCCAGCGCGTCCACCCGTGGACCGGTCGCCGCGCCATCTGCGATGTTCATGCCGCGCGCTGTCAGCAATTGGACAAGCCAGGCGTTGGGTGCGGCGGCGTACGCGGACCGGTAACTCTCGAGGATCTGGGCCGGTGACCGGGCGACGCCCAGCCGCTGGATTCTGGCCGCCAACGCGAGCAGCACCTCACGCTCGGTCGTGGCCATGTCCGCCAGGACATCCACCTGGGTGTCGAAGACGAACACGCCGTCCTCGCCCGGCGCCGCGCCGCGCAAGACCTCGGTACCGTCCACCTTGTATACACCCACGCCGAGGTGCCGCAACACCGACCAGACCCCCAGTTGGCGGGTCTTCGGGTCCGGCGCCGACAGAGCATCCGCGGTCTCCTGGACGCTCATTGTGGCCGGGTCGCGAGACATGCTCTGCCGACCGGGCTCGTCGCCGGAGCAGCCCCCGACCGCGACCACGAGCAGGATGGCCACGATCGTACTGAGCCACCCGACTCCTCGCCGCGCAGCCAACATCCCGGTTCCGTTCTGACGATCCATCAGCCCTACCTTCCAGCGGGCAGCGTTCACTCTGTGTCGTGGGCCCGGGCATGCGCGACGAGTGCCCGCACCGCCCATTGCGCTGTCGCCCGGGCCTCGCCCTCGTCGAGCCCGCAGACATCACGGAGCGAGATCACCGCTTCCATGCCGATGACGAGCGCGACGGCGTTGCGCAGCCGGCGTTTCGTCGCGGCCGGAAGGTCCTCATCGAGCGCATCGAGGGCGGCGTCGATGAGCGGAAGGCGCCGTCCCGGCCGGTGCGGTGTCTCATCCTGCGGGGTGTTCAGCCATTGCTCCATCAGGCCGCGCGCCACCATGTGCAACGCGCGTTCGTCGCGCATCAGCAGGCCGTTGACCGCTGCCTCGACGGCGAGCAGCCGCCGCACGGGGTCGCCGGACAGGCCGGCCAGCACCTCCTCGCCCGGTTTCAGGTCGCCCACGAGCAGGGCGTCGGCGATCAGCTCGTCCGCCGAGCTGAAATACCGGTACGCCGTCGCGCGAGACACCATCGCCGCCTCGGCCACCTGATCCACTGTGGGCGTGCCGCCCCGGGCGAGGATCTGGTTGGCTGCATCTACCAGGGCCTGGCGGGTACGGCGTTTCTGGTTGGCCCGACCGGACTCGAGGTCAGCACTCACGGGGCCAGTTGCGCAAAGATCGCGGCGACGTCCAGCCACACGTTCTCGCGGCTGATCAACCCGTCCTCGCTGAACTCGCAGACGTGCAGGATCCGGAACGTGACCTCGCGGCCGCGACCTTCCAGGCCGAAGGGTGTCCCGATCGCGGTGCCGACGTAGAGCGACTCGTCGACGAGCATGTTGTGCCCGTGGTACCGGCGCAGGGTGGTGACCGTCGCTTCCTGGAAGTCTGCGAATAGTCGCTCGTAGAAGCCCTTCAGCTCGCTGTGCCCGTGCGACACACCGGTCGGCCACCCGACCACGTCGTGCTCGCAGTCGCTGGTGAGCGTCGCGAGGATGCCGTCCATGTCATGGTCGGCCTCCGCCGCGAAATGGCGCGCCAACACGTCGTCCATAGCCTGCGGTGAGACCGTGATCTGCGGTGAGACCGTGATCTGCGGTGAGACAGCTACTTGTTGAGACTCAGTCATGTCATGAGACTGTGTCGCACAAAGTCGAAGGTGTCAAGAGGGGTTGGCCGTACCGGATGGCGGGATTCTCAGGCCGGTACGTATCAGACAGCGGCTGGCACCGTCCTTACTACGACAGTTGATGGACGGGTCTAGCTGGCACCGGTGCAATGATCTGAGATCCGGTGCTGGTCTGAGGAAGGGTGCTCTATTGGAGACTTCGCGCACCGCTGGCTCGACCGGCGAGCCATCCACGGGCCGCCCTCAGTTCGCGGTCTCCCCGGTGCGTGCGTCCGACCCGGAATCGAGCCCGACGGAACCGTTTCTTCCCACGCCGACATTGCCGACCGGCGGCGGCGCGGTGCGGGGTATGGATGAATCCTTCGCCGTCAACCTGGCCCGAGGCACCGCCTCCCTGACCGTGCCACTCGGGCTGACCGCGGGCCGCGAGGGTGCCACGCCGCCGCTGGTGCTGTCGTACGACTCCGGCGCGGGCAACTCGCCGTTCGGCATCGGCTTCTCGGTGACCGTCAATCGGGTGTCCAGGCGCGTGCGCACGGGTGTGCCACAGTATTCGGATGCCGATGGCTACGAACTGACCGGCGTCGACGACCTCGTGCCGGCCCTGCGCCAGGAGCCGGACGGGGGATGGGTGCCCGACCTGGGTACCGAGATGATCGATGGCGCGCCTCACCTGGTGGAGCAGTTCGTTCCGCGCACCGACACGGCGCCGGGTGATCTGGTCCACCTGCGCATCGAACGCTGCACCGCCGCGACCGGGGAAGTGTTCTGGCGGTCCGTGTCGCGGGACAACGTCGTCAGCGAGTATGGCCGTACCGCCGCTTCCCGGGTTGCCGACCCGGCCGACGCGGGCCGGGTTTTCGAATGGTTGCTGTGCCGCGTCCACGACGACCGCGGCAACGTGGTGAGCTACGACTACAAGCAGGAGGACACGGCGGGGGTCAGCCTGTCCGCGCCGGAGGAACGCCACCGGTTGACCGGCCCGGCACCGGCAGGTCGATACCTCAAGCGGGTCGGTTACGCCAACACCGTCCCGGGGGATGCCGCCACGGCCACCCTGTCGGTGGTCTTCGACTACGGCGAGCACGATCTGGGCGTCGACGAGGTGAGAACCTGGCCAGTGCGCGCCGATCCGTTCTCCCGCTACACCAGCGGGTTCGAGGTGCGGACCTGGCGGCTGTGTCGCAGGATCCTGGTCTTGCACTCCTTTCCCGACGAACTCGGCCCGGGCCCCAGCCCGAGGCTCGTCCGGTCGACCGACCTCGCCTACACGCAGGATCCGGTCCTGACCGTGCTGAGCGCGATCACCCGGACCGGATACCAGTGGAATGGCAACGGCTACTCGACCGAATCCCTTCCGCCGTTGGAGCTGCGATACACCCAGGCGGCGCCCGACAGCGAGGTCCGCCTGGTGTCCGCAGCACCGGTGCCCGAGTCGACCGCTGGCGAGCCGTACTGGATCGATCTCGACGGTGAGGGCATTCCCGGCGCGCTGAGCCGGGCCGGGGACGGCTGGTGGTTCCAGCGCAACCTCGGTGGTGGCCGGCTGGACCGGCCAAACCCGGTCGACAGCAGGCCAGTGGTGGGATCGACACGACTGCGCCTGGCCGGACTTGCTGGCGACGGCCGCACGGCACTGATCGACTACGGCCCTGAACTGTTCGGCTCGACGGCCCGTGACGAGGGCGGTTGGACCCGATTCCGGCCGTTCGTCAGCCGGCCCGTACTCGACCTCGACGATCCGGGCGTACGGCAGGTCGACCTGGACGGTGACGGGCTGGCGGACCTGCTGCGCGGTGGCGGCAACGAACTCGTCTGGCACCGGTGCCTCGGCTATGACGGCTACGGGCCGGCCAGGACCGTGACGCTGGCCGGCGACGAGATGTTGGCCCCGCAGCTGGGAGAGTACGACCAGTTGGGGCTGATGTGGCTGGCCGACATGTCCGGCGACGGCCTGGCCGACATCGTGCGAGTGCGCAACGGTGAGGTCTGCTACTGGCCGAGTCTCGGGCACGGCAGGTTCGGTGCCAAGGTGGTGATGGGCGGTGCTCCGGTCTTCGACACCGAAGACCTGTTCGAACCACGGCGGCTGCGGTTGGCCGATCTCGACGGCACCGGGCCCCACGACCTGCTCTACCTGGGCGGCGACGGTGTGCGCTACTGGCGCAACCTGTCCGGAAACGGGTTCGGCACCCCGACGCTGCTCGCCCAGCTGCCACAGGTCGATGGTCTCGCGCAGGCGACGGTCACCGATCTGTTCGGGACCGCAACCGCGTGCCTGGTCTGGTCCACGCCGCTCGCCCCCGGCGAAGTCCGCTATCTCGACCTGTGCGCCGGCACCGTGCGCGGATCGCCGCGAGCCGGGGTCAAGCCGTGGCTGCTGTCTTCATTGCGTGCCAACAAGGGCGCGGAGACCACAATGGAGTACGCGTCGTCGACCGAGTTCTATCTCGCCGACCGAGCCGCAGGCCGGCCGTGGTCGACCCGGCTGCCGTTCCCGGTCCAGGTGGTCTCCCGGATTCACACCACCGAGGCGGTCTCGGGAACGCAGTCCACGGCCAGGTACGCCTACCGGCACGGGTACTTTGACGGGGTGGAGCGGCAGTTTCGCGGGTTCGGCCTGGTCGAGGAATGGGATACCGAAGACCACGATCCCGGGCCGGACGAGCTCCCGACCGCCCGCACCCGCAGTTGGTTCCACACCGGATCGTACGAGCAGGCGCTGAGCGACACCTATCAGGGCGATCCGCAGGCCGTCGTGATAGGACCGTCCGAAATAGACAGTCCAGGCGCGGGTGGCCCGGTCGACGGCGAAGAGTACCGCCTGGCGTTACGCGCGCTCGCCGGCCGGGAACTGCGGACCGAGGTGTACGCCGACGACGGTGCTGCGGTCCAGGGCGATCCGTACCTGGTCACGATGCGCCGGCACCGGGTCACCCGGCGCCAGCCAGGGGTGTTCCGCGTGCACGAGCGCGAGTCGGTCACCTACCACTACGAGCGGGATCGCGCCGACCCCCGGATCTCACACGAGCTGACCATGGAAGTGGACAGTTACGGGTCGGTCCGTTCGCGGGTGAGCATCGGATACCGCCGGCGGATTCCCGCCGTACCGGAGCAGCAGGCGACCCACGTGACCTGGAAACTCACCGACGTCGCGCACCAGAGCGGTCCGGGCGTACACCGGCTGGGCACGCCTGTGCAGGAGCGCGCGTTCGAGGTGACCGGCCTGCCTGAGCCCGTGGCCGGCCTGTATACGGTGCAGGAACTGGCCGGCCCGCTGGCCGCTGCGCTCGACGTCGCCTTCGAAGCCGGATCCACGACGCCACCGCCCGGTACGGTCCACCGGCGGTGTACGGCCCACCGGCGGATCCGGTACTGGTCGGACGATCTCGGCACGGCGTTGCCGCTGGGCCAACCCGGTATCCGGGCCCTGACGTGGCAGTCCTATCGGCTGGCGCTCACCGCCGGCGTACTGTCGAGCGCGTTCGCCGGCACCCCGCTCGATCCGGCTGCCGCCGTGGTGGCCGCCGAGGGTGGCTACCTCAGCGAGGACGGCGGGTGGTGGGCGCCCAGCGGGATCCAGCGCCACGACCCGACCTGGTTCTACCTACCGGTGTCCATGACCTCGCCGTTCGGCAACACGTCCACGGTGTCCTACGACCCGTACCACCTGCGGGCGGTGCGCGCCGTGGCATCCGCCACCACGCCGTACGACCGGCTGGTCACCACGGTGGAGCATGACTACCGCACGTTGCTGCCGAGGCTCGTCACCGATCCGAACGGCAGCCGGCGTTGGGTGGCCTTCAGCCCGGTGGGGCTGGTCACCGCATCCTGGTCCGCGGGCCCTCCCGACTCGGGCATCGGCGACCCGGATGCGTTGCCGGGCATAGAGTTCACCTACGACCTGCAGGCCTGGCGGCTTGGCACCGGCCCGGTATGGGCGCAGGCCAACGCCCGGGAGCGCCACGGCGACCCGGCGTCACCCTGGCAGCGCACCCGGGTGTACACCGATGGGCTCGGCCGGGAGGCCATGCGCAAGACGCAAGCCGAACCCGGCCTGGCCTGGGATGTCGACATGTCCGGGCAGCCCGTTCTCGTCGACACCGGCACGGCCGTACGGTGGGCGGCGACCGGACGGACTGTATACAACAACAAGGGCCTTCCGGTGCGCGAGTACGAGCCCTATTTCAGCGCGAGTCCGTCCTATGAGGACGCCGACCTGCTGGTCAAGCAGGGCGTCACCCCGGTGCTCTTCTACGATCCGCTCGGCCGGCACGTACGTACCGAGCTGGCTGACGGCACCGAGACCCGCACGCAACTGCACCCCTGGCTGCGCCTCGATTGGGACGGCGGCGACACCGTGCTGGACAGCCCCTGGTACGCCGAACGCCAGGGCGCCGGCGTGCCAGCCACACAGCAGCGGGCCGCCACCGCCTCGGCCACCTACGCTGCCACTCCGTCAACCACCATTATGGACGCCCTGGGCCGCGCGGTGCGCATCCGGACCGACAATGGCGGCGGCGTCGAGTTCGAGACCGTCCTGACCCTGGACATCACCGGTGAGACCATCGCCGTCACCGACGCCCGGGGCGTCGCCTGCACGAGCCAGATCGTCGACCTGCTGGGTCGTACCCTGCGGATCGTCAGCGCGGACGCGGGTGTGCGGCTGACTCTTCCGGATGCGGCCGGTGCGCCGCTGCGGACCGCCGACGCCTGCGGTACGCCGCCCGCTCACGCCGATGCGGCCGGCAACGTCGTGCGCTACGGCTACGATCCGCTGCGGCGGCCGGTCGAGATCTGGGTCACCGCGCCTGGCCGGCAACCCCGGCTCGCGGACCTCGCGGTCTACGGCGAACACCATCCACAAGGTGCCGCCCACAACCTGCTGGGTGATATCTACCGGCACTATGACGACGCCGGCGCCGACACCGTGCGAGAGCGCGACTTCAACCGGGAGCCGTTGGTCCGGGACCGGCAGGTGCTGTCGTTGACGGCCGCCGTCGCCGGCACACCGGTGGACTGGGCTGCCCTGGCCGGCCAGCCACTGTCCGCATTGGACTCGTTGACCGCCGCCACATTGGACGGTGAGGTGTTCACGACGTCCGCGCAGTACGACGCGCTCGGCCGGGTGACGCTGGCGACGCTGCCCGACGGCACGAGAGTCCAACCCAGCTACAGCGAGGCGGGCCTGCTCGAGACCCTGCAGGCGAAGCTCGGCACGGCGACCACCGCGACCACCTTCGTGTCCGGCCTGGACCATGACGCGCGCGGGCGACGGCTGAGAGTCAACTACGGCAACGGAGTCGTCACCGATCACAGCTACGATCCGCAGTCGTTGCGGCTACGCGCGATCCGCACCATCGGTCCTGGTGGAAGCGGGCCGATCCAGGACCTGGGCTACACCTACGACAGTGCCGGCAACGTGGTCGAAGTTGTCGACGGCGCACAGCCCACCCAGTTCTTCGCCGGTGCGGTGGCGACGCCGGGCGCGCGTTACGCCTACGACCCGGTCTATCGCCTGGTCTCGGCGACCGGCCGCGAGCATGCCAGCCTCAACCAACAACCGGACCGGGCCGAACCGCAACGTCGGCAAGTGCCGCATCCCAACGAGGCTGATGCCCTGCGCCCCTATACGGAGACCTACAGTTACGACCCGGCGGGCAACCTGGTCGGCGTCCGGCACAACGCCGGCCCGGCTGGCACGTGGACGTGTGGCTACACCTACGGTGCGGCGTCGAACCGGTTGCTGTGGCACACAACTGCGTCCGGTGGCGGGCCGGCTCAGTTCCGCCACGACGGCAACGGGCGGATGATCGCCATGGCGCACCTGCCGGGCCTGCTCGCCTGGGACCATGCGGACCGGCTGACCAGCATTGATCTCCTCGGCGGCGGGACGGCCCGCTATGCGTACGGCGCCACCGGCCAGCGGGTCCGCAAGGTCCTGGTGCGCGACGGCGGCCTCGTCGAAGAGCGGTTGTACCTCGGTCAGTACGAGGTGTTCCGGCGCTATCGCAATGCTGTGCTGGTGTTCGAGCGCCGCACCGTCCATGTCACGGACGGGGCCGATCGGGTGGCACTGGTCGAAACCGTGACCGTGGACGTGGACCACCCCGGTTTCGATGCCACTGCGGCGATCCGGTACCAGCTCGAGGACCGGCTCGGGTCTTGCGTGGTCGAACTGGACGAGGCCGGCGCGATCATCTCGTACGAGGAGTATCACCCCTACGGCTCCACCGCGGTCTGGCTGGCCCGCGCGGCGGCGACGGTGAGCACGAAACGTTACCGCTACCTGGGCCGGGAGAAGGACGACGAAACCGGCCTGTCGTACCACGGCGCCCGCTTCTACGCCACCTGGCTGGGCCGCTGGACCAGCGCCGACCCGGCCGGTGCGGTGGATGGTCCAAACCTGTTCGCGTACTCGAGAAACAACCCGATCGGGCTGACCGACCCCAGTGGACACCAGAGCAAGCCACCCGGCGGCGGCTCAGCGACCATGCCGCCGAACACCGCGACGGGCGGGAGCCTTGCCCACGCGATCATCTTGCCGACGCTCGCGGCCAGGCTGAACTTTCTCGGCATCGAGGCCTATCCGGAGCACGCGGTGGCCGGCGGGTCGAAGAACCTCAACACCGACCATGCCGGTCACATCGATCTGGTCGTCAAGATCGGCGATAAGGCTCACCTGTACGAGCTCAAGCCGGACAACCCTGAGTCCTATCAGGACTACGTGTCCGAAGTGGACCACTACCGCGACTATCTGAGGGCCCTGCCGACCGGACCGGTGACACCCATCATCGGCACCGTGCTCGGCGTGGTGGAAAGGGCCATCCCGCCGGTCTTCACGCCGATCGAGATCCCTCTACCGGACAACAAGACCCTGATCCTGACCTTCAAGGTGGCCAAGGACAACAACGGGGTGCCGATCGACGGGCTGCTCGTCTACAACGCCACGATCCGGCCGAACGAGGAACGCAAGCAACAGTCCGGTCAGGCGACGGTGGCGCAACCCCAGTTTGTGCGGGCCACCGATCCGGCCCGGGCCATGCAGAACAAGATGTCCCTGATGCAACCCAACCTTCGGGCAAACGCCGAGGCGCAGGTCCACGGTGAGGTGCGGACGCAGATCATGGTCGGCACGTTCATGGTGGAGATGCAGGCGCTGGCCTCGCTGGGGGTCGTGGTCGGTGGGCTGGAGGCCGTCGGCCTGGGCACGGTCGGGACGGGAGCAGCCACTACCGGACCGGGTGCGTTGGGAACCGGTGGACAGGTGATCCCGTTCGTCGCTCGAGCCGGAGCGAGCCAGCTACCGAAGGCAGCCGCCGTGGTGATCGGCGTAGGCACGGTCGCCGCAAGCCAGGACAAAGAACGCAAGAAATAGCAACACATCGCAACCAACGAGGAGTGCACGATGCACCCGCAACGGGCCGAACCAGCAACGCCTCCATCAGCGCCGACCGATGATCAGTACTCGGTATCCGGTCGGATCACCTGGTCAGACGGAGGCCCCGCCGAGGGGCAGATCGTGCGGGCGGTCGACCGCGACCTGCGGGGTGAGGAACCGCTGGGCCCGTATGCGCCGGAGTTCCACACCGAGACCCGCAGCAATCGCGACGGTCGCTACGAGATCTCCTACCGACGTGAACAGGTGCGCCAGGCTGAGCTCGGCTCGGCCGACCTGGTCGTTCGCGTGCTGGACGGCAACCGTCAGGTGCTGGTCGCGTCGCCCACGCTGTTCAACGCCCCGCGCCACGCCGTCATCGACGTCGTACTGGCCCAGGGCCTGGCCGGGCTGCCGTCAGAGTACGAGCGCGTGGTCACGCCGATCGGCCGGTTACTCGATCGGCCCCTTCCTGGCGGGCTGCGTGAGCTCCAACCGTCCGACCTCACCTTCCTTGTCGGCGAGACCAATATCGCCAGCGACCGGTTGCTGGCGCTGTTGCGCGCCGTCGCCCTCAACAGCGAGGCGTTGCCCCCGGGCGACCGGGTCAGCGACGGTGCGCCGCGAGTGGCCGTGGACAGCGCTCAGATCGACGCGACACCGGGCTTCTACGGGCTGATCAGGCTGGGCGTGCCGGGGGAGTGGGACGCCCTGGCCGGGTTGACTGTGGAGCAGCTGACACAGCACCTGACCCGCGCGGTGGCCGAGGCCATCATCCCGGCGGACCTGATGGTGGCGCGCCTGGCGGAGTTCATCCACCACGCCGCCCATTTGGTACGCGAGACGACGTTCACGGCGGCCGCACCCCTGGCCGAGCCGGACCTGCGGTGGGCGGTCACCAGCACGGTGGACAATCCCGTCGTCGACAGCCGCCTCGATCGCGCCCTGGCCGGCAGTGTCGAGGCCGCCCTCGGGACAATGAGCCCCCAGCTCCGGCTTGCCGTCACGACGGTCTCGGCCGACCTGAGCTGGCGCCAGGTGGTTTCGTCCACTGTGGCCGAGGTGGCCACCACGGCCCTTCGTCGGGCCGCTGGCGCCAACCCGGCGCTGGCCGAGGAGTCGGCCACTCTGCGCCGCCAGCTCGCCCAACAACCCGTCACGACGGTGTCCGACGCCCTGCATCTCACCACGACCGTCGCCGCGAACCCGATTCTCGCCTCCGAGGTGCGTGCCGTCACGGCCGCCGGCCTCGCCCGGGTCGCCGGCCTACCCGCCGCGGCGGTCTCGGCGGTGACCGTGGCCGGGTCCGCCCTGTTCGACGCCGCCGAACAGACGCTCAAGGACCTGACGGAGCGCCAAACGATCACGGCCGGCCAGGCGTCGGCGCTGCGTGCGATCCTGGATCTGGGTGACCTGACCGATCACAACCTTCCTCTGGTGGAGAAGCTGTCCGCACAGGGGCCGATGAACCTGGCCGCCTGGGATTCGACCAGGTGGAGCCAGTTCATCACGCAGACAGCCACCGTGCTGCCGCCCGGTGAGACCACCGAGACCTACGCCGCCAACCTGGTCGCGAATCTGGAGTTCGCCTATCCGACCCAGGCGCTCGCCGGCCAGCTCGCCGGCAACGACCAGCACATGACCACCTTCCTGGCCGACAATCCGGCTCTGGATGTCCGGGCGATCCGGCTGGCAGCCGGCGAGCTCGATGACCTCAACTGGCGACGTATCCCCACCCAGGCCCAACCGCACGTCGTCGCCGAGCTGCGTAGCTACCAGCGACTGCTGGCGTTGGCCGACACGACAACGGACCGTGCGTTGCTCGCGAGCAAGGGATTCGACTCAGCCCTTGCCATCACGGCGAACACCGAAAGCCAGTTCGTCGCGCGGTCCGGGCTGGAGGCCGGGTTCGCCAAGCTCACCTATGCCCGGGCCCAGGATGTGACCGCCGGCGTGTCCCACGCCTTCGGCGCGGCCAGCGATATCTTCTCCGGACCCTGGCATACTTTGCCGTTCTACAACTTCGCACCGACGTTCATCAACGACCTGCTCAAAGTGGACGGCATGTCCCAGTTGTTCGGCTCGCAGGACTTCTGTGACTGCGGCGACTGCCAGTCGGTGCTCAGCCCGGCGGCATACTTCGTGGATCTCATGCACTTCACCGAGTCGCACGTCTCGAAGCCGGTGTTCCTCACCCCCGGACTCACCAACCACCCGCTGTATCTGAAGACCCGCCGGCCGGACCTGTGGCAACTCACGCTGACCTGTGAGAACACCAACCGACTGGTGCCGTACCTCACGATCGTGAACGAGGTGCTGGAGACCTATCTCGGCCAGGTGCTCGGCGCCGATCCGTACACGGTCATCGCGAGCGCGGCGAACACGTCGAGCTGCCAGGTTCCGTGGAGCCTGCCCTACGCGGAGCTGGGGCTGTATCTCGGTTTCTTCGACCTGACGCCGGCCGACATCTACGAGTTGCTGCGTTCGCCTGGCGATCAGGTGGCCCGGGCCCGGGCCGGCCTGTCGGCGGACGAGGCCACAGTGGTCACGACCGCGGACCCGAGCGGAGTGCTGCAACGACTGGCACTGCCGGACAGCGGCGGTCTCACCAATCTCGGCGTGCAGGCGTTCATCCGTCGCCTGGGGCTGCGCCGGGACCAGCTCACCACGGTGCTGGCGAGCCGCCATGACGTGGACCTCGCGGCCATCACCGTCGGCAAGACTGTGGTGGCCGGCCAGTTCCAGAACTTCAAGGAGGTGTTGCAGAATCTCACCGCCGACCGGGCCGACCGGATCCACCGGCTGGTGCGGCTGAGCCGGGGCCTGCCATGGTCCCTTGTGGAGCTTGATCTCCTGCTGCTCACCGCCCGCACGGCCGGGCTGATCGGCCCGTCGCTGGACGAGGCCTCCGTCGGGCTGCTGGGCCGTCTCGCCGCAGTGCAGAAGGCCTGGGCCCTGACCCCCGATCAGCTGTGTTCGATCATTGGCGACCTGCCGGTGTCGACCAGCTTCCCGTTGCCGCCGCCGGCTGCCGGCGACCGGCTGCTGTACGAGCAGATTTTCGACCTGCCGGCCCTCTTCGGGGTCGCGGTCGCGTCAACCGGCGAACTGAACCAGGTGGTGAACTACTACCACTACTCGGCCGACCAGGGTCTCGGCACCAATCCGGCGATGATCGATCCGAAGACACCGCTGCTGTTGACCGCGTTGGGCATCAGCGAGACCGACCTGCTCCTGCTCTTCGACCTGCTCTGCGAACAGCTGCCGTTCAGTACGGCCGGCGTATGCTCGCTGGACCGGGCGAAGCTGTCCTTGTTGTACCGCCACGTCGTGGCGGCCCGGGCGCTCAAGGTCACCGTGCCGGACCTGATCGCGGCTCTTCGGCTGTCGTTCGCTGCCTCGTCTTTGCCGTTGACCACATTGGACCAGATCGAGACGCTGGTGGAGCTGGGCCGCTGGCTCGCCACCTCGCCGCTGCAGATCCCGCAACTGCAGCTGATCGCTACCGGCGTCGAGAGCGCCACCGCCCGATACACCCATACAGTGTCCACCGCCGCGGCGATGGTGCAGGCCGTGCAGGCGGCGACGTCGGCACCGGACCTCGTGCCGACCCTTCGCAGCAAGGTGGGCGCGGCCTTCAACGCGGGCGCTGGCCGGTTGACCGACCTGCTGACCTGGACCGGTCTCGACATCGGCTCGGCCCCGATCCGCACCGCTCTGGCCGCCACCTTCACCGATGGCGTGCCGGACAACCCGTCCGTGCTGCAGCCGTTGCTGGAGCTGTTGCGCCGCCTGGAGCGGGTGGCTCTGCTGTTCGGGACGCTGCAGGCCGACGACGCCACGGTACGGTTTGTGACCGCCAACCCGGACCTGTTCGGTATCGCGGACCGGACCGCACCGCGCTTGCGGGACCTGCGCGCTCTCGTGTCGTATCGTGCTTTCGCCACCCGTACGATCGTGGCCGCTCCCGCCGCCGTCGGGGCGTCGACCGCGGGCACCGCAACCGACGCCGCGTCGGTGACCCAGTCGTTACTACTCGCCTACGCGGGGACGACAGCATTTCCCCCGGCGGACCTCTCCGCCCTGTTGCACGCCGAGCGCAGCCTCGTCGACTCCGCGGTGGCCGCGGTGGCGCTGCCGCCGGTGCCGATCGCCGCGCTGGACCGGGTCCGCGAGATCCTGGAAGCCTGCGCTCGGCTGGGTGTCAACGCCTACTCGCTGGTCAAGTTGGGCCAGGACACCGACTTCGCCGCGCTGAGCGCGGCGGCTCAGGTGGCGCTGGGCGCTGTCGGCGCGAAGTACACCGACGAGGCGGCCCGCGAGACCGCGCTGGAGCCGTACCAGGATCGCGTCAACGCCCTCAAGCGGGACGCCCTCTGCTCGTACCTCATCGACGGGCGCCCCGAGTTGCGGTTCACCGACCACGAGGACCTCTACAACTACTTCCTGCTCGACGTCGACATGAGCGGCTGCGGACGCACCTCACGGGTGGTCGCGGCGACCAACAGCGTCCAGCTGTACCTTCAGCGGTGCCAGACCGGTGTCGAGCAGTCCGACCCCGCCATCGTCTCGGTGCCCGCCGTTCGGATCGACCCGGGGCAGATCCCGGCGGTGGAGCTGTCCTGGCGGAAGAACTTCCGGGTGTGGCAGGCCAACCGCAAGGTGTTCCTGTATCCCGAGTCCTATCTGGATCCGGACCTGCGCGACGACAAGACACCGGCGTACGAGATGCTCGCCGACGACCTCCTGCAGAAGCAGATCACCGACGACACCGCGGCCGAGGCCTACGCCGGCTACCTCACCGAACTGTCGACGCTGTCCCACCTGAAGATCGCTGGCACGTTCTACGACAGCGCAAGTGGCACCTACTACTTCTTCGGCCGCACCCAGCAGGATCCACCTGTCTTCTTCTACCGCACCTGGGACACGACCACCTGGACCCCGTGGGTACGCATCGACCTGCCGATCGAGGGGCCGTACGTGTCCGCGGTCGTGCATCTCGGACGGTTGCACGTGTTCTGGGTCGAGCCGACCACAAAGGACCACACGACCATCTCGGGCGGCAGCTCCCAGACGGACTATTTCACGGTCCGCGTCCGCCTGGCGTACTCCGTACTGAAGCCGAACGGGAAATGGAAACCGCCGCAGAAGGTCGACTGGCTCTATCCGTCGGGGCAGGAAACAATTTCCGCCACCGACAAGGTGTTCAAGGAGCTGCACGCCACGCCGGACGAGCGGGTCGCCGAGATGGAGCTGTCCCGGACCTATCGCAAGACCTACCCGCGAACGGTCGGTGAGAACATCATTCACCGCTACCACAATCCGTTCCTGAGCCCTTACCGCTTCGACCGCCGGCTGGACCTGTTCCATAATCGTCTGGTCGCCGGTGCCGGCATCCCGGACCTCGGCACGAAAACCGCGCTGGGCCTCTACTTCAACAACAACTCGGCGCAGCTTGGCATCGAACGCCGCAACTACCAGACCGAGGTGACCTTCGACACCACCCGGGAGCAGCCGTTCAACGTGGCCACCACGCACACCCTGGTCACGACCGCCTTCGCCTACGAGAACCGCACCAGCACCGATCCCGGCCGTACGTTCATCATGCATGCGGTCCACAATGGATTTCCGGAGTCCGTGCTCCAGGTGGGCGATCAGCAGTTCCTGGTGCACGAGGAGTCGTCGCTGTTTTCTGACTGGGGCAGGTACCTGGCCAAGATGGCGAGCGTCTCGAGCGTGAGCCTGGCGAGGACAGCGCTGAGTGACGGGCCGGCCTTCGCGGCCGCCCGCACCCTGTCCAGCCCACAGCTGAGCACGACCGGGCTGAGCGCGACGGGGCTGAGCACGACCGGGCTGAGCACGACAGCACTCAGTGGCGTAGGACTCAAGGCGCGACTGCTGGTGCCGGAGGCCAAGGTGTTCGTGCCGGTCCGGGCGTCGCGACGGCTGATCCGACTGTCCACATCGGTCGCCGACCTGCTGGGCGAGACCGAGGCGGCCGGCGGCCTGGACCGGCTGCTCGGGCTGGACACCCAACGCCTGGCCAAGGAACGGGCGCTGCCGTTCACCATCACCTCGCCGGCCGAACTGGGTGGCCCCCAGGACGACCCCAACCACATCGATCTCAAGGGTGCCTTCGGCGGCTACTTCCAGGAACTGTACTTCCATGTTCCGTGGATGATCGCCCGGCAGCTGAACGCGGCCGGGCGCTATGCCGACGCGATGCGTTGGTACCAGCACATCTTCGATCCGACGGCCGCACCGTCCGCCGCGGATGCCACACCGACTGATCGGAACTGGCGCTACGTGGGATTCCGCGGCCTGACCGTGCCCACCCTGCAACAGATGCTCACGGACCGCGCGGCGCTGGCCGCCTACGCGGCGGACCCGTTCAACCCGTTCGCGATCGCCCGGCTGCGTCCGGTCGCGTTCCAGAAGGCGATCGTCATGCAGTTCGTCGACAACCTGCTGGACTGGGGCGACTCGCTGTTCGCACAGGACACCATGGAGTCCATCAACGAGGCCACCATGCTCTACATGCTGGCGGCCGAGATTCTGGGCCCTCGACCGGTGAGCCTGGGCGAGTGTGAGACCGTCGACGCGCAGCAGCTGACCTACGCCGCCATCGGCCCGAGGCTGGACGGCACGTCGGACTTCCTGGTCAAGCTGGAGAACTGGGTGTACGAGAGCAAGTTCGCCATGACCACCGCCACGGCCCCCGCGAAGACACTGGCCGCGCAAGCTCTCGCGCCAAATCCGGGCGGCGGAACCTCGGATGGGGTATCCACGTTGAAAACCGGGCCAGTGCGGCTGCTGTCGTACTCGACCTCGAAGACCTTGGTCAAGCAACGCCTGGAACTGCCCCCGGTCTTGTCGACGCTACCCGCCACCGGCGCCTACCCGTCACAGTCGGTGACACACAGCTCGCTGGTGTTCTGCGTGCCCCCCAACGACGTACTGATGGCCTACTGGGACCGGGTTGCGGACCGGCTGTTCAAGATTCGCAATTGTATGAACATCAGCGGGGTGCGGCGCAGTCTCGCCCTGTTCGCGCCGCCCATCGACCCGATGGATCTCGTACGGGCGAGGGCGGCCGGGCTCAGCATCGAGGCTGCTCTGGTCTTGCTGGATACGCCGGTGCCACCGTATCGGTTCGTCACGCTCATCGACCGGGCCCGTCAGGCGGCCTCGCTGGCGAGCTCCTTCGGCGCAACGCTGCTCGCCGCGCTGGAACGCAAGGATACCGAGGAGCTGACCCTGCTGCGGTCACTGCATGAGCAGACAGTGCTGCGTTCGGTGCGTCGGATCAAGACGAGCCAGGTCGAGGAGGCGCAACACCAGCTCCAGTCGATTGTTGCCAACGCCACCCTCGCGCAGAACCGGGTGAACCACTTCCAGGGACTGCTGGAGGCGGGCCTCAACGGCTGGGAGGTCACCGAGGAGATCAGCCAGCACACCGCCACCGGCCTGCGGATCGGGGAGAGTGTGGTGCATCTGCACGCCGCCCTGACCTACCTGATCCCGCAGGTGGGTAGCCCGTTCGCGATGAAGTACGGCGGCCAGGAACTCGGTCACAGCTTCAATGCGTTCGCCGAATGGTCTCAGTCCATGGCCGGCATCGCCAAAGCCGTGGCGGAGTCGGCCGGTCTGGAGGCCACGTTCGAGCGGCGACGCCAGGAGTGGCAGTACCAGCTCGGCCAGGCCCAGCAGGAGACGGTCCAGATCGAGCAACAACGCCTGGCGGCCGCGCTGCGGGCCGACAACGCCCAACGCGAGCTGGACCTGCACATCCTCAACACGGATCAGGCGGCGGAGCTGGACGACTTCTACAAGGGCAAGTTCACCAACGTCGGCCTGTACACCTACCTCGCCCGTACGCTGACCACGTTGCACCGGCAGGCCTACGACGCCGCCTACCGGTTGGCCAACGCCGCCCAACGGGCGTACGGCTTCGAACGCGACGACACCACAGTTTTCGTGGCGCCGGACAACTGGGAGGGCGACCGCGCCGGCCTGCTCAGCGGTGAGCGGTTGCTGACCCAGTTGCAGCAGCTGGAGAACGCCTATCTCACTGGCAACCGCAGAACCCTCGAGGTTACCCAGTCCTTTCCACTGTCCCTCGTGGCGGCCAGGTCCCTGGTCGAGCTGCGGGAGACCGGGAGCGCCACGTTCGAGCTGCCGGAGATCCTGTTCGACATCGCCTATCCGGGGCACTACCGCCGGATTGTCAAGGCCGTCCGGGTCACCCTCGCCGGGGTGACCGGGCAGTACACCAACGTGGGCGCGAAACTGACCATGACGCAGAGTTCGGTGCGCGAGACAACGGCCACGCCCTTGACCCTGCGCGCGGTCCAGCCGAACATTCTCAGCGCGATCGCCACCAGCACCGGCCTCAACGACGGCGGGCAGTTCCAGCTCGACTTCCGCGACGAGCGGTACCTGCCTTTCGAGGGCGCGGGTGCGGTGAGTGCCTGGCGGCTGGAACTGCCGGAGAAGCTGCGGTCCTTTGATTACCAGACCATCTCCGATGTGGTCATCCATCTGAGCTACACGGCCCTTGAGGATGGCGCGTTGCGGCAGACGGTCGAGGACGGCCTGGTGTCGCGGCTGACCCAGTACGCCGCGACCACCGGGATGTTCCGCCTGTTCAGCCTGCGCCATGATTTTCCGAGTGCGTGGCATCAGCTGACCGGCACCGGTACGAGTACGGGATTCGCGGTGACCGCGCAGCACTTCCCGTACTTCCTGGCAACCAGTCCACTCACGACAGTGGAGGCGAGACTCTTCCTCCTGCCGGCGTCGGAGGCCGCGGGCGGCGGACCATCGGCCGTGCCGGTAGCTACGGCCGGGCTCGGCCTGTCCGTGAACGGAGCCGCCGCGCCCGCGTGGGCCACCGATGCCGGTTGCGGCCTCGCCAGCGCGACGGTACCTCTCAGCGGTTCCCCGGTGGCCGGCTGGACCGTGGCCGTGACATCCGGCCAACTCGATCCCACCAAGGTGGGCGACGTGGTGTTGCTGTTGCGCTACCGCACCACCTGAGCACGGTCAGGACTTGGCTCGGTACAGCCGTACCCCGCCAGTGGCGTCCGGTGGGCTGGCCACGGCAACGTACTGGTTGACCAGCCATGGCGCCACGCCAGGTGCGGTCTCGCGATCAGCGCCGGTATGGGCATCGAGTACCACGGGACCGTTCGCGGTACGGCCGTAGACGGCTCCGTGCCAGGCCGCGGTCACGGTCGGGGCAACGCGGTTGGCCTTCTCGTCGGGCAGTTGCCACAGCCACTTGCCGCTGCGGTCGAAGGCACCGGCCCAGTCCTTGCCGGCGCCGGCATCGCGGCAGACCGTGACATCGGCCCCGTCGTGGATGCAGTCGATGGCGTATCCGATGCTGCCGGAGGACAGCGACTCGTCCAGCACGCGACCACTGGTGGCATCGAGGAGGCGGAAGAACTGCTTGCCTGCCGCCGTCGTACCCGTCGCGGTGACCACGGTCGGTCCACCTGGCTTGATGGTGATCGTGCGGGCGGCATCGCCGTGCCACCGTTCGGTGCCACCGTCGACTGCCAGGGCCCTGGCCACCGGGGTGCGGGTGTCGGTACCCACGACGACATCCTCGGCGACGGCGCCGGCGGTGAACTCCTTGCGGCGCCAGAGCTCGCGTTGGTTGTTCAGATCCACGGCGAGCGCGTCGGTGCCGACCTGGACGACGACCACTGGGCCGTGGGCCCCGAGGACAACCGGATGAGGTCTCACGGAGTTCTGGTTGATCGTACCGGGGTCGAGTTCGAACCGCTGCGCCGAGTCGCCGGTGTCCGCGTCGATCGTGACGACCTCAACGACCGGGCGCGGCGGGGTCGTGCCCTGACCGGGTGCCGTGGCCGCGAAGGCGGTGACCACGCGCCGCCGTCCAGCGAGTTCCACGAGCACGGGCGGCTGGGCCGGATTGTTGCCTACGAACGGGTTCTGGCCCTGCGGGGAGAGCGCCGGCTCGTGGGTGGGGCGCACGGTCGCGGTGACCGCCCCGCTGGCGACATCCACGATTTCCAGCATGTCCACGGAGGCGACATAGGCGCGCGTCTTGTCGAGCAGCACCGGCAGCGGCTCGACTCGCTGTCCACCAAGGTTGATCTTCGAGCGGGAAGCGGCCTCCGGCAACGGCACCGAGGAGGTGGCGTCGAATGTGCGTGGCGGGTCGAAGGCCGGCCGATCAGTGCTCGCCGTATTCACCGGCGTCGGTCCTGGCTGTTGCGGATCCGGCGAGCTGTCACAGCCGGCCGTCAACGTGACAGCCCCCAGTGCGACAACCGCGCATACCGTTGCCCTCAGCGTCACCGTTCGCCTCCCTGTCAGGCTATTGCATCGACCGTGGACTCTATCATCGGCGGTGAAACTCGCACGCCTTGCCGGGCGCCGTACGCAGACCAACCACAGTGGTCAGTCCAGCCTGCGTCCGGTGACGCCGGCCCGCGGGGGTAGGCTCGTGCGGTCTTGCGGGGGTCGCCACCCCGCAGGCACCGAGCAGCATCCACCGTCGAGATCTGGGAGTATGCCAGGTGACCGCATTGCCCGAGGCCCTGTACGGGGCCGACGACCTTACCCATCTCGAGGGGCTGGACGCCGTCCGCAAGCGGCCCGGCATGTACATCGGATCTACCGACAGTCGTGGCGTGGGTCACCTTGTCAACGAGATCCTGGACAATGCCACGGACGAGGGTGTCGCCGGGCATGCGACGCACGTGGAAGTCACGCTACATGCCGACGGCTCAGTGCAGGTCGACGACAACGGCCGCGGAATCCCCACCGACATCCATGCGAAATCCGGCATATCGGGTGTCGAACTGGTGCTGACCCGGCTGCATGCGGGCGGAAAGTTCGGCGGCTCCGGCTACAAGACCTCCGGCGGACTGCACGGGGTGGGCGCGTCGGCGGTGAACGCCCTGTCGCACCGCTTCGACGTGACCGTGAAGCGCGACGGCAAGGTGCACCAGATGTCGTTCCAGCACGGCGTTCCCGGGATGTTCGACGGCCCCGGTCCGGCGGCGAGGTTCACCCAGCAGTCCGGCCTGCGAATGATCGGCGACGATGAAGCGGGGCGAGTCGACCGGCACGTCGATCCGCTACTGGCATGACGCGCACTACTTCGAGACCGGTGCGGCGCTGGATGTGGAGGCTGTGCGGACGAAGCTGCGCAACACCGCGTTCCTGGTGCCCCGGGTCGGCTATGTGTTACGCGACGCCCGGCAAGGCTGGAGTCCGGCGAGGAGTCCGGCGACGTCGCTGGACGTGGCCTTACGGAGACGTTCCGTTTTCCGAATGGTCTCACCGATATGGTGGACTTCCTCTCGCCGGCGGGGGACCGGGCAGTGTGCGCGACGCTGCTCGTGCTGGGCGAGGGCACGTACAAGGAGAACGCCGCCGACGAGAACGGAGTCATGCGCTCCAATGTGGAGCGTCGCGCCGAGGTCGAGGTGGCGTTGCGATGGGGTACCGGATATGAGCGGACCGTCGAGTGCTTCGCGAACACGATTCGCAACGTGCATGGTGGCACGCACCGCAAAGGGTTCGAGCGCGCCCTCGTACGGTCGCTGACCGACGCGATCAGGAACGGTCGCGGCCTGCTCAAGCCCAAGGAGGAATTGCCCGTCCTCGACGACATCCTGGAGGGCATGACCGCGGTCATCCACGTCCGGATCCCGGAGCCGCAGTTCACCTCGCAGACCAAGGACGAGCTGTCCACAGCCGGTATCACCAAAGTGATTCAGGCGATCCTCGAGCAGCACATCAAGGAGTGGCTCGAGAATCGCAAGACCCGGTCCGAAGCGGTGACCGTCCTGCAGAAGATCGTGGACGCCGCACGGGTGCGGTTGACCCAGAAGCAGCAGAAGGACGCCGCGCGACGAAAGACCGCCCTCGAAGGCGCGTCGATGCCGCCGAAGCTGGTGGACTGCCGGTCGACCGGAGTCGAGCGCAGCGAGTTGTTCATTGTGGAGGGAGACAGCGCGCTGGGTACCGCCAGGCTGGCGCGCTCGTCGGAGTACCAGGCGCTGCTGCCGATCCGCGGGAAGATCCTCAACGTCCACAAGGCCAGCCTCCAGCAGGTGCTCGACAATGCGGAATGCTCGGCGATCGTGCAGGTCCTCGGGGCCGGATCGGGCCGTACGTTCGACCTGGACAGCGTTGCGCTACGGTCGGGTACTGATCATGGCGGACGCGGACGTGGACGGTTCACACATCCGGACGCTGCTGATCACCCTGTTCGCCAGGTACATGCGCCCGCTGATCGAGGCTGGGCGTCTCTACGCCGCGGTGCCGCCGCTGCACAAGGTGGTGACCAAGGGCCGCAGTCCCGAGACCATCTACACCTACACCCAGGCCGAGATGCAGAGCGTGGTGCCCGAGCTGGAGAAGGCGGGCAAGCAGATGGTCACCCCGATCCCCCGGTTCAAGGGACTCGGCGAGATGGACGCGGACGAACTGTGGGAGACCACGATGAACCCGGCGGTCCGCGCGGTCCGCCGCATCACCCTCGGCGACGCCGAAGCCGCACAGAGGGTGCTCGACCTGCTGATGGGTGAGAAGGTCGAGCCGCGCAAGAACTGGCTCATCGACTCGGCCAGCCGGGTCGACCGAGCAACGATCGATGCCTGACCGGTTCGTCGAGGAGCACGCATGGCACGCAGCAGGGACGCACAGTCCAAAGTCGACCTTTCCGCCTTCGACCGGGCCGGGGCACGGGTCCTGGACAACCCGTTGGTCACCGAGGTCGAGGACTCCTATCTGGAGTACGCATTCTCGGTCATCCATTCCCGTGCGCTACCGGACGCCCGGGACGGTCTCAAGCCCGTACACCGGCGCATCTTGTTCTCCATGAGTGAACAGGGCTATCGCCCGGATCGCGCGCATGTGAAGTCCGCCCGCGTCGTCGGTGACGTGATGGGCAAGTACCACCCGCATGGTGACAGCGCGATCTACGACGCGATGGTTCGCCTGGCGCAGAGCTTCTCGCTGAACGTGCCGCTCATCGATGGACACGGAAACTTCGGCTCCCCGGACGACGGCCCCGCCGCGTCCCGGTACACCGAGGCGCGGATGTCGCGCGAGGCGATGCTGCTGGTCGGGGAACTCGGCGAAGGTACCGTCGATTTCCGACCTAACTACGACGGCTCGTTGGAGCAGCCGACGGTGCTGCCGGCGGCCTTCCCCAACCTGTTGGTGAACGGTACCTCCGGGATCGCGGTCGGCATGGCGACCAACATGATCCCGCACAACCTCGGCGAGGTCGTCGCCGCGGCCCGATGGCTGATCACGCACCCCGACGGCGAGCCTGGACAAGCTGATGGAGTTCGTGCCTGGGCCGGATCTGCCCACCGGGGGTCTGCTCCTCGGTCTGGACGAGGTGCGCAGGGCGTACGAGACCGGCCGCGGCGTGGTCCGGATGCGCGCACGGGTCGAGATAGGTCCGCTCGAGGGCAGCCGAGGGCGCCAGGCCATCACCGTGACGGAACTGCCCTACGGTGTCGGCGCGGAGAAGGTCATCGAGGCGATGACCAACGAGGTGCGCGGCAAGCCGATCACTGCCGGCCCCAAGAAGGGCCACGTCAGCCCGCGCGACTGCAGGGCATCGCCGACATCAAGGACCTGACCGACCGGGAGAACGGCACCCGGCTGGTCATCGAATGCAAGGTCGGGGTGAACCCGCAGGCGCTGCTCGCGGACCTGTACCGGCTCACGCCACTGGAGCAGTCGTTCGGCGTCAACAACCTGGTCCTGCTCGACGGGCAGCCGCAGACGTTGGGACTCAAGGCGCTCCTCGAGGTGTTCCTGGCGCATCGCTACGAGGTGGTGACCCGCCGCAGCGAGTTCCGCCGCCGCAAGCGTCAGGAGCGGCTGCATGTGGTGGATGGCCTCCTGATCGCGCTGCTCGACATCGACAAGGTGGTCGCGCTGATCCGCGGTAGTGACAACGTGCCGGCCGCCAAGGAAGGCCTGATGCGACAGTTCGGGTTGTCCGACATCCAGGCCACCTACATTCTCGACACGCCGCTGCGCCGGCTGACCAAATTCGACCGGCTCGAACTGGAGGCCGAGCAGGGCCGGCTGCGTGGTGAGATCGCCGAGCTGTCGCGGATCCTGGACGACCAGAACGTGCTCAAGAAGATCGTCTCGGACGAGTTGGCGGCGGTCGTCAAGCAGTTCGCCACCGCGCGGCGCACGACCCTCATCGACGGTGACCTCAAGGAGGTGCTCGCCGCCTCCGCGCCGGCGGGACCGCTCGAGGTGACCGACGACCCGTGCCAGGTGATCCTCTCCGCGACCGGACTGGTCGCCCGGACCGTTGCGCAGTCCGAGGAGGCCGCCGAAGGTCGCCGGCGAAACGGTCGCGTCAAGCATGACGCGGTCCAGGCGGTGGTCCACGCAACCGCGCGCGGCCAGTTGCTCCTCGTGACCAGCCGGGGTCGGGCGTTCAAGACCGACGTGCTGCCGCTACCGGTGTTGCCGGAGCGGGCCGGCACGGTGTCGGTGCGCGGGGGGATGTCCGCGTCCGAACTGGTGCCGTTGGAGCCGGGGGAGAAGGTCGTCGGCCTGGCCCCGCTGGGCGAGCACGCCACCGGGTCGCCCGGACTTGCCCTGGGTACCCGTCAGGGTGTGGTGAAGGTGTGTGCGCCGGAGTGGCCGGTGCGCTCGGACGAGTTCGAGGTCATCGGCCTCAAGGACGGTGACGAGGTGGTGGGGGCGACCTGGCTCGCCGACGGCGTCGGTGACCATCGCGTTCGTCGCATCCGATGCGTCGCTGCTGCGGTTTGCCGCGGGATCCGTTCGTCCGCAAGGTCTCAAAGGCGGCGGTATGGCCGGGATCAGCCTCGCCCCGGGCGAGGAGGTGGCGTTCTTCGGCGCGATCGACGACACGCAGCCCGGCGAGACGATGGTGGTCACCTCCACCGGCCGCGCGGTCAAGGTCACCCCGTTCGAGGAATACCCCAGCAAGGGGCGGGCGACCGGCGGCGTACGTGCCCACCGCTTCCTCAAGGGAGACGCCCGGCTGGCTCTGGCGTGGATCGGGCCACGCCCGGCCGGCGCGAGTATCACCGGGGAGCCGGTCGAACTTCCCGAGGTCGACCGGCGACGGGACGGCTCCGGGGTGGCCATGGCGGGTCCCGATGTGGTCGGCCACCTCATCGAGCATGGCTGAGTTGCCACTTATCAGTAACCTGGGCCCGGTGACGAGGCCATGACCGAACCGGACGACGTCGCGACCGAGGTAGAGACAGCCACAGCATTCGAACAGGCGGTCCTGGCTGGAGCTGTGCTGGATCTGGCCGGCGGATCGATCGACGCGGAACTGATCCGACGCGTCTGTATCGCACGTCGGGAGTTGGTGGACCCCCGGGGAGTGCGGCTGCGCCGCGCCGTGGTGACCGGCACCCTGGACCTGACCGGCGCGGACATCCCGTTCCCGATTCGCATCGAGGAGTGCGAATTCGAGCAGGCACCGATCCTGCACGGCGTACGGGTCAAGGAGTTGATAATCGTCGGTTGCCCCGCTTTGCCGGGTCTGTTGGCCAACGGCATCGTGGTCGTGGGGGACCTTGACCTGTCCGGGTCCCAGGTGGTCGGCGCCCATGCCACCAGCGCCAGCACGTCACGACGTGCGGCGATCTGGCTGTGTGAGTCCGTTATCGGCGGTCGCCTGCTGTGCGTCGACACCACCATCGACCCGCTCGGCGAGCGGGCCTTGCAGGCAGACCGCATGAGCGTCGCCGGTACCGTCCGGTTGATCCGCAATTTCCACGCCAAGGGCGAGTTGCGGCTGGTCGGCGCGGAAGTCCGGGGCACGTTCGACTTGACCGGGGCACACGTCGAGTCAGAAACCATCGCGCTGGACCTGGGCGACGCCGCCATATCCGGCAACCTGTTCATCGTTTCCTCCCAGGCCGGTGGGCGCCCGCAGCTACACGGCCGGGTCGACCTGAGCAACACCCGCATCGATGGTCAGCTACTCATTCGCGACGCCGTCCTGACCAGGTCAGCCCACGACGAGAGTCCTCACTTTTCGCGGATCCGGTTTCATGGCAATGCGCTCACCGCTCAGCGATTGGTGGTCGGCGCCGAGATGTCGATCGAAGGACGGACTGTCGTCACGGGCGGGATCGACCTTTCCTCGGCCGAACTGGGCGGTCTGGCGGTCGAGCCCGGCGGCGAAATCCGGGCACCGGCCAAGGTCGCGCTGAACCTCACCAACGCCGAGGTCCGCTCCGACGTCACCATCGGCAAGACCGTGCAGGTGCGCGGAACCATCAGCCTTGTCGGCGCCCGTATCCGCGGGCGGCTGCAGCTCGAGGGCATCATGCTCTCCGAGCCGGTTGGGCGATCACTGCTCAAGGCCGACGGCGCGAACATTGACGGTCATGTGTCTGTCCAGGGTGTGCGGGCGACCGGCGGACAGTTGAAGTTCTGGCGCGCCACGCTGGGCGGTGGATTCGACGCCGCCGACGCGGTCATCGACAACCCCGCTGGCGCCACCCTGCGGCTGCATCAGTCCACTGTCCGCGGCACGGTGCGGCTGGCCAACGGATTCCGGTCCCGTGGCTGCGTCGTGCTCAGCCGATCCGTGATCGAAGGACGGCTCGACCTCAGCGGCGCCACTCTCGACTGCCCGTCACCCAACGACTTCAACGAGGAAGGTGCCGCCATCCAGGCCATCTCGGCCACCTTCCGGGGCGGCATGGACCTGGGCTGGTCGGCCATCTCGCCGGCCATCAACCTGACCGACGCCGCCACCACCGTCCTGCAGGACGATCCCACCACCTGGCCGCAGCGTATCTATATCGCCGGGTTCACCTATGACCGCTACGCGCTGCCCCGCATCAGTGGTCCCGGCACGGCTGGCGCCACCTGGGACTGGCGCCGGCGGCTGGCCTGGCTGCGCCGTCAGGCCGGCTATGACGCCGGCCCATTCGAACAGGCGGCCCGCGTCTTCCGCCAGCACGGCTACACCTACGGCGCCGAGCAACTCCTCATCGCCCAACGCACCCACGCCCGCCGTGCGGAGGGATCCAGCGGATCAGGGCCACGCAAGACGATCGATGCCATCTTTGGCTGGACTGTCGGCTACGGCTACCGGCCCAGCCGGGTCCTGTGGCTACTGGTGATCCTGCTGGCGCTGGTCAGCACAAGCCTGCTGATACCGGGCATCCAGGGCACACTACGCGCCAGCGATGAGGGAGATGTCTTCACCACGACCGGCATGCTCATCAATGACGAAGGCGAACAGCCAGCCCCGTACGACGCCTGTGCGGGCGGCCGGGTGCATTGCTTCAACCCGGTCATCTACGCCATCGACACGGTGGTCCCACTGATCGCACTCGACCAGCGCGCGACCTGGTATCCGAACCATTTCGAACCATCCGGATACCTGGTCGAATGGTGGCTCAACCTGTCGGCGGTGGCCGGATGGATACTCTCCTCGATCTTCCTGCTGTCATTCGCCCGGTTGGCCCGCAACGCGTAATCGGCCCCGGTTTCGGCGGCGGTTGCGCGCGTGGACGATTCAGCATTCGTGGACGACAAGGAATGCGGGGGCACACCATATCGTCCGCGATCATTTGCGAAGTCGATGCGGGCCACTACGAGCACACCAACCTGACCGTCAGCTGGCAGTGCCGACCGACCGTCGTCTGGCTCTGGTGATCCCGACGACGCCCGCGATGGCGAGCCCCGCACCGACCACGCCACACAGCACGACGACTGTCACGAGTCCGGAGGAGGTGAGTGTGCCGGAGCGGGCCGCTGCTGCCGGCGCGGCGGTCGTGGGCGCCACGGCGGGTATGAACGGGGAGTATCGCAGGATGGTGCGGTTGCTGTTGGTGTCCGATGCCGTGTAGAAGTACACGCCATCAGGGCTGTAGCCAATGGACTCGCCTTGAGGCTCGTCCGGCAATGGTGTTATCCGCGGCTTACCCTCGGTGATCGCTTTCACCACGTCGCCGCCGACCACATCGAACTCGTACGCGTCGGAGTAGGTGCGGATCACGACCCTGGACCCGTCCGGCGCGTTCGCCGCGCCGGTGACCATCACCTCGCCGATGATCCAGAACGGGTTCGACGTCCGGGTATCCTGTGGAATGAACTCGCCGACCTTTTCCATCGGCACGCCGGCGGCGGTGCCCGCGATCAAGTCGCCGGCCGGGCGGTAAATGCCGGCGTTGGCGGCGGTCTTGGTGATGATCAACGGCTGGTTGGCGCGGTCGAACAGGATGGCCTCGGCGTCATGGGGTCCGTCGGGATAGGTCAACCGGTACAGGGTCGCCGGCCCACGGTCGGCGGGGACCTGCCAGAGTGCGACAGTCGCGCGGTCGCCGTTATTGTCGCCGATATCGGCTATCCAGATGCTCCCGTCCGGGGCCAACGCCAGGTCCTCCGGGTCCCGGGGCCGCTGGTTGTGGGTGTAGGTGTCAACTACGGAGCACGATAGGTCAAGGTAGAACAGCTGCACCGCGGGTGCGGACACCGCCTGATCGTTGACGACAACGAAACCCGTGGGCGTCGCCACCATGCCGGACACGCCGATCAGACGGGGATCCTTGATCGTGCAGACCGGCTGACCTGCGGTCGCCGGCCCGAGCAGCGCATTGGGCTGTCTGCTGTGGATGCCCGGCGCCGGCGGGGGATCCACGGCGAGCGCTGCCGGCATGCCCCACAGGCAGCCCAGAACTCCGGCCAGCACCGCCACGGCACCGCGCACGGCGACCGGGCCCCTACCGCGTCCACGCATGCCGGCCAGTCTGGCACAACCCCCGGTGCCAGACTGGACCCGCATTTTCATTCCATTGTGGACGCGGCGACGGACTGATCAGGCCGGTACCGTCGCTGACTGCGACGCTGGCGCGGCGGCCTCGGCGACAGGCTGCCCGAGCAGGCGTGCGCCAACGGTTGCGAACCCGATGGCCTGCGCGATTGCCCCGACGACCTCGAACCATTCGCTGCCGACGACGAGCCCGACCACGTGCAACGGCGGCCAGGCCAGGACGGCTGCCGCGGCCCAGACAGGCACGCAACGGCTGCGCCACAGCGCCAGGCCAAGCAGGAGCGTGCCGACCAGGTTGCCCAGGACGAACAGCAGGAACACCCAGATTGCCAGCGGGTCCTGCTGGCTGGCGTCGAGGACCGCCGCGTATTCGGTGAGGGTTCCGCCGTGGTCCACCATCGCGAGCGTGGTGACGGAACTCAGGTTGATGGCGAAGTAGCAGATGTAGCCGGCCGCGACGAGGACTCCGCCCACGAGGCGCAGCCGCGCCGCCCGATGGCCGATCAACCGCATGGCGCCGATGGTGGCCGGCACCATCAGTATCGAACCGAGCATCGCGGCGAAAATGGCGGCGCGCAGGGGGGCGGGGCTTGCCGCGGCGAGGGCGAGGGCGTGCGCGCCGGTGCTGTCATCACCGCCCTGGCGGGTCGCCCAGGCGTAGCAGGCGTTGGCCACGACAAAACCCCAGGGCGCCAGGAACAGTGCGGTAGCCAGGCCGCGGCTGCGCGGAACAGTGGTCATGATGAAGTCCTTCCTCAGGTATCGATGGTGATCGGGCAACGGCTGACGGTCAGCCGACGGCATTCAGGCGACGGCATTCAGGCGACAGTGGGCTGGCGGCGTAGCCGCGGAGCGACAAGCGCAACCGCGAGCAGCGTGACGACGATGCCTGCCGCCGCGGCGGCCTGCGCCGCACCCGGCACGTCCTCGGCGAAGAACGCCGGGACCGCGGTGACTGCCGACAGGAGCCGAGTAACAATGATGGTCGTCACTCCACCCCGCCGCCCGCGCCACGCGAAGACGATGCCGGCGAGGGTCAGCACGCCGAGAACGGCGACCGGGATGCCGACCACGATCGGCGGGTGTTCTCCGTCGCTCAGGATCGGGGTCGCGACGTCGGACAGGCCGAGCAGGCTGGCGATGACCAGGCCTGCGACGAAGCTCTTGGTGCGGGTCATGAAAACTCCTTCGTGGCGAGGGCCGGTGTCGGCCGATCGGTGATGCCGGAGAGTCTTCGCACCGCGCCGCCGGGCGGCATCGAGGCTGTCGCTGATCAGTTCTCCGTACTGGCACGTATTCCCATCGCCATGTGGTGGCCTACCGTGGGACGCATGCCGCGCATCCGATACCTGCCGTTAGTGATCGCCTACGCGACGGCAGCGCTCGCGCTGGTTCTGGCCGGTGTCGCGGGGGTACTCGCGACAAGCAGCGGCAGTGTCGCGATCGGCTGGTACGTGGGTGTGGGTGGCGTGATCGGGCTCATTTCGGTCACCATCGGACTGGTGGTCGCCACCCGGCGGCCTGACAACGCGGTCGGGTCACTGCTTGTCCTGGTCGGACTGACTCCGATCTGGATCACCGGCAGCGACGCCTACAGTGCCGCCGTCGCGCACCGGCCGGACGTGGTGCCCGTCTCCGCGTTGGCCGTGGCCCTACAGCCGGGCAGCTGGATGTTGCTGTACGTGCCGCCGGCGTTGCTGGCGCTGGTGTTTCCCACCGGCCGGCTGCCAGGGCGGCGCTGGCGCTGGATCGTGGCCGGCCTGCTCGTCGTCCCGGTGACGTTCATGATGCTCGTCGCGCTGGATCCCACCCCGTTCCCGGCGCCGTTCGAGCAGGTGCCGCACATCTTCGGTGCACCGCGCGGCGCGGTGCTGCTCGCGGTGCAGGGCGTTTCCATCGGGCTGCTGCCCGCTCTGCTGGCGCTGCTCGTCGCGGCTGCCGCCGCGATGGTCGTGCGGTATCGGCGGGAGACCGACGAGGTGGGCCGCGCGCAGGTCAAGTGGTTCGCCCTCGGCATGCTGTTCGTTCCCGGGACGCTGTTGCTGTGCTGGAGCAGCTACCTGTTCATCGGTATGCCGGATCTCGCCCTCGTCGGGTTGGCCGCCACGTTTGTCGCGGTCCCGGCGGCAACCGCGATCGCGGTGCTGCGCCACGACCTGTACGACGTGGACCGAGCCGTCAGCGCGGCCGTCACCTACGGCATCGTCACCGCGGCGCTGCTCGGCTTCTACACGGCCGCGACGTTCCTGGGTGGGCTGGTGGTCGGCCGGCAGTCGGCGGTCGCCGCCGCCGCGGCGACCGCGGTGTGCGCTGCCGCGCTCGCGCCGTTGCGGGCCCGGTTGCAGCGCC
This sequence comes from uncultured Actinomycetota bacterium, assembly GCA_963742855.1. GTDB lineage: Bacteria > Actinomycetota > Actinomycetes > Mycobacteriales > Micromonosporaceae > CAVUNP01. The sequence goes on along the minus strand of CAVUNP010000003.1, from coordinate 486,883 downwards.
GGGTCGACCGGCGGCTGTACCCCCGCCGGCAGGCCGCGCTGACTGCCCTGGAGGAACTGAGCCGGCGTACCCACGCCGGCACCGCCCGGCCGGAGCAGATCGAGCCGGTACTGCGGGCGGCGCTGCGTGACCCGCACCTGCGCGTGGGGTACCGGTTGCCCGGCACGGCCGGGTACGTCGACGCGGCTGGCGTGCCACTGGACACCGATGAGGGGCGGCGGGTGCCTGTGCGCCTCGGCGGCGAGGACATCGGCGTTCTGGCGCCAGGCAGCGCCGGCCACCGTGAGCTGCTGCGCGAGGTGGCCGGGGCGTGCGTGTTGCTGGTCGAGGTGGTCTGCCTGCGAGCGGAGCTGAGCCAGGCCCTGCACGAGGTGGAGTCCAGCCGCGCCCGCCTGCTGCACGTCGGGTACCAGGAACGCCGGCGGCTGGAACGCGATCTGCATGACGGTGCGCAGCAGCGGCTGGTGTCGCTCGGCATGGCGCTTCGGCTGGCCCAGCGCCACCTCGACGACGGGTCGGTCGACGTCAACGGGCTACTCGACCAGGCGGTGGCCGAACTGGGCACGTCGCTTTCTGAGTTGCGGCAGATCGCGCACGGGCTACGACCCAGCAGCCTCGACGACGGGCTCGCCCACGCGCTGACGGCGCTGGTCGCCACCGCACCCGTACCCGTGTCGCTGGACGTGTGCCCGGACGAGTTGCCCGACGAGGTGGCCACCACCGCGTACTACGTGGCGAGCGAGGCGGTTGTCAACGCGGTCAAGCACGCCGGCGCCGCGAGCATCAGGCTGCGCGTGGCCCGCGTCGGTGCGCGGCTCACGGTGCAGGTGCGTGACGACGGTAGGGGCGGGGCCCGGCTGCTCCCCGGCGCTGGCCTGACCGGGCTGGTCGACCGGGTCGCGGCGACCGGGGGCGGGCTGCGATTGACCAGCCCGCTCGGCCACGGCACTCTGGTGGAGGCGGAGCTGCCGTGCGGATCGTGATCGGTGAGGACTCGGCGCTCTTTCGCGAGGGACTGGCCAGCCTGCTGACCGACGCGGGGCACGAGGTCGTCGCCAAGGCGGCTGACGCGCCGGCCCTCGTCGCCGCCGTCGGCGCGACCCAGCCCGACCTGGCCATCATCGACATCAGGATGCCGCCCGACCACACCGACGACGGGGCCCGCGCGGCGCGTGACATTCGGGCCAGCTGGCCGCAGATCGGCATCGTGCTGCTGTCGCAACATGTCGAGACCCGGCACTCGGTGGAGCTGGTGGCCGGTGGCCGGTTCGGATACCTGCTGAAAGACCGGGTGTTCGATGTGGACGACTTCCTCGACGCGCTTCGCCGGGTTGCCGCAGGCGGGTCGGCCCTCGACCCGGAGGTGGTCGGGCGGCTGATCGCCGTGCGCCGCGGCAGCGATCCGCTCGTCTCCCTGACCGTCCGGGAACGGGAGGTGCTGGCCCTGGTCGCCGAGGGCCGCACCAATGTGGGCATCGCCCGGCGGCTGTGGCTGACCGAGCGTACCGTCGAGACCCACGTCGGATCGATCATGAACAAGCTTGGGCTGGCGGCGAGCGACGAGGACCACCGCCGCGTCCTCGCCGTACTCGTGTACCTGGGGGCCGGGGCCAGCGGAGGCAATGGGCACTGATGGGCCGGATCGGAAATCCGGCCCATCAGCGACGGTGCTACCTCGGCTTAGAGGTCGCGGGCGATGCCTGTTGTGCGTCCGCTTGCTTGGTACGACACCAGCACGGACGAACCGGCCGGTAGCGGGCCACTGAAGGGCAGGACGACATCGGGCTTGTCATTCTTCTTCAGAGTAAGCGTGGTGCTTGCCACGACCGCGGAGCCGTCCCAGACGAATACCTGGGCAGTGCCGGCCTCCTTGGCTTTCAGGCTGACAGTGACGGAGTTGGCGCCCTTGCTCACCTTCTCCATCTTGAGCGTGCCGTCGGCGAGAGCAGCCCAGCCGCCCGGGGCGACATTGTCCCAACTCGACTGCAGGATCGTCTGCGGCGAGCTGACGCTCATCGCGGCCGTGTCCGGCATGATCGGTTGCTTCGGCGCCGACGGAAGGCTCGGGTAACCGTCGAGGCGGGCGATTCCCCAACGCCACGGGTCGGCACGTACGCCGCTCCAGGTCGACCAGCCGACCCGGGTCTGCGCCGCAAGGTCCTGCGTGTCGGAGTCGTTGACCAGGATGTTCATGCCCATGTGGTTCGGGTCGATGGTGTCGGGCAGCACGCTGAACGGGATCTTTGCCTCAATCCGGTAACCGACGTAAGGGTTGGTGACGACGGACGCGACCTGCATGCCGGGCGCGGTCTGCGCACCAGGGCCCTGGTAGTTGTCCCGCTCGCGGGCGAAGCACGGCGGATTGCCGTTCGCGGGGTCGATGGTGATGGGGAAGAGCGCGACATTGAATACAGTGGACGTGTTGGCGGAGTTGCCTCGTGGATCGATGCCAAACTCCACGTTGTCGTTGCGCCGGGGACGTTTGCAGTCCTCGGCCGGCAGGATCGTGCCGAGTATGTCGTCTGTGATGTTGAGCAAAACGTACAAGGCGTCGTCGGTGAAGGTCAGCTGCGCCGTGCCGGAGATGTCCGCCGCCGTCGCCGCGGTGCCCTCCCAACGGGTCGAGATGTCGATGACCGGACCGGTGTACTCGCCCGGGCCGGCGGTGCCGTCGACGACTGGCGCGGTGGCCGATTTCGGGATGGTGGTGACCGGCACCAGGTTGAGCGTGCCCGCCTCGGTCGCGACGCCACCGTTGAAGCTCGTCTCGATCTTGATGGGATAGGCGCCGTCGTTGGGCGCGCGGTTCGCGGTGGGCAATGACGCGTCGGTGTTGGTCACCGTGAAGGTCACCGCACCCTTCGCGCCGGGCTGCAGGGCACTGTAGTTCTGCTGCGCCGGCTCCGCTGAGAAGCCGGCCGGCAGGATGAGGCGCACCGAGCCGGACTGGACCTGCGTGCTGTGGTTGGTCAGGTCGATGCGGACGGAGCGGCTGCCGCCGCTCGGAATGCTCAGCATGGAGGCGATGAGCGCGTCAAGGGACTGGACGTTGTTGCGTTCGGTCCATTGCCGGAAGCTGCCGACCTCAGGCAGCGGCTCAAGCGTGCCCCGCACCGGTGCGGTCGCCTGCACGAGGGTGGTGTTGCTGCCCGAGCCGTCCTTCTTGCTGGTCATGGTGGCCTTGAGCCGGAACCGCTCGCCGGCCACCAGGTTCTGGGGTGGAGTGACCGTGAACCGCGTGACGATTTCCTTGCGGGTGGGAACCGTCCCGATGTTGCCGTTGCCGGTGACCGTCCAGCCAGCCGGGACCTCCATGGACACCGTGGCGCCCGGGATGGCCCGATCGGTGCCCCGAACAACGGCCTTCACCTGGAACGGCACGCCGGCCAGGACCTCCCAATTGTCCGGGGTGAGCTGAAGTTCGGTGCCGAGTGGCAGGCCACCCTCGGCGCGGATGTTGGTGCCCTGCAACGCGGCGGTGCCGCCCGCGGTCGGGTCCGGGTAGGGCGTACGGCTGTCGATCATCGTGATGCGGTTGCACCCGATGCTGGCGGGGTTGGTGGAGGCGTTGGCGGTGTCGCCCCAGCCCTGCGAGGCGTACTCGCGCCGGGCCCAGACGGCAACCTGGTTCCAGCGTGTGTTGGCGTGTCGTGCCGACTCGTAACCCTGCCAGGTGCCGAAGATGACGTTGGTGGGCTGTGACGGGGTGAACGGCGCGGTCTCGCAGGCCTGGCCGTTGGAACCGGATCCGCTGCCACCCGTCTGGAAGATCCGAGCGACCCGCCACGGCTGGAGTCCCTCGTCGCGGATCTGCTCGGGGAATGCGTTCGGGTCCGCGGCGGCGTAGAAGGCCTCGGTGGCGAGCATCGCGGCTTCCTGGTGGTTGCCGTGGTTGCCCTGGGTCGCCGACGGGTTCATCGTGACGATGACCTCGGGCTTGGTGGTGCGAAGAACCCGCACGATCCGGGACAGGGCGTTGTAGTAGCCCCAGATCTGCTCGGACAGTGGCGCGCTCGCCGTGTAGTAGAAGTCGAGCGCGTCAAGGTTGTACACGTTCTGCACACCGGCCCAGCCGACCGCGCGGCGCTCCTCGGCCTCGCGGAGGATACCGAGTGCCGGGCCTTCCTCCAGACCGACGGCGTTGCCGCCGCCCTCGCCGCGGGTCATGGTGATGACCCCAGCCTTCATGTTGTGGTACTCGTTCCAGTACCCGAACATGGCGAGTTGGCCGGCCTCGTCGTCTGGGTGTGCGCCGATGAACATGATGTCCAGATCGATCGCATCATTGGGTTTTGCCTGGACCGAACTGGCCAGGCCTAGCGAGAGAAGACCGCACATGGCGATCGCAACTCTGGCGCGCCACCTCATGGGCATACCTCTTCGTGTGATGGAGACGGATGCTGCGTAGCGATGGTTACCGGCCTGGGCGAGACCTCTCGGGCGTGGGGCACGCCTGGGCCTTGGGGTCAGCGTCCTTTAGGGACGGTGGCTGACTCCCACATGTGCGGATGCGCGGACTCGCTGCTCGACGTCAGCACGCAACTCATGCCTACAGTGGACTCGAGCGGTATCACGATGGTGCGGCAGTGGTGCGACGGTCCGCACGCACTGGAAGGCCTTCGGCGGGTAACGCTAAGGATCCCTCGGAGTGAGTCAAGATCTGGCGGCGACTTTCTGCGTTCTACGAAAAAAGGGCGCGACCCCAAGGTGGCTCGGATGTGGGGGTGCAATCGAAGATACGCGAGATGTGTGGTGATTTACCCAGGCAGTCTGTCCAAATTGGTGTGATAGATGGAACTCGCCTATATTCAGGCTCGTCATATTCTCGTCGAGGTGTCATCGGTACTGCTCGTTCGTCGAGATCTTGATGTGACTTGACTCTGTACTTTCTTCGCCGTAGGAAGAAAAGGTGATCGCCGTGGAGAAGACCCCCACCAGCCCGACCAGCCCGGTCAGCCGGGAGCGGTCGCGTGAGATCAAGCGCCTGTCGGTGATCGCGGCCGCACGGCAGGCGCGGCTACTGTCCCGAGTGGACCTGGCCGAGCTGACAGGGCTACCGGCGGCCACGCTGACGGCACTGGTGCGGGAGCTGATCGCGGAGGGGTACTTCATCGAACGGGGCCCGGGCGCCAATACCACCGGACGGCCGCGGGCGATGCTGGAGTTCAACCCGCGGGCCGATCTGGTCGCCGCGGTTTCGCTCGAGCCGGCCAGGATCAGCTGCGAGATCGCGGACAGCGACGGCGCGGTCATCGCCCACCGGATCGCGCGCCTCAACGGCGATGTCGTCGAGACCGTGTGCCAGTTCGTGCTGGAACTGGTGGCGGAAAGCCGGCCGTCATTGCGCGGCGTCGCGATCGCGGTGCCGGGCGTTTCCTCCAACGGTGCTGTCCGGCTCGCCCCCTCGGTCGGGTTGGTCGAGGCGCGCCCGATCGGGCAGTCCGTCGAGCGCCAACTGCGCGTGCCGGTGTTGGTGGACAACGACGTGAACCTGATGGCGGCCGGCGAGCACGTGGCCGGCGCTGGCGCGGACGTCGCTGACCTGTTGCTGCTGCATGTCGCCGATGGCATCGGCGCCGGCCTGGTCCTGGACGGCAAGGTGCGGCGTGGCGCGAGCGGTGCCGCCGGTGAGGTGGGCTTCCTTCCTCTCGATTCCGCCCCCGACCTCGCCTACAACGGCATCGGGGCGTTCGAGGCACGGTGGTCGGCGAACGCGATTGCCGAGCGGGTTGTGGCGCTGAATCCCGGCCGCCGTCCGGGTCCGCCGGTCAGCGAACTGGTCCAGTTGGCGAGCACCTCTGCCGCGGCCCGGGCCTACCTCGACGACGTCCTCAACGCCTGGGCCCGGCTGATCGTGTCCTGCGTCTGTGTCGCGGATCCCGGTCGGGTGCTGCTCAGCGGCGCCGCCGCGGACCTTGACGACGCGCGCTGGCGCAGATCCAGAGTGTTGGTTTCGGCCAAGGCACCGCCGTCGACCGAAGTACGCCTGGCCACCCTCGGGGATCAGGCGGTGCTGCATGGCGCCGTCAGCTACGCGTTGTCGGTCGCGTTACCGCTTCACCCCCACGTCTGACCATCACCGAGTTCTGTCCTCGTCCCTTCTACCGCTCAACGCATTGTTCCGCAATGTTCCCCTTTCAGTGGAGGTAGCAATGAAACGTCGCCTGGCCTTGGTCGTCGCGCTCGGCGCGATGTTGACCGGCATTGCCGCATGCGGTGGTAACGACGCGGCGATCCCCAGCCGTCGGCCGGCAAGCCCGCCGAGAAGATGTGATCTACAGCGCTCGGGACAAGAAGGTCACCGACTACGTCGTCGAGCAGTTCACGGCCAAGTACCCGGACTACAAGGGCAAGGTCGAAGTACTGAACATGGGTGCGCAGGAGGTTCTGGAGCGGGTACGGGCGGAGAAGGCCAACCCTCAGGCATCCGTGTGGTGGGGCGGTACCCAGCAGGGTTGGCGGCTGGCGCGTCGGAAGACCTGCTCGCGGCGTGGCAACCGTCCTTCGCCGGGGAGATGGAAGCGCGGTACAAGGACGCCCAAGGGCGCTGGTTCGGTGAGATCCTGCTGCCCGAGGTCATCATGTACAACAACAAGGCCATCACGCCCGAGCAGGCGCCGAAGGACTGGGACGATCTCCTCGCTCCACAGTGGAAAGACAAGATCATCATCCGGGACGTGCCCGCTTCGGGCACCATGCGGTCGATCTACTCGTCCATGATCCAGCGGCTGTCCAAGGACGGGTCAACCCACAGCCCGGCTACGACTGGCTGCGCAAGCTCGACGCCAACACGGGAACCTACGCGGCCAACCCGGCCGACCTCTACCTGAGAATGTCCCGGGAGCAGGGCGTGGTGAGTGCCTGGAACCTTCAGGACATCCTGCTGCAGTCCGAGCAGTCCAACATGCCGTTCGGCTACGTGATGCCGGCCTCCGGCGCGCCGGTACTGGTCGACGGTGTGGCGGCGGTCAAGGGCGGCAACATGGACGGCGCGAAGACCTTCATCGAATTCCTCTTCGACGGCGCGCTGCGCACCTCCCTGGCCAAGGACTACTTCCAGATCCCCGCCGTGAAGATCTCCGAGCAGCCGAAGTGGCTGGCCGACCTCAAGCTCAAGCCGATGGATGTCGACTGGGATGTTGTCGGCAAGCACGAGACCGAGTGGATCACCCACTGGAACGCCGAGATCAAGGACAAGGGCTGACCGGTTCGAAGGGGCCGGACCGTCGACGGCGGTCCGGCCCTCCTTGGAGGAGGCACACAATGATCGATGTCAGGCTGGAGTCGGTGAGCAAGCGCTTCGTCCGGTCGAGCGACGCGGCGGCGGTCGACGACGTCACCCTCACCATCGGTGCGGGTGAGTTCTTCACGCTGCTCGGCCCGAGCGGCTGCGGCAAGACAACCACGTTGCGCATGGTGGCAGGTTTCTACTTCCCCACCTCCGGACACATCCACTTCGGCGCCGAGGACGTGACGCGCTGGGCGCCGAACAAGCGCGACACCGGCATGGTGTTCCAGAACTACGCGCTGTTCCCACACATGTCCGTCGCGCAGAACGTCGCGTACGGGCTGAAGATCCGCAGGGTCTCCCGGGCGGAGGTCGCGCGGCGGGTCGACGAGGCGTTGGCCCAAGTCCGACCTGGCCGGCTCGGCGCCCGGCGCATCGACGCAGACTCTCCGGCGGCCAGCAGCAACGCGTGGCGCTGGCCCGGGCCCTGGTCATCCGGCCGCGTACGCTGCTGCTGGACGAGCCACTGTCCAATCTGGATGCCAAGCTGCGCGAGGAGACCCGGGTGGAGATCCGCCGCATCCAGCGCGAGGGCGGCACCACCTCCATCTACGTGACGCACGACCAGGCCGAGGCGATGGCGCATGTCCGACCGGCTCGCGGTGATGCAGTCCGGCCGGGTACAACAGATCGGCTCGCCACAGGAGATCTATCACCAACCGGCGAATGCCTTCGTGGCGAGCTTTATCGGCCGCAGCAACGTGCTGTCCCTGCCGGTGAGCGGCCGCCGGTGCGACCCAGGTCGAGTTGCGGCTGCCCGGCGGTGGCCGGATCACGGCCGGCGCGGCGGTGGGCCACGGCCTCCCGAGGACGACGTCGCGCTGGTCTCGGCCCGGCCCGAACACATATCGCTGGCGGGGCCCGACGACGACGGTGCGTCGAGCGGTCGGATCACCGGGGTGGAGTTTACCGGGATGGCCACCAACCTGAGCGTCGACGTCGGGGCATACCATGATGGTGGCCGCGGTCGAGTGCCGGCCGGGGCACGTCGCCGTCGGCGACCGGGTCGGGCTGCGGCTGTCCGGCCGAGCGGTTGTGGGTGGTTGCGCCGTGACCACGGTATCGCCGACCGCTGCCGTCTCGGCTGGCCGCGCCCCGCCGGCCGGCTTCGCGGAGGTGGCGCCAGCTCGCGCTGGTTCCCCTACCTGCTGGTGGCACCGCTGGCCCTGGTGCTGTGGGGCTACGTGGTCTCAGCCGATGCTCGCCACCTTCGCCGAGAGCGTCGGCGTCGAGGGGCCGGCCAACTACGCCCAGTTCCTGACCTCGGCCGGCGTGGCCAGCGCCTCGCTGATCACCTCATTGGCCATCTCGGCGGCCAGCGTCGTCCTGTGTGGAATCGTCGGCGTCGGCATGGCGTTCCTGCTCAAACGGTTCGCCTTCCCCGGCCGCCGGCTCATCGAGGCCTTCATCCTGGTGCCGGCGGCGTTGCCGCCGCTGATCGGCGCGATTTCCTTCCAGTTGCTCTACAGCGACATCGGCATCCTGCCGCGCGGTCTGCAGCAGTTCTTCGGCGCAGACCATCCGGTGCTGCCGTTCGACGGCATCGCCGGGGTGCTGGTCGTGCATACCTTCACGATGTACCCGTTCTTCTACCTGACCACGTCGGCCGCTCTGCCGGCATGGACCCCTCCGTGGAGGAGGCGGCCTACAACCTGGCGCCGAGCCGGGTGCGGGTGTGGCGCACGGTCCTGTTGCCGATGCTCACCCCGGCACTGGTGTCGGCCTCGCTGCTGGTCTTCATGACGTCGCTGGCTCGTACACGGCACCGCTGCTCTTCGGCGTCGACCAGACGATGACCATGCAGATCTACATCAATCGCACCAACGGCGACCTGCCGATGGCCTCCACGTACGCGTCCGTCCTGGGCCTGGTCTCGATTCTCTTCCTGTTGGCGATGCGGTGGTACGAGGGCCGGCGCCGCTATCTGTCCCAGTCCAAGGGCGTCTCGGCCCGCCGGCGGGATATCAGCAATCCGGTCGGGCGCTGGCTGGCACCCGTCGCGTCGGTGTTCGCCACGATGGTCCTGCTCGCCCCGGTGGCGACGATCGCCCTGGTCGCCTTCTCCGCCGACGGCTCGTGGACCACCGAGGTGATGCCCGTCGCTACACCGTGGAGAACTTCACCACGATCTTCTCCGAACCCGAGGCATTCCAACCTATCCTGAACTCTGTCCAGATGAGCCTGCTCGCCACCGCGGGCTGTGTCGTGATCGGTGTCCTTGTCGCCTACGCGGTGCGCCGGCTGAAGTTCATCGGGCGTGGTCTGCTCGATGTGGCCGTCATGCTCTCCTGGGCACTTCCGGGCACTGTGGTCGCCATCAATCTGATCTCGGCGTTCAGCACCGGCAACACGTTCAGCTTTGGCCAGGTGCTGATCGGCACATTCTGGATACTGCCGCTTGCCTACTTCGTGCGCTTCCTGCCCCTGGTCTTCCGAGCCAGTTCAGCCTCGCTGGCGCTGATCGATCCGTCGTTGGAGGAGGCCGCCCGAAACCTTGGTGCCTCGTGGTGGCGGGCATTTCGCACGATCACCGTGCGGCTGATGCTGCCGGGCGTGATTGTCGGCGCGCTCCTCGCCTTCGTCCACGGTGTCGGCGAGTTCGTCGCCTCGGTGCTGATCTACACCTCCTCGACCGTGCCGATCTCGGTGGCCATCAACAACCGGATGTACTCATTCGAGATGGGCACCGCGGCGGCGTACGGCATGCTGCAGGTGGTTCTGATCTTTGTGGTGATGTGGTTTTCCGGCCGGTTGGACAACGGCGGCCGGGCCGTGTCACGACAGGCAGAGCAATGGACGAACTGATCCAGCGCTCTGGCCGGCTCGAAGCGGGTTGCTGTCTGCGAGCCGATGCCTGGCCACGAGTTGGTCGAGGTCGGCGCGGCGGCGGATTTCGCGGTGCTGCCGGTCGGCGCGGTCGAGTGGCACGGTCCGCATCTGCCGCTCGGCACCGACCTCTTCTCGCCGAAGGCTTCGCGGCGGATCGTCGTCGACGGCGGACTCCGGGCGGTGGTCTTCCCCGCCGTGCCCTATGCGGCCTGCCCGGGCCAGACCCGGCCGTGGCCCGGCACCGTGGCGGTGCGGCCCGAGATCGCAGTGGCCTACCTGAGTGACGTGATCGTGGGTATTGTCGGCCCCGGTTTCCCCCGGGTGCTGGTGGTCAATGGCCACGACGCCAACATGTCCACCGTCCGGGCCGCGATGGAGTGGGTCTCCGGGCGGCACCGGCGAGCCTGCTGCTGGTCAACTGGTTCCAGCTGGTCGACGCCGGCGGAGACCGACGAGATGTTCGGCGAGTTGCCCTCGCGCGGACATGGCGGGGCGTATGAGACGTCCGGCGTGTTGGGTTTCCACGCCGGAGGCGGTGCGCCTGGCCGCCGCCGCCGACCTGCCGCCGCGGGCGAAACTGCCGACGGCCCACCCGTACGTCCTCGTCGAGTCGCGACCCGACCCGTGGCAGGGCTGGTCCGGGCATGTTTCGCTGGCCACCGAAGAGGCCGGCCGCGGGTTCGCGGGATGGCCGGCGCGCGGCTACGCGAGATTCTGCCAGCCTGGGTGGCCGCGCCGTTGCCCGGCCCGCCCACAGCCGACCCGGTCGGCGAGACAGGTCCATGACGACAAACTGTCGCGCTGGCACAACATCGAACAGCAAGGGAGGCCTTTCATGACCTCGTCATTGACCATCTACCAACAGCACCATCTCCGGGTGGCGTTCGAACACCACGCCGGTCACCTGTACGGGCCCATGGTGCACGCCAGCAAGGCGCACGTGGTGATGCTCGCCGAACAGGGCCTCATTCCGGCCGAGTCCGCGGCTGCGATGTTGCGGGGCCTGCTCGAGTTGGCCGCCGACCGTGCCACCGAACTTGTCTTCGATGGCAGCGTCGAGGATGTCTACTACACACTGGAAAAGCGCCTTGCCCAGGCATGCGGGATCCCTACCTCGCAGCTCAACGTGCAGCTCGCCCGCAGTCGCAATGATCTCGACGCCGGTGTGTTCCGGATGGTGCTGCGCGAGCAGTTGCTCCTCGTGCTCGATGCCGTGGTGAGCGCCGGTACGGCCTTACTCGACCGCGCCGACCGGTACGCCGATGTGGTCATCATCGGTTACACCCACCGTCGCCCAGCCCAACCGACGAGTATGGGTCATGCGCTCGCCGGCTACGCGGAGGCGCTGGTGGGCCAGGCCACGGCCTACGCCGACCTGCTCGATGAGGTCAACCGTTCGCCCTTGGGCTCATGCGCGTTCGCCGGCACCGACCTGAATATCGATTCACAGCGTTTGGCGGAACTGCTCGGGTTCAACGGGGTGATAGTCAACTCGTACGAGGCGGTCGCCGGCGCCGATCACCTGATGCGGGTTGCCACCCTCAACGCGCAGGCGCTCGCGACCGGCGCGCGGCTGGCGCGTACCCTGATGGATTGGCTCACTCTGGGTTGGGTCGTGACCCCCGATGATTTCACCCAGGGCAGCAGCATCATGCCGCAGAAGCGCAATCCCGTCGTGTTGGAGCATCTCGTTTCCATGGCAGGTGCCGCCGCCGCCGACGCCGCGTCCGTGCTCAACAATGTCGGCGCCGCCTGGTGGGAGGACTCCAACAACGCCACCACCGATGTCCAGCAACGGCTCTGGGAGAGCGACGACCGCGCACTGCGGTTCTTCGCGCTGGTGGGGGGCCTGCTCGGCGAACTCGTCCCGCAGCGACCGCCATCGAGTGAGGAGATCGTCGCATCCGGCGCGACCACGACCGCGGCCGCCGACGCGCTCGCCCGTCATGGTGTGCCGTTTCGTGCCGCGCACTCGGTGGTGGGCCGCCTCGTGCGGTCGGGGGAGCCAGGCACCTGGACTGGCGACGACGTGCGCGCTGCCGGAGAGGCTGTGGGCGTGCTCGACCAGTTGGGTGACGCAGCGATCAGTGACCTCATCGCCGCGGCGGTGCATCCGGAACTGGTGCTGCGGCGTGCCCAGCCCGACGGCCCGGGCGAGGTGGCGGTGCGGGCCCAGGTCACACGACTGCGCACCACATTGGACCGGACGGCGGCTCGCGCGGGGGCACTACGGGAGAGCCTGCGCCAAGCCGACATCATCCTGGCCGACGCGGTGGCGGCGAGGACCGGCCGGTGAACCTGCTACCGCACGCTGGCCCGACTGACGAGCGGCGACTGCTGGGAATTGACTTCGGCTGGTACCAAGATGGCCGTCGGTGTCGGTGATGCCGCTGGCCAGCTCCTTATCTCTGAACAGATCCCCACCCATGCCGAGCAGGGTGCCCGGCAGGCGCTGACTCGGGCGCTCGACCTGGCCCAGAAGCTCATCACCGAGACCGGCGGAACCCTGCAGGCGGCGGGCATCGCCTCGCCCGGCGTGGTCGGCGAGGACGGCATCGATCTCGCGCCGAACGTGCCGGGCTGGGAGGACCTACGCCTGGCCGAGGCGGTCCGGCACCACCTCGGCGTAGCCGCGGTCCGGGTGTCCAACGACCTCAATGCGGCTGCCGTGGCGGAATTGTACCGTGGTGCACTGCGTGACGTCGACCCTGGCCTCGTGATCGGCATCGGGACCGGAGTGGCGGCGGCAATGACGATCGGCGGCAGGGTGGTGCTCGGACACCACGGCGCTGCAGGCGAAATCGCATACGGGGTAGCCGGATCACATTGGCCAGCAACCACAGAGCCCATGCTGGAAGCCGCATTCTCCGGCCGGGCGTTGGACGAGCTGGCCGGACACCTGGCACTGCCCGGGGGCGCCGCGGGCCTCTGCGCCGCCGCGTTGCGCCCCGGGCCAGCCCGTGAGGCACTGATCGAGCGTGTCGACGAACTCGCCCGGCACGTCACCACCTGCTGCCTCCTGCTCGACCCACAGCGGCTGGTTCTGGTGGGCGGCGTCGCGCGCAACGACCTGGTCCGGCAGTTGCTCGTGCAACGGTTGGCCCAGGCTCTGCCATACCAGCTGGAGGTTGTCCTGTCCGATTTCGCTCAGGAGGCAGCGCTGCTCGGTTCGCTGGTGATGGCCGCGCAGATGCTCGACTCGCCCTGACCGCCTGCTCGGACCGGCACCTGCGGCGGCCTCATGGCGCGGCGTACGGCTGGTCGGCGACTAGTTCGACCTGTCAAGGCTTTCCGGGTCGGGCTGTCGCCGCGAGGCGCCGCGCATGTTGGCGAGCAGGTCCACGGCGAGCACGGCGCCGTCCTGCTCGCGGATCGAGTCGCCGAGGTCGGCCGCGGCCGCGCGATGGGGACCGTCGGCGAGGAGTTGCACGACGGCGGCCCGGATCGCGGCGGGCTTGGCGGATTTGGGCAGCATCAGGCCGGCGCCGCTGCGGGCGACCGCCCGGCCGATCGCGGGCTGGTCCATCAGCGGATGCATGGGCATGACAATCATTGGCAGGCCGTGGGAGAGGGCACGGGCGGTTGTGCTGTGGCCGCCATGCCCGATCACCAGCGACGCCTCCGGCATGATCTCGCCGTGGTCCACGTACCGGTGGACGGTGGTATTGGCGGGCGAGCGCAGGACGGCCGGGTCGACCGCGGGACCGGTGGTGACGATCGCCTCGATGTCGAGCCCGTCCAGTCCGTCCAGGATGGACTGCAATGCCTTCTCCTGTCCGGGAAAGCGGGTCGTGCTGAGGCTGACGAGCACCCGCGCGGGCCCGGCGTTGGGTCGGGCGCCGCGTGGTGTGCCCTGCCAGACCACACCGACGTGGCGGACGCCTGCTGGCAATGGCGCCTTCGGCAGGGGCTCGAAGTCGGTGCGTACAGTCACCAAGCTCAGCTCCGGCGACCCGAGCACCCGGCGCATCCGGATGCCACGCAGCCGCAGGATCGCGCCGACCGGACCGCGAGCCTCGTGCTGGAAGAAGCTCCACAGCGTATGGACGAGCGAGGCGGTCGGCACTCCTGCTGTGACCAGGACGTCCATCGCACCGAGCAGGAGGCAGTCCACGATGACGACATCGGTGGGTTGGGCCCGGGCCATCCGCAATGCGTCCGCGCCGATCCCGCGGTCGGCGAAGACCGCGGTGAGATCCCGCAGCGCGGATACCGTGTTGCGAGGAGCCGCGGCGTCGTAGGGCCGTCCCTCTTGGACGACTTCGAACGGGAAGCCGGCAGCTTCGATGGAGCGCCGCTGCGGTTCGTGACCGAGAAACCGTGCGCTGCCGCCCCGCCGCACGATCTCTCGGGCGATGCTCAGCGCAGGTGGCAGATTTCCGCCGGCGTCAACGGTGACGAAAAGTGCATGCATAACGCGCTCCTATCGGAGTCCTATGTGGAGGGCCGGGCGAATTTGGGCGAGGCTGGTCAGCCGCCGAGGATCGCGGCGACCAAGGTGAGCATGCGAGCCCGCGTGGTCGCGGGGTCGAGCCCGCGGTCACGACGAAGCAACTTCCATGCGTAGACATCGGTCGCCACGACGAGCAGGTCGACGAGCGCTTCACGGTCCGCATCCGGCCGTGCGTCGAGTTGTGGCTGGAACATCTCCTCAACCCAGGTGCGGTGAAGCTGTTTGCCGAGCCCGACCGTGGCGCCGATGCGGGCGTCGGCCTCCTGGCTGAGCAGTCGCAGCATGAAGTCGCCACGCCGCTCGTAGTGGGCGACGAGCACCTGGATCGCGGCGGCTGGATCACCCGCTGGCGCGCGGCGCTCCTCGACGACCTCCGCGGACGCCATCGTGATCGCGTCGTCCAGCAGGCCGTCGCGGCTGCCGAAATGCCTGAGTATGGTCTGCACGCTCGTCCCGGCGCGGGAGGCGACCTCATCGAGGGTGATCTCGATTGTCATCTTCTCCTCACTCAGTTCGAGCGCAGCGCGAAGAATGCGTTGCCGTGTCGCCGCCTTCGCGTCGGCCCGGGCCCGCATGGTGTACCTGCGTGGTGTGTCCATCCGGCGCCTACGCTACGCGCTAACCCAATTTCATGTCAACGACTGTTTACATCAAATTGGTCGCGAATCTCGCGGCCATCAGGTGTATTCATCGCCGGTGCGTGGGTTCTGCGTGGGAGTCGTCGTCGGTTGGCCAGTCAGCCGGCACATACCTCCCAGTGTTCGTTGCGTCGCCGAAGCCGCAGCCGGTCGGACTCCAGGTCGACCCCGCTGGCTGTGATGTGCAACCGGAGTGGCTCGCCGCGATATCTCAGTCCGATGTGGAGGGAGCGCCAGTGCGGTGGCAGTCGAGGATCGATACGCAGACAGTCCGGTTGAGCTCGAATTCCGGCGAATCCGGCGACCAGCGCTTGCCAGAGTCCCCCCATGGTCGCCAGATGCAGCCCGCCCGCGGTGCTGCCGGTGATGTCATCGAGATCGATGCGGGCAGCGACGCGTAGCCAGAGCAGCGCCTCGTCGAAGCGACCGGCACGTGCGAGCAGAGCGGCATGGACCGCCGGTGAGAGGGAACTGCCGTGCGCGGTGCGGGGCTCGTAGAAGTCCAGGTTCGCGGGCAGGGAGCCGGGCACCATCTCGTCCGGCACAAGATGGTGCAGCATCAAGACATCCGGCTGTTTGACCACCTGGGCGGCGGTGATCCGTGCGGCGCCGAGGAGAGCGTCGGCCGCGACAGGTCGCTGCGGCGATGCGTCGGCGATGAGCATCGGGTCGAGGTTGAAGAAGCCCGCATGCTGCTCATACAGGCCGGTACGCCGGTCGTACCCGTCGACGAGAGCGTCCGCGATCGCCAGCCACGTCGAGCGCTCGTCAGCGGCGATGTCCACGACTGCGGCGGCTCGGCGCAGATTCCACCGCGCCAGCACATTCGTGAACGCGTCGTCGTCCACAGGCCCGTGATACTCATCCGGACCCATGACACCATCGATGTGTGCCCGTCCAGCCCGGTCATGCCGGACCCGCGATGCCCAGTAGCGCGCCGTTTCGATCAGGATTTCCCGTCCGGCGCCCGCGGCGAATGCCGCGTCTGCGCTCCAGTCGAGGTAGCACGCCACCGACCACGCGACGTCGGCGACGATGTGCGCCTCAAGCTCGTGGGTTCGAACCGGGATGAGTTCTCCGCTGGGCAACCGCACGGTGCGGGGTGTGACGTCGACTCCGTCGGCCGCCGACTCCCAAGGGAACTCTGCACCTTCTCGGCCGGCACGGGTGGCGGCTTCTCGGGCCATGCCAAGACCACGGACGCGGTATTCGAGCATGGCACGCGCGGACTGTGGGTGAGTCGCAGCCAGGTAGGGCAGCACGAACACATCGCTGTCCCAGAACACGTGCCCGCGGTACGCGGGCCCACTGAGGCCGCGGGCGCCTACCGCCGCCTCGCCGCGGTCCCCGACCGAGGCCATAAGATGAAAGAGGGCGAACCGGATCGCGCCCTGCAGCTCCGGGTCGCCGTCGATGCGGATGTCGGCCTCCTGCCACCGACGGGCCCACGCCTCACGCTGTTCGTGGAGCAGGGCCTCGAAGCCGAGCTCCCGCGCCACCTGACAGGAGGCCGCTGCCCGGCCCGGGTCGCCATCGTAGGCGCCGAACCGCTCAAACCCCTGTCCGCGTCGTACATCGTGACTCACCAGCGTCATCGCGGCCGACTGAGTACGGATGGCCGTGGTGGGCATGTGTGCGTGATCGCCCTCCGCCCGCAGGACGACCGTTCCCGGCCGAGCCAGGCACGCGAACCGGACCGACCGTAGGGGTCCCTCCTCGTAGAGGAGCCCCGTGTGCAGATCGAGTGTGGTGCGCAGCGGGTGCGGTCCCGTCACCTGCGGCAGGAGGGCCCACGACGGCAGGGAGGCCAACTCGGTCGCCGGTCCGGCGCCCGTGTACAGACCTTCGTGAAGGACCGTCGAGGGCGCGCCGCCGTCTTCGACCAGCGAACTTCCGCTCGTCCCGAGTTCTCCGTCCGCGATGGTCAGCAGCGATCGCCGCACGAGATCGAGGCCGTGGTCAAAGCCATCGATGGTGAGACTCCACTCGGCCGCCGGCTCGCCGATCGGCGGTTGTGCGTCGAGCCGCCGCCGGCGCTGGTCCCCAAGAACCGTCTGCGCGACAACAGGATCGGCATCGACAATGACGGGCCGGCCAGGCAGTCCCACGGGCACGGGAACCTCGACGCCGACCATCAGCACATCGGTCGGTGCCACTCCACGCGACCACAGGTCCGTGAGAAGCCAGTCGGACTGAGCGATCCGGCGCAGCGGCACCGGCGTACCGGCGGCGACCTGCCAAATGTCCGACCCGCCTTCGGCACACAGCAGTAGCCGTCCTGGCCCCCGCGGTCGAGCGCCGAGCTCAGCGTCCAATGTGTTCACGTCGAGATCGGAGATGATCGCGAGATCGAGCCCGAGCCGGCACAGTTCCTCCAGAACGACCCGTCGAGTACGCCTCGGCCATCGCCCCCGGCCGCCGTGCTCACGGCCGGCCAGCACCGGCCACCGGACAACCACCGCCTCGAAGCGCCGGTCCAGCGGTGTCGGCAAGGGTGCCGGTGCGTCGCTGGCTGCGTCGTGAGCATCAGCACCGGTCATCGCGTGTCGACGCATCGTGGCGCTCCATGACGGGACGCCGCTACCCACGGCGCACCTTTGCCTGCGGACAATCTCTTCAGGGATTCGACACTCCGATGATGCTCGGCCGCGGCCGCCGCTATCCGGAGAATGGCAACGTTCACCCGCACGATTCCGTCCGGCCGCGCGCCATGTCGGGTCCGGGTCCACCCGTCACCGCAGACCCGAGCGCAGAGGCGATCCGGCGACCAGGTCATTTCCCAGCCGAGTTCGTGTGTAGAGAACGACACGTCCTTCGCGACGTGCGGTGAGGATTCCCGCGCGATTCAGCGCCCGCAGATGAACCCGCTCCGCCAGCTCTGCACACCGTGTGCGTCACATCGTTACCTCCCCGTCATTGACGATTCTCATGTCGAAGGCGTTAACTCTTCCCCGGAACCGCTTCCGGAACCGGTTCCGGCACCGCTCCCGGGTTCGGTTCCGGTATCGCCGCCGTAGGCTGCTCCGCTATCGGCACTGGGGAGGATTGGGATCGTGCGGATCACCATGGCCGACGTGGCGCGGCGCGCCGGCGTCAGCAAGACCACGGTGTCGCGCGTGCTCAACGGAAAGGACGACCTCGATCCGTCGACCGCGGCCCGGGTGCGTCAGGTGGTCGAGGAGCTCGGTTATGTCCCCAGCGCCGGCGCGGTCAGTCTGGCCCGTGGTCGCACCCGGGTGATCGGGATGCTCGTCCCATCGCTCACCTGGCCCTGGGTGGGTGAGGTCCTGCAGGGCGTCGTCGACGTCGTGGAGGCCGAAGGCTACGGCCTGTTGTTGTTCAGCGCCAGCCGGGGCGAGGAGTCGATCGTGCGGTTCGCCTCCAAGGTTTCGGCGAAGTCGTTCGACGGCCTCGTCGCGATCGAGCCGGAAGGCACATTGGACTACTTGGCCGAACTGCATCGCAAGGGCCTGCCCGTGGTCCTCATCGACGACCGCGGGCACCGTCCACAGTTTCCGTCGGTGTCACCGACAAACCGCGAAGGTGCGGCGTCGGCGGCCCGGCACCTGCTCGAGCTGGGCCGACGGCGTCCCGTGATCGTGACCGGGCCAGCGAATCTCGGCTGCACAGAGGATCGGCTCGAGGGCTTCGCCGTGGTCTACCAAGAGGCCGGAATAACGGTCGACCGTACGTGCGTGGTCGACGGTGACTTCACGTTCGAAGGCGGCCGGGAGGCAATCGCGGCACTCCTCGCAGCGGGAGTCGAATTTGATGCTGTATTCGCGCAAAACGATCTGTCCGCGGCCGGCGTGCTGCGGGCCCTGGCCGACGCGTCCCTTCGCGTCCCCGACGACGTGGCGGTCATCGGGTTCGACGATGTGCCGTTGGCGTCCTACACCGATCCGCCGCTGACCACGGTGCGCCAGGAACTCCGGGAGATGGGCGAGACAGCCGCGCACATGCTGTTGAGCTGTTTCGATGGAACGCACATGCCGACCGCTCCCGTCATGCTCCCGACCACGCTGATAGTCCGCGGCACCACCCGTACCTGAACTCCAGACCCAACAGCGCAGACGCACCAGGCAGGTCCCTTGCGGTCCTGTCGCGATGTTCCGCACCCAAGTGGTGGTCCATCCACAGTGAACACTCGAGATGAAATGAGGGTCAATGCGCGTCAGGAGCTTCATAGCAGCTGCGCTGGCCGGCGGACTGGCATTCGCCGGTCTCACTGCGTGCACCAGCGCGAACAACGACGCGAAGGGCGACTCGACCGGGAGCGTCCTGAACATCGGCATGCCCGACGGGGCAACATTGCCGGCGAACAACAACCCGTACCTGGACTCCTCGTTCGCGCGACACCTCGGCTACTCGTGGCTGATCTGGGAGCCGTTGGCCATGCAGAACGAGACGGCGCCGAGCACCGACCCCAAGCCGTGGCTCGCCACCAAGTGGGAGTGGTCGACCGACTTCAGTTCGGTGACACTGACCGTGCGCGACAACGTCAAGTGGTCCGACGGATCGACCCTGACCGCAGAGGACGTGGCCTACTCGTTCAAGATCATGCAGGACAACAAGGGCGTGAACTACTACGCGCTGCCCATCACCAGCACCTCGGCCAGCGGCAACCAGGTGACCGTGAAGTTCGACGGCTCGCAGTACGTGAACCGGACGAAGATCCTGGCGACGCAGGTCATCAACAAGAAGCAGTGGTCGGCGATGTCGGACCCGGCCAAGGATACGGTCGAGAAGCCGGTCGGCACCGGTCCGTACACCATCAAGTCGGTGACTCCCTCGACGGTGACCCTCTCGGTGCGCGGCGACTACTGGCAGCCGGCGCCGAAGGTGAAGGAGATCCGCGCCACCACCTACAGCGGTAACGACACGCAGCTCACCGCGCTGACCAGCGGCGCCACCGACTGGAGCTACGAGTTCCTGGCCAACGCGAAGACCACCTTCGTGGCCAAGGACCCGGCCCACTTCAAGCTCTGGTTCCCGCCGGCCCTGAGTGCGGACGGGTTGTGGATCAACACCACGAAGCAGCCGTTCGACAACCCGCACCTGCGTCGGGCCATGAGCATGGTCCTCAATCGCGAGGACATCTTCGTCCAGGGTGAGGCCGGCTACTTCAAGCCGAAGATCGACAACATCACGGGCATCCCGACCCCGGCCGGCGAGTCCTTCATCGCCCCGGCCTACAAGGGCAAGAAGTCCGAGACCGATGTCGCCACCGCGAAGAAGGAGCTGACCGACAACGGCTTCACCTACGACGGCAACACCCTTAAGGACCCGACCGGCAAGCCGGTCACGCTCACACTGACCGACCCGGCCGACTGGAACGACTACCAGACCATCCTGACCATCATGAAGGAGAATCTGGCCACGATCGGCATCACCGCCACGGTCGACAAGGCCAACACGGACGCCTGGTTCGACGCGATCGGCAAGGGCAACTTCGACGCCGCGATGCACTGGTCCAACGGTGGTGCCACGCCGTACGACATGTACCAGAACATCATGGACGGGGCGCTGCTGCAGCCGATCGGCACCACCGCCTCCGGCAACTACGGTCGCTTCAACAGCCCAGAGGCTACCGCGGCGCTGAAGGCGTACGCGAACGCCACCACTGACGCCGAGCGGCAGGCTGCCATGTTCCAGATCGAGGACATCATGGTCAGCCAGATGCCGATGATCCCCACCTCGGCCGGCAACCTCGGCGCCGAGTACGTCACGACCCGGTGGACCGGGTGGCCGGACGAGACCAATCCGTACGCCGCCATCCAGCCGACCCGTTGGGGCATGCTCGACGTCGTCATGCACCTCACGCCGGCGGCCTGACCGCACAGCGAGATGTTCGTGCCGGACGGGTCTCGGGGCCCGTCCGGCACGAACATCAAGACCTGACCCGTCCACGAGACCACTTCACGAGACCACTTCACGAGACCACTTCACGAGACCCATGGAGCAGGCATGACAGGTCGCGTCGAGGTCGTTGCGCCCGACGTAGTCCCGGCAGGGATAGTCCTGCAGGCGCGGGGACTCACCAAGCACTTTCCGGTACGACGGCGGGGCCGCGAAGCCTTGACCCGCGAGGCGCGGGTGGTGCACGCGGTCGAGGATGTCGACCTCACCCTGCGCCGTGGCCGGGTCACCGCGCTGGTCGGCGAGTCCGGCTCGGGAAAGTCCACTGTGGCCCGTCTGCTCGCTCAGCTCTACCCCCGCACGGGTGGCGACATCCGGCTCCACGGCGAGTCGACCCCGTTGTCCACGGCCAAGGTCGGTCGCCGGTTTCGGGCCTACAGCCGCCGCGTTCAGATGATCTTTCAGGATCCGTTCGCGTCGTTGAATCCGGTCCACACGGTCCGCTACCACCTGACCCGGGCGTTGCACGTTCACAGCAAGCTCGGCGATAGCAAGCTCGGCCGTGGCCGGCTCAGCGTTCGCCGGACCGCCCAGCAGCGCGAGGAACTGGAAGCGGCGCTCGCGGCGTTGCTCGGCCGGGTCCAGCTCACTCCACCCGAGCGGTACCTGGACAAGTTCCCGCATGAGCTCTCCGGCGGTCAGCGCCAGCGGGTCGCCATCGCGCGGGCGCTGGCAGCCGATCCGGACGCGCTCCTGGCCGACGAACCAGTGTCCATGTTGGACGTATCCATCCGGCTCGGCGTGCTCAACCTGTTGCGCGATCTGAAGGAGCGGCTCAATCTGGCGATCCTCTATATCACCCACGACATCGCCTCGGCCCGTTACTTCGCCGATGAGACGCTGGTCATGTATGCCGGCCGGCTGGTCGAGGGCGGCGACAGCGAGACCGTGACGCAGCAGGCGGCACACCCCTACACCCGGTTGCTGGTCAGTTCGGCCCCCGATCCCGACCGCCTCGCCGCAGGGTCCGAGCAGGCGGACCAGCAGGGGGCGACCGGCGAGCCACCCAGCCTGATCACGCCGCCCACCGGCTGCCGTTTTCACCCACGCTGCCCGTACGTCATGGACGAGTGCCGTACCGAGGTCCCGCCCCGCTTCGAGGTTGGCGACGGCGAGCGGCACTGGGCCGCCTGCTGGCTGTTCAAGGAGGCCGCCGCATGAGGTACTTCGGCCGCCGGATCGCCTTCTACGTGTTCACCGCGTGGGCCGCCATCACCATCAACTTCTTCATTCCCCGCCTCATCCCGGGCGACCCGGTCTCCGCCCTCGTCAACGGGATGCGCGGTCAGATCAACACCCAGCAGATCGAGTCACTGACCGTCCTGTTCGGACTGGACAAGCAGGAGAGCGTCTGGCTGCAGTACGTCCATTATCTGAGACAGCTGGCCCACGGGGATCTCGGCATCTCGTTCGGCAACTTCCCGCTGCCGGTGTCGACCGTGCTGGCCCAGTCCCTGCCGTGGACGCTGTCCCTGATCGGCATCACCACCATCCTCAGCTTCGCCATCGGCACCCTCCTCGGCATCGTCGCCGGGTGGCGGCGAGGGTCCTGGACGGACGGCCTGCTGCCGGTCACCACGTTCCTGTCGTCGATACCGTACTTCTGGCTCGGCCTGATCGCGGTGGCCTTCCTGACCGGCGTCAACAGCTTCCTGCCCGCCTCGGGCGGGTACGAACCCGGTCTGATCCCCGCCTTCGACCCGATCTTCGTGGGCAGCGCGGTCCGGCATGCCCTGCTGCCCGCGCTGACCATCGTCGTGGCGTCCGTCGGGGGCTGGCTGCTGTCGATGCGCAACATGGTGGTGACCGTGGCGGCCGAGGACTACATCACTGTGGCACACGCGAAGGGACTGTCCGAGCGGCGGGTTGTGTTGAGCTACGCGGCCCGCAATGCCCTGCTGCCCAGCGTCTCCGGTTTCGGCATGGCGCTGGGGCTGGTCGTCGGAGGCACATTCCTGGTCGAGTACGTCTTCTCGTACCCGGGCATCGGCCTGCAGATGCTGCAGGCCATCGCCAAGCACGACTATCCGCTGATCCAGGGCATCTTCCTGGTGGTCACACTGGCGGTGCTTGCCGCCAATTTCCTGGCCGACCTGGCCTACATGCTGCTCGACCCGCGCACCCGCAAGGAGGGCTGAGCCATGGCAAACCCGGTAGTCGGCCTGACCGCCGCGACCCCGCAGGTCGCGGTCGACCTCGTCACGCCTCGGCGCGGCCCACGCCGGATCCTGGTCAACGGCAAGGTGGCCGTCGGCGTGAGCATCCTGGCGTTCTTCGCGCTCATCGCGATCTTCGGCGACCTGATCCGCCCGTACGACCCGAGCAAGCGTGGCCCGGACATCCTGCAGCCCCCGTCCTGGCGGCACTGGTCGGGCACCACGCACATCGGCCAGGACATCTTCAGCCAGCTGCTGGTCGGCACCCGCAGCGTCATGCTGGTCGGGTTCACCGCCGGCCTGGTCGCGACAGCCATCGCGGTGCTGGTCGGCGTGACCTCGGGCTACCTGTCCGGGGCCGCGGCCGAGGGCCTGTCCGCACTGTCCAATGTGTTCATCGTCATCCCCGCCCTGCCGCTCATCATCATCATCACCAACGTCGTGCCCAACTCGGGCGACTGGACCATCGCTCTGGTCATCGGATGCACGTCGTGGGCTTGGGGGGCCCGGCTGCTGCGGGCGCAGACCCTGTCGCTTCGCCGGCGCGACTTCGTCGAGGCCGCCCGGGCGACCGGCGAGTCGACCTGGCGCATCATCATGTTCGAGATCATGCCGAACCTCACCGCCATCATCGCCGCGTCGTTCGTGGGGACGGTCGTGTTCGCCGTCGGTACCGAGATCTCGCTCGCGTTCGTGGGCGTGTCCGGCATCTCCGAATGGAACTGGGGCGAGATCCTGTTCTGGGCCCAGGGCCAGCAGGCCTTGCCGCAGGGCGCCTGGTGGTGGTTCGTGCCCGCCGGGCTGTGCATCGCACTGCTCGGCACCGCGCTGTCGCTGGTGAACTTCGGCATCGACGAGCTGGTCAACCCGCGCCTGCGGATCGCCGGCACGGGCAGGCACAACGGGAAACGGGTGCGGATGAAGATAGGTTTCACACCGGTACTGGACCCGCCGGCCACGGTTGCGGACGGTACCCGATGACGGCCGCCGAGCCGCTGCTGGAGATCCGGGGCCTGCGGGTCGACTACGGCCTGGGCAGCACGGCCGTGCGGGCCGTACGAGATGTCACCCTCACGCTCAACCGGGGCGAGGTGCTCGGGCTGGCCGGTGAGAGCGGCAGCGGCAAGTCGACCCTGGCCTACGGGCTGACCCGGTTGTTGCCGCCGCCCGGCGTGGTCAGCGGCGGTCAGGTGATCTATCACCCCGCCGGCGGCGAGCCGATCGACGTGCTGCGGCTGACCCCGAGCGAGCTGCGCGAGTTCCGCTGGGCGCAGACGTCGATCGTGTTCCAGGGCGCGATGAACTCGCTCAACCCGGTACACAAGGTGTCCACCCAGCTGATGGACGTGATCAAGGCGCACGACCCGGGTACCAGCCGCGCGGCGCGCCTGAGCCGGGCTCGCGAGCTGCTCTCGCTGGTCGGCATCGCCCAGGACCGGCTCGACGCCTACCCCCACCAGCTCTCGGGCGGCATGCGCCAGCGGGTCATGATCGGGATGGCGCTCGCCCTCGAACCCCGCATCGTCATCATGGACGAGCCGACCACAGCCCTCGACGTGGTCGTCCAGCGCCAGATCCTGGGCAAGCTCGCCGAACTGCGCGACCAGTTCGGCTTCTCGGTCCTGTTCATCACACATGACCTTTCGCTGCTGGTCGAGTTCGCCGACCGGATCGCCATCATGTATGGCGGCCGCATCGTCGAGGAGGCGGCATCGTCCACGTTGTACGCAGACCCGTTGCACCCGTACAGCGCCGGCCTGCTGCGGTCGTTTCCCGCATTGCGCGGCCAACGGCGTGAGCTCACCGGCATACCGGGCTCGCCGCCCGACCTGCGCAACATGCCGGCCGGGTGCTCGTTTCATCCACGTTGCCCCAAGGCGTTCGCGCCCTGCGACACGCACCTACCGGACCTTGGCGCCCCGAACGATCACCCCGGCGCTGCACGCACCGTGGCCTGCTGGCTGCATCGGCCGGCGCCTGCCCACCAACCTTCGGAGAAATCGGATAACCTTGAACACTCCCACTGAAGCCACGACCGCCGTCAGCCGCTTCGCCCCCGTCATCGACCAGCTGCCATCAACATTTCGTTGGGGAACGGCCACGTCTGCCTACCAGATCGAGGGCGCCGTGGCCGAGGACGGCCGGACACCGTCCATCTGGGACACCTACTGCCGGGTGCCGGGTGCGATCGACAACGGCGACGTCGGCGACATCGCCTGCGACCACTACCACCGGATGCCGCAGGACGTGGCGTTGATCCGCGACCTCGGGATCGACACCTATCGGTTCTCGGTGGCCTGGCCGCGGGTCCAGCCGGGCGGTCGGGGCCCGGTCAACCCGGCCGGGGTGGCGTTCTACGACCGGCTGGTCGACGAACTGCTCAGCCAGGGCATCGATCCCTGGGTCACCCTGTACCACTGGGACCTGCCGCAGGAGCTCGAGGATGCGGGCGGCTGGCCCCACCGCGACACCGCCTACCGCTTCGCCGAGTACGCAGAGCTTGTGTACGGCGCACTGGGCGACCGGGTGACCCATTGGACGACCCTCAACGAGCCATGGTGCTCGGCCATGCTCGGTTATGTCGAGGGCGTCCAGGCACCGGGCCGACGTGACTTCGCGGCCGGCATCCACGCCGTGCATCACCTGCTGCTCGGGCACGGGCTGGCCGCCGCTGCGCTGCGGGCCATCGCGTCCCAGCCCATCGACCTGGCCATCACTCTCAACCTGGCCACGTCCAACCCGGCGTCCGACGCGGCCGTCGACCGGGAAGCGGCTCGCCGCGCAGACGGGCTCGGCCTGCGGATCTACCTGGATCCGCTCTGGTATGGCCGCTATCCGGACGACGTCGTGGCGGACCTGGCCGCCCGCGGGGTCGAGATCCCGGTCCAGGACGGTGACCTCGACCTCATCGCGACTCCGATCGACACCCTCGGCGTGAACTACTACTACAGCCTTCGCGCGTCCGGGACGGACGAAGCAGGCTCCACTGTGGACACCAACGGGGTGCCGGTCCACCGCGGCCTGCAGTACGGGCTCCCGCAGACCGCGCTGGGCTGGGAGATCATGCCGGACGACTTCCGCGACCTGCTGATCCGGGTCGGCCGCGACTACCCCGGCCGGCCCATCGTCATCACCGAGAGCGGAGCCGCCTTCAACGACCAGCCCGACCCGGACGGCTTCGTGGCGGACGAGGACCGCACCGCATACATCGCCGCCCATATCGCGGCCGTCGCCGAGGCCCGCGAGGCCGGCACCGACATTCGCGGGTACTTCGTCTGGTCGCTGCTGGACAACTTCGAGTGGGCGTACGGCTACGACAAGCGCTTCGGCATCGTCCGCGTCGACTACACGACGCAGGAGCGGGTACCCAAGCGCAGTGCCCACTGGTACCGCGACACGATCCGGCGGGTGCGGGGGGCGTAGTCGCCACTGCGCTCTGGGGCAGCTAGCGTCCACTTGCGATCGGCTGGGGCCGCGACTGGGGACGGGATTCAACTCCCGTCCAAGTTTGGCCCAAGCCGATCGGTGCACCCTTCAATGGTCTCGCGGAGCCACCCTCCACGAGCATCGTCATCCATTGAGGGGAACCTTCCATGCGTCTCGTCCTGCGCGTCGCTCTGGCCGTCACCGCCGGTCTCGCGTGCGCGCTCCTACCTTCGGCCGCTTTCGCGCAACCGCGCGACTGCGACGACCCGAGTCCACCACCGATCTGCAGCGAGGACCAGCCGGAGTCTCACAATCCAACCGGCGCGTTGACCGGCGCCGTCCGGGTGCCGGGTGGCATCCGGGTGACCGGTCACGCCGAGGATGTCGACAGCGGCCCGGTCACGGTTGACGTCACCATCGCCGGCGCCGTCGTCGGCATTCTTGTCGCGAACCAGGCATACCCACCCCAGCCGGGGCTGGGCGCCGTCGGCTTCGACGGCGTGGTGCCGGCTCGGCCCGGTAGCGCCGTCTGCGCGATCGGCCGTTCCACCGGCGGTGGCAACGACACCCCCATCGGCTGTGTCAACCTCGCGATCCGGTTCGCCCCGACGGGCAGCCTGGACAACGTCACCCGCGCCGGCACCACGGTGAGCGTCGGCGGATGGGCGCTCGACCCCGATACCGCCGACCCGGTACAGGTCGACGTCTACCACGACGAGCGGAAGGTCGCGACACTCACCGCGAGCGAGCCGCGTTCGGACGTCGCCAGCGCGTACCCCGGCTATGGGGCCAACCATGGGTACACCGCGACACTGCCAGCCCTGCCGGGCGAACACACGGTCTGCGCGACCCCCCGGCCGGTGCCCGGCAACGGCGGCCCGGAGACCACCCCCGCGCCGAGCTGCCGGACCTATTCGATGCCACACGAACCGTACGGTTCGCTCGATATGGCCAAGCGCGTGGGCCGTACGGTCGAGGTGCGGGGCACGGCAACCGACCCGGACGACCCGTCGGCGCCGGTATCGGTGCACGTCTACATCGACAGCTCGATGGTGGCCAACGCATCGACCATCGATCATGTCTTCACCGCGACCGTTGCGGCGCAGGGCGGGCCTGGCGTGCACAATCTGTGCGCGTACGCCATCAACATCGGCCCGGGTTCGCACAATCCGCAGCTGGGCTGCCTGAGTTTCACGGTGCCCGGCCAGATCGCCAAGCCCGTGCTCACGATCCCGCAGGTCACCAGCAACTCGATCTTGGCATCGTGGACATCAAGCGACATCAACGTCACGGGGTTCCGGGTCGAGTTGAACGACGGTGTCAGCTGGCGTCCGCTCGCCACCCTGCCCGTGAGCCTCCGCAGCTACACCATCACTGGGCTGAGCCCCGAAAAGGGCTACTGCGTCAACCTGGTGGCCATCGGTGACTTCAGCGAAGCCCAGGCCGACACCTGCCTCATGACGGCGGGGGAAAAGCCGACGGTGACGCGGTTCAGCGTCGATTCACCCACACCGGAGGTCTGCGTTCCGGTGAAGCACAAGCTGTCCTTTGTGGTGGAGCACGCGGTCCGGGTGCAGATCACCGCCTGGGACCGTCGGGTGATCCACGAGGTGGGCGCCGCGACGCCAGGCACACTGTCCGGCCAGATCGAGACCGATGAGAACGACGGCAAGGTCTGGTACCTGCTGCAGGCCTTCAACGCGAGCGGGGAATCCACCGACCGGATGGTGACCGTGGACCGTCTCAACCAGCCACAGTGGATTGTCACCACTGCCTGGGTGAAGCCGATCACGGCCGCCGCATACGACATCTACTTCTATACGCCTGAGGGCGTACGGGGGAGGTATGTCGGCCGGGCCACCGCCCCGGATCTCATGAAAGTCGACGTGCCACCGTGCGAATTCGTCCGTCTGGGTGCGGTGGACGTGGCGACTGGTCAGCTGGTGTACCTGGGCGATCTCTGGTTGGGCCATCCCAGGGGTTGGCAATACCTCGGCATAGAGGTGTAATACCGCCCGCGGTTTGTTGTGATCCCACGGAGTTGGCTACCAGAAACGGTCTCCAACTCGGTGGGATCATGGGGGAATCCGGCTTCCTCGGTCCTCAGCCGCGGGCTGGGGCGGTGCCCGGCCGTGGACCATGCGCGGGACCTGCACCTTTGTGTCGCCAGCGGGACATCGAAGAACACATTGACTCGGCCACATCACGATCGCTCTCGTCATCTTGACTCCCATCCATGTGAGCGTTAACACTGTTGCCGGCAACATCCTCGCAATCGCAGGGAAACCGCCATCAACCAACACGCGGCCGGCCGCGCGGAGGTTGGTAGCGCGCTCACATGCGTCGGCTATCGGCCGATGCACCTCGTCCTGAGGAGGCAGCATGAAGTTTTCACGCATTACCCTGGCCGTGGCCGGGCTTGCCCTGGCGCTCAGCGTCACTGCCTGCGGGTCGTCCCAGAAGACCGCTGACAAGGACACCGGTGGGCCGGCGGGAGCCGGCAGCCTGATCGGCGTCACGATGCCCACCAAGTCTTCCGAGCGCTGGATCGCCGACGGCAACAACGTCAAGGCGGCGCTGGAGAAACTCGGCTACAAGGTTGACCTGCAGTACGCCGAGAACGACATCCCGACGCAGGTCAACCAGATCGAGAACCAGATCACCAAAGGCGCCAAGCTGCTGATCATCGCCTCGATCGACGGCACGGCGATCACCACGCAGTTGCAGGAGGCCGCCGACAAGAAGATTCCGGTGATCGCCTACGACCGATTGATTCGCAACTCGCCCAATGTGGACTACTACGCCACCTTCGACAACTACAAGGTCGGCGTGCAGCAGGCCACATCACTACTGGTCGGCCTGGGGCTGAAGAAGGAGGACGGCTCCGACGGTACGGCGACCGGCCCGTTCAACATCGAGCTGTTCGCCGGGTCTCCTGACGACAACAACGCGACGTTCTTCTTCAACGGCGCGATGGCCACCCTCAAGCCCTACATCGACAAGGGCACCCTCGTGGTCAAGAGCGGCCAGACCGACTTCAAGACGGTGGCGATCCTGCGCTGGGACCCGGCGACGGCCCAGAAGCGCATGGAGGACATCATCACCAAGACCTATGCCGGCGGCACGAAGGTCCAGGGCGTGCTGTCGCCCTACGACGGGCTGTCCATCGGCATCCTGTCGGCGCTGAAGAGCAGTGGGTACGGCACCGCTGGCCAGCCTTACCCGATCGTCACCGGCCAGGACGCCGAGGTCGCCTCGGTAAAGTCGATCATCGCCGGTGAGCAGTACGCCACGATCTACAAGGACACCCGCGAGCTCGCGGACGTCACGGTGAAGATGTCCGACGCGGTACTCAAGGGCAGCAAGCCGGAGACCAACAACACCAAGGACTATGACAACGGCACCAAGGTCGTTCCGTCCTACCTGCTCGAGCCGGTGGTGGTCTACAAGTCCAACTACAAGACCGTACTGATCGACTCTGGCTACTACACCGAAGCCCAGCTGAAGTAGCGGCCCGGCAGGGCCTCCCGGGCGCGCCTGGGAGGCCCTCGCCCCGAAGGAGAATCCCAATGACCGACGCGATTTTGCAGATGCGCGGCATCACCAAGACCTTCCCGGGCGTGACCGCGCTGGACGATGTCAACCTCACCGTTCGCCGTGGCGAGATCCACGCCATCTGCGGCGAGAATGGCGCCGGCAAGTCCACCCTGATGAAGGTGCTCTCGGGTGTGTACCCGCACGGGGGGTACCAGGGCGAGATCCTGTTCGACGGTGAGCCCTGCGCCTTCGGCGGGATCCGTGACTCGGAACGGCGCGGGATCGTCATCATCCACCAGGAACTGGCCCTGATCCCGCACCTGTCGATCGCGGAGAACATTTTTCTGGGCAACGAGCGGGCGCGCCGGGGGATGATCAACTGGAACCGTACGAACGCCGAGGCGGGCGCCCTGCTCGACCGGGTGGGACTGCACGAGAACCCGGTCACGCCGGCTATGGACATCGGGGTCGGCAAGCAGCAGCTCGTCGAGATCGCCAAGGCACTGTCCAAACAGGTACGACTGCTCATCCTGGACGAGCCGACGGCGGCCCTCAACGACGAGGACTCCGCGCACCTGTTGGAACTGCTGCGCGGGCTGCGTGATGAGGGCATCACCTGTGTGCTCATCTCGCACAAGCTCAACGAGATCGAGGCGATCGCCGACTCCACGACGATCCTGCGCGACGGCCGCACCGTCGAGACACTCGACATGCGCGCCGGCAATGTCTCCGAGGACCGCATCATCTCCGGCATGGTCGGCCGTGACCTCGAGCACCGGTTCCCACCGCGCACGGCGGACATCGGCGAGGAGGTG
The DNA here is from genome assembly GCA_963742855.1 of uncultured Actinomycetota bacterium. Taxonomy (GTDB): domain Bacteria; phylum Actinomycetota; class Actinomycetes; order Mycobacteriales; family Micromonosporaceae; genus CAVUNP01. Next base: position 455,822 of record CAVUNP010000003.1, on the reverse strand, counting down.
CTGCGGATCGAGGACTGGACCGTACATTCTCCGACACAGCACGGCCGGGTCGTGGTGTCCGGCGCGAGCCTTGCCCTGCGCCGGGGCGAGATCGTCGGTCTGGCAGGTCTCATGGGTGCCGGCCGAACGGAACTCGCGATGAGCCTCTTCGGCCGCAGCTACGGCACCGCGATCAGCGGCCGGGTCTACAAGAACGGCCAGCAGATCACGCTGCGCAGCGTCGGGGAGGCGATCGCCCACGGCATCGCGTACGCGACCGAGGACCGCAAGCGGTACGGGCTCAACCTCATCGAGGACATCAAACGCAACATCTCCGGCGCCGCGCTGGAGAAGCTGTCGCGCCGTGGCTGGGTTGACGACAACCGGGAGTACGGGGTGGCGGAGACCTTCCGCGGCACCCTCAGCATCAAGGCACCCGGTGTCGGCGCGATCACGGGCACACTCAGTGGAGGAAACCAGCAGAAGGTGGTTCTCGCTAAATGGATATTTACTGATCCTGATGTGCTGATTCTGGATGAGCCGACCCGCGGCATCGATATCGGTGCGAAGTACGAGATATACGCGATCATCAACCGATTGGCGGATGAGGGCAAGGCAATCCTTGTGATCTCCTCGGAACTGCCCGAGCTGCTCGGCATCTGCGACCGCATCTACGCACTGTCGGCCGGCCGGATCACCGGTTGCGTGGACCGTGGAGACTTCGCGCCGCAACGGTTGATGCATCTCATGACCCGGATCAAGGAGTAGCCCGTCCATGACCACTTTGGCTGAGCCCACGGTCGAGCCGGCCGTCACCACAGCGACGCGGTTCTCGGCGAACCTGCGCCAGAGCGGCATCTACATTGCGTTCGTCGCGATCGTGGTGCTCTTCGAGATCCTCACCCAGGGCTCGTTACTCGAGCCGCAGAACATCTCGAACATCATCGTGCAGAACTCGTACATCCTGATCCTCGCCATCGGCATGATCCTCATCATCATCGCCGGCCATATCGACCTATCCGCTGGTTCGGTCGTCGCCGTCACCGGGGCCGTAGCGGCGGTGCTCATGGTGGAGCTGCACGTGCCCTGGCCGGTTGCCATCCTGATCACCCTCGTGGTCGGCGCGCTCGTCGGCGCCTGGCAGGGATTCTGGATCGCGTACTTCGGGATACCGGCCTTCATCGTCACCCTCGCCGGGATGCTCGTCTTCCGTGCGCTGACCATGACGGTGTTGGGAAACCAGGGCATCGGCCCCTTCCCCGACGACGTCCGTACCCTCGCCAACGGCTTCACACCCGGCTTCCTCAACAACATCGGGCTCGGCGTGCTCGGCGGCGCCGACCTGTTCACCCTGCTGGTCGGCCTCACGGTGGTGGCCGGCATCGTTGGGGTGCAGTGGCGCTCCCGCCGTGGCCGGCTCGGCTACGGCCAGCAGGTCGACGCCTTGCCGGTCTTCGTCGCGAAGCTCGCGGGGGCGTCGCTCGTACTGATGTTCATCATCGTGCAGCTGGCCAGGTTCAAGAACCTCCCGTGGGTGCTGGTGCTGCTCGCGGCTCTCGTCCTCACGTACACGCTGGTCTCGCAACGCACCATCTTCGGCCGGCACATCTACGCGGTCGGCGGCAACCTCCAGGCCGCCGCCCTGTCCGGGGTGAAGGTCAGGTCGGTCACGTTCTGGATCTTCGTGAACATGGGCCTGCTCGCGTCGATCGCTGGCATCATCTTCGCGGGCCGTCTCAACCAGGCCGGGCCGACCGCCGGCAACGCCTTCGAGCTCGACGCCATCGCGGCGGCGTTCATCGGCGGCGCCGCGGTCCAGGGCGGCGTGGGCAAGGTTGTCGGCGCCATTACGGGTGGGCTCATCATGGCCGTCATCAACAACGGCATGTCGCTCATCGGCTCTCCCAGCGAACGCGTCATGTTGGTCAAGGGCCTGGTACTGCTCGCGGCGGTCGCGTTTGACGTGTGGGCCAAGCGCCGGGCTGGCCGTTCGCGTTGACCCACAAGCAACAGGGATCTCCGCCAGCCAGAAGACACCTGACCGCGCGCTCGTGGTCAACCAGGACGCCTGGTTTGCACCGTGGAGGGTGGCGCGAACGATGTGGCTATCACTGAAGAGGGACCCAACAAACTCTCGGTGAAGTACTCCGGGCTCAACAGCGTGCTGCCCTGCTTCTCGGTCGACGGCGACATCTCGATCTCCATGGAGGGCGACGGCGTTCACGTCAACCACAGCGGCGACGACTATCCCAGCTTCGCGGTGGTGCAGTACCGGCCGGGCAAGGAGCCACAGGACCTCGGCCGGGACCGGGCCGGCTGGATGGGTGGCGGCAACGCGATCCCCATATGGGTCAACCGCAACTACGAGTGGGTGAACGGCATCTGCCACACCACCTTCGGTTGCGACTAAATTGACGAGAAGGTCCGTCCGGCCACGATTGCGTGGCCGGGCGGACCCTCAGGAACGGAGATGACTATGACGACCGAAACCGCGCCGGTGCTCCGGCCCTCGGCGTGGCGTTACGCGATTGCGGTCGCGCTGCTCCTTGGCGCGCTCTGTGCCGGCTGGGTCTGGGGCTTCTTCGCCTCACCCGCGCCGGTGCGCGAGGCCCAGCCGGTAGCCGAGCCGGGCGACGTCATCACGCTGCAGATGAAGGCGGGCGTCACCTATCTCGTTTTCCACGAGGCGGTGCCGGGCGAGGTCGGCGCGTACTGCGAGTTCTCGCCGGAGAACAACGAGGCGGTAGGCCTCGGCCTTGGTGGTGTCAGCCGTTCCGACATCGCTTATCGCGCGGTGCCGGCGCGGGTGACCTTCGAGCGGCACACCTACGAGTACGCCATGACCATGACCAATGCCAACGACCGGCGGGTCGACGTCCAATGCAAGAATGGCCCACTGTTGGCCGAGGTCCTGCCCGGCTACACGCGGTCGACCTTTGTGGCCGCCGCGGTCGCCGGGCTCGTCGTACTCGCATCCGTGGCATCGGTGGCATGGAGCAGGCGGCGCCGGACCACCGACACCGCCTGACTCGCCACTTTGCTTTTCGGCGGACGCGGGATGCCGTCCCCTGCCAGTCGTGAGGGCGGACCACCCTTGGCTACGCCCTGCGCCGTACGAGCGATCGGGAGGACGGGTCGTAGCGCTCGCCCTCGCTGGGGCGATCGTGGTGCCCGGCGCGGCTCGCCGTCCCCTCTTGGCGCGTGTTGGCGGTCAGTCACGCTCCGTGGCTGGCCGCGTGCAGACCGAAGTCGAAAAATGAGTGGACGGGCGCGATACGTTTATCCTCCGTGCTTCCGGACGGGTGGGGTTGCCCACCTCACGTAAGGAAGCTCGAAATGCGACGTACGCCGACGTTGGCGTTTCTCCTCGTCACGGTCTTCATCGACATATTGGGTCTCGGCGGCTGATCGCTTCGGATCCACCGCTGCCATCGCTGCTGTCGCTGCGTCGGGTCAAGCCGCCTTGGCTGGCCTGACCTGCACGGCAAGCATTATGTCATCTACACAGAGTTACTGCAATGTTCTCCGCCAATCTGGAACGCAACGACGGCGTCCCGGAGGGAGGCTGGCGAAGCGCCTTCACAAAGAGGTGATGTGTACGGGATCTCGCTGTGCTCCCCAGTCTCTCGCGGCACACTGAGCACATTGGCTTCTCGGAGGGAAGGCGTGATGGTGACCGCGCGGGTCGACAGCACGTGGGGCATCCGCGAGTCCGCGTTCGTCGCCTCCTACTGCGTGACGTTGGTCGTCGTGGCTACCGTCGCGGTGCTGACGCGCTATCGCCCCATGGCTCGTCGTCGGGCCGACCGGATGGCCGCACCCACGGCGGCGCAGAGTGCCTTGATTGTCGAGGGCCCGACCCGTGCGGTCATGACGTCGGTCGCCGCCCTGCGGTTCGCCGGCGTGATCAGCGTCCGGTCGACCGGGGCGCTGGTAGCGGTCGGACCGCTCATGGCGGACACCTCGCGACTGGACGTGGCTGTCTATCACGCATCGGTGAGAGGGTTACGCCTCCGCGACGTCCTCGCCGACCGGCAGGTGACGCAAGCTCTCGCGCAGATGCAGGCCGCCGTGCGCGCGGCGGGGTGGATGTTGACCGACGCCGAGCGCCGCCGCGCCGGGGCTGGAGCATGGCTGCTGCTGATTCTCGCCCTCGTCGGCTGGGCCCGCACGTTTGTCGTACTTCTCGCGGGCGGCGCCATGGGTTGGCTGCCCCTGCTGGCAACCGTTGCCGCCATCGGCGCGGGGGTGTTGCGCAAGCCGCCCAGGGTGTCTCGGGCGGGGGACCGGGCGATCGCGGCCCAACGCAGGATCCACGGACATCTGGCGCCGGGCCTGCGTCCAGCGTGGACAACGTACGGGTTCCTCGGCCTGGCCTGGGGGGTGGCGCTGTTCGGCACCACAGCCCTCTGGTCGGCGGACCCCGCATTCGCCGCCGCCGCCGGCCTGTCCCGACCGCTGGGCTACGGCGGCACTGCACGGGCCGGCGAGTTCAGTGGATGCGGTCGAGGGTGCGGCGGGGACAGAACCTGCGGGGGCGGCGGCGAAGGCTGCGGCGATTGACCAACGACCTGTGCAGCCGGCCCGGGTACGGCACCGCGATAGGTTGGCGGAGCGAAATCGCCGGCTTCGTTGCCAGCCTGCCCGGCCTGCGATTCACCGAAGTGATCGCCGAGTCGCTGCCTGCCCGGGGATCGCTGCCGGTCGCGCTCACTGACCTGCGCGACCGTGGCGTTGCCATCGTGCCGCACGGTATCCGGTTGTCGCTGGGCGGCGCCGAACCGGTGGCCCAGGCCCGCATCGCACATCTGGCCCGCTGCGCCCTGCAGTTGCGCGCGCCATTGGTGAGCGAGCACATCGCGTTCGTCCGGGCGGGCGGCACCGAGGCGGGCCACCTGCTGCCGGTGCCGCGCAGCTGGGACGCGGTTCACGCCATTGTGGACAATGTACGACGCACCCAAGCCTCGCTACCGGTTCCCCTTGCTCTGGAACCGATCGCAACATTGTTCGACTGGCCGGACAACGAGTTGAGCGAGGCGCAGTTCCTCGTCGAGATCCTCGACCGTACCGGCGCCGGCCTCCTTCTCGATGTCGCCAACGTCTACGCCAATGCCCGTAACCGTGGCGAGGATCCCCGCGAGTTGCTCGACGCGTTACCATGGGACCGAGTGTCCTATGTGCACATCGCTGGCGGCCGCGAGCGGGACGGCCTCTACCACGACACCCACGTCGACCCGACTCCGCCTGAAGTCCTCGCGTTGCTGGCGGAGCTCTGCCGACATCATGTGCCGCCCGCGATCATGCTCGAACGCGATGGTCATTTCCCGCCGGCCGGTCAACTGGTGGCCGAACTCGACGCCGTCGCCGACGCCGCGCGCCTGCCGCGGATCACGCGATGAGCCGGGTCGACCTGGCGACCCGCCAGGCGGCCTTGGTGGCCGCTCTGGTCAGCGGCGCTGCGGTGCCGGCCGGGTTTGACCCGATGCTGCTGCGAGCCGCCGCAACGGTTCTCCTGCACAAGCGGGCCCGCCAGGTGGCCGGCGTCTGGCCGGCGCTGCGGGCCGAGTATGGCCCCCGATGGCTCGACGTCTTCTCGGCATTCGCGGCCGGCCGGCCGGCGGGCAGCCCGCTGCTCGACGGCTGGGACCTCGCTCGCGCAGCCCCCACCGCGACAGAGGAAGCCGCCATCGAACTGGCCCGCTGCGAAGCGCGGTGGCGCTATGTCACGGCCGGGCCACCTCGATTACGGCGCCTTCCCACCATGCGGCGGACGCACCGCACACTGGTGTTCCAGTTCGCGGGCTGCGTCTGGACGGCGAGCCGAGGCTGTATGCGGCAGCGGTGACTTCGTCCCCTGTCAACTGGCCAGGGCGAGCCCCGGGTCGACTCCGTCACGTCGTGCCCCGCCTACCGGTACGCCGGCCTCCGCCTGCGCCGGCTCCTGCTGGAGTGCGGCGTCGCGTAGCTCGGCGGCGTAGACCTGCAGGAGCTCGTGGCACACGTACTGGCCCGGGGTGGGCTCGGCGAGCAGGTGCGCCCGGGCGAGTTCGGCGAGCGCCCCCCGGGCCTGGCGAAGCGCAATACCGGCGAGGCCGGCGGCTTCCACCGCGGTGATCGTCGGCCCGGCGTGCGCTCCCAGCAACCGGAACAGGCCGGCGGCCCTGGCACTGAGCGCCCGGTAGGACCAGGAGAAGACCGAGCGTACATCGGTGCCGGCGTCGCCATCGTCGAACACGTCCAGACCGTCGCGGGCCGCGCGCAACTCCCGCGCCAGCGCCGCGAGGGGAAACGCGGGGTGCGCCACGGCCCGCGCCGCGACGACGCTCAGGGCCAGCGGCAGGTGGCCACAGCCAGTGACGATCTCGTCGGCTGCCCCGGGTTCGGCCACGATCCGATCCTTGCCGATGCGACGGGTGAGCAGTTCTCGAGCCTCCTCACCCGACATGGGCGCCAGCGTCATCGGAGCGACGCCCTCGGCGGCCACCAGTCCGGAGAGCCGGTCACGGCTGGTCACCAGCACCGCACAATGTGCTGAGCCCGGCAGCAGAGGCCGGACCTGTTCGGCATCGCGGGCGTTGTCCAACACGATCAGTACCTGGCGGCCCGCGAGCAGGCCGCGATACATGGCCACCCGCGCGTCAAGTCGGGCCGGGATGTCCTTTGCCGGTATGTGCAATGCCTGCAAAAAACCGCGCACAGCCTCGCCTGTCGTCACCGGCGAACCGCTGGAGTCGAACCCGCGCAGGTTCACGTACAGCTGGCCGTCGGGGAACTGGTCGGCGGCGCGATGGGCCCAGTGCACCGCCAGTGCTGTCTTGCCTACTCCGGGCATTCCAGCGATCGCGGAGATTGCCGTGCCCGTACCATCCAATGTGGAATTAAGCAGATGGTCCAATGTGCGCAGCTGCTCCTCGCGGCCGGCGAACTCGCGAAGGTCCGGGGGTAGCTGTGCGGGCACCTCGACGCTCGGCGCGGCAGGCGTCCGTACGGGGTGGTCCAGTTCGCCGCGCAGGATAGCCCGATGCAGCGCCCGTAGTTCGGGGCCCGGATCGGCACCGAGGTCGGCGACCAGCTTGCGGTGCATCGTGCCGTAAGTGTCCAGCGCCTCCGCGCCACGACCGGCGTCGTAGAGTGCCGTCATTAGCAACGCGGCGAGCGGTTCCGCGGTCGGATGCTCGGCCAACAACGGATAGAGGGTGTCCACGACGAGATCGGGCCGGCCCAGCCGCAGCTCGGTGCGGGCCCAGGCCAAGACGATGTCCAGGCGCACACGACGTAGCCGCTCGCGTACCCGGGCCGCCCATTCCCCGGGCAGGCCGGCCAGTGGATCTCCGCGCCACAGGCACAGTGCCTCGCGCAGTGACAGCGCCCGCTGGGTGTCGGTCCGGTCCGGCCTTCGTACCTGTTCCACCAGCTGCCGGGACCGGTGCAGGTCGATCAGGCCCGGATCGACCAGGATTGCGTACCCACCGGAGCGCCGTTGCAGCGCCATTGGCTGCCCCGTCATGGCGGCAAGGTCGGCCAGCACCCGCCGGATCCGGCTGAGGTGTACGTAGAGGACGCTCCGTACTTGTGGTGGGGGCGCCTGATCCCAGACCCGGTCGATGAGTGTGTCCAGGGTCAGGCTGGAGCCCGCATCGACGAGCAACGTCGCGAAAACGGCGCGCCGCTTCGGCGTGCCGATGTCGACCAGCCTGTCACCGACCCACACTTCCACCGGACCCAGCAGCCGAAACTCTACTCGATCGGTGTCCGCGAATATAAGCACACATGATCATAGGCAGGTCGGGCAAGGATTCCGCAAGGTTCTTACTAGATGTTCACCTCAGCCTAAGGAACGCCACAAGCACGTACGGATCAACGGAAGAAGGAAGTTGTGAAGGCAACCATGGGAGGCGTCGCGTGAAACGACGCAATCTCCTCGCAGCTGCGGCAGCGGGCGGCTTAGGTGCGGTGCTCGGCGCCGGCGCGGCTCGGGCCGCTACGGTCGGCGGCGCGGCGCCGCTGGCGGCCGAACCCACGGTGGAGCCCTCGTACGGGGCCGGCCTGTTTGACGTCGACCCCGATCAGGGTGGCGTGTCACAGAGCCCGAACGTCGTGGTGACCGGAAACGTCACCGTCCTGCCCGAAGACTGGGGGTTCTGAGATGGGCACCGTAGCCGGGATGCTTGCCGAGGCACGCAAGTTGCTGGGCACCGGCGAGTACCCGCCGGGTTCCAATCACAATCTCATCACCACCTGGTACGGCTTCGACGGTGCATGGTGCGACATGAGCATCAGCTACGAGGCGGCCATGTCGGGTAACCTGTCCGCGGTGATGGGCAAATTCGCCTATACGGTCTATCACGCTCAGGCCTTCCAGAACGCCGGACGGTGGCACTACGGGCTCGGCGGCATCCGGCCGGGCGACATCGTGTTCTTCGACTGGGGCGGCTCGGGCTCGATCGCCAACATCGACCACGTGGGTCTGGTCGAGGCGGTCAACAGCAACGGCACCATCGTCACGCTCGAGGGCAACACCTCGGACATGTTCCTGCGGCGGGTACGCAGCAGTTGCATCGTCGGATACGGCCGACCGGCGTACGGAGACGCGTCGCCAATGCCGAGCACCGATGGCATGTTGCGGGTCGGCTCCACCGGCAACGCGGTGAAGCAGCTTCAGGGCAACCTCAACACGGTCATGAAGTCGGGCCTCGCCGTGGACGGGCAGTTCGGCACGGCCACCCAGGCCGCGCTCATCGCCTTCCAGAAGAAGTACGGGCTGCAGGCCGACGGCATCTACGGCCCTGCGTCCGCCGCGATGATGAAGGCCGCCCTCGCCGGCAAGACCGCGCCGGTGAAGCCGCAACCCAAGCCGCCGACGGGAACCCTGGTCGTCGACGGGGTGTTCGGTCCGGCCACCACCGCCGCCCTGCAACGCGCCCTCAACAAGCATGGCGCCACGCTGGTGGTCGACGGCTCGATGGGACCCCTGACCAACCGCGCCCTGCAGAAGTACCTTGCCGTGCCACAGGACGGCGTGGTCGGGCCGGTCACGGTCAAGGCGCTGCAGAAGAAGGTGGGTGCGACCCAGGACGGTGTCTGGGGACCCGACACCACCCGGAAGCTGCAGACCGCGCTCAACGCGGGCACCTTCTGACCCGATCCCTGCCCCGAACTATCGATTGTGGACGCTCATGGCACCAATCATGAGCGTCCACCATCTTTAGTCCACATACGACAGTCAAAAGTAGACCCTGCTGTCTTTCAGCCCTCCTGCGGTCCAATTCTCAGTCACGGGCGACGGACAACCGCACCGGATCATGTGGGAGTGCAGATCGTGGCCGTCAGGCGCCCAGCCGGAAAGGTGGATACTCGTCGGTGACCAGCGTGACCGCGTAGCCGATGACCCGGTTGTGCCAGCGAATGACGCCCTCGACGAAGTCAAAGAGCTCTCGGGGATAGCTGCCGGTGAACACGATCACGAACCAGGTGACGATGATGACCACGACGGCAGCGATCTCCAGGAAGAACAGCACGATGTAGTGCGGAATGGCGAGTAGCCATTTGACCAGCGGCAGCCAACGGTTGAGGTCGCGCGACGCGTCGGGATAGACGTAGTCGAGGTGAACAGACTGGTGATCGTCGGTCGAGGGATAGCGGTCGTCCATCAGGGCGAGGTACGCGGCCACCCGGTTGCCGAAGCGCTGCAGTTCGAGGTTCCAGTCGAACCACCAGCGGGGGTACTTCCGTCGAAAGAGGATCATCAGCAGCGGCGCGAAGAAGAGCAGTCCGCCGGTTCCGGCGACAACCCCCGTGCTGCGGTGGTGGTGGTGGGACATCCAGTCGTGCGCTCCACCCGCGACCGCGTCGAGTACGAACAGGATGGGAATGGTGACGAGGATGCGAAAGAACGTGGTCAGCCGGTTGAGCGGGCGGTCCGGGTAGTCCACCGAGAATTGCACCGGATACATGCTCGGTTGCACCGGGCACCCCTTCCGAGTTGACGGCGTACGACAGATCCCATCCTGCGCCCGACTGCCCCGCGCGGGCAGGCAAACGCGTCAGCCAGTCAACTCGGCCGCAGCGGCCACGCCACGACAGAAGGGGCGCCCACCCACCGTTTCTGGTGAGCGGACGCCCCAATCGGTGCCCGTTACTTACCGGCGTTGTCAGGCTTGCCGGCGAACCGGTGCGGACCGCCGCCCGGGCCGAGAATGCCGGCGTCGACGGCCTTGGTGATGGCATCGGCCTCGGCCTGGGTCAGTTTGCCCTCGGAGACGGCCTTGTCCAACCGCGTCTTGAGATTCTCACCCTGCCGATGCATGCCCTCACGAGATGGGCGGTTGGCCTGCTGCTCGGCCAGCACCTTGTCGAGCGCGGCCGAGACCTTGTCCTTGTCGATGCCCAGTTCCTTGGCCAGGGCCGCGGCGAGCTCCTCCTTGTGCTGTGCCCGCCGGTCGGTCTTGGCGTCGCCCGGGTTGGCCGGGGCGGACGAGGATGTCGACGGGCTTGGAGTCGGGTCGTGCGCCGCAAGAGCCACGCTCGGTACGGCGATGCCGGCCGCCAGCAACCCGCTGGCACCGGCGACAAGGATGGCCTTGCGCTTGGTTAACCGCATTGTTCGTCCTCCAGGTTGTGCAATGAGCAGCCCACTCTGCCAGCTCAACCTGTCCGGAGCCTGTGTCGCAACCGTGCTTTGACTGGCAATGCCGCCGCCAGATCCGCCCGCGCCTCGGCATTCTCCCCCGCACCGCGAACCCCACCAGCCCGCCTGATCGTGGAAGTCCCGCTACCGGATCCGGCGGCTACGCGTCCACGATCGGAGTTGGGTCCGAAAGCTACCGGTCTGTTGTACGTGAACTACACCGCCTACATGCCCAAGCACGACGTTGTGTACAACACGACGTCGCGCCAACGCTTCGCGGTAGGTCACGAGCGAGGACGAATCCGGTAGAAGCACACGCCGGCCAGCATCATGGCCAGGACGAGCAGAATCCCTGTCTCGACCAGCTGCAGGGGCCAGTATCGGTTGGCTGGCTGATAGGTGACGTGCTGCTGCAGGTGCAGTGACCCGATCCAATCTATACACGCCTGCGGGGAAGCGTTCCGGCCACAGGTCTGGGGGTTGCCCGGACCGTCGAAGATTTTCCCGTCGGACGTCACGGTCGTGTTGGCCAGGACCCAGTCGCCGGGCAACTCGACCTCCGCGGTCACCCGCATCTGATCGCCGTTGTCGCTCATGCCCATTCCCTTGATGGCCGAGGCGACCAATGGTGTGTCGAGGGTCGCCGGCTCGATCAGGTGGGGACGTATCCACAGCGGCATGGCGACCTGCACGGCGGCCACCACGACAAGGGTGACGGCCATGGCCGTGACGGTGCGGCGCAGGAGTAGGCCGGCCGTGACTCCGAGCGCGAAGGCGAAGACCGCATAGCCGATAGGCGTGATGCCGCGGGCGCCGAACACCATCGGAGTGATCCGATCCAGTCTGACGTGATCGATCGGGCTTGCCCACCAGCTGACCATGAGACTCAACAGGCCGGCCGAGGCAACGCTGGCGCATGCGAGGAGACCGAGTTTGGCGGCCAGCCACCGGGTTCGGGTGACACTCTGGTTCCAGACCAGGCGATAGGTTCCCGACTCCCATTCGCGGGCGACCAGCGGTGCGCCCCAGAAGATCCCGATGACGGCGGGCAGTAGATAGGCAAGCGCCAGGCTCAGAAAGTACACCAGGGGAACGGCGCTGGCGCCGATCTCGTCCAGGAAATTCTGAATCTGCGTCTGACAGTTGCCTGCGCAGGTGGCGACGCCAGCGTCTGCATACACCTGGCGCAGATAAATGCCGGTGATTGTCAATGTGATCGCAAGCGCGGCGAGGGCGCCGGCGGTAACCCAAGCCGGAGTACGGAATTGGCGCCAGGTCAACCAGATCATCGCTGCGTCTCCATCGCGGGTGTGTGGGTCCGGCGGCCACCAACGGGCGCGGCCTGGGTCATGTAGGCGAGGACCAGGTCCTCCAGGCTGAGCGGATCGACATTCCACGTGGGGTCATCCACCGGTACGGCGGAGCGCACGATCAGGCTGCTCTGCCGGTCGGTGTGGCTGGCCTCGATGACATGCATCCCGTCGGGCAACGTGGCCTCGTCCCGGCGGGCGCCGGTCAGCCGGTAGTGCGTCGCCAACAGGTCCTCGACGTCGCCGGCGATCCGAACCTTGGAACCGATCAGCACGATGAGGTAGTCACAGACCCTTTCCAGATCCGCGACCAGGTGCGAGGAAAGCACCACACTGGCGCTGTGTTCGGCGATGAACTCCATCAGGCTCTGTAGGAATTCCCGTCGCGCGAGCGGGTCGAGACTGGCCACCGGCTCGTCCAAGATCAGGAGATCAGGTCGTTTCGCCATCGCCAGGGTGAGGGCGAGTTGGGCGCGTTGACCGCCAGAGAGTTTGCCGGCTCCTTGCCGAGGATCCAGGCCCAGTCGCGTGATCCGCTGGGCCGCCAGTTCCGCGTCCCAGCGCGGGTTGAGGCTGGCCCCGAGGCGCAGGTGATCGGCGATGGACAGCCCCGAGTACGTCGGCGTGTCCTGTGCGACGAAACCGACCCTGGACAGTTCGGTCGGACCGGCCGCGGGTCGGCTACCCAGAACTGTGATCGTGCCCGATGTGGGTGTGATCAGCCCGACTGCCAGTTGCAGCAGGGTGGTCTTGCCGGCTCCGTTGGGGCCGACCAGCCCGACGACACGACCCGTCGGGATGCTCAGGCTGCAGTCGTCCAGTGCCTGGCGGCGGCCGTACCGCTTGCCCAGGCCGCTTGCTTCCAATACGGCGGTCATGACTTCTCCTCAACGGGGGCGCGGAAGGTGGAAAGAAACAGGGCCTCGATGCTCTCCTCGGCCAACCCGGCCGACCGTGCCCTGGCGAGCCATCGCTCGAGGTCCTGGCGTAGCGGCCCGTGCGCCGCCAGCGACGCGTCGCTGAGCGTCCGGGTGACAAAGGTGCCGACCCCGGGCCGCGCCGCCACGAGCCCCTCATATTCGAGCTCCCGATACGCCTTGAGCACGGTGTTCGGGTTTATCGCCACTCGGGCGACCACCTCCTTGACTGTCGGCAGTTGGTCGCCCTCGGACAGCAGGCCGAGCCGCATGGCCTGCCGCACCTGGTGGATCAGCTGCATGTACGGCGCGACACCGGAGCGGGCATCGAGGTGGAACTCGATCACCGTCATCTCACTTCACTAGGCTATCTGAGCTTTAACTAGGTTCCTAGCACAATAGCGAAATGGTGGTCATGGTTGTCAAGACGCAGCCGTTCGCGGGCATGACGACGGGGCCGTCCTCGCGTTCGAGGACGGCCCCGTCTTTGACAGCGGAAACCAGTTGGCCCGGGTCAGGACCTCGGCAAGGCCGGTGAGCCGGCCTGGTCCAGGCCGATGACCCCGTCGCCCGCCATCGCCGATGAGACGTACACGAGCCGTTGCGGCGGCGCCATCAGCGCGGTCAGCAGGTACGGCGCGAGCACGTTGACCTGGAAGGTGGCCTCCAGACCGTCTTCGGTCACCGACGGGGCCGGCTCCTGCATCCGGGAGATCTCAGCATTGTGGATGATCGCGTGGTACGGGCCGAACTGTGCCGCGGTGGCTGCCAACTGCCGCGTCTGCGCCAGCGAGGTCAGGTCACCCAGCACGATGTCATGCGCCGCGGGTAACGCTGCCCTCGCCGCCGCGGCCCGCTCCTCGTTACGTGCATGCACCAAGACCTGGTGCCCGGCTGCGGCCAGGGTTGCGGCTGTGCGTAGGCCGATACCATCGGTCGAACCGGTCACCAGGATCATGAAGCCACCCCACTCGTCGCCCGCTCGTGCCCACCGGCTCGGATCCGCCCGCAGTCTGTCCATTCAGGACTGAGATGCTGTTGCCCCGTTGCTGGCGGAGCACTGGCCCGGCGACATGTCGGGAAGCACCAGTGCCCAGGTCACGACCGCCGCCACCGTCAGTACTGTGATGGCCGACCAAACGCACCAGGCAACCAACCCGCGAGGGGTGACGGTCGGGAGGATCAGGACGGCCGCCCGCCGAACGCCCAGTTATGCACCTCGATGTCGGCATACCGGTCCGCGGTGAGCACAGCGCGTGCCTCGTCCGGGTCCGCCGCTCGCACCAGCGCCGCGGTGCCCAGCCAGGCGACGCCGTTGTCGGACAGCAATGGCCCGTACCCGATGAGTTCGGCCCGGTCGGTAGGCGCGGCGAGATCGGCGGCAGGCCCCGCGCCCAAGCCGATCACCAGGTATCTGTTGCCTCCGGTCCGGCCGCCAGGAAAGTCCCACATGGTGCGGCCCAGTACGTTGCGCCACCGGCGCACCATCACGTCCCGGTACACGCCGGCCTGATAGTTGGGCTCGTCAAAGGCGAACGCCCGCGCGGCGGCGGGATCAGGCAGATCGACGATGTGCACGCTGCCCGTGGCTGTGTCGCCGTCGTCGGCCAAGGTCGGTCCGCGCGCGATCATCTGGGCCGCGTAGCTGTCCATGTACGACCAGTGGTCCTCCACCAACTCGTCGCGCAGTTCGCCCGAGCCGTGCCGGTCGCGGTGGTAGCAAAAGAACTCCATGCCCCCAATCATGTCAGGCGCGCCTGTGGTGACCCAGAACACAGTCAGGCCGAAACGGCAACCGTCGGGGTCGTCGGCGGATCTGGCCTACCGAGGACCACCTACCAGGAGTTCGGGCGGGCCGTACGCCTGTCCGCCAACACGGTTTTGCGGATCGCCTGCGCCGACCCGGCCGAGTTCGAGACCGTGATCGACCGGCTCAAGCGCGATCACGGCGTACGCGAACTACGCAGCCGGCTGCTGCTGCATGAGGTGCCGCTCGGCACCCAGCGCCTGCTCGGCCTGTGATTCACACGACGGATGGTTCTGGTTCCTCGTGGTTCGGCTCGCCGTTGACCTCGTCACGTTCCTGCCCCGGCTGGACCACGAGCTGGCCCTCGGCGACACCGGCAGCGGCGTGCGGTGCCTCGTCCGCCAGGACAGCGGGGCGGCTCAGCAGCTCATCGACGAGGCGCGTGGTGTGCACACCGTCGCGGAACGTCGGATGGTCCAGCACGCCGCGCACGAACCCGATCGTCGTGGCGACTCCCGGTCCCTGCACCTCGAACTCCGACAGCGCGCGGTCCATCCTGGACAGTGCCTCGGCCCGGGTCGGCGCCCAGACGATTACCTTGGCCAGCAACGAGTCGTACTGGGTGGCCACCTGGTCTCCGGCGACGTATCCCGCGTCCACCCGGGTCCACGGCCCGCCCGGTGGGACGAACACGTGCAGCGGCCCGGGCGCCGGCCGGAAGTTGGCCGCCGGATCCTCGGCGTTCACCCGGCATTCGATGGCCGCG
The DNA here is from genome assembly GCA_963742855.1 of uncultured Actinomycetota bacterium. Taxonomy (GTDB): domain Bacteria; phylum Actinomycetota; class Actinomycetes; order Mycobacteriales; family Micromonosporaceae; genus CAVUNP01. Next base: position 440,476 of record CAVUNP010000003.1, on the reverse strand, counting down.
CCTCGCAGCTCGATGTCGGCCTGCCGCACGGTCAGCGGCTCGCCTGCGGCGATCCGGATCTGCAGCTGGATGAGATCGATGCCAGTCACCATCTCCGTCACCGGATGCTCCACCTGGATGCGACCGTTGACTTCCATGAAGGTGACTTCACCGTTGGGGTGGAGCAGGAACTCGACCGTGCCGACGCCCAGATAGTCGAGCTCCTCGGCGGCGCGTACGGCCAACTCGCCCAGCCGCTGGCGCGTCGCCGCGGTCAGCTGTGGCGACGGTGCCTCCTCGATGAGCTTCTGGTTACGTCGTTGCACCGAGCAGTCCCGCTCGCCCAGGTGGACCGCCGCGCCGGCGTTGTCCCGCACGATCTGCACCTCGACGTGGCGTGCCTGGCCGACAAAGCGCTCGAGGTACACGTCACCGTTGCCGAACAGTTGGCGGGCGGCGGCCCGGGTGTCCGCGTATGCCTGGCGCAGCTCGGCCCGCGTGCGCGCCATCGCGATGCCCCGGCCGCCACCGCCGGCGGCCGCCTTGATGACCAGGGGATATCCGATCTCGTTCCCCAGTCGCTCCGCGTCGGCCAGCGTGGCGACAGCGCCCGGGCTGCCGGCCAGCACCGGCAGGCCGGCCAGCCGCATCATCTCGCGCACCCGAGCCTTGTCACCGACGCTCGCCATGGTCTGCACCCGGGGACCGATGAAGGTGATGCCGTTCTCCGCGCACACCTCGGCGAAATGCGGGTCCTCGGACAGGAAACCGTAGCCCGGGTGGATCGCGTCCACATCGTGGTTGAGCGCGGCCTGGATCAGATTGGGCACGTACAGATAGCTGAGCTTGGCCGCCGACGGACCTATATGGACAGACGCGTCGGCGAACCGGACGAACGGCGCTTTACTATCCACAGTGGAGTGTACGGCCACCGACGCCACGCCGAGCTCCTTGCAGGCCCGTACGACGCGCATGGCGATCTCGCCCCGGTTGGCGATGAGCACTTTGCGAAACACGGCTGTCCCCCCATTCCGGATCAGGCGTCGGCTGGCTCGGCCTCCGGCCGTACTCGCACAAGTTCCTGCCCGAACTCCACCGGCTGCCCGTCGGCCACCAGGACCTCCGTCACGATCCCAGCAACGTCCGAGGTGATGTGGTTCATCAACTTCATCGCCTCGATGATCCCGACTATCTGGTTGGCTTCGACCAGGTCGCCAGGCCGGACGAACGGTGTGCCGCCTGGTGACGGCGCCGCGAAGAAGACGCCGACCAGTGGCGCGAGCACCGGAATCGTTTCGGCCTCGCCACCCACCGTGGCCGGAATCGGCGGCTCGACGGTCGCAGCGGCCGCCGCGACCGTGGCCAGCAGCGGAGGTGGGTCGGCCCAGGTCAGTTCGACCGCGCAGTCGCCGGTGCGCAGGGCGATATGCTTGAGCGGCCCCGACACCTCCTCGACGAGCCGGGCGGCCTCGGCGCGCAGGGTACGTAGCCGCGTGTCCGCTGACGCCTCCGCGGAGCCGTTCACGCTGACCACCAATGCGTCATTGCTCATCGCGTGCCTCCGTCGTCGGTAGTCGGCTGCGTCGATATGCGGGCAGGGGACGGTGCGCCCACTTGGCGGAACCGGCGCTGGCGTTGCTCGACCACGTCGGCCGCGGAGAGTGGCTCGAGCTCGCGGAGCACCTGGCACAGCGCCGCGCGCACGTTCGTCGCGGCCTGTCCGGGGTCGGCCTGCGCGCCGCCGGGCGGTTCGGGCACCACGGCGTCGACCAGGCCCAGCCGCAACAGGTCGGCCGGTGTGATCCGCAGCGCCTCCGCCATCTCCTCGGCCCGGGCCGGATTGCCGAACAGGATCGTCGAGCAGCTCTCCGGGCTGATCACGGAATAGCAGGTGCGCTCCAGCATGAGGACCCGGTTCGCCACCGCGAGCGCCAGCGCGCCTCCGCTGCCGCCTTCCCCGATGATCGTTGCCACCACCGGTACGGTCAGCCCGGCCAGCTCCGCCAGCGCTTCGCTGATCGCCCACGACTGGCCGCGGTCCTCGGCGCCGATATCCGGAGCCGCACCGGGTGTGTCCACAAAGGTCAGTACCGGCAACCGCAGCCGCTGCGCCAGGCGCATGAGTCGGATCGCCTTGCGATATCCCTCCGGCCGGGCCATGCCGAAGTTGCGGGCGATCAGGGTGGCTGTGTCGTTGCCCTTCTGATGACCCAGCACCACCGCCCAGCGGCCAGCCAGGCAGCCGAGGCCGCCGACGATGGCCGGGTCGTCACCGGCCAGCCGGTCGCCGTGCAGCTCGACGAACTCATCGAAGATCCGCCACGCATACTCCAATGTGGTCGGTCGTGCGGTGGCTCGCGCGTCGCGCAGCAGTTGTGCGGCCGGCTGAGGGGCCAGCGCGTCGGCATCGGTGAGCAGGGCCTGAACTGTCTCGGAAGGGCTCGACGCGAGGTCCGCCGCAACATCCAACTCGGCCGGTACATCCGGGGCCACTGGTTCATCCGAGGCGGCCGGTACATCCGCCCGGGCCGCGCGCAGGAGCAGGGCGAGCACCCCAGGCAGCCCCTCGCGGGGCACCACACAATCGATCATCCCGTGCGCGAGCAGGTATTCGGCGGTCTGGAAGTTCTCGGGCAACGGCTGGCGGGTCGCGTTCTCGATGACCCGGGGGCCAGCAAAGCCGATCAATGCTCCTGGCTCAGCGATCAGGATGTCGCCCAGTGTGGCGAACGACGCGGTGACCCCGCCGAAGGTCGGATCGGTGAGGACGCAGAGGGTGAGCACTCCGGCTGAGCGCAGCGCCGCGAACGCCGCGCTCGTCTTGGCCATCTGCATCAGGGACAGGCAGCCTTCCTGCATGCGTGCGCCGCCGGACGCCGTGACGGCGAGCAACGGGGTTCGGGTGGCCAACGCATGCTCGGCGGCGCGGGTGACGATCTCGCCGACCGCGGTGCCCATGCTCCCGCCGAGAAAGTGGAAGTCCAGCACGACCACCACCACAGGCGAGCCGCCGATCCGGCCGGTCGCGGCCACCGCCGCCTCGTCCAGGCCGGTGCGGCTCGTCGCCTTGGCCAGCCTGGTCTGGTACGGCATGGTATCGACGAACCCCAGCGCGTCCCAGGCCGCCACGCTGAAGTCCAGCGGCTGGACCGATTCCGGATCCAGCAACAGGTCCAGCCGGGTGCTGGCCGCGATGCGGAAATGGTGCCCGCATTCGGGGCAGACAAAGCACTGGCCCTCCAGCCGGCGGGCGTACAGGAGCATGGCGCAGCCTGGGCAGCGTCGCCATGACGGGTTGTCCGTCTGCGGCGCGGGAATCGCGATCGTGGTCATGTCAGTACCTCGGCCGGTGCCTCGTACCGGTAGAACTCCTGTCCCATCGCATCCGCGGGCGAGCGCCATGTGTCGGGGTCGTACGGCCTGATGTACGCGCTCAACGCTTCGCTGATCGCCCGGAAGTCAGGCAGGTCGCGCCCGGCGCGCACGGCCTCCTCCGCCGGGCCGTTGAAGTCGACCAGATGGAAGTACAGGTCGTGGTACTGGAAGAGGCTGCGCCGGCGCACGCCGAGCTCCCGCGCCAGCGGGGTACCCAGGTCTGACTGGCGGAACAGGTCGGCCACCTGGGGCGCGGATCCGGCGGCCATTCTCGCCACGATCAATGTGGTGTTGGACATCTCGTCACCTCATCCGTGCAGGGGCGGCACAAGGCCGCCGGGGCGGTACCGGCCTGAGGTCGGTAGGGGACCCTCAGGCCGGATGTTGCGGCTTCACAGTGTTGCGGGTTCAAGGTGCGGGGCGGCGAAGCACAAGGGCGCTGTGGAAACCACCATGACCGCGGGCGAGCACAAGTACGCACGCGATGTCGGCCGGGCGCGCCTGGGTGACCAGGTTCAGCCCGTAGTTGTTGGCGGGCACGTTCACCGTGGGTGGCAGTTGCCCGTGCCGGATGGCCAGCGCCCCGGTGGCCACGTCCAGCGCGGCGGCGCCGGAGTGCAGCCGTCCGGTCATGGATTTGGGCACGCTGACGGGCACGGTGTCCGTGTGAACGCCGAAGACGGTGCGGATGGCCGCCGCCTCGCTCGCATCGCCGTGCGGTTCTCCCGCGCCGTCGGCGAGGATCAGGCTCACCTGCCGCGGCGTGCACCCGGCCCGGTCCAGTGCCAGCGTCATCGCCCGGGCCAGCCCCGAACCGTCGCGTGCGGCGTCGAAGGTCGCGGCGTGTGAAACGACCTCGGCGTACATCTGCGGCACGTCGCGCGCGAGCGCCGAGTCCAGGTCCTCCACGACCAGCATCGCCCCGCCCTCACCGATGACGGGTCCCGCGGCGTCGGCATGAAACGGCCGGTACGCCAAGGCGGGATCACGCGTGGTCGCGAGCTTTCCGTTGCTGAGTTGGCATGTCAGCGCGTACGGCGAGACCGGCGCCTCGGTGCCGCCGACGATCGCCGCGGTCTGCCCTCGCCTGATCATCCGGCGAGCCACCGCGACCGCGTCCAGCCCACCCGCACCGTCGCTGACCACCACCGAGCAGGGCCCCTTGGACTGGTGGCGGATGGACAACTGGCCGATGCTGGCGGCGTAGAACCAGCCGATCGACTGGTACGCGCCGACCGTCCGCGGTCGTTCCGCCCACAGCGCGTTGCATCTCCCGCTGCCCGAACAGGTTGCCCCCGGAGGAGCTGGCCAGGGTCACCGCCGACATCTCGTACGGGTCGGGCGCTCACGCGGTCCAGGCCCGCATCGGTCAGGGCGAGCGCCGATGGCGGCGAGCCCGAGCTGGGTCCACCGGTCGGTCTGCACCGCTGCCGCGACCGTCGACGAACCCGGCCGCGTCGAAGTCGGGCACCTCCCCGGCCACCCGGATCCGTATGCCGGCCGGCGTCGAACAGCGGTGATCGGCCCGATCGCCGGCACCGGCCAGCACGGCTGGCCCAGTGTGCGTCGGCGCCGATGCCGGTGGGCGCCACCACCCCGATCCCGGTGTCACCAACGCCCGCGCCGGTCAGCCGGCGCCCACGGCGCCAGCCGGCGCGGCAACACCATCGCCGACTGGAAACCGCCGAACCCGCTGCCGACCGACAAGCGCCACGTCCACCGGCACCTCCCGCGCCTCGTTGGGCACGTAGTCCAGGTCGCACTCCGGGTCGCGGGTGGTCCAGTTGGCCGTCGGCGGCACCACCCCGTACCCGATGGCCAGCGCACACGCGGCCATCTCGATCGACCCGATGGCGCCCAGCGAGTGGCCGACCATCGACTTGATCGAGCTGATCGGCACCTGGTACGCGGGCGCCCCGAGCGCCCGCTTGAACGCCGCCGTCTCGTGCCGGTCGTTCTGCCGGGTGCCGGAACCGTGCGCGCTGATGTACGACACGGCCGACGGGCCGACCGGGCCTGGCGCATCGCGTCGGTGATCGCCACGGCCATCTCGACTCCGTCCGGGCGCAGCCCGGTCATGTGGAATCCGTTGCTGCGGTTGGCGTAGCCGGCCACCTCGCAGTAGATCGTGCGCGCCCCGGCGGCGGGCGTGGGTCAGTTCCTCCATGCACCAGCACCGCGCGCCCTCGGCGAGCACGAACCCGTGCCGGTCCGCGTCGAACGGCCGGGACGCCTCGTCCGGGTCGTCGTTGTCGGGGCTGGTGGCCCCGATCGCGTCGAACGAGGCGACGGTGATCGGCGAGATCGGCGAGTCGGCGCACCGGCCAGCACCACGTCGCCTCGTCGTCCTCGATCAGTTGGTGGGCGTAGCCGATGGCGTCGATGCCGGAGGTGCAGCCGGTGGAGACGACCTGCGGCCGGGCCGTGCAGGCCGTGCCGGCAGGCCACGTCGCGCGGCCAGGCTGCTGGGCACCAGCGCCTGTACAGGTACGGCCCGCCGAGGGTCGGGGTCGACCAGCCAGTCGCCGGCCGGAGTCGCTGACCACGCACGTACTCCTGCTCCAGCGCCATGGTGCCGCCGACGGCGGTGCCCGAGCACCACGCCCGGCCCGGTCCCGCCCGGCTTGGCGAGCGTGAGCCCGCTGTCTGCGACCGCCTCGGCGGAGCAGGCGAGCGGCGAACTGCACGGACCGGTCGGCAGCGCCGCCGCTCCGGCGGGTTGAGTCCCGGCCGGCGACGGGATCGAAATCGCACTCGGCGGCGATCTGCGAGCGGAACGGCGAGGGGTCGAAGAACGTGATCCGCCGGATGGCGGCTGGCCCCTCGTGATGAGCGATCCAGAACCGCTCCCGGGCGGCGCCGCCCGGTGCGACCACGCCGATGCCGGTCACCACGCTCCTACGCTCAGTTAGACCTCCGCTGCCATGGCCCGCTCCGGTTCGCCCGGCTGCGGTTCGGTGTCCACGTGCCCAAGCTCCGGGCGCGGTGCCAGCGGGGCCAGCTGGAAGACGGCGCGGACCAGCGTGTCCCGCTCGTTGCTCACCCGGTGCCGGACGTTGCGGGGGATCCAGATGCCCTCCTGTGCATGCACCACGTGCAGCGTGTCGTCCAGGCTCACGGTGGCGCAGCCCTCGGTGACGAACAGGAACTCCTCCGAGTACGGGTGGTAGTGCTCGTTGACCTGTTCTCCGGGGGCAAGCGCGAGGGTGCCCAGGAAGCCGGCCTGCGAACCGACGGTGCCGGGACTCAGGACGGTACCGGATCTCGCCGCCGCGCCGCCGATTGGCCGGTACGTCCACAGTGGATCGCACGTGCGCGTGGCGTTCCTCGATCCGCTCTTTGATGGCCTTGAGCTGTACGGCGGTGTTCTTGTTGAGGTATTCCTCGAAGCCGGCGTCGTCGGCCGGCGCGCTCGGCTTCGCCGCGAAGTCCTGGATCCAGCGCAGTCGCGTGTGCGGCGGCCCGGCCCCGTCCGTGTCCTGTGTGTAGATCCAGCGCAGGTTCATGTACTCGAACGGCCCGGTCTCGATCCGCTTCGCCCGCACCGTGTATGTGGCCGGGTCAGGGCAGCGCTCGGACACCCAGGAGTAGACGTTGCCTTCCTCGTCCGGATGCGTGGTGAGCCGGAAGACGATCCGCGCCAGCTCCTTGACGTTGCTGTATTCCTCTTCGAGTACCTCCACACTCGCGTACTCGGTGAACAGTCGCGGCCAGTCGCGGATCTCGTTGGTAACGCGCCAGACGAAGTCCAGTGGCGCCTCGATGCTGATTTCGTTGTCGGTGTGCCCGGTCATTGTCGCGCTCCTAACCGCGGCCTGGGTGACACCGGTGTTGACCATCGCGATGACCTGGCCGGGGGTGAGGTCGTCACCGGTGGTCAGCACCGCCTCCACGTCAGCACCGTGTGACTCCCGCAGGCGGGTGGCGATCTCGATGCGTGCCAAAGAGTCCAGTTCCAGTTCGGCGAAGGTGCTGTCGAGCGCGTCCTCGGGCACGGGGTTCAAGCCCACGGCGAGCAGGAGCCCTAGCATGTCGCCTTCGGTGAATGAAGCCATGTTCAACCTCTTTCGTCGGGCGCCGCCAGCGACGGCACGCTGCGGGTGTCAGTGGCGTCTTTGTAGTGTGCCGGTTCTGCTCTACTTGTGGGTCTTTCAAGGTTTTTATGAGGCGACAGTATGAACAGCCACCTATAGAGCGAATATCAGAACTCTTCTGCGATCCGGTCAAATCTCGCAAGCAGGTTGCTACTCCCCGATCGGCTACGAAGAACGCGAACCCGAAACGTCGCCTGAAGTCGTCGCTAATCTCCGTTCAAGGACGCTGGCTGGCCGGCGAATCCCGGCAAGGAGACCTCATGATCAGGGCAATGCTTCGGATACGCGCGCGTCCGGGCCTCGAACAAGCCGTGGAAGCCGCGTGGCGAACGGTCGAGGACCAGATCGGCGAGCAGGCCGGCAACCTCCTGCACCGGCTGCTCCGCGACGCCATCGACCCGCGCTCGTACGTCGTCGTCACCGAATGGGCCGGACGAGCCCGCGCTGCGACGCCTACGAGAGCGGGCCGGTCGCGGGGCGTTTTGCCGTCGCGGTCCGCCCGTTGATGCGAGCCGTCCGGCCCGGACAGCTACCGGGTGATGCGCGACCTTGACGGCGACGGATCGCAGATCTTCGTGGATGTCGAGATCACCGTGCCGGCCGCGCGGCTCGGCGAGTTCGAACGCGGGTACCCCGAGGTCGCCACCCGCATGGTCGGGATACCCGGATACCTGCGCGAGGAACTGCTGCACGAGCCCGGCTCGGACACCTTCCACATCTTCGCCGAATGGGGCAGCGAAGAGCAGTTCTACCGCTGGATCGGCGATCCGGCCCACGCGCAGGAGGAAGCCGGGCCGATCGCGCCGTTCCTCCTCGCGACTTCAAGCGCCGCATGTTCCACGCTCGGCGCCCGATCCCGAAACCCAGCGAGCACCCACGCAGTCCGTCGACGACGGACGTGACCTGACGGAGATCGACGTGCACACGACAACGGACGTACTCGTTGTCGGGGCGGGACCCACCGGGCTGACCGCCGCCCTCGAACTGGCCCGGCGCGGCATCGCGTGCCGGGTGATCGAGAAGGTGGTCACCCCGCCCGCGCAGGCAGACAAGGCGATCGGCGTGCACTGCCGCACCATGGAGATCTGGGCGGAGCAGGGCATCGCCCGGGAGGCGATGGACGCCGGGATCTGGCTGACCGGACAGCATGGTGTTCGTCAACGGCGTGCAGACCCACCGGATGAGCTGGGAACTGCCGGAACTGCCGTACGCGCACCTCGGCCTGCCCCAGTACGAGACCGAGCGCATCCTCACCGAACGGCTGGCCACGCTCGGCGTGCGCCCCCAGCGAGGTGCCGAGCTGATCGCGTTCACCCAGGATGACGACGGCGTGCTCGCCACGCTCAGCACCGCCGACGGCGGCAGCGAGACGGTACGCACGAAGTACCTGGTCGGCTGCGACGGTGCGCACAGCAGGGTCCGCGAGCTGCTCGGGTTGACGTTCTCGGCGGGCTTGGGCAGGTTCCCGCAACTGTTCATGCTCGGTGACGTGGACGTGGACTGGGACATGCCGGAGGGCCACCTGCTGCGGTTCATGCACGAGACCGACGGCCGGATGGACGGCATGCTGGTATGCGTCCCGCTGCGTGGCGGTCCCGGTACCGGCTCGCGACGATGGCGCCGCCCAGGTTCTTCGCCCAGACCGGTGGGCAGGACGCCCCGCCGGGGTTCAGCGAGGAGCTCGCCGAACCGGCCCTCGAGGACATCCAGGCCGCGCTGGACCAGATGGCCCCGCCCGGCACGCGCGCGTCCAACCTGCGCTGGTCGTCGGTGTTTCGGATCAGCCACGGGATCGTGGACCGGTACGGCGAGGGGCGGGTGTTCGTGGCCGGCGACGCCGCGCACCTGCACCCGCCGGCAGGCGGCCAGGGCATGAACACCGGGATCCAGGACGCCTGGAACCTGGCCTGGAAGCTGGCGCTGGCGGTGCGGGGAATCGCCGCGCCCGGCCTGCTGGACAGCTACGAGACCGAACGGCGCCCGGAAGGCGAGGAGATCGTCGGGCGCGCGGTGCGGCTGGCCTTCACCGACGAACTGGACCGCGACGACCTGAAACGCCAGTTCCTGCAAGAGATGTCCATGCTGTTGAGCTACTCGGACAGCCCGATCGTCGGCGAGTCCCTGTCCGCTCCCGATGCCCTGTGGGACGGCCCCAAGCCTGGCGACCGCGCTCCCGACGTCGCCGGCCTGCGCCGCCAGGGCGTCGGGCATCCGCTGCGGTTGCACGACCTCACCCGCGGCCCCCGGCACACGTTGCTGCTCTACGCGGACGGGTCGGCCGACGAGGGGACCGCTGGCCGCGATGGAGCAGCTGCACGCCGACGTCCGACGGCAGGCGTCCGGGGAGATCGACGTGTACCTGCTAATCAGCCCAGATGCCCACGTGCCGTGGATGCTCGATCCGCCGGTGGTACGGGATGCCGGAGGCGAGTTCCGGGCCGCGTACGGCGTCAGCGGCACCGGCCTCTACCTGGTCCGGCCGGACGGGCACATCGGATTCCGCAGCCGGTCCATCGAGGGCGACGCGCTCAGCAAGAACCTGCAGCTGGTGTTCGGGGGTGTGAAGTGACCACGGTGCGCACAGTCCTCGCGATGCGCACCAGGGAAGGTTGCGAGCAACAGTTCGAGGCGGAGTGGCTTTCGGCGGCGGAAAAGATCCGCACCCTGGACGGCTGCCTGCGCCAGGACCTGGTCCGCGACGCGGACGATCCGCGCAGCTACCTCATCATCAGCGACTGGGCCGACCGCGAACGGCTGGATGCGTTCGGGCGCAGCGACCACCGTGACCGGCTGCTGGAGGTGGTTCGCGACCTTCGCGAATCCGCGCAACGCAACACCTACCAGGTTCTGCACAGCCTGCGAAGCGAGTCCAGCGGTGTTGAGGAGTACAGCGACGTCGCTGGACGTGGTGTCGAGGAGTACAGCGACGTCGCTGGACGTGGTGTCGAGGAGTGGGTATGACCGAGGAAGCGGTACCGGCGTCAGAGCTCTACAACGATGAGTTCGCCGCCGATCCCTATCCGGCGTTCGCGCGCCTGCGTGAGGACAGTCCTGTGTGTCCGGTCAGTTCGCCGCGGTTCGACCAGTACCTGATCACCAGGTTCGACGACGCCAAGGCGGCGCTGACCGATCCCAGGCTGTCCAAGGATCTCTACGGGCCCGGCCAGCACTACCTGCGCATCTTCGGGCCCAACTCCGAGGCATTGAACAAGAACATGCTCAACGCGGACCCGCCGGAGCACAGCAGGCTGCGCCGGATCACGTCCCAGGCGTTCGCGCCGCGTCGGATCCAGGCGCTGCGGCCCCGCGTGGCGCAGATCGTGGCCGACCTGCTCGACAAGATCACTCCGCGCGGGGAGTCCGAGCTGATGCACGACTTCGCGATCCCGTTGCCGATGACGGTGATCTGCGAACTGCTCGGGATACCGAAGGCCGACCATGAGCAGGTCCTCGACTGGACCCAGGTGATCAGGACATCCGGCTCGTCCGGGCGCCCACCCGCGCAGGAAAGGGCGGCCGTGCAGGAGGCGCAGTTGCGGCTGCACCACTATCTCGCCGATCTGGTGCAGGCCAAGCGGGCCGACCCGGCCGACGACATGATCAGGGCGTTGATCGATGCCTGCGACGACGGCGGGCAGCTGTCGCAGCAGGAAGTCGTCACCACCACGTTCCTGTTGCTGTTCGCCGGGCACCAGACCACCGCGGATTTCATCGGCAACGCGGTGGTGGCCCTGCTGACCAATCCGGACCAGCTCGAACTGCTCCGCACCTCGCCGGAGTTGCTGCCCTCGGCGATCGAGGAGCTGCTCCGCTTCGACGGCCCGTTGCCGGTGGCCAGCCCCAGGATCGCCGCCGAGGATGTCGAGTATCAGGGCGTACGCATCCCGCAAGGGTCGATCGTCGGTGTGGTCATCAACGCGGCGAACCACGACCCGGCGCATTTCGCCGACCCGGACCGGCTGGACCTGGATCGCGAACGTGGCCCACACCTCGGCTTCGGCCACGGCGTGCACTACTGCCTCGGGGTCTCCCTGGCCAGGATCGAGGCGCAGATCGCCATCGGGGAGATCCTGCGCCGGCTGCCGGATCTGCGCCTGGGCGTGCCGGTCGAGCAACTGCGCCGATTGCCGGCGGCGTCGCCGTTTCGCGGGCTGCTCGAGCTTCCGGTCCAGTTCACTGCCGAGGTGGCCCCGCCAACGGTCTCGCGCACGATCGGGCCGACCAAGACAAAAGATCAACGTCAACTCTCCTGAGGAACAGCCATGACTTTTCGAAGCGTAATCGTCTGTAAGATCGTGCCGGGCAGCGAGGAAAAGGTCGCCGACGTCTTCGGTCACTATGACCAGGTGACCCGACCGCAGGATCTCGGCGTCATCGGGCGCACTCTGCTCTCGCTGGATGGCCTGTACATCCACGTGATCGAACGCAACGTGGATCCGAAGGTGTCCGGCCAGTCCCGTGGACTGCCCGCGTTCCAGAAGATCGCCGAAGCCATCGAGCCGTACGTGACGCCGTACCCGAAGAACTGGAAGAATCCGGCGGACTCTGTCGCCACCGAGTTCTACCGCTGGGTGTCCACATCGGCCCCCGAGCCGGAATCGGCCAGCGCCAATCAGATGGTCATTGTCCAGCGCATCAAGCCCGGTGCCGACGCTGACGTCGCGCGCATCTTCGGCGAATCCGACGCCGGGCCGTTGCCGGTCGAGATGGGCATCGCCGGGCGCTGGCTGTACTCGATCGACGACGTCTACCTGCACGTGATGCAGCGCACCGACGAGGCGGCCGCGAAGCCGATGGGACAGAACCATCACGCGCCCGCGTTCGCCAAGATCATGGAAGACCTCAGCCCGTACGTCAGCGCGTTGAGCCCGGACACCTGGCGTGGTCCGCAGGATTCGGTGGCCAAGGAGTTCTACCGCTGGCGGGCCGTTGACTGAGTGACCGGCAGGGCCGACGGGCGCCCGCACCCACGTTCGGGTACGGGCGCTCGCCGATCAGCTGTACGTGATCGAGAAGCTGTTGTCCGTGAACGCGGCCGAACCGTTTGTTCCGCTGATCTCGAAGCCGAACTGAACCTCGCCGATGGTGACGTCGCCCCACCAGCCCTGCGTCCGCAACCAGTTCATCACCGCACGGACGTCCACCGTGCCCGAGTTGGTGTTACTGGTCCGCACGAACGAGAACACCGCGTTGCTCCCGTTGGACCCGCGATAGACATTCCAGGTCTGAGCGCCCACGCTGAGATTCCGGAACGCCGGCACGGCGCCGTTGGCGTCGTACGCATCCGCGATCGGGCCGACGGCGCCATTCTGGTTCATCCACAACATGACCTCGTACGCATTGTTGTTGGCCCAGATGTCGTACGCCGTCGAGTAGTTGCCGCTGCCCGGGACCGTGACGTTGAAGGAACTGCTCAACGTACCCAGCGAGCTCACCGTGCGGTTGAGGGCCTTGCCGGTGTGCGGGTACGACTTTACGCCGGACGTCATCGGGTGGTTGGCGATGACGCCCCAACTGGTTGCGCTTCTCGCCCAGATCGTTTGCGGTCCGGCACCAGAGCCCCAGACGTCGTTGATTACGGTGTATCCGTTGTTGGTCCAGGAGTCCCACGCTCCGGTTCCGCTCCAGACCGCGTCGGAAGGAACGCCGGAGCTGCTGGTGCCGGTCGGGGAGGGCGTGGAGGTGGGCGGCCGCGTGGTGGTGGTCGAGGAGCCCGACACGCTGCCCGTACAGGTGGTGCCGTTGAGGGTGAAGCTCGTCGGCACGGGGTTGCTGCTGGTCCACGAACCATTGAAGCCGAACGAGGTGCTCGCGCCGGTTGCCAGGGAAGCGTTGTAGCTGACGCTCTTGGCGGTGACCTGCGCGCCGCTCTGGGTGATGGCGGCGCTCCAGGCCTGGGTCACCTGTTGGCCCGCTGAGTAGGACCACACCACGGTCCACCCATTGATGGGGTCACCGAGGTTGTTGATGGTGACGTCCGCCCCGAATCCGCCCGGCCATTGGTTGGTTACCGCGTAGGTGATGCGGCAACCGGTGGCGGCGGACGCGGGAAGCGCGGTGACCACGCCGGCACCGACGGCGACCACCAGGGCCGCCATTCCTGCCAGCACGGCAGGTGCACGTCTTCGCATGATTGTGGCCTTCCATGAGTTGGGTGCCAGCGATTTAAGTTTGTCGCATCGATAAACTTAAGACTTCGCCCCCGTCGCGGTCAACCCACCGCCGCGCACGGCGCCGAGGGCGGCGACACCAACTGAGGGCTGGTGACCTCGCGGTGCAGCACGACGTAGCCGCGCTCGGCGTACACGACGACGTAGCCCTCGCGCTGAAGGTTCGACACGCGGGCCCGCTGGTCGGCCAGGCTGCAGAACGGGAACCGCGGTCGGCTGACGTCGGCGAGCACCCAGGGGGCGTCCCGCTGGATGCGGTCCCACAGCAGCACCCGGGTGCGTCCGCTCAACCGGGGGCCGACCTCGTTGACCGCCTCGACCAGTTCCCCGTCCGGGATCCTGGCCGCGGCCCGGATGGCCGCCTGGGCGTCGGCGTCCTGTTCCCAGCTCGACCGGTCAGCGAGCCCGCCGAAGGCGAACGAGGGCACGCTGAGCACCCCGGCGAGCAGCGCCGCGACCGCCCAGCCAGGCCCGACCCATCGATGCGCCCGGCCGCTGCCGTGATCCGTCCGGCCGCCGTGTTGATCAGTCTGTCCGACCCGGCGGGCGATCCGGGCGGCTCCGTCGATGCCGGCGCACAGCAGCGGCACGACAAGGAACGCGTTGTAGTGGTAGTCGGTTGCCCACCAGTTGGGCGAGTCGGCCAGCATCCGCTCGGCGAGCAACGGCAGCACCGAGAGCACGTACGGTGACGCCAGCGGCGCGAGTGCCCCCAGCGCGAGCAGCCACAGCAGCGTGTGCCACTTGGCGTCAGGGGTGAGGAACACGCCCAGCGAGTCGAGGGGGCGGCTTACCAGGTGCCAGACCACCGCGGGCGGATCTTCGCCGAGCCGGCCGTAGGTCCAGTAGTAGTCGGCGCGGCCACCGAACGCGGGAATGAGGAAACTCGTGGCCAACGCGGTGGCCCCGAGACCGCCGACGGCGAATCCGAGCCCGAGGACGCGCTCCCGCAATGGTCCCCGCACAGCGAGGGCGACCCCGATGCCGGCGAGCAACAGCCCCATGTCCTCCTTGACGCACAGCAGCGCGAGGGCGATGACCAGCAGCGGCCACAACCGGTCGGATCGTGCCGTGCCGCGTCGCCACGCGGACAGCCGCTCGAAGAGCAGCGCGGTGATCAGTGGCGCGAACGCCACCTCGTGGAAGTCGAACGCGGCGGCCTGCGCGATCGGCCACGACACCACGTACGCCCCGGCCACCGCGTACGCCGCGGCGATTCCCAGCTCCCGGCGGGCGAGGACCCACAGCGGCACGACCGCGAGCGCCAGCAGCACCGACTGCGCGACCAGCAGCGTCGCCGGCCCGTCGTGGATCCAGTACAGCGGCGCGAGCAGCGCGAGGATCGGCGAGAAATGGTCCCCGAGCACGGCGAAGTCGGGTCCGAAACCGTTGTGTACGCCCTTGACGAAGGCGACCGGAAGGTGGAACTGGCTGTAGGAGCGCACCGCCTGGTCGAAGATCACCAGGTCGTACGTGCCGTTGCGCAGGGTCCAGAAGCGGCTGGCCGCGCACAGCCCGTTGAGTACGGCGCTGACCAGCACGAGGGCACCAACCCCGCGGTAACGGCGTACCCATGGTCCGGTCACCGCCACAGGGGAGGGATGGCGCGTCAGCACCGGTTGACGGTACCTCCGCCGTCTCTCGCGGCGCAGCCGGGCCGGAGCGCGAGCTCCGACCCGCCTGATCGGGTTACGGGTAGTTCGTGACGAAGATCGGCACGCCGATCTTGGTGGTGTCCGCCGGGTCGCCCAGGCCGTTCACGACGTGGTCGATCGTGCCGGCGCTGAGGTTGACCGTCATGATGTGGTGCAGCTTGACACCCGGCGTCTGCGGCACCTCGAACCCGTTCTCCGTGTGGATGGCCGGGTTGTTCTGGTTGAACACGTACACGCCCGCGCCGTAGAGGGTGTGGTTGCGCACCCGGTCGCCGACCTTGTAGCCGGCGTAGCCCTCGACGCTGCCGTTCATCCAGTCAGCCTGCGTCGGCGGGTCGTACGGCAGCTCGTTCTGGTACAGGATGGTGGTGCCCTTTTCGCCGTTCCAGACGGTGTTGTAGCGCTGGAAGTGCTCGACGAACAGGCCCGTCGCGGTCACGTTGTCGCCGTTGATGACGGCGCCGTAGCGGCCGGTGTTGGTGTTCCAGCGTTGGGTGTCGGTGAAGCCCTCGACGCCGTGGTCGCCGCGCCACACCCAGGTGTGGTCGATGAGCACGTTGTCGCTGTTCACCTCGAGCGCGGTGTCGGCTTTGCCGACGTGCGGACCGCCGACGCGGAAGTACACGTCGGACAATGTGGTCGGGTTGCTCGGCAGGCTCAGGTTGAGGCCGTGCTTGCGGCCGACCCGCAGCAGGACCGGCGACTCGGTGAGCCCCGCGTCGATCGCGATACCCGCGACGATCACGCCCGGTACGCCGGCCACGTCCAGCGGGATCGCGCCGTTGACCGCGGTCAGCGTGGCGAGCCCGAGGCCGAGCACCACGGTGTTGGGGCGCCAGACCTCGATGCTGCGCCCGATGTCGTACACACCGGGGGTGAGCAGCAGGTGCTTGCCCAGCGCGAGTTGCAGGTTGATCGCCGTAACCGAGTCCGACGGCTTCGCGATGTAGAAGTCCGACAGCGGGATGGTCCGGCCTGGTGTCAGTCCGTCGGCCCACGAGATGCCGCTGGTGTTGTGCCGGGCAGACGGCACGCGGACGTTGTAGCGGCCATTCGCGTCCACGAACAGGTACGGCTTCTCCCGGCTCACCGGCGTGGCGGCGAGCGTCGTGTACGGCGGGTTCGGGAAGCCCGCGTCGTCCGGAGCGCCGACGACGCCCGAGAAGACCTGGTTCCACACGGCGTTGGACCAGCCGGCGACCTCGCTGTTGCGGGTCAGCCACTGCTGTTGCGACCCGCTGACGATGAACGGCAGCTTCGAGTCGGCGATGAAGCCGCCACTGGCGTACTGCGGCCCGGCGGTGCAGTAGTCCATCAACGACACGTTGGCGCCGGCGATGTTGAGCCGCCGCATGGACACCGCCTGCGACACGGCCCAGAAGTTCGCCGACGCCCGGCAGCCGTCCTGGCCGGCCGAGTTGATGTTGAGGGACAGGTTGGACAGCGTGCGCCAGAAGTTGACCAGCGCGAGGCAGTTGCTCGTACCGCCGTTGTCGAGGCAGCGGTTGTACACCTCGATCTTGCCGTTGATGACCACGTCGGTCGGGGAGGCGCCCAAACCCGCGATCTCGGTGTAGTACCCGACCTTGATCTGTAGCGGCTGCTCCGGCGTGCCGTAGGTCCCCGGTTTGAACAGGTAGGCGTACCGGTTGGTACCCATCTCGTTGTCGACCTGCGCGGCGTGCCTCGCGTCGAGCGTTGCCTGGATCTGGCTCACCGGCATGCTCGGGTCGAAGATCGTGACGTTCGGCCCGAGGTTGGGGGGACCGGACGGCGAGGCGGACGCCGCCGCTCCCGTCGCGGCGGTGACGCTCGTCAGTACGAGGGTGAGCGCGATGGCCCGGCCGATGAGCCGGCGGCGGTGGCGCAGCCTCGCGGGACCCGGGCTGCCATGCGTCTGGTTCATCATGCGGTGCGTCCTCTCCGACTTGTTTCAAGCCGTGGACTAAGTAGGATGGGAATGTTTCTACCCTATGAATCGACTCCGCGCTATGCCCCGCATCGCTCGTTGTGCTTCGTCCCGGTAGCTGGCGCGGATATCTGGCGCAGGTGCCTAACGCAGGCAGTTAACGCAAGATCCCGGTGTGGCCGAGTGAGTAGCGGCCGGGTTGGGGCCAGACGCAGAGCCCGTGCGGCTGCGCACCGACGGGTATCTTCGCGATGAGGTGCCCGTCCGTGGTGTCGAGGGCGTAGACGACGTCGTTGTAGCGGCCGGACAGCCAGAGCACCTTACCGTCAGCGGACAGGCCACCCATGTCCGGACTGGCGTCGCCCGGGATCTTCCACGTGGCGACCAGGTTGCGGGTCTTGAGGTCCAGCAGCGAGACAGAGCCTTCGCCACGGTTGGTGATGTAGAGATGCCTGGAGTCGCGGCTGACGTAGAGGCCATGCGCGCCGGCACCGGTGGCGAGGAACGTGGGCGTGGTGAAGGCGTCGCCGTCCAGCAGCCAGACTCCGGAGGTCTGCATGTCCGCGATGTACCACGTCTTGCCGTCCGGGGAGATCTTGACGTCCTGCGGCATGGCGTGCATCGCGGGCAGGTGCATCGAACCGATGATTTCCTGCTTGGCCACATCGACCTTGAGCAGATCGCCGGAGAATTCGCAGCTGACGATGAAGTAGCGCCCGTCGGGGGAGAAGTCGGCGTGGTTGATGCCGTCACAGGTGACCGGCACCGTCTTGTTGATGGCCATGGTGTGCGGGTCGCGGAAGACGATCTCGTGCGAGGCCTCGGCCATGACGACGGCGTTGCGCCCGTCGGGTGTGAAGTAGAGGTTGTAGGGATCGTCCACCGTAATGGGCTTGCCGAGCTGGCCGGTGGCAGGATCGAGCGGGGTCAGTGTGTTACCCAGGTCGCTGTTGATCCAGAGGGTACGCAGGTCCCATGACGGCACGACATGCTCGGGGGACCTGGCCACGGGCAGCGTCCCGATGATCTTGTACGTTGCCGGGTCGATAATGGACACCGTGCCGCTGCTGACGTTGGGCACGTAAACCCTTTGCGGGTCGGACCGGACCGCGTCGGACAGGTTGCCGGGGCGGTCGGCCGCGTAGAGGTCGTTCGGGTCCAGGACGGGCGGCATCCCTGGCAATGGGTTGCCACCGGTCGTGCGCGCACCCGGCGTGGCCGACGAGTTCACCTCCGACGTCGAGTCGGGCGCGGTGGAGTCGCAGGCCGCCGCCACCAGCAGGCTCCCGGCGAGGAAGGTCGCGGCAAGGATGGTCCGGCGTCGCGGTGCGGGAAGGTTCACGCGCTCATCAGCTCCGTCATGGTGACCGCGCGCAGGCCCCGCTGGCGCAGTCCGTCGAGCACCACGGGAATGGCGGCGATGGTATCCGTATGTCCAAAGTGCATACTCACTACGGATCCGTTGGTGACGGAGTCCAATGTGGTGCGTGCGACGGAGGGTCCACCCGGGTCGGTGTTGTCGAGCGAGTCGAGGTCGTACGACAGAACCGTGGGGTAGCCGATCTTCGCCGCTTGGGCCCGGATGGTTGCGGTCGACTGCGACGTCTGTGATGGTCGAAACCAGCGGCCGATCGAACCACTCAGCTTCTTGAGAGTGTTGGCGCAGGCCTCGATCTCCGCGAACGCGGCCGAGCTGGTCATCCGGGCAATGGCCTGATGATTCTGGGTATGGTTGCCCAGCTCGTGACCACCATCGAGGATCCGGCGCGCCATCGCTGGTTCGGCCTGCAGCCAGCTACCCACGGCGAGCACGGTCACCCGGGCGCCGCCCCGCTCGAGCTCGGCCAGCAGCGCATCGGCCAGCTTCGGGTCCCCGTCGCCATGAAAGGTCAGTGCGACGTTCGCGCGGTCCGGCGGTCCGTGCGTCACCTCCGCCGGCAGCGGGGCGAGGGCGCGGGTTGCCGATGGACTCGCGGAGCGTGCGCCACCGGAAGACGGCCCACCACTGGGCGCGTCGGGCTGCGCGTCACATCCAGCGAGCGCGAGCCCCCATGCCGCAGCGGCCAGGCCCAATGCCCTCCGGCGATCCATCAGGCCTCCTCGAACATCGCGCCCCTGGGCTGCCGGACGCGACGTCTGGGCGCCAGGCGAACCATCACGATGATCGCGCATCTCAGGACGGTGGAGTCGCAAACTGGCGTCGCATCAGGCTCACGAGCGTCACACAGGTGAGGCGGCAGGGGAGGGATTCACTGCCCGGGGCGTACGGGGATGGATTCACCCAGGCCGGCGTTGCGGGCCCGGACGATGGCCTGGGCGCGGTCGTCCACGCGCAGTTTCGCGAACAGGTTGGAGACGTGGTTGCGGATGGTCTTCTCCGACAGGTGCAGCCGCCGGGCGATCTCGATGTTGTTGAGTCCTTCGGCGAGCAGTTGCAGGGACGTCGACTTCACGGTCGGTCAGTTCGGGGAACGGGCGAGCGGCGCGGTCACCGACCTGTGCGGCGAAGAAGTATGCCAGCGCGCGAGCGGCGACGCCGGCCCCGAAGACCACCTCGCCGGCGGCGACCGCGTCGATGGCGCGGACGATCTGCTCCTGCTCGGCACCCTTGACGAGGTAGCCGCGGGCGCCGGCGCGCATGGCGGTGAACAGCGACTCGTCGTTGTCGAACATCGTGAGTACCAGCACCGCCACCGTGGGCGCGGTACGGGCAAGATCGCGGGTGGCGTCGATCCCGTTGCGACCGGGCATGCTGAGGTCCATCAGCACCACGTCGGCAGCCAGTTCGACCGCGGCGGCCACGGCCGCGTCGCCGCCGGTGGCCTCGCCCACGACGCTCACGCCGGCGGCGTCGGCGGGCCGGTGCCAGGCCGAGCGCGATGACCACGGCGGCGAGGACCGCACCGGTCGCGCTACCGCCGACCGCGCTGCCCGCGAGGCCGACCGCCAGGCCGAAGACGCCAGCGACGAGGGTTGTCAGGGTTGCATACACGAGGGTCCGGTTCAGTAGCCGGTCGCCGTCGAACCGGCCGTGGCGCAGCATCGCCACGCCGAGCGCCGCGGGAAACAGTCCCCAGCCGATCAGCGGGATGACCGGGCTCACGGGATCCAGGAGCTGGGCGACGATTCCGGCGGTGAAGGCGACGAAGAACCAACCGATGCGGCGGCGCTCGGAACCATTCGCCCGGGCCATGCGCAGGGCCAGGGCGCCGGCCCCGATGAGGCCGCAGGCGGTGCCGAGCGCCAACGCCAGCATGGCGATGGTGTCGAGCGTGGCGTCGGCCGATGCGGGTAGCGCGACCGGGTTGCGCCACTGCGGGAAACCGTCGCGCATCAGCTTCCCGGTGAGCAGGACGGACACCGTGCCGGCCGCGGTGGCGGCGATTGCGGCCCACACCAGCGCACGCCAACGCCGCGACGCCGGCCGGCCGTCGGGAAACAGCGGCGTGATGAGCGACAGGCCCAACACCATGCCGGGAGCCCAGGCGGACGCGCCGACGAACGCGGCCACCCCGGCCAGGGGCAACCGCGGTGTGCGGTACGCGTACTGGGTCCCGAACGTCGACCAGGACTGTAGTACGCCCTCCACCAGAAAGATCCAGCCCAGTGGATGTCCGGGCGTGCGGCGCGGCACGAATCCTCCGACGATGGCGAAGGAAACGCCGACGATCGCGCTGGTCGCCTCGTGACCGGTGACCAGTTCGACGAGACTGCGTCCGTTCACCGCGGCGAGCACACCCCAGAGCACCACCGCGATGACCGATGCGACGGCTACGACGGTGGCCAGGAGCCGTCGACCATGCCCACCGTGCTGGCCGACCCGGCCCCGACCCCGACCCCGACCCCGGCCGCCGACGGGGACGGCCCTGCGGCCACCCCGCAGTGCGGGGCGGCCGCAAGACTTTCCGCATGCTTCGCGGTCATGACAACTCCGGCGCCGCACCAGCCGTGACGCGACCGGAGCGCAGCAGGGCGATCGCCATCCAGAACAACGCCACGGCGGCGACGACCGTCATCGGGAAATGTAGGGGTAGGAACCCGGCCAACTGGAAGGCGATGATCAGGGCCACGGCCGGTCGGGGCAGGGCCCGCGAGCGCCAGACAGCCACCATCATGATGACGATACCGATAAACGCGCCGATGAAGAACATCGCCGTAAAGGTGATTGTCGGAATGGTCATGTCGGAGCCGTCGCCCAATGCGGCGTTGAACGTGGCCAGGTCGACCTTGCCCCTGACCGCGACCAGGAAGGCGGCCATCTCGACGCCGCTGAGGATCGCCTGCGCGGTGAGGCCGAACGTCACCATGACGGCGCCGGCAACAGCCAGCTTTCGCGAGGCCCGCAGGGACAGCAGCAGCCACACGAGTGTCGCGCCGAAGAGGCAGGCAACCGCGAGCATATCGCCGATAGCACCGATACCGGCGAGCGTCGGGTGCGCGGCGATCCAGGCCAGCTTGTCCGCGCCGTCCCGACCGAACCCGATGACGTCCCCCGCCATCCAGAGCGCGCCGCTCGCGATGAACGCGAATGCGCCCGCAGCCCGCGCTCCCGGGCTCCAGCCGGCCGCGGGAGAAACGCGCACTGGTGACTCCAGAGCTGTGCTAGACATGGAAATCCTCCGTTTCGACACCACCCGAGCGGTGGCGACGGTGAAACGATGGACTCGGCCACGTCCCGGGCACATCGGCCCACTGTCCCGACCGGAGCCGGGACATGCCCGCCATGACCGTCGGCGCGTTGAGAGACCACGTGACAGACCACAGTGGACCTTGCTGGCCCGGGTTTTCGGGCCGTCCAGCCAACAGGAATCGGCGTTGGCTCAACCTTCTTGGCCGAACACGTCTCGCCGCCATCGTCCGCGGTACACACTGTGACAAGGCGACACGCGGATGGGGGAAGTCGTGGAAATACGGCATCGGCACGGTGTGATTCTGCTAATCGCTGCGGTGGGCCTGATTTCGGGTGGCTGTGCTGGCCCCATGGCCAAACAGGCCGAAACGGCGCCCCCGGCGCTGACCATCACGCCCGCAAGCAATGCGAAGAATCTGCCCGTCAGTGCGGAAATCGGCACGACTGTCACGGCTGGCGAGATTACCGAAATCGCGCTGACCGACGCTGCGGGTGTCGCAGTCGAGGGCGCTTACCGCACCGACGGTTCCGCTTGGGTGCCCAAGCAGGCACTCAAGTACGGCCAGGCCTACACGGCACGGGTAACGGCAACCAACGCCATCGGCAAGACCGCGAGCGCGTCGACACATTTTACGACAATGAACAAGCCGGTCCAGCAGACACAGACGACTCTCAACGTCAAGGACGGCGAGACATATGGTGTCGCGATGCCGGTTGCGATCGGTTTCTCGCCTCCGGTGGGAAAGAGCGCACGCGACGACGTCGAGCGCCGCCTGTTTGTGGACACCAACCCACCACAACCCGGCGCATGGCATTGGGTCGATGACGGCACACAGGTCTTCTACCGCGCGCCCGATTTCTGGAAACCCGGTACGAAGGTCAGTGTTCGCTCGGCGCTGGCCGGGGTGCCCCTCGACAACAAGCAGTACGGGGACGCCGACCGCACCGCGTCGGCGACCATCGGCGGCAAGGTCACCCTCACCATCGACAATGCCACCAAACAGATGTCGGTCTACACCAACGATGCACTCGCGAAGAAGATCCCGGTCAGCCTGGGCAAGTCGAGCACTCCCACGTCGAGCGGCCGCATGGTGATCATGGAGAAGTTCGACACGACTGTCTTCGACACCACGGGATCCGCGGACCCTTACGTCGTCACGGTCCAGGACGCCCAGCGGCTGACCAATGGAGGCGAATTCATCCATTCCGCGCCGTGGTCCGTCGGTGAGCAGGGCTCTGTCAACACGTCTCATGGCTGTACGAACGTCTCGCCTGAGGACGCCCGGTGGCTCATGGGCGTCACCCACGTCGGCGACCTGGTCACGATCACCGGTACCGAGGTCAAGCTGGACCAGGGCAACGGATGGACCGCCTGGGATATGAGCTGGGACCAGTACCTGAAGGGCAGCGCCCTCAAGGCACCCGCGCAACTGAAGGCGGCAAAGCCGGCCAACCCCGCACCGACGGTAGGCGCCGCACGCTCGGCCGAACCGCAGAACAAGGGTCGCTAAGCCAGTATCGGTACGTTGACCACAGTCATGGATAACCACCCTCAACCCGCGGGTTGGGGGTGGTCTACGTGGCGGGCCCGTCCGACGTCGCCGCCGCGCGCCGGAGCGCAGCGGATAGCACGCGGACCCCACTGCGGGCCGCTGCGACGATCGCGAGGACTGAGGGTACGACGGCGACCGCCAGGGCAGCCAGTCCCTCCCAGGCGGCAAGCGTGGTCAGACCGTCGGCCCGGATCGGGGCCACGCACAGACTGATCAGATGGGGCAGGCTGGGCAGGAGGAACTGGACGAGATAGCCCACGGCGACCACGATCCCTGGCACATACAGCCACAGGTACCGCCGTGCCCAGGCCACCTCGCGCGGGTCGGCGTCGGCCAGCTGCCGCTCGTCGGCCTGGTTGGCCCGGCGCAGGTATCGCCGCAGCAGCGCCCCTTTGGTAGCCCACAGGGTCTTGCAGCCGGTTGCGTTGACCAGCAGGGCGTAGAGGTCGGTGCGCATGAAGACCATGACCTGGGCGATGAGGGCGGTGAACTGCAGGAGCACCAGTGCTCGCAGCAGCCGTACGAAGACCGTGCCGAGCTGGTCGGCGAGCGTGGCGGTGCTGTCTGGGCGAACAGTCCCTCATCGGCGAGCACCGTCAGAAAGTCCACGACGTCAACCGGTTCGCCGGCCAGTTCGGCCGCGAGGCGTTCACACTCGGCTATGTCCAGGCCCTGCTGCAACCACCCGATGATTTTTGCGCCCAACTCCGGGACCTCGACGTACTCGGCGCAGACCCGGGCTTCGAGCGCCATGCGCGGGAGCCGGGCTCGGCGTGGACATCGACGAGGCGGCGGCGCAAAACTACCCCTACGCACCCGCCTACCTGCCCGTGAACCGGCTCGAGGACGGCACGGTGCACCCATGGTGAAGGGGCTACGGCAGGTACGGTGCGTCGGTGTGACCCTTTTCGACCAATGTGGACTCAGACAAACTGTAGGTTGTGGTCCGCCGGATGTTGGTCGCCACGGGCGGCAGGTCAGGCGTACGGGTCAGGGTGACGACGGTGGCCGTACCGCCCGCGATGGTGATGTTCTCGACCGGTGTACGGTCGCCAAGCTCGACAGCCGACTCGTACACCGGGTGCCCGTCGACGTTGCGCCAGTAGGCGAGGAAGTAGAACTGGCCGGTGCCGCCGTTGTTGAACACGAGCGAGGCGACGCCGTCGGGGTTGCCGTCACCGTCGAGGTCGCCGATCCCGCATTCCCGCAACGACACGTTGAGCCCGTCGCCCGACCAGGCTCCGTCGACCAGCTGGATCTGCTGGGGGTAGTTGAATTCGTCGGCCGCCGCCGAGTCCAGTTCGGAGTTCTTCAGGGCGTCGCAGGTCAGCGCCGCGCTCGCAGGGGGCCTGCCGGTGCGCGACGGCCGGGCGGTCGCCGCCGATGACGCCTGTGGCGCGTCGCCCAGGGCACCCGCACCAGCGGGTGTCGTCGGCGCGCCGCCAGTGCCGCCGTCGGAACCGCTACAGCCGGCGAGCGCTCCGATGGCAACCACGGCCGGTGCCCACATCCTGATACCCATCGTGGCCCCTCCATGATTCTTCGATGGTGGCGGGACGGTAACAGTCGGTCCGCCACGCCCGTCGCGGCGGGGTCCCGCCGGGCGCCGAAATAGTCCATCGTGGAGGCATGTACCGACAGCGGGAATCGAAAGTTTCGGGACCGGTCCTGCTCGCCTACGCCATGTTCGTACTCGTTGGCCTCGGCGCAGGAGTCAGCGGTGTGTTGCTGGTCGCGCAGATCCGTGACTACGGCGTCGATCAGGCGACCATTGGCATCACCTTCCTGACCGGTTCAGCGGGATTCGTGCTGGCCGGTGTCACTGCGGGCAGCCTCATCCATCGCGGCGGCACCCGGATGGCCCTGCTCATCGCCGGTGGCGTGTACGTCGTGGCCGGCCTGTACACGGCGACCCGTCCGTCGTTCGTGGCCCTCGTCCTCGTCCAACTCCTCACCGGTTACGGCACCGGGTTGATGGAGTCGGTACTCAACGCGTATCTGGCCGCACTGCCGCGGGCGACGGTTCTGATCAACCGCCTGCACGCGTTCTTCGGTGTGGGCGCCCTCCTTGGGCCGCTGCTCGGGACCCGGATGCTCGCCTTCACCAGCTGGCCGATGGTGGCACTGGCCCTGGTCGGGTTCAGCCTGCCGTTGCTTGCGGCCGTGGCGGTGACCTACCCCCGCCGGTCGGCGGACCCGGTACTCGCCTCAACCGGTGCCGCCAGCACCGCCGCCGCCAGTGCCGCAACCGCCAGTGCCGCCGAGGGCGACGGGCAGCGTGGCGCGTTGCTGATCACGACATTGCGCCAGCGCGGGATCCTGCTCGGCGCCACCCTGCTGGCGGTGTATGTGGGCATCGAACTCGGCCTGGGCAACTGGGGATTCAGCTACCTCGTCGAGGCCCGGGGCGTATCGGACGTCGTCGCCGGATACACCGTCAGCGGATACTGGCTGGGCCTTACGCTCGGCCGTTTCCTGATCAGCCCGATCGTGACGAGGTTGGGTTTCACCGCGATTCACCTGATGTATCTGTGTGTGACTGGCGTCGGGCTTTCGGTGACGCTCACCTGGCTGCTGCCCGTGACCGCCGCCGGGTTCGTCCTGCTGGGATTCTTCCTCGGCCCGATCTTCCCCACCACCATGGCGCTCGCTCCCCAGTTGACGGTTGCCCGGCTTATGCCGACCGCGATCGGCGTGATGAATGCTGGATCCGTAGTCGGTGGTTCGGCGCTGCCCTGGCTCGCCGGCGCGGTGGCGCAAAGTTTCGGGGCCGAGACCCTCCTTCCGTTCATGCTCGTGCTCACGCTGGTCCAGTTCACCGTCTGGTGGCGGATGACCCGCCACACGCGGTCACTGTCTGATGTGGACGAAACGCCGGGTCGTGCTATCGCCCGTTCTCTAGACTGATGCGGGACAACGGCTCGACCAGTTCGCGCTCCTCATAGGACAGATGCGACAGCAGCGTGTCGGTGAGCAGGTCCACCGCGTCCCGCAGCGCCCGGTTGCTCGCCGGGTCGGTGACGAACGTGACCAGCGCCCGGTCCACCTGCTCTATCACGCCGTGGATCACCCGGTGCTCTTCGGCCAGTCGCTCGACCACCGGTTTCAACCTCGGGTCGGCCCGGCCCAGCGTCGGCAGCATGCTGTGGTCCTCGATAGTGTGGTGAGTGGTCACCAGGCGGCAGTAGGACTCGCAGTATGTGCCGAGGGTCCAGTTGTTCTGTCGCATCGTCATCGTGTTGATGTGCGAGCGAGCCCGGCCCGGCTCGAGTACGCCGGCCAGCACCTGCTCCATGACCTCGCGCACCTGGGCCAGTTCGGCCCGGAGATGGTCGTGCACGTCGATCAGGTGCTGCCCGCGGGCCTGCTCGCTGGCCGAGTACGTGCGCTGCGGATCACGGACCGGCCCGGTCGGACGAGTGGATTCGTCCCAGACGGCGGTGCGGCTCAGGCGTACGCCGGTGTCCTGGGTCGGTGTGACGGCAAAACTCCCCTGCTCAGTGGGCGCGCTGGCGGGCTTGGTCGGTGTAGAAGTCGCGCGTTCCTTCGCGACGAGCTCACGCACCGCCGGTGCGACCTCGGCCGCGAACTCGGACAGCTCGTTCGGGTCGTCGGTCGATACGACGAACACGCTCATGCCATGGGTGACGGCCAGTTCCGCCAGCTGTTCGGGGATGAGGCCGGCCGGGACGTTGTAGAGTCTGCGGATCTGCTCCGGTCGCCGCCCGGCGGCGAGCGCCGCATCGTCGATGATGCCATTGAGCTCCGGCAGGGTCTCGATGCCGGCGTAGGCCAGACTCGGCAGCCAGCCGTCGGCGACCTCGCCCACGAGGGTGAGCATCCGCCGCTTGTATGCACCCACCCAGATCTCGATGTCGTGCGCGGGCGCCGGTCCGGGCTTGGCGCCGGTGAGCTGGTAGTGCTCGCCGAGCAGTTTCACGCCGCGACTGCCTGGTGTCCACAGTGCGCGAATGACGCCGATGGCCTCGCGCAGCGCGTCCACGGCCTGCCCGGGTTCGCGGCTGGGCCCGCCCATGGCCGCGATCGCCGACCAGAACGCCCCGGCGCCGAGGCCGAGCTCGACCCGGCCGCCGCTGAGCAGGTCCAGCGAGGCTGCCGCCCGGGCCAGCACCGCCGGCGGGCGCAGCGGCAGGTTGGCCACGTTGGGGCTGACCCGGATCCGGTCGGTCCGGGCCGCGATCACCGACAACAGTGTCCAGGTGTCGAGAAAGGCGGGCTGGTAGGGATGGTCCTGGACCGTGACCAGGTCCAGTCCGGCCCGGTCCGCGAGCTCGGCCAGCCGCACCACCAGCGCCGGCTCGGCCGCGGTTGGCGTGATGAAGGCGCCGAACTGCAGCTCGTGCCCATAGTCAGCCACGCTGCACCTCCCTGCTCGAAATAATCTGCGGGACAGATTATCTTCTAGACAGAACTCTACCACCCGGCGCACCAGCCGCAGCGGGGTCTCACAACCGTCGGTGAGGGGTGCGGATCGGCGGTTAATGTACGGGTGGAGGCGGGGTGAGGCGATGCCGGCGTGGCGGCTGCGGGACTTCCACGATGACGATCTGGACGACGTGATCGCCGTGTGGGACTCCAGTCGCCTGCCTGATGAACCGGCTCCGGTTTTCGGCATGGCGGAGGTCATGTCCGCCGCTCGGGCGGGCCAGCCCGCGGTCGTTGCGGTCGTGGGGGAGTCGGTGGTCGGTGTCGCGGTGGCGCGCGCCGACAACGAGCGGGCCTGGATCCTCGTCGTGGCTCTCGCGGCTGGCTGGCGGAGCCAGGGCATCGGCAGCGAACTGCTCGCCGAACTCGAACGGCGCCTGCGGGGCCTGGGCGTACGGCGGATCAGTGCGCTGTCGCCGGCAGCCGCGACGGGCAGCGTCGCCATGCGCCATTCCGGGTTCCGCCTGCGTGAAGGCTTGTGTTACTACGAGAAGATCGACCATCTGGGTGGAGCCGACACCGGATTACTGAAGGCGCTGGGTGGCCGGATGCTGCCACGGCACCTGTGGAACGCGATGGCCGGAATGGAAGCCGAGAAGCGGGTGATCGAACGGCGAATCGTGCTGCCGCTCGCCCGGCCCGATCTTGCCGACGAGTATGGGGTGCAACCACCGAAGGCGGTCATCCTGTTCGGACCACCGGGTACCGGAAAGACGAGCTTCGCCAAGGCCGTCGCTTCCCGCCTGGACTGGCCTTTCGTGGAGCTGTTCCCGTCCCGACTGGCCAGCGACCGGGACGGGCTTGCGGCGTCGCTGCGTGAGGTTTTCGCGGATCTGGCCGAACTCGACGAGGTGCTGTTATTCATCGACGAGTTCGAAGAGATCGCGGGTAGCCGGTCCGGCCAGGCAACAGATGCCGGACACGGCGTCACCAACGAACTGTTGAAAATCATTCCGGGCTTCCGGGAGGGCGCTGACCGGCTGCTGATCTGCGCCACCAACTCCATTCGTTGCCTGGACGGGGCGTTCCTGCGTCCCGGCCGGTTCGACTACATCCTGCCGGTGGGCCCACCCGATCCGGCCGCGCGGGCCGCGATCTGGCGCCGCTACCTCGGTCGTACCCTCGATGGAGTTGACGTCGATGCTCTGGTGGCGGCGAGCGAGATGTTCACCCCGGCCGACATCGAGTTCGCTGCCCGCAAAGGCTCCCAGGTCGCCTTCGAGCGCGAGATCACGAACGAGCGCGGTGAACCGGCCACCACGGGCGACTACCTCACTGCCATCGCCGAGACCCGCCCCACGCTGACCGCGCAGAGCCGCGATGAGTTCACCGACGACATCGACGCGTATACCCGTATGTAACGAGGTCGACGAAACTTCCAGCGCCTGATGAATGCCGGGCTCGCCTGGCTTCGGCGCAGGTGCTCTCGCCCGGGCGATGTCTTGACAGGTGGCCGGAGCCCGCCCAGGATGGGAGCGCTTCCATGCATGGTTACCGATTGGATGTGCCGTGAGAAGACACCGTATAGCCTCTGCGGCCCTGGCCGCGATTGTTCTGGTCGGGGCGGGAGCCGTGGTCGCCTTCAGCCAACCGGCCGCGCGCGCCGCGACCTCCCCCGTCACCGTGACGGTCAACACCCGAGCTGGCCTGGCCACGATGCCGACGACCGGGCTGGGCATCAATGACGCGATCTGGGACAGCCAGTTGGGCACCAACGCGGTGTCGGATCTTCTGGGTGGTGCCGGTGTACGGATGATGCGCTACCCGGGCGGCTCGTACGCCGACATCTACCATTGGCAGACCCACACGGCCGACGGCGGTTACGTGGCGCCCGGCACCGACTTCGACACGTTCATGGGATCGGTACGCCGGGTGGGCGCCCAGCCTATGATCATCGCGAACTACGGCACCGGTAGCCCGAGCGAGGCCGCTGCCTGGGTCCGCTACGCCAACGTGACCAAGAGCTACGGCGTCAAGTACTGGACCATCGGCAACGAGAACTACGGCAACGGGCACTACGGCGCCAACTGGGAAGCCGACAACCACGCGGACAAGTCCCCGACCGGCTACGCCACCCTGGTGCGTGACTACGCCGACGCGATGAAGGCGGTCGACCCGACCATCAAGGTGGGCGCCGTGCTGACCATGCCAGCGAACTGGCCGGACGGTATCACCGGTGCCGGCGACGCCGACACCTGGAATGCGACGGTACTGAGTCTCGCCGGCCCCAAGATTGATTTTGTGGACGTGCACTGGTATCCGGGTGGTGGCACGGCAGCCGAGTCGCTGTCGAAGTCCGTGCACATCAACGACGCGATGTACCTGTTGCGCCAGCAGATCGCCCGCTACGCCGCAGCGAACGCCGCACGCCTGGGCATCAGCTTCACCGAGCTCAACGTCGGGGTCGGTCAGAACACCCAGCCGGGTGCGCTCTTCCTGGCCGATGTCTACTCCGGACTGTTGGAGAACGGCGTCTTCACCGTGCAGTGGTGGAATGTCCACAACGGAATCGGCACGGTGTCTACAGTGGCCGGTCAGGTTGACTACGGCGACTTCGGGATGCTGTCGAGCGGCACGTGCCTGGCCGACGGCGTCACCTGCGAGCCGCCCCTGAACACACCATTCGCGCCGTATCACGCGCTGTCGCTCATGAACACGTTCGTCCGCCCTGGCGACCAGTTCGTCCGCGCGGCCACGGACCAGCCGCTGGTCACCGCGCACGCGGTCGCGCCGGCCCAACGGCGATCTGGCCGTGCTCCTGGTGAACCAGGACCCGGACAACAGCCGAGCGGTGACTCTCGCGTACGCCGGCTTCACGGCCGCCGCGGGCGCCCCCACCGTCTACTCGTACACCAATGGTGCGGGTTCGGTGACCAGTGCCCCGAGTGGAACAGCCACCAGCCAGACGCTGCCGCCGTACTCCCTGAGCGTGGTCCTGCTGCACCCGGCCGGAACCGTCGCCGGGCCGCCCGCAGCGCCCGGGCAGCCGACCGCCAACGCGGTCACCGCCCGCACCGCGACGATCGCCTGGCCGGCAGCCACCGCAGGCAGCCGTCCCATCGCCAAGTACGAGGTCTACCGGCACCTCGGTGCCACGAGCGAGCAACTCGGCGAGACCCAGCAGACATCGTTCACGGTCAACAATCTCGTGCCCGGATCGCGCTACACGGTCAACGTGTTGGCCCGTGACACGGCCGGCAACGTCTCGTGGGCCTCACCACCGGTGATCTTCACGACGGCAAGCCAGCCCGGTAGCACCTGCGAGGTCCGGTTCGCGGATGTCAACGACTGGGGCAACGGATATGTGGGCAGCGTCGACATCACCAACAAGGGCCAGAACCCCGTGGACAGTTGGACCCTCACGTTCGGCTGGCCCACCGGATGGCAGCAGTTGAGTGGAGGCTGGAACGCCGACTGGTCGCAGGCGGGCACCACTGTGACCGTCACGAGCCTTCCCGGCAGCGCCAAGCTGGCCCCCGGCGGCAGCGTGAACGTCGGTTTCGTCGGCAGCTACAGCGGCCCCAACGTACTGCCGGCCATCTTCACTCTCAACGGGACGCCCTGCACCACCCTCTGAGGCATCGGGAGTTGTTCAGCCCCGCCACGGCGGCGGGGCTGAACAGGCCGAGGCACCTACGGCTGGCCCACGAAAGTAACCTGCACCGTGGCCGCGCGGGCGGTCGCACTGTCAGGAAATGGTGTGAACGTTACAGTTCCGGTGCCATAGCAGGGCAGGACCAGGGTGGTCGGGATCTTCGCGGCGACGGCCCACATGCGCAGGTCAATCGCGGTGGTAGCGGACGACGGACCGAAACTGGCCCCGATCCGGTTGGCGGCACTGCCGGTGTAGCCGACCTGATTGGTCGTCGGTACGGCGACGGGGAGCACCTTGACGGTCTGGTCGGCCATCGGGTGGCCGGTCTGCCCCACCACAACCGGACCGAAGCAGGCCATCCGTATGGTGGCGTTGGTGGACTGGCCGTTGACGTAGCCGGAGAAGTACTGGTTGGGGCCGATCGGTGCGGGATCGACGACGGGATCGGCGAAACTCGGCGCCGGGGTGGTGGTGACGATCGCGGCCGCGAGCAGCGGCAGCGACCACAAGCGGAGTCTGCGGGACATGGTTCCTCCGAGGGACGGCAGGGATGGGACAGAACTGGCCCGGGAGGAACTCTAGATTTGAGCAATCAGATTCGTCAATGACCAGGCCTACCCGCGTCGGGTCAACAACGAAACGACGCTGAGCCACTGTCGCTTGTGGTGTCCCCGTTGGGCAGTGTCACCGTGGCGCTCCAGTAGGCGGAGCCGAAAATCGAAACGACCGGGCTGTATGCCCCTGCGTAGAAGGTCGTGCTGCCGGAGAAGGTCGTGCCGCCGCTGCCGCTGAGTGAGAACGAACGCATCGAGTCAGCCTGCCCGCCGGTCGCGGTGGGCTTCGTTCCGCTTGCCGCACCGGACAGGCGGGCGGTGACGGTCAGGGTCACATAGAAGGACGACCCTTCGCGGCCGCAGAAGGTTGAGCCGGATCCGGTCAACTTCGCGTTCGGGACCACCGGGGGGTCGGAGCGGGTGGTCGTCGCTGGGGCTGGGACCGGGTCAGCCGCAGCGGTGGT
Organism: uncultured Actinomycetota bacterium; assembly: GCA_963742855.1. Taxonomy (GTDB): domain Bacteria; phylum Actinomycetota; class Actinomycetes; order Mycobacteriales; family Micromonosporaceae; genus CAVUNP01. The sequence continues at coordinate 408,052 of CAVUNP010000003.1, read as the reverse complement.
CCTGGCGGTCGAGCCGGCGCCGGGTGCCGGCACCGTAGTCGCGGGCACCCGCGTTGTCGGGTCCGGATTCGACGCGGCGGGTGGTGCGCTGTCCGAAATGGGCGGTGGCGTGGCGCTGGGCGACGGCATTGGCGTCGGCGACACCAGGTACCGGCCGGGCTCGGTCAACGCCTCCGCCGGCGGGTCGACCCGCGACGGTGGGCGCAGCGACGATGGCCGCAGCGACGATGGGCGCAGCGACGGCCACAGGATGACGAGCACCAGGGCCAGGGCCGTGCCCACCGCCAGGACCAGCAGAATCAGGCGATTCCTGCTGCGGTCGAGGTCCGGAGTTGGTGAAACCTGCGCGGCCGGCACCTGCGTGGCCGGCACCTGCGTTGTCGGGACCTGCGCGTGCGGCACTTGTGCGGCGGGCAACGGACTCGCTGCCGCGGGGGGTCGCGCCGCCGGAACCGGTCGGCGGCGCGGCTCCTCCTGCGGGCGGCGGTGTGTGGCCTCGGGCAATGCGGGCGGTGCGGAGGGCACGGTTTCGGGACCCAGCAGCGCGCCACAGTCTGGATTCAGACAATATGGACTGCCACTCTCGTTCGGCAGCTGGCACCGCCCACAGACGACCATCATGGCTCCTTCCCCGTCAGCCTCGGTCAATCTATCCGGTCGCTCCCATCTATCCTAAGGCCGCGGTACTCCGGTCGCTTCTTCCGGACATCGTCACCGGATGGTCGCTGTCGCCGATCCGTTGGAGTTGCTCTTCACGCTGACGTCTGTCTTCCCCCCGGCCAGGCAGAAGCCGAATATATCCACATAGGACAGAGATCGTCGCCTCGGGGATGACACCGCCGACGCATCGCTCATCCAGACCCATTATCCGCACCGGTCTCGCGGCCAACATGGGACACGGGGGCCACAGTCCTTCGTCCGCCCGCACCTGAGGTGCTCTCTGGTCCCTCATGTACCACATTGGATTGTTCCGGTTCCGAGGTGTTCGCCTTCCTTTTCGGGATACGGTCATAGCCGATGATCGGGCGACTGACCGCACACGCCGAGGAGACGACCTTGGGCGCTGAGGACTGGCAGCTGACGGCGCAACGGGCCTCGGTAGCGCGACCCCGAAACGCCGGCAAGCGCAGTGTTCTCGGCGTTCTCGTCGATGCGGTGGACTATGACGACGCGGTTGCGGCCGTGCTGGGAGCAGCCAGGCAACGGCGCCCGTTCACCCTGTCCGCCCTGGCCGTGCACGGTGTGATGACCGGCGTGCACGACTCGCTCTACAACGCCCGCCTGAGCGCCGTCGACCTCGTCGCACCGGACGGGCAGCCGGTGCGTTGGGCCTTGAACCTTCTGCACGGCGCGAAGCTGAGCGACTGGGTGAGCGGTCCGGAGCTTGTCCTGCGGGTACTGCGCCGGATGGCGGAAGAAGATCTTCCGGTCTATCTGTATGGCACCACAGTGCAGACACTCGACCGGCTGCGCGCGTCGCTGAGCCGCCTGTTTCCCGGGTTGCGGATCGCCGGTGCGGAGCCGTCGAAGTTCCGGGCGGCGCAGCCGGGGGAGGAAGTTGCGATCGCGCAACGCATCCATGCCTCCGGTGCCCGGTTGGTCCTGGTCGGACTGGGCTGCCCGCGCCAGGAGGTGTTCGTCTACGGCATGCGTCCGCTGGTCGGCCTGCCCATGCTGGCGGTCGGCGCGGCGTTCGATTACCACGCAGGGCTGCTGCGGCCGGCGCCGCGCTTCATGCAACGCCATGCTCTGGCGTGGTTGTGGCGGCTGGCGATGGAACCCGGGCGGCTGTGGCGCCGGTACCTGATTCCCAACATCGAGTATCTGGTCCTGCTGGCCGCGCAGAAGGGAGGCCTGTGGCGCCCGGACCCGCCACCACCCGCGATAGGACGCCCGGAGTTTCTGCCGGTGTGATTGCCGGCCGACGTCGGGCGTCGAGTGCGAACGCAAAGCTTGGTGAGGACTATGTGCGGCATCGTGGGAATCGTGGGCGGACCGGCGTCCGAGCCGGTGGATCTCCACCAACTCCTGACCATGTGCCGCACGCTGACCCACCGCGGTCCAGACGGTGAGGGCAGCTACCTCAACGGCGGCGTCGGGCTCGCGATGCGACGGTTGGCGGTGGTCGACGTGGCCGGCGGCCATCAACCGGTGCGCAACGAGGCGGGCAACATCCATGCGGTCGTCAACGGTGAGATCTACAACCATGGGGACCTGCGACACCAGCTTGCCCGGCGGGGACACCACTTCATGTCCGGCGCGGACTCCGAGGTGATACCCCACCTGTACGAGGAGTACGGTCCGCACTTCGCGAGTCGGCTGGAGGGCATGTTCGCCATCGCCCTGTGGGACGAGTCGCAGCAGCAACTGGTGTTGTGTCGCGACCGTGTCGGCATCAAGCCGTTGTATTACGCGACCCAGGGGACGCGGCTGGTCTTCGGCTCCGACATCCGCGCCATCCTGGCTGGCGGGGTGAAGACCACTCTCGATACACAGGCATTGAGCGACTATCTGTCGCTGATGTACATACCCGGCCCGCGCAGCGTGTATCGGGAGATACGCAAGCTGGCACCGGCCACCACCCTCGTGTGGCGAGGTGGGACGCTTACTATGAGCCCGTATTGGACCCTGGTTGACGTGCCACGCCGGCCAGACGTGTCCTCCGCCGCGGCGCAGACGTTGCTGCGGCGCCTGCTCGCCGACAATGTCGAGCGACACCTGATGTCGGACGTGCCGCTGGGTTTCTTCCTCAGTGGAGGGATCGATTCGAGTTCGGTGGTGGCGGCGGCACGTATCGCCCGACCCGATGCCGCGCTGCAGACCTTCACCGTGGGATTCGCCGACCAGTCGTACGACGAACGGCGCGAAGCGGCTCTGGTCGCCCGGCACCTGCGTACCAGTCACACCGAACTGGTTGTCGAGCCGCATGCCGACGATGTGGTCAACCGGATAGTACCGATTTTCGATGAGCCGTTCGCCGATCCGTCGACCATACCGACCTACTACCTGTGCGAGAACGTCCGTCAACATGTCACCGTCGCACTGAGCGGGGACGGCGGGGATGAACTCTTCGCGGGATATCACTCCTACCAGGCGGACAAGCTTGCCTGCCACTACCGGCGCCTGCCGCGCAGTGTCACCAGCCGGCTCGCGCCGGCGCTGCTGCGCTACCTGCCGGTTTCGCACGCGCGGGCAAGTGTCGACTTCAAGGCCCGGCGGTTTGTCGAGAACGCACTCGACGATCCGGGCCGCAGCCACTATCTCTGGCGGGTGGTGCTCCGCGAGAACGACAAGGCCCAGTTGCTGCAACCGGAGGTGTACGCCGAGGTTGTCGACTCGTACGCCACTCACGAACCACACCACCGGGCCGGACATGGGTTCGACCCGCTGACCCGTTTCCAGTACACCGATGCCAACGTGTATCTGGTCGACGACGTGCTCGCGAAGGCAGACCGGATGAGCATGGCGCATTCGCTGGAGGTGCGCGTGCCGCTGCTGGCGACCGCGGTGGCCGAACTGGCATTCTCCCTCCCCGGTCACCTCAAGATGCCGGGCTACCAGACCAAGCGGCTCCTGCGTCGAGCCATGGCCGATGTGCTGCCGCCCAAGGTCGCCACCATGCGCAAGAAGGGTTTCAACGCCCCCATGCCCCGGTGGCTCGCGGGACCGTTGCGGCCGTTGGTGGACGAGTACCTGAGTAAGGAGGTGCTGCAGCGACAGGGCTTCTTCCAGTTCGAACAGGTCAACAGGTTGGTCAACCGCCACATGGAGGGCGTCGCCGAGCACAGCCGCGAGATCTGGACTCTGCTGATGTTCAGCCTCTGGGCACAGAACCACAAGCCGAGCTTGTAGGGACGGCGGTGATGGTGCTTTGACGGAGTTGCTGTTCCTGGCGTCGGTTGCGCTGAGCATGGTCATCGCGCGCGGCCTGGGCCGGCGACTCGTGTCGGCACGCCTCTACCGGATCTCGCTGGCGGTGAGCGCATTTCTCACGACGCTGCTCTGGCTCGCGATGTACCTGAGCCACCGCGTGCTTGTGCCAGGTCTTCTGCTGGGCGTCGTCGGCGCCTTTCTGGGCGGCGTAGCCGCAACGGGTATGGCCATCGGCTTCGCCGAGTACAACGCACCACCCTCACCGGGAGTACGGGAGAAGGTTCTCACCTATCACATTTCGGCGAGCCTGGAGTATCCGCCGCCGCGGCAGCTCAAGCGCCTGGTCGATATCGCCCTAGCGACGGCCGGCCTGATCGTCACGTTGCCGCTGTGGCTCCTCATCGCCTTTGCCATCTGGTTCGAGGACCCTGGACCGATCTTCTTCACCAAGAACTCGGTAGGTATCGGTGGAGTCACGTTTCATCAACTGAAGTTCCGGAGCATGAAGTACGACGCCGAGCGCGCGACCGGCCCGGTGGCCGCGACCATCAACGATCCCCGTACGCTCAGGTGCGGGAAATGGCTGCGCCGCTGGCATCTCGATGAGCTGCCCGAACTGGTGAACGTTCTGGCGGGCACGATGAGTCTGGTCGGCCCGAGGCCGCTGCGGACAGTCCTGGTGCACCGGTATCTCGAGGAGTTGCCCCGATTCGCGCAACGCCATGTCGTGAAACCCGGCATCGTATGCATCGCACAGATCGAGAAGTATCACATGTCGCCGGCTGAACGGCTCCGCAAGGACAAGACCTACATCCGTCGGATGAGCATCGCACTGGACCTGAGGCTGATCTGGCGGGCTGTGATCACGACGATCCGCGGCAGCCGCCGCGACGTCTGACGTTCACCTGGTCGTTCTGCTAGCTCGCCTCCTCACACAGGCCCGGCGAGTGCTCCCTTCCAGTGATCAAGGAGGCGGGCCGCCAACCAGGGCGACACTGTCGGCCACAGGTAGCCGACCAGCCTGGGCACCAGGCAGGCCAGAATCCACATGGATCACGCACACCGCGAACCCTGCCAACCCCGAGGTCGTGATCCATGTCGAAAGTGGACACCAGGCGGACTGTTGCGAAATGGGTGCCCTGGGTCCTACGGTTGCCGATGTTTCGATACCATTCGGTGGTGCCGAAGGGGGCCGGTCGATCGAGATCAACAGTTTCTGACAGCCCATGGATTGCGGTGCGCCGTCTGCGAAGGCGGGGCTAGCCGTTGAAACGACGTAGGCGCAGGCTGTTGGCGACGACGAATACTGACGACAAGGCCATCGCGCCGCCGGCGATCATGGGGTTGAGTAGTCCGGTAGCGGCCAACGGGAGTGCGGCGATGTTGTAGGCGAAGGCCCAGAACAGGTTGGTTCTGATGGTCTGTAGGGTGCGTCGGGACAGGCGGATCGCGTCGACCACGCCCATGAGGTCGCCTCGTACGAGGGTGAGGTCGGACGCCTCGATGGCGACGTCGGCACCGGTGCCCATTGCCAGGCCGAGGTCGGCCTGGGCCAGGGCGGCCGCGTCATTGACGCCGTCACCGACCATCGCCACGACCTTGCCCTCGCGTTGCAGGCGCTTGACGGCATCGACCTTGCCGGCAGGTAGCACCTCGGCGATGACGTGATCGATGCCGATGTCGGCGGCGACCGCGCGGGCGACCGTGGCGTTGTCGCCGGACAGCAGCACCGGGGTCAGCCCAAGTCCCCGCAGCGCCGCGATGGCGCGCCGGCTGGTCGGTTTCACCGTGTCCGCGACAACGAGGACTCCGCGTACCTGGCCGGCCCATCCCACGAGGACGGCCGTGCGTCCCTGGCGCTCGGCCTCCACCAGCGCCCGGCGCAGCTTGTCGGGCAGGTGCAGATCCTGTTCGCGCAGCAGGCGTTCACGTCCGACCACGATCTGCTGGCCGTTCACGGTAGCGCGGACGCCGAGTCCTACTGCATTGCCGAATCCGTCCAATGTGGGCAACGGGCCGACGCGATTCGCTGCGCCGAGCGCGATGGCCCGGGCGATGGGGTGTTCGGAGCCTGCTTCCACCGCGCCGGCCAGCCGAAGTACCTCATCGGTGTCCTGCCCGTCGTCGGTGATGACGTCGAGGAGAGTCATCTGGCCGGTGGTGACGGTACCGGTCTTGTCCAGCACCACGGTGTCGACGGTCTTGGTCGACTCCAGGATCTCAGGGCCCTTGATGAGGATGCCGAGTTGCGCGCCCCGCCCGGTGCCGACGAGCAGCGCGGTGGGGGTGGCCAGTCCCAGGGCGCAGGGGCAGGCGATGATGAGGACCGCGACGGCGGCGGTGAACGCCGCGGTGGCGCCGCTTCCGGTGCCGATCCAGAAGCCCAGGGTACCCACGGCCAGCGCGATGACCACCGGTACGAAGACCGCGGATATCCGGTCGGCGAGCCGCTGCACGGCGGCCTTGCCGGTCTGCGCCTGCTCGACGAGTTTCGCCATCTGTGCCAGTTGGGTGTCCGAGCCGATCCGGGTAGCCCGGACGGTGAGCCGGCCGCCGGCGTTGACCGTCGCGCCGGCCACCACATCGCCAGGTGACACCTCGACCGGGACGGATTCGCCGGTGAGCATGCTGGCGTCGATGGCGGACGTGCCGTCCTCGATCACTCCATCGGTCGCGATCTTCTCGCCGGGGCGGACGACGAAGTGGTCTCCGACCACGAGTTGCTCGATCGGGATGAGGCTCTCCGCGCCGTCGCGGAGCACGGCGACTTCCTTGGCGCCGAGTTCGAGCAGGGCGCGAAGAGCGGCGCCGGCGCGGCGTTTGGACCTGGCCTCGAAGTAACGGCCGGCGAGGATGAACAGCGTGACGCCGGCCGCGGCTTCCAGGTAGATGTTTGCGGCGCCATCGCCGCGCGCGATGTCGATGCTGAACGGATGGGTCATGCCCGGTTCGCCGGCGGTGCCGAACAGCAGTGCCCACACTGACCACCCGAACGCGGTCAGGGTGCCGATCGAGACGAGCGTGTCCATGGTGGCGGCGCCGTGACGCAGATTGATCCACGCCGCTCGATGAAACGGCAGGCCGCCGTAAACCACCACGGGAGCGGCGAGAGTCAACGACACCCACTGCCAGTAGGTGAACTGCCACGCCGGCACCATTGCCACGGCCACGACCGGCACGGTCAACACCAGCGACACCCACAGCCGGGTACGCAGAATCCGCAGTTCGTCGGCCGGCTCGTCCCGGCCAGCGTCGGCCGGTGCCCGGGGGACTGTTGCGGCGTAAACGGTCGCGGTGTAACCAGTCTGCTGCACCGTCGCGATCAGTTCGTCCGTACTCACGGCGGTGTCTGTGACCGTCACGGTGGCCTTCTCCGTGGCGTAGTTGACCGTGGCGGTCACGCCGCCGACGCGGTTGAGTTTCTTCTCGATCCTGGCGGCGCAGGAGGCGCAGGTCATGCCGCCGATCGCCAACTCGATCTGGGTCAGGGCCATCGGGACGGGGCGGGCAGCGGATGACATCGGCATTCCTCGATCTTGTCCGTCGTTCTACTGGTGGTCGTGGCCGGCGAGGGCGGTGAACGCGGCCGTATGTACCGTGCCCGCGTGCTGGAAGTCCACGAACCTCGGCTGCTCGCCGGGGCCGATTGCCGCGCCGGCCACGAGGGCCACACCGAAGACCGCGACCAGCCCCACTACATAGCCGCCCAGTCGTCATGACGTTCGCATCATCGTGGTCCGTTCTGGTGGGTCAGCTGACGAGGGTGTAGCCGGCCTCATCGACGGCCGCACGGACTGCGGTCGCATCGATGGCCCGGTCGCTGGTGACGGTGACGGTGCCGTGGGTCAGATCGACCTGCACCTCGGTCACTCCTGGGATCTGGCTCATTTCGGCCTGCACGGAACTGACGCAGTGGCTGCAGGTCATGCCGGAAACGATGTGTGTGGTCTGCACTCGACTCTCCCTTGCGGACTATACCCCTACCCCCTGGGGGTATCGTAATTCGAACCGTAGCATACCCCCTGGGGGTTGGCTATAGTTGGCGTATGAGCACACCCGCCCCGGCAACTACCCGCGGCTATACCGCCAGCAAGGACCAGTTGCTCGCCCGCCTGCGACGGGTCGAGGGACAGGTCCGCGGCATCGAGAAGATGGTGGAGGACGACCGATACTGCATCGATGTGCTCACCCAGATTTCGGCCATCCAGGCCGCGCTGGACAAGGTCGCGCTCGGCCTGCTCGACGGCCACGCCCGTCATTGCATGCATGAAGGCGCGTCCGAGGGACGCGCCGACGAGATGGCCACGGAGATGATGGCCGCTGTGGGTCGCCTCATGAAGCGCGGCTAGGTTTCAGGAGGCCGGTCGCCGAGACCGGCCTCCCTGTGTGCCCGCCAGGTGGAGCCGATCAGGCGGAGTAGCCGCGTGTGCCCATCCAGTTGGCCATGTTGATGGTGCTCATCCAGTAGGTGCTGGAGCCATACATTCCAGACGAGTCAGCGACCTTCACGCTCCGGCCGTCATCGCTGTAGCCGATGAGGGCGATGTAGTGCCCGCCGGGGAAGTCGTGCCAGACGCCATTGGCGTCGCTGGCACCGCCCGCGATGTTGGCCACGACGGCATAGCCCTTGCTGATCGCGCGCACGGCGTCGGCCTGAAGCCGATCCATCTGAGCAGCAGTCGCGGCCGCACCCGGAATCGTTCGGGTCTGGTACACGTTGGCGCCGACCACACCGTTCAGTGCGCGGGTCGTGTCTTGCACCGAGTCTGTCCCGTTGACCGTGGTCCGCAGCGAGACGGCGAGCTTGTCCTGGCTGATGTCCAGGCCGCGAGCGGTCAGGGCGTTGTGCACCGCGGCCGGGCCGCAGTAGTAGGAATTCGTCTGGTACTCGAAGGAGATGGTCAGAATCTTCTCGGACGGAGCCGGCGGTGCCGCGGGTTGCGGCGGGCTCTTCTTCGCAGCCTGTGTGGGCGCTGCCGCCTCTGTCGGGGGCGCCGCCTCGGTAGGCGGTGGTGCCGGGGTGGGGGTTTGCGCCGGAGGCGCCGCAGTGGATCCCGAGTCCGCCAGGATCGTGCCCGGGTGAGGGGCGGCCGGGTCCACCACGATGGACTCAGACGCGGCCCGGGTCGGGTCAGGGGCCGCGGTCTGGCCCAGCAGCACGCCGACGGTCGCTGCCGTCGCGACGGCTACGACACCGGCCGAAACCAGAGCAGCCTGGTAGACCTGGCGATGTGTGACGCGTTGAAGCACTTTTCGAATTCGTTCGTCAGTCATCAGCGATTCCGAGAATCTGCTTACTGAGCCGACCAACGGGGGATGCGTTGGTGCGCACTGCGGGTTTCTCCCTCCCATGCCGCCGACCGGGTTAGCTGACGGGTTCGGGCGGGAAAGATGTGCCCTACCACGGCCGCAAGGCTGTGGATTCACCCCAGGTGCATGGGTCCCCGGCTCACAGGATCGTGATTAGGCGGTTTCCGAATCGGTGCCATCAGGTTGATGACTGACAAACCGAATCGGACGCGCTGACGCTACGGGCCGAATTCTCGACTGCCAACCCCTGCAATCCGTGATGTGATCCAACGCACCCGCATTATGCGAAATTGGGTTCGACCGTTCCGCGAATTGTGCAGGCGTCCCGAAACAGGACACCGGGACAGGAGCACGGCCTGTACCGCTCGATCTAGTACACGGACAGGTGCACGTGGTTGGTGTGTTCCGCGGCGGGGTCGCCGGAGCCGCTGTATGCCCGCCAACCCGATCCGGGCAGCCAGATCTGACGGAACCAGATCACATACAACACCCCGAGCGCGTTCGCGTTGTTGACGAAGTACGCGGCGAGGTCGTTGCCATAGGTTCGCTCGCCGCCCGTCGCCGCACCAGCGAAGCCGCTCACCGCGGCGGCGAAGTCACAGGCACGTCCCTTGGGATGCTCACCATCAGACCCGGTGCGGTAGCACGCTACATACCGGGTGAAACCGGCGGCCTTGGCTTGGTTCAGCGCGTGCAGCGTGCGCGGTGTGAGGCAGCCAGACGTGGTCGGGTCGGGCACGCTGCAGGACTCGACGGGCCAACTGCCGTCGGCATTTCGCGGTGCGGCCGTCGCCCGCGACGAGTTGCCGGAGAACCCGGTTGTGGCTTGGCCGCCACCAGCCGCTCGAAGGGCCTGCTCCGCCTGTTGCTTGCGCTTGGTCATGTCGGCAAGGCTTGCCTGTTGCGTCCCGATCTCGGCATCGATCGCATCCCTGGCCCGTTTGACCGATTCTCGCGTCGCGGCAAGGTGGTGAACCACGTCGTTCCTGTTAGCCGCCAGACCGTTCAGCATGGTGAGACGGTCGATCAGCGTGGCAGGCGAATCACTGCTGATGACGCCGGCGAACTCAGCCAACCTGCCGGACCGATAGGCGGCTGCGGCGATCTGTTGGACGGCCCGGGTCTGCGACGCGAGATCTTTATCCACAGTGGACAGTTGCGAGGTGAGATCCTGTTGGCGTGCCTTGGATGCGTCCAGCTTGGTCTTGGCGTCGAGGTAGCCCTTCGAGGCCGCGTCCAACTGCTCGCGCAGGCTCGACGACCCGCCCTCGGCATCGGTCGGGTCCGCATAGGCAGGACCGGCGACGCCCATGACGCTCACCATGCCCAAGAGGACTGCGAGCGCGAGAAGGAGGTGCCGGCCAACGATTGCGTCAGCGCGCACGGATTGAGCCTTTCGTGGTGCAAGACGAGCCCAGACCATAGTTCACTTCTTCGGGTGGTGTACCCCCTAGGGGTATGATGTCGGGGCGGAAGGCGACGGGAGCTGTGACATGACATTCGACGAGGCGCACGCCGGGCACCACGACGGGGGTGGTCACGACAAGCACGCGGGCCACGATCCAGAGGCATTCCGTCGCAAATTCTGGCTCAGTCTCGTGTTGACTTTGCCGATTCTCGTAACCAGCCACATGGTGATGGAGTGGTTCGGCTACCGGCTGGACTTCCCGGGCATCAGCTGGATCGGTCCGGTACTCGGCTCGGTGGTCTTCTTCTATGGTGGTTGGCCGTTCCTCGTTGGCGCGATTTCGGAGGTCCGGGACCGGGCGCCCGGAATGATGCTGCTGATCTCTATGGCAATCACCGTTGCGTACGTTGCCTCGCTTGCCGCCACCTTGGGCGTGTTCGACCTGGATTTCTGGTGGGAGCTCGCGGCGTTGGTGACCATCATGCTGTTGGGCCATTGGCAGGAGATGAAGGCGATCGGCCAGGCCCAGGGCGCGCTGGCCGCCTTGGCGGCACTGCTGCCCGATGAGGCGGAGCGCGTCAACGAGGATGGATCCATCGGCGTGGTGCCGGTGTCCGGCCTGCGGGTCGACGACGTTGTGCTGGTCCGTTCCGGCGCAAGGGTTCCGGCCGATGGCCGGATCGTCGAGGGTCGGGCTGAAGTCGACGAGTCCATGATCACCGGAGAGTCGCGGCCGGTGCCCCGAGCGACGGGCGACCGCGTCGTCGCCGGTACGGTCGCGACCGATTCGGCCCTGCGGGTCAGGGTCGACGCGGTTGGTGATGACACGGCGCTGGCTGGTATCGGGCGGCTTGTGGCCCAAGCGCAGCAGTCCACCGGTCGGGCGCAGGTGCTCGCCGACCGGTTTGCCGCAATGCTCTTCTACATCGCCATGGCTGCCGGCCTGGTGGCCTTTGTGGCCTGGTCGGTGTTCGCGACCCTGGACCAGGCGGTCGCCCGCACGGTGACCGTCCTGGTGATCGCCTGCCCGCATGCGTTGGGATTGGCCATCCCTCTGGTGATCGCGCTGTCGACGGCGGTGGCGGCCAAAGCCGGCATCCTGGTCAAGGACCGGCTCGCGCTGGAACGTATGCGAAGCGTCGACACGGTTCTGTTCGACAAGACCGGCACCCTCACCAAGGGAGCCCACGTCGTGACCGGTGTCGGCGTCACCGAGGGCGTGGTGGAGGCAGACGTGCTGCGCCTGGCCGCCGCGGTGGAGGCCGACAGCGAACATCCGCTGGCCCGCGCCATCGTCGCCGCCGCCATCGTCGCCGCCCCCATGGATCGGGAGGTCACGCCGGTACGAGCAACCGGTTTCACCTCCCTGACCGGACGTGGCGTGCGGGCCGACGTCGACGGTGCGACCTACGCCGTGGGTGGGCCGGCACTGCTGCGCGAACTCGGTGCCACGGCACCGCCTGAGCTGAGCCAGCACACCGATGAGTGGGCCAAGCGTGGAGCCGCCGTGCTGCACCTTGTCCGCCTCGACGCAGAACTACCCAGAACCATCGGAGCTCTGGCTCTCGAAGACGAAGTCCGACCGGAGGCCCGGCGGGCAATCGAAGAGTTGCGCGCCGCGGGCATCGCCAAGATTGTCATGATCACCGGCGACGCCCGCCCGGTCGCCGAGGCGGTGGCCGCCGATCTCGGGTTCCGACCCGGCGTCGATGAGGTGTTCGCCGAAGTTCTACCCGCGGACAAGGACGCCGCCGTGGCCGAGTTGCAGGGCCGCGGGCTGACGGTGGCGATGGTCGGTGACGGCGTCAACGATGCGCCCGCACTGGCCCGGGCCGACGTCGGGATCGCGATCGGTGCGGGCACCGACGTGGCGATCGAGTCGGCCGGGGTCGTGCTCGCCTCGTCGGACCCACGCGGTGTGGTGGCAGTTATCGATCTGTCCACCGCCTCGTACCGCAAGATGGTCCAGAACCTCGCCTGGGCCGCCGGCTACAACGTCATCGCGATCCCACTCGCCGCCGGTGTGCTCGGCTGGGCCGGATTCACGCTGAGCCCCGCCGTGGGCGCGATCCTCATGTCGGCCTCGACCATCGTGGTCGCCCTCAATGCCCAACTCCTGCGCCGCCTGCGCCTGGCCCCCGACGAGTGACGGGAATGTCAGTAACCCAGGTCCCGCCGGTACGTGTTACGCAGGGGTTGCCGGTGCAGGTATCGACGCAGGTTGTCGCAGAACAGATCCGTCAGGGCAGCATTCTCGGTGGACACAGTGGACGCCGAGTGCGGTGAGATGATGACGTTGTCGAGCTCCCACAGCGGAGACGACGCCGGCAGTGGCTCGGTTTCGAAGACGTCGAGTGCGGCGCCGCCCAACGCACCGGACCGCAGTGCTTCGATCAGCGCTGGCTCATCCACAACCTGTCCGCGGCTGACGTTGACCAGAACCGCGCCGGTGGGCAACAACCCGAGCTGCTCGCCGCCGATGAGGCTGTGCGTCAGCGGGGTCAGCGGGCAACACAGCACCAGCACATCGGTGCGATCAAGGACCTGATCGATATCGGTGTAGCTGTACACCGGCACCGACGCATCCAGGCCGTAATCGCGGCCGGGCCGTCCGATGCCCACTACCTGGGTGCCCAGGTCGGCGAACGCCTTCACCACGCGTTGACCGATACCGCCGAGCCCGACCACAGTGACGGTGCGGCCGGCGATCTGGGTGGTGGTATAGCGCTGCCACACATGAGCCCGCTGCTGCGAAGCCAGGTACGGCAACCCTTTGAGGAAGTAGAGCGCGCCGGCTATCGCGAACTCCGCCAGCGGCACGGCGTGGATTCCGCTGGCCGTGGTGAACACCAGGTCCGTACGGTCCAATGTGGTGCGTTGGACGAAGTCGCCGATGCCGGCACTGGTCGCCTGTACCCAACGTAGCCGTGGTGCCCGCCTGGGTAACTGGGAGGGATCCTGCCAGTCAAATCCGAAGGCCACCTCGGCCCGGTCGAGCAGGCGTTCCCACTCCTGCTGTTGTTGGTCGGTCAACTGGCGCGGGGTGCCGGTGTGGTCGCACAGATAGCGGGGCATCGGTAGCAGCTCTGGCGCGTACAGCACCTCGACCCGCGGGTCGACAGCGGCGATGCGCCCGACCAGATCGGGCTCGAGGTAGGTCGAAATCAGAACCGGAAGAGTTGGCAGCACACCGGTCACCCTACGTCTGTAGTGCGCGTCTACGCGGTGGGGAAATTCTCCTTCGGCAGTTCTGAGATCGCCGCCCGCGCGGCTTCCGGCGCGGCATCCTCCAAGGTCAGCAGTACGGCCGTGATCCCGCTGGCCGTCTGCCAGGGCGACAACCCCGCGTGCCGGCGTACCCGGCGGGCGAATTGTGCCAGGTCATACTGCTTCAACGGCTCGTCAGCCGAACTCAGCGGCTCCGCCAGACGGTCCGGCAGGTGCGCCGCGAGCTCCCGCGCCTCAGGTCCGCTGACCCGGTCGGCCAGGGCAAGCATCGTGGCCCTGCTGACATCAGCCGACTCGCGGTAGGTCAATCCGCTGCGGTCGGCCACCCGGTCGAGGAATTCTCTGTCCTTCATCGAGACAACCTCCTCTGCTGGACTCCTTTCAACGCTAGTCCGGGGTTCGACCCATGACATCCGGACAGCCGGTGCGGCACCGCCCAGGCGGCGCCACGCACCGACAACCTAGTTTGTCTTGACGAAGAAACTTGTCGGCAACTACGCTTGCGGCATGTTCGAGGTGGGAGTCATTGAGGAAGCAGCGGCGGCCGAGGTCGCGCTCGACCCAATCCGGGCGCGTCTGCTTGCGCTACTGGCCGAGCCCCACTCGGCGACCACTCTCGCGGCCGTCGTCGCGCTGCCCCGACAGAAGGTGAACTATCACCTCAAGACCCTCGAATCACACGGCCTGGTCGAGCTGGTTGAGGAGCGCCGCAAGGGCAACATGACCGAGCGGGTCATGCGGGCGACCGCGGCCTCATATGTGATCTCGCCGTCCGCGCTCGCCGCCGTCCAGCCGGACCCGGCCCGCGCACCCGACGGGCTTTCCGCACGCTGGCTGCTGGCCCTGGCCGCGCGCCTGGTCAAAGAGGTTGGCCAGCTCATCACTGGCGCTGCCCGCGCGGGCAAGCCGGTGGCGACGTACGCGCTCGACGGCACCGTGCGGTTCGCCTCAGCCACCGACCGGGCCGCCTTCGCGCAGGAACTGACCGCCGCGGTCACCGCGCTGGTCAGCCGCTACCACGACGAGAACGCTCCCGGCGGCCGCGACCATCGGGTCATCGTCGCCATCCATCCGAGTATCCGGCCACAGGCCGACGCCGAAACCAAGGAGTCCTGAAATGTCACACGAATTCGAACTGGTCCACGAGATCGACCTCGCGGCCACCCCGGAACAGGTCTGGGAGGCCATCGCCACTGGCCCCGGCATCGACTCGTGGTTGATGGGTCGCACCGAGGTCGAGCCCCGCGAGGGCGGCAAGGCGAGCATGACCATGCCCGGCTTCACCTCCGAATCCACGGTCACTGCCTGGGAGCCGGGGCGGCGTTTCGCCCTGCGTGGCGCCGCCGATGAGGAGGGCTCGTACATGGCCTTCGAATATCTGATCGAGGGCCGCGAGGGTGGCGCCACCGCGCTGCGCCTGGTGCACAGCGGGATCATGGCCGGCGACTGGGAGGCTGAGTACGACGCGCTGAAGAAGGGCAACCCCCTCTATCTGCGGACGCTGGCGCAGTACCTGGATCACTTCCCGGGGCGTACTGCCGTGCCAGTCACCGCGTTCGGCCCCCAGCAAGCGGACCAGGACCAGGTCTGGGCGGCGATCACTCGCGCCGTGGGCCTGCCCGACACGGTTAGCGAGGGCGACAAGGTCTCCTTCACGGTCGGCGGCCAGGAGGTCAATGGCGTGGTCGACACGATGCTGGAACCCAGCTTTCTCGGCGTGCGTACCGACGACGCACTGCTGCGCTTCGTCGGCGGCGGCGGGGCGATCATGACCGGTCACCACATCTTCGCCGACATCGACCGGGCCGAGGCAGAGCAGACCTGGGGCACCTGGCTCGCATCCGTCTTCGCCTGAGCGTTGCGACAATGGGGCCGGCCCGCTCGCCGGACCGGCCCTCTGAAGCTATTCAGTATCCGCCGCGAATGTGGCGGGTTGGGGCCCTCGTTGGTGCGGCGCGCCGTTCTCACTTTCATGCGCGGAGTCGTCCCGATCGCCGGGCGGTCTGCCCGGGTTTCCTGCGGAATTAGCCATTTGCGGCTGGGCGGCGCGCTCGCCGGTTCGGTCCGCGCTCGAAGGAATCACGACCCGGGGGAACTCGCCGGTGTCGGTACTGCCGGCTGCGGCCGCGAGCACTGCCGCTGCGGCCATTTCGGCCACCCGCTTCGCTTCACGCTGCACCCTTGCGCGTACGTCCCTGGCGTGTTGTTCGGCGGCATCGCCCGCGCGCCTGGCTTCTTCCAGCCGGTGATGCTCAGCGCTCAATGACTGCCCGACCTCGTGCATACGCTGCTGCAACGCGCCGATCTCGTGGTCCATCGCGGCCTGCCGCTGGCCGGACTTGGCGAGCGTCTCATCCGCGGCGTCCAACTCGGACTGCAACTCGGCCAGTGTCTGCCGCTGGGCCTGGATCTCTTCCTGGAGGATGCCGAGCTGTTGCTGGTGGGCGCTGGCCTGCTCGTTCATGCGACGGCGCACCTCGTCGGCTTGTTGCTGTGCCTGGGTGTGCAGCGCGGCGATCTTCTGGGCCGCTTCGGTCCGCCGCTCGCCGATCTCCTTCTCCCACTCGGCGCGCCGCTGAGCGAGTTCCTGTTCAGCCTGCGTGCGAGCCGCCTCCAGCATGGCGTCGCTTTCCGCCCGAGCCATCTGAAGGTCCAGCGCGTTCTGGTCCGTGATCCGTTGCGCCTCCTGCTCGGCCTGCTCCCGCGCGGCGTCGCCCTCGGCCTGGGCCTTTTCGGCTGCGTCGCGGATCTGCGCAAGTCTGGCCTCGGCCGCCGCCTCGCGATCCTCGTGGGCCTTGTCCGCGGACGCGCGGCGCGCGGCGAGTTGCCCCTCGAGGCCGCGCAACGTCTGTGCTGCCTGGTCCCGGGCCTCGTTCAGGATCTTGTCCGCTTCGGCTTCGCGATGGGCGGCCCGCTGCGTGGCGGTACTCATGATCGCCCCGGCCTGCTTTTCCGCCAAGGCCAGCATCTGATCGACCATCGGACCAAGGTCGCGGAAGGTCGCCCGGTCGATCTGGGCGGGTTGCTCGCGCAGCTCGGCCAACTCGGAATGTAGCTGCTGCAGTTGCGTACTCAGGTCCTTGATGTGGTCGAGCGCCCGGCTCCGCTCGGCCGCCAGCGTGGCGATCTCGCTGTCCACCTGCGAGACATACTGGTCGACCTGGCGCTTGTCGTACCCGCGCAGCGCGACTTCGAAGCTCTGCCGGGGGTTCGCCTCGTCGCCCGCTCCCGGCGGCTCCTCGTTGTAGGACATCTACCATCCTCCACATGCTCGGCAGACCCGCGATGCCGGTGGATGAGCCACGCAAGTCGCTGAACGACAGGCGTGGCCGAGGAGCTACCGCCGCCCAGCGCGTCCGCTACGTTACCGCCCACGATGTGCCTTGGATCACCGGCCCTACGGATGAATTGCGGGCAGTTCGCGCGCTCGCGCATCACGTACTGAACGCATCTTCCGCGCAAACCCGGCTAAGCCCACCAATGGTGGTGATGTCGGTGTCAGACCGCGGCGATGAGCGTGGCGGTGGCGGCCAGGGCGATCTGTGTGGCTTGGCCGGTCGGCGGCGACGTAGCCATGCTGCCTGTCCGGCCTGGCTGGTCATGCTGCCCGTCCGGTCTGGCTGGTCATGGTGACCTCAGGTAGGCTGCCGTCATGACCGCCGGGTGGGCCATGAGCCCTGAACAGATTGGCTACCCGGCCGAGTCCTGATCGCCGGCCGGCCTCGTGGCCCGCCGCCTTCCGTGACCCGCCAAGCGGAGTCTGCGGAGGAAGGAGGTGATCGCATGCACCCGCTCAGTTGGCAGGATTTTCGTTCGCTTCACCAGGTTGGCGACATCGTCGAGGGCCGTGTGAAGAAGGTCGTTGCGTTCGGCGTATTTCTGGAGGTCGACGGATTCGACGGCCTGCTCGTCGGATCCGAGAAGCCCGAGGTTGGCGCGAGCCTGACCGTTCGCATCACCGGCATCGACGATGAGAAGTCCCGGTTCAGTCTGACCATGGCGTAGCGGCCCGGCCGTGGTGTGGCTGCGGCGCAGTTGCCAGCCACATCACGGCCGTGCTCACGGGCCACGGCAGCCAACTCGGGCACGGACACGACGATGTCCACGCCCGCATCGCCCAGCACGAGGATCATGGCACCGTTCTCCACCACGCGATTAGGGGATGTAGTCCTCAAGTCGGGCCGGGGTCAGTCCGGCCTCATGGATCGCCTGCAATGCCGCCAGGAAGTCGTCGACGAACTGGGGGCGGAAGTGCATCAGGATGATGTCGCCGGGTTTTACCTGGTGGCCGCTCTGGTATTGCAGGGCACCACCGTTGACGGTCTCCTTCCAGAAGAAGGCCGCCTTCATGCCGCAGTCATGGACTACCTGAAGGGTGGTGTTGTCCTTCTCTCCGTACGGCGGCCGGAACAGCACGGGCCGGCGACCATAGAGAGCACCAAGTTGGTCGGCTGAGCCGCACACCTCGGTGTGCTGCACGCCGTACGGCTTCCCTTTCAGGTTCTGGTGCGTGATCGTGTGCGCCTCGATGGTGGCACCGGCGGCCTGTAGCTTGGTGAAGTAGCCGGGGTTGTTGCGGACATCTTTGATATCCAGGAAAAGGGTCACCGGGATGTTCGCCGCCCGCAGGAGCGCTTCGGCACGAGGCTCCTTGAACTGGCCATCGTCGATGGTCAGGAAGGCGATCGGTTGTGTGGTCGGAATGTGGGTGATCCAAGGCGCGGCAGGACCGCCAGGCAACTCCATCGGGACCGGTGTGGGGGCGGGTCCGAAACGGGGTATCCGGGCGAGCAACTCGGGCGTCAACGAGTCAGGTCCGGCCATGGCGGACGGTGTCGGCGATGGTATCGATGACGGTGTCGGAGATGGTGTCAGGCTCGCTGCCGGGGAAGGAGTCCCTGCGTCCGCGCCCAACGGGTCATGCCAGCGCGCCTTCGACTCATCACACCCGGTCAGGGCCACCATGGCAACCGCAACCAGGATCAGGGCGCGCACGGCGGGGCTGGCGGCGTGGGCACGGCCAAGGGGTCTGGGCCGTGCGCCCCACGGCATGAGTCCGGGGTCTGAGATGGGGTTCGACACGAGCGCAGTGTTGCACCACGGTGACCGGTCGGGAAGTCACGCCCCTTACCCGTGACGTGAATGTCCACAATAGCACGATTCATGCGGGTGAGTCCGATGTGGACTCGGACGCTGGCGGAGCGGATGGGTGGATGGGCGGAGCCCAACCTGGCCGCGTCAACAGGCAGAACGGGTGACCCGCGGGGTCGGCGTAGATGCGGTACCTTGCCGGCTCCCGGGACAAGAGCCGTGCCCCGATCGCGAGCGCTTCCTCGCCGGCGACGTCCACGTCGTCCACCATGACATCCAGGTGAACCTGCTGGGGTCGCTGCGGGTCGGGCCACCGCGGCGGCTGGTAGTCCGCCGCACGTTGGAAGGCGACACCAGATGTGGTGTCGTCCGGCGCGATCACCACCCAATCGGAACTGCGGTAGGTGACCGGCAGGCCGAGGAGTTCCGAATAGAAGCTGGCCAGTGCGTCGGGGTCAGGACAATCGAGTACGACGTGATGCAGGCGTCCGATCATTCCCCATTCATACATTTCGAAGGCGGCACCGAACCTCCCGGGGCAGAGGGTGGGTGATCCACGTTCTCTGAAATGCGGAGGAAGTGGGTGTGCGGCCGAGGTACCGGTCGTCGCAGGCTGCTCACCTTATGAGCACATGGATCGCCCACGCCGACGAACGAGGCGCCACGCCCCAGCCGGTTGCTGAGACCGCACAACCCGGCGCCTGACCAGTCTTGTCTGCCCGTTCAGAAGCGGCGCTTGCGACGGGGTAGTCCGTGTCCGCGCGGCCGTTGCGCCGCACCGCCGCCATCGCTGCGGCGGTGGCCGTCACCAGAGTCCCTGTGGGGCTCCCCGTCCCTGTGGCGCTCCCACTCGCGGTGCTGCGACGAGGAGACGCTGATGGGTCCCTGGTCGTCGGCCGGTCGTTCGTCGGCCGGTTGTTCGTCGGCCGGTTGTTTGTTGGCCGGCTGTTTGCCGTCCAAGCCGGCGTCGCCGGCGGCCGAGCCGGCCTGTTTGGTCGCGTCCCGCGCCGCATTCGGCACGTCGCCCGCCGCCTGGCCGGTGTCGCGCACCGCTTGGCCGGCGTCTTGGCCTGCTTCGCCCGCGACCTGGCCGGCGCCTCGGCCTGCTTCGCCCGCGGCCTGGCTGGCGCCGCGGCTGGTTTCGCCGACTGCTTGGCCGGCGCTGCGTCCAGTTTCGCTGACCGCTTCGCCCGCCCCGCGGCCGGTTTCGCGTACCGCGTCCCCCGCGCCCTGACCGGCGCCCTCGACGGCGGCCCCGGCGCCACGTCCGGTGTCCTCCAACGCGGAGCCCGCGCCGCGTCCGGTGTCCTCCAGCGCTGAGCTCGCCCCGCGTCCGGTGTCGCGCAAGACGGAACTGGCGCCGCGTCCGGTGTCCTCCAAGGCCTGTCCGGCCGAACGGGTGAGGTTCTCGATGATGTCGGGATGGGAGTCGATGACTTGCAGGACATGAGCCACGATGTCGGAGACGTTGTCCAACCGTACCTTGAGTTGCGCCTGCGCTTCGAGTCCCTTGATGTCCAGCCGGACCCTGCCGATATCGGCGTCCGCGCCGACATTGAGCCTGAGCAGGCTCAGCACCTCGGCGCTCAGGGACACCCGGGCGCGCAGGTTGTCGACCTCGAGTTCGATCTCGTCGATGTTGAGCGTGGGCACGTCCAGGAAGACATCTTCCGGTGCGAGAGCCGACGATCGCCCAGCCTCGGGTCGTGCCTGTGTGGGCCGTTGAGACTCACGGCCACCGTCCGCCTCACCCAGCGGTGCCGACTCACGAGCGGGTACGACCGGTGCGTCCACCATGTCGTCAGCATGTCAGCTCGGCCGTTGCGATACCGCACAATTTCCACCATCCCGGACGGTCACCGGCCAGGTTCCTTCCATCGTGGACGGCCGGTGCTCTCTTTCGGACGCTCCCGCGGTCAGAGTCCCGGTTTCACGGTCCCAGGGGGACGGGGCTGCCGATACTGGTCAGGTAGACCGTCGATGAAGGTAGTGGTGATGAGGCCTACGAGAAGCATCGCGCTGGCGATGGGCGTCGGATACATGCTCGGCCGTAAGCAGAAGCTGCGGACCGCGCTCCTGCTCGGCGGCGCGGTGGCCACGGGCCATTTGGGCAAGCATGCTCTGGCCAGGGACAACTGCGAGCATGAGCACAACGGTGACGGATCAGGCTCGGATCACGGCGTGTTGAGCAAGCTCGGAGGTGCCGGCACCGCGGCCGCTCGGGTTGCTTTCAACAAACCGATGGAGCGACTCAGTACCCGGCTCATCGAGAGTGCCGAGTCGCTGCGCAAGGTCAGCCAGACCGGCAGCGTCGATGGCAATCAAGCCACCGGAGGAGTTGACCACAGGTGAGCGAGCAGTCCAACGGTGGCCAGAACGGTCACAGCCAGGGCGGCGTGATGGGCAAGGTCGTCGAGGGTCTGGAAGCGCTCGTTAAGGCTGCTGCCGACCGTGCGATGGGAGCTCTCCAGGAGCGGGTCGGTGGGCTCACCGACAAGTTGACCGAGTACGCCTCCGGCGGGAACAGTGCCACTCAGGCTGCCCTGAGCAAGGGTATGGAGTCGATGAAGGGTGGCGGTTCGCCGGTCGGCGCCGCGGCCAGCGCCATCGGTGCCGGCGGCAAGGAACAGGTCAAGAAGGCGTTCGGCGGTGGCGGCGGAGATGGGGGCGGTGACGGGGGTGATGACGATCAGACCCAACGCAAGACCGACCTCAAAGTCACCAACATCGTCGAGAGCATCGACGTCGGCGTGCCGGTGTGGCTTGCGTACAATCAGTGGACCCAGTTCCGGGACTTTCCCACCTATATGAAGAAGGTGGAGAACGTCGAGCAGGAGGAGCCGGAGAAGCTGGTCTGGCAGGCGCAGGTGATGTGGTCGCACCGCAAGTGGGAGTCCACCATCATTGAACAGGTCCCGGACGAACGTATCGTGTGGCAGTCCAAAGCGGACAAAGGTTCGGTCGACGGCACGGTGACCTTTCATGAGTTGGCCCCGGATCTGACCCGGATCCTGCTGGTGATGCAGTATCACCCGAAGGGGTTCGTCGAGAAGACGGGCAACATCTGGCGTGCCCCTGGCCGGCGTGTGCGACTGGAGCTCAAACACTTCGTCCGTCAGGTGATGAGCCAGAGCATCTTGAATCCTGATGACGTCAAAGGCTGGCGCGGCGAGATCCGTGATGGCCAGGTCATCTCCGAGTCCGATGAGGACAGTCGGGCGGGCGAGGAGGGCCGGGGTGAGCAGGATCAGCCGGGCAAGGAGCAGGCCGGCGATGGACGGCACCCGCACACGCGGGACAACGAACCCGCCCGGGGCCAGGATAACGCTCGGGAGAAGTCCGGCCGCCGGCGGTAGTTAGTGTCGATTGACAGCCCGTTCCCGTTGTGCCTCCGTCATGCTTGACCGTCCCTTGAAGTTCTTGCGCTTGGCTTCTTCGTACAGCTGATCCCGGGTGGCTGTCGCTTGCAGGAGACGCGCGTGCTCGTCGATGTTCGCCCCAAAGCCGTGAGCCTGTGTCTGAGAATAGGGGAGTAACAGCAAGGCCGGCACGACGTTGGGAGTGGATGACATGGCCGACGAAGACAAGATCAAAAACAAGGCGCAACAGGCAAAAGGCAAGGCCAAGAAGGCTGCCGGGGAGATGACCGACGACGAACGCATGAAGAACGAAGGAAAGTCCGACGAGTCCAAGGCCAAGATGAAGCAGGCCGGGGAGCACGCCAAGGACACTGCGCGCAGCGCCCGCGACGCATTCAAGAAATGAGCGTGCGGGGCCCTGGTGCGCGGGGAGCTCGATCGCTGGTCGATGAGTGGTTCCGGCGTGGTCAGTGCTCGCGGTTCTCGTTGTGACCGCCGAAGTCGAACCGCAGGACGCCGAGATGGTCGGTGTGTTCGGTCCCGGCCACCGTGGCAGGCGCGGCGCCGCCGCATGCCGCTCACGGCGGTCTGCCGCTCATCGATGATACGCAGCTGAGCGACCTGGCGGCGATGAACGGCAGGGAGTTCGACACCGCTTTCCTGAACATGCTCATCGGACACCAACACTCCGCGATCGAGCTTTCCCGGATGGAAGTTCAGGGCGGGACGAACCCACAGGCCAAGGAGTTGGCCCGCCACACCGACGAGGACGTACGCGCACAGATTCAACGACTTCTCCGGATGGTCGCCAGCTGACCGATCGCGATCGCGACTGCGCCACAGACCACCGTGGACGGTTCCGCGCGGCTCAGGCCTGCTCGCGTGAGCACCACCACGTTGTCCGGCCACCGATCGTGCCGTTTTTCATCGGCCCGCCGCATCGTGGGCACGGCTCGCCCTTCGCACGCGACCAGACCATGGACAGCGTGTGGACGCCGCCGCCCTTGACCGCCGCGTCGACCGCGTCGCGCAACGCGTGCCAGAGCCGGTCGGTGTCGGCGCCGGACAGCTCGTCGACGGAGTGGGCCGGATTGATCCTGGCCAGCCAGAGGATTTCGTCCGCGAGCAGGTTGCCGATGCCCGCGACCGCAGCCTGGTTGAGCAGGCGTGCCTTGACCGAGGTTGTCCCACGTGCCATGACCGCCTGGAACTGGTCCCGAGTTATCTCGCCGGCATCGGGCCCGAGACTCTCGACCGGTGGGTCCGGGCGCACGCGGCCGAGTCGGCGGGGGTCGATGAGCACGAGGGAACTGCCGCCGGCGAAGGTCAGCGAGAATCGAGCGAACCGGAGGTCGCCCGGGGCCCGACCGCGTCGCCAGTAATCGCCTCCGTCGACCTCGTGCCCGCTTGCGTCGGTGAACACGATTTTGCCGGACATGCCGAGATGGATGCCGAGGGACGGGCCTGGGTGCCGCGACCGGCCGACGCCTGATGTCTC
Organism: uncultured Actinomycetota bacterium; assembly: GCA_963742855.1. GTDB lineage: Bacteria > Actinomycetota > Actinomycetes > Mycobacteriales > Micromonosporaceae > CAVUNP01. The sequence continues at coordinate 384,285 of CAVUNP010000003.1, read as the reverse complement.
ACACCACATGCTCTTGCCGCGGCGGTGGGCCGCGGTGAGCCGGCGACCGACCAGTGCCGCCCGGATTTCTCCGGGCCGATGTGGGCGGCACACATACGTGTCCGAGTCGTCGACGTCCGTGATCCGCCGGCCCAGCGCCGTACGCTCGATGACCCGCCGGGCGGACTCGACCTCCGGAAGCTCAGGCATGACGAATCACGGCAGCACTCTAGTCCGCCTGTCGGCGATCAGGTTGTACTGAAACGCATCTCATGCCGTGCAGTGCTGACCCATAGCCTCACCGTGTCCGTGGCAGTCTACATAGCCATCAATGACATCGGGTCCGTGGCCGTTCTGATCAGCGACTAGGGTGCCTATATGTTGAACCTGGACAGCTTCGGTTTCGACGCCGCGAAGTACGACCGCACGATGCGCGCGTTGATCGACGCGATCCTGTCCTGAGACAAGCGCGGGTGAGGGAAAGAGGGATCGAGCCTGATGGACATCGCCCGGTTCGGTGTGTACGCACAGCCGCCACGACGGGTACGGGGCCGGGTGCTGATCGCGGCCGTCCTCACCGTCCTGCTCGTACTGACCGGGTGTGGCGGCGGCGACGCCCCGCCGGACAGCGCCCGCGCGATGTCCGAAGAGGACCTCCGGTACGGGCAGGCACCGGCACCGGATGGAGTGACGCTGCAGTCCGATGTGGTGATCATCGGCGGCGGTGGCCGATCGGTCCGGTCGGTCACCGCCGACGGCCTGTCCTGGCGGATCGACGGGAAGGCACGCAACGCCGGTGACCTCGCGCCGGGCAAGGTCATGTTCGTCACCGAACGCGGCGTCGGTCGGGTCCTCGACATCGCGCCGGACGGCGATGATCTGCTCGTGACAGTGGGCCCGGTCGACATCACCGAGGTGGTCCGCGACGGGACTTTCGACCGGCAGGACGTGACCCTCGGCGACCCGGTCATCTACCCGGCCGGAGAGCCCTTCTGGGCCGATGAGCAACCGGCGCCGCCGAGTAGTTATGGCCGCAGCAGGCCGATGCGGGGCTTGAGTCTTCGAGACAACCAGCCGGTACAGCCGGGGTTCCAGCGGGCCGGCGACGTCGTCACCAAAGCGCTCGGCTACTCGGTCTATCCCACCTGCTGCACCAACGGGGCAGGCGCTCACTTCAGCTACGACGACGGCGGCGTGCGGATGGTGGGCACCGTAACGCTGACGACGCAACGACCCAACGCGTCCTTCCACCTCGCCATCGGTGCGGGCAAGGTGAACCGGGCCGAGTTGGCGGTCACCGGCGGCTTCGGCATCAAGGTGGACTTCGAAGCCGGCATCCAGGACGGCAAGAACCACAAGAAGGCGTTCCCGATCGCGGCCGACCTGTCCTTCCCGATCGGTTCGCTGGCGGGCATCCCGCTGTCGTTCACGGTCAGTCAGACCCTGGCCGTGACGACCGCGTTCGGTGCGAAGGTCGGCACGATCAAGGGTTCGGGCGAGTTCTCGCTGGCCGGCTCGCTCGGATTCGGCTACGCCAACGGAACCTTCGGTCCCAAGGTGACGCAGAACTTCCAACGCAAGTCGAGCCTGATCAACTCGCTCACGGGGGTGCCCGTGGGCGTCATGGGCCTGGTCATCGAGCACGGCGTCCGGTTCACTGTCGGGATAGGCGCGTTCCTGTTCAAGGCCGGTGTCTACTTCGAACTGCTGACCAAGTACGGGGCGACGTTGGGCTCCGCGCTCGGCGCGCCGCTGGCCCAGTGCCGAGGCGCGGCGATCGGGGTGCACGCGGTGTTCGGCGTCGGCTATACGATCCTCGACCCGGTCGTCAAGGTGATCAACTCGTTCCTCAGCCTGCTCAAACCCATAAAGGTGGTCCGCATCCCACCCATCAAGAACGAGGGCGGCATCAAGTCGAGCAGCGAGGTCTACAAGAACGAGGAGGTCATCCCGGACGTCCCGCTATGCCGAGGCCCGTTGACGTAACCTCCATACGTTTGCTGCTATTCGGGATGATCACGGTACTTTGGTGTAGTGCTGGCTACAGCGATCGCCCGTGATCACGGCGGTGCGCCGCAGCTCACCCCGTTTCGCGCGGTTCCGTGGGCTCCGCTGACCGGCGCCGATACAACAGCAGGAATCCCAGTGCCGCGATGACAGACGCAACGACGGTACTCGCCGCCCAACCCGAGCCGCTGTTGCCCGCCGCCACCAGCAGGTGGTTGGGCGTCGGTGACGCCGAGGCGGTCTTCGCGATGAGGACGTTTGAGGCCGAGGGCGTCGGCGTCCGACTTGCCGGTGGATGGGTCGTACGCGCGGGTGTCGCGCTCTGGCCCGGTTTGGGTCCTGGTGCCGGACTCGTCCGGGTGGGCTGCGCCGAAGGACAGACGGTCCCGACACCGGCGTTCCCGATACCGCTCGTGGGTCGGACCTCGCCCTGGTGGCAGGACGGCGACGCGGTGGCGACGGCCCTCGCCGGGGTTGCGGCAACGCCAAATGCCGAGGCGGGCCCGAACCACCCGGCCAGCACGGCGAACGAACACGCGCAGATGAGTATCAAGCGGCGCGAACTGGCCTTCGACACGTGGATGTGCTTCCTCGAGGTCCTGGGATGACAGCGCATTCAACCACGAGAAGGCCTCACTTTCGTAGAGGCAACTTGGACCAGATGAGCCCGCGCCTTCATCGCCTGGGCGAAGCAATCCACAGTGGAGGCGCAATGCGCTCCGGCCAGGTGCGAGGCGGGTCTCTCGGGAGAACCGCGGCGACGTCGTCCCACGCCAAACCGCCGAGCCCGCCGAGCCCGCCGAGCACGTCATGGCCATGGCCGACGTATGCCGGGCACGTGGCACAAGCCGGCGACTCACAGGGCGAGTACGACTGCCCCACCCGGCGCGAGGGTGTTCGGCCCGTTAACGTATGCATCATCTGCACCACGACATTCGACGAAGAGCGGGGCCTGTGAGCGAATCGCGCCGAACCGGTGGAACACTGTTCGGCCGGGCGTCCCTGCCGGAGACGCGGCGAATCGCCGACATCCTACGCAAGGAGACCATCGGTGGAGCGCTGCTCCTTGCTGCTGCCACCGTCGCCATCGTGTGGGCGAACTCGCCGTGGGCGGGCGGTTACGAGGCGATGCTGTCGTACCGTATCGGACCTGCGGCCCTTCACCTCGATCTGTCCATCGCGAACTGGGCGGCGGACGGCCTGCTGGCGATCTTCTTCTTTGTCGCTGGCCTGGAACTGAAGCGGGAGTTCGTCGCCGGCGATCTGCGTGATCCGCGGCGTGCTGCGGTTCCTGTCGCAGCCGCGGTCGGCGGTGTCGCCGTCCCGGCCGGGCTCTATCTGTTGGTCAATCAACTCGCCGGTGGCGACGAACCGCGAGGCTGGGCGATCCCGACCGCCACCGACATCGCCTTCGCGCTCGCGGTACTGGCCATCACCGGAAGGCACCTGCCGGCCGCGTTGCGTACATTCCTGCTGACGCTCGCGGTAGTCGATGATCTCCTGGCGATCATCATCATCGCCAGCGTCTACACGGTGCACCTGGCCGTGGCGCCGCTGCTGCTGGCGTTGTTGCCGTTGGCCGCGTTCACGTTCCTGGTACAGCGGCGGGTCCGGTCCTGGTGGCTGCTCCTGCCGCTGGCATTGGTCACCTGGGGGTTGGTGCACGCATCCGGAGTGCACGCGACCGTCGCGGGCGTGCTGCTCGGCTTTGCTGTGCCGGTCCACCGCAGCCGGCGCTCCGGCGGCCCCGAAGGGGGAAAGGGTCTGGCCGAACATTTCGAGCATCGGTTCCGGCCGCTCTCGGCGGGCTTCGCGGTACCGGTCTTCGCGCTCACGGCTGCCGGTGTGGCGCTCGGCGGACTCTCGGGACTAGGCTCCGCTTTCCACGATCCCATCGCTGTCGGCATTCTCGTCGGGCTCATCGTCGGCAAGCCGCTGGGCATCCTCCTGGCCACCTGGCTGCTGGCTCGGTTCACCCACGCCCACATCGACAAGACCCTGGCCTGGATCGACATCGTCGGGCTGGCGATCCTCGGCGGTATCGGGTTCACGGTCTCCTTGCTGATCAGCGAACTCGCCTTCGAGGCCAGTGTGGAAAGGCTGGCGGATGCGAAGATCGCGGTCCTGTCCGGCTCCATCGCGGCGGCCCTGCTCGCCAGCGTCATCCTGCGGCTGCGCAACCGCGCCTACCGCCGGATCAATGAAGCCGAAGCCGCAGAGCTGTCCAAAGACAACCAGGCCTGACGGCCGGCCTGGGCGCGCGAGATGAACCGAAATGGTGGCAATGCCGTACGGGTAGAGTGCGGCAAGCAGTAGTCCGCACGGACCCCTCGGTGCCGGATGCACCCGCAGCATCGACCAGCCGTGAGCTGATCCCCTCCGGGAGGATCTTCGCATTGTCCTTGCTTACGGGCTGCCGTCGTCGGCCGCCTCAGGACAGCAGCGATGCCGAGGTGACTACGCAGGGAGAGTCAGAAACTACGCCTAGTTGTCTCGCTCGCCGGGATGGCCTGAACCTGAATCCGCAGGCTCCGGTATGGCGGATGGACTTGTTGCGCGATCGCTTCCTGAACGCCTTCGACCAAAGGGCTGAGTTACAAGTCGTCTGTCGGTAGCCGGATCCGGGACGCCGTCGAAGTACTCGTCCAGGACCTGGCCGAACACCGCCTCGTGCGGGTCCGCGCGCAGGAACAGCGTCATGGATGAACGTAGCTTCACCGCGTCGATGGGCCCGAAGATCTGCTCGGCGGTGCGGCCACGGACCGCGGCCACCACAGCGGCGCACTCCCGCAGGCGCGGACCGAGCACCTCATGGCGCAGGTAGGCCCGAGCCTCGGTGAGCGAGCTGATGCCGTAGCGCCGCGACATCGCGCTCATCCCAAGTCCGGCGACCTGCGGGAACACGTACCACATCCAGTGTCCGGTCTTGTTTGCGCGGCGCAGTTCGGCGAGCGCCCGGTCGTACTGACCGAGATCGTTCTGTGCGGCCACGAACCGCTCGAGGTCGTAGGCGTCTTCTTCCATACCTGCCACTGTAGGCAACGCGGGCGCATCGGTCGTGTGCGTTTGGGTTGTACGACGATTCTCCACCAGGCATCGATCCGTTACGCTGCGATCGTGGCGAACGACGGGGACGGGGGAGGCTTATTGGGAAATCGTCGGCCTGCGCTTCGACGGAACCTGCCTGGGTTCGTAACGTCGAGCACCCTCACCTGCCCGGCGTCTGCCGAACCCGTCAGGTACTGCTCCCACCGATGCCGGCCCCCCGGGTGATGATCTCAATGAGGGCCGCGTGGGTTTCGGCGTCCGCGGCGGCGACGAGCCCACCGACACCCGTGTGTAGTGGTTGACCCAAAAGCCCGGTCACCACGCACCCGGCAGCTTGACAGAGAGCTATCCCACTGGAGAAGTGGACGCTGTCGCGAAGGTGTCCATCGGTGATGTACGCGGCGCGCCGGCCGGCCGCGACCCATGCGAGCGCCAACGTTGTGGAGAGCACCCGGGGGCGGAACGTCGCGCCGAAGGCTGGGTCGGCCAGCATCCTGACTGCCTGGAAGCGGTCGCCGTTGGGGTACGGGGCATCGAGGTTGGCGTCGACAAGACGGGTTCCCGCCGACGGGACAAGCACCTCGTTGTTGCCGTCGCGCCGTAGGTAGGCCGCGTCGCCGTCGGTCCAGAACACCTCATCGGCGAGCGGATCCGCGCAGGCCGCGACCGAGACGTTGCCGTGCGCTCGCAGTGCGACGTTGACGGCGACCATGGGGGTTTGTGCCGCGAAGTTCAATGTCCCGCAGAGGGGATCGATGAGCCAGGTGCGATCCGACGAGTTGCCGCCGGATGAGCCATGTTCCTCACCCTCGTACGCATCGGTCGGCCGTGCGGAGCGAAGGACATCCAGGATCGCCGTCTCGGCCTCGACGTCGGCATCGGTTGCGAAGTCCATGGCTGACTTCTCGAAGCGAACCAGCGAGGTTCCGAATCTCGCGCGTACGACCGCCGCACCAGCGTCTGCCGCCGCGACGGCCACTACCGCATCAGACAATCGCATGGACTCACCGTACCAGCCGCGAAGCCTGCGGTCGCCTGCCGCCGGGCTTTGGTCATCCACATCGGACAGTCGTAGCTGAGACGTGTCAGCCGACAACGTACGAGGTAGGCGCGGATGATGTCTGCTCGAATTCGGGTCCCACAGCGGCTGGCGGATTATAGCCAGCCGCGCCGTTTGAAGGCCAGATACAGCAGGCAGCAGACGGCTGCCATCAGGAGGATGGCATAGGGATAGCCGAGTAGCCAGTGCAGTTCGGGCATGTGATCGAAGTTCATGCCGTAGACGGTGCCGATGAGGGTGGGAGCGAACAGGATCGCCGCCCAGGCAGAGATCTTCTTGACTTCTTCGTTCTGCGCGTAGCTGGCCTCGGTGAGGCGCTTGACCTCTTCGTTCTGGGCCTGTGACACCAGGGTGGCATTGAGGGTGAGGATGTCGGCGAGGGTCACCCGAAATCCGGCGACGCGCTCGGCCGCGATGGTGGCGTGGTCTGCGACGTCACCGAGGTAGCGACGAAGCTCCTCGTCCGTGCGGTACTTGTCGAATCCAGCCGCGAGACCATCGAGGATGTCCAGCAGCGGCCGGGCGGCCCGTTGGAACTCGATGACTTCCTGGGACAGTTCGTAGATGCGCCGGGTCACGGTCGGGTCGCCGCGGAAGACTTCGGTCTCAATCTCGTCGATGTCGTTCTGGAGCCCTGCGACGACAGGGGCGTAGTCGTCCACCACGCGGTCGAGGATGGCGTAGAGGACTGCTTCCGGTCCGCGACGAAGTAGTTCCGGATCGCGCTCCATGCGCTGGCGCACCGCAGCGAGGTTGGGCGCCTGGCCGTGCCGGACGGTGAGGACGAAGTTGTGGCTGACGAACACATGCAGCTCGCCGAAGTCGACCTCTTCGAGGTCGTCGAGGTATCGGGCCGCGCGGAGGACGACGAACAACGTGTCGCCGTAGCGTTCCAACTTCGGCCGCTGGTGCGCGACGATGGCGTCCTCGATCGCGAGTTCGTGCAGTCCGAACTCGGAAGCCAGCGCGAGCAGTTGCGATTCGGCCGGCCGGTATAGCCCGATCCAGGCCATGGTGGCGGGCTCGTCGCGCAGGCGTGGGTAGATCCCAGCCAGCGTCGGGGGAGTGTTGATGCGATGCCCGTCGAGGTAGATGGCCGACGTGACCACGCTTTCCTCGACCGGCAGCTCTTCCTCGGCCTCGGCTGCCCGCGGGTCCATCGAGAGCTCAGGTGGCTCTGGCTCCGGCTCGGGCTTGGCGCCGCGGAGCAGGGCGCGCCTGGCCGGACGTAACGCACGGGAACGCCAGTCGGCCACGGCAGCCCTCCAGCATGACTCGGAGCTTTTGGGGTTTGCGCCTCTACGTGGAGTCGACGACCCGATGGCGTTCCTCCTCCCGACCGTACCAGCGGTGACGTCCCGGGTGGGTCGGTCAGCACGAAATCGGTCCCGGCACGATGATGTGGCACATCAGATCCGTTGCTCACCGCCCACCGGTACACCGTGTTCGGCAATCATGGAGCTGAGCAGTCGGTCAGCATTCGGGATGGGCAGAGGCTGGCGAGCACGGTGAGGGGGATGCGATGGCGCGTTCGATCTGGACAGGTGTGATCAGCTTCGGGCTGGTGTCCGTGCCGGTGGGCCTGTATTCGGCCACCAAGGAACACGACGTGTCCTTCCATCAGTTCGAGAAGGGCACCGGCGACCGCATCCGCTATCAACGGGTCAACGAGCGCACCGGCAAGGAGGTCGACTTTTCCCACATCGTCAAGGGTGCCGACATCGGCAAGGGCAGGTACGTGATGCTGGACGGCGACGAGCTGGATTCCGTCGCACCAGGACGCTCACGCAGTCTCGACGTGCATGCCTTCGTCGATCTGGACGAGATCGACCCGATCTTCTACCAGAAGACGTACCATCTCGCGCCGGCCAGCGAGGAGACCGCCAAGACCTACGCGCTTCTGCGGGACGCGATGGGGCGGGCCAACCGGGCCGCGATCGCCACGCTGGTCATGCGGGGCAAGGAATACCTCGCTGCGGTCCGGCCGGACGGCGAACTGCTGGTGCTCGAGACGATGTACTTCGCCGACGAGATCCGCGACCCCAGCGAGCTGGCGGCCAGCATCCCGTCGCGGGCCAAGCCGCGGCCGGAGGAGCTCAATATGGCCCAGGAACTGATCGACTCGATGACCCGTGCGTGGAATCCGGAGGAGTACCACGACACGTACACCGGCCGGGTGAACGAGCTGATCGCGGCGAAGAAGAAGGGCGCCGAGGTGACGGTGGCCGAGGAGGCGCCGGTGCCCACGAACGTGGTGGACCTGATGGACGCGCTGCGTGCCAGTGTCGACACCGCCCGAAGTGGACGATCCACCAGGTCGAAGCGGGCCACCGGCGCGAAGAAGACCACCAGCGCCGCCAAGAAGACCGCGCCAAGAAGGGCCGCCCCGAAGAAGGCCGCCCCGAAGAAGGCCGTGGCGAAGAGGGCGGCCGCGAAGAAGGCCGCCCCCGGCAAGAAGGCGGCGAGGAAGGCCGCCTAACCCATCGATCCGTGTCAGCGGGCAGGACGGCCCTCGTCGCGGCGCAGCGACCGGTAGTGACGGATGAGCGCGTTCGTGGACGAATCATGGCTGAGTTTCGGCTCAGCGTTCGTCTGTAACTCCGGGATGATGTGCATGGCGAGCTCCTTGCCCAGTTCCACACCCCACTGGTCGAACGAGTCGACGCTCCAGACGGTGCCCTGGGTGAACACACTGTGCTCGTACAGCGCGACCAGGGTGCCCAGCACCTTGGGAGTCAGCTCGCGGGCCAATAGGACGTTGGTGGGACGGTTTCCCCGCATTACCCGGTGCGGCAGGACGTCCGGGTCGGTGCCCGCGGCCCGCAGCTCGTCCTCGGTCCGACCGAAGGCGAGGGCCTGGGCCTGGGCGAACACATTGGACATCAGGATGTTGTGGTGGTCACCGAGCGGGTTGAGGGTGCGACCGAAGCCGATGAGGTCTACCGGGATCAGCACGGTGCCCTGATGGATCAGTTGGTAGAAGCTGTGCTGGCCGTTTGTGCCCGGCTCACCCCAGTAGACGGGCCCGGTGGGGTACTCGACCCGGCGTCCGTCCAACGTCACGTGCTTGCCGTTGGACTCCATGGTGAGTTGCTGCAGATAGGCAGGAAATCGCTTCAGGTACTGCTCGTACGGCATGACACCCACGGTCTGCACACCGAAGAAGTTCACATACCACACCGTGAGAAGACCCATCAGGACGGGAAGGTTCTTGTCCAGTGGTGCGGTGCGGAAGTGTACGTCCATCTCGTGGAATCCGGCCAGCATCTCCGCGAAATGGTCCGGGCCGATGGCCACCATGGTGGACAGGCCAATGGCCGAGTCCATGGAGTACCGGCCACCGACCCAATCCCAGAAGCCGAACATGTTCGCCGTGTCGATGCCGAAGTCTGCGACGCGGTCGGCGTTGGTGGACACCGCCACGAAATGCCGGGCAACGGCGGCGTCGCTGCCCAGTTCCGCGACCACCCAACGGCGCGCGGATCTGGCGTTGGTCAGGGTTTCCAGTGTTCCGAACGTCTTGGACGAGACGATGAAGAGCGTTTCGTCGGCGGCCAGGTCGCGCGTGGCCTCGGCGAGATCAGTATCATCCACATTGGAGACGAAGCGGAACGTCAGGTCGCGGTGGCTGTAGTGACGCAGTGCCTCGTAGGCCATGCTGGGTCCGAGGTCGGAGCCGCCGATGCCGATGTTGACAATGTTGCGGATGGGCTTGCCGGTATACCCCAGCCAGCTACCTGAGCGTAACTGCTCGGCGAAGCTCGCCATCCGGTCGAGTACCTCGTGTACCTCGGCCACCACGTCCACACCGTCGACCACGAGTGACGCGGTCTTCGGCATCCGCAGGGCCACATGCAGCACCTGCCGCCGTTCGGAGGTGTTGATCGGCTCGCCCCGGAACATCATGTCCCGTCGTTGGGTAAGACCTGACTCCTGGGCCAACTGGACGAGAAGGCGGATGGTCTCGTCGGTCACCCGGTTCTTCGAGTAGTCGAGGTAAAGGCCGGCCGCCTGGACGCACAGGCGTTCGCCGCGGCCGGGGTCCTCTTCGAACAGGTCACGCAAATGGCGTGAGCCGATGTCGGCATAGTGCTGTTCGAGTGCCTTCCACGCGGGTCGCTCGTAGAGCGGGCTGATCGTCACCGGCCGCCTCCTGTCCTGTAAGGCATCCAACGACCGGCACGCGTGGGCAGGCCGGACGAGGCCCTTGGCTCTCAGGCTAGACCGGCCCGCCAGGTGGACCGGGAGCCTTCCAGGATTCGGATGCAAGGCCCGGATGGCCAGAAGCCGTGACTGACACTGCGGTGGTCGGGTCCGGCAACTACGCATCACATCCGTCGTACCGGATCGCGGTTGCTATCGTCCCGTAAACGCGATTCCTCGCCAGCCTCTACGCCCATTCGTGGACCTTGGTCAGTAATCGCCGGATCCGGTTGCCGCAGATGTCCACGGTCTCCAGCCGCCGGCGGCCATCGGCCGTCACCGCTAGCGACCCTGATCGGCACCGCTACCGATCTCGGTTGCACAACCGTCGGATCCGGCGAGGTGCGCGTCTGTTGCGAGTTGTGGGCGAGCTGACGGCGTTGCGAGGAAGCTGCGGTATCGGCCGGCATTGCAGACATGCCGGTCGATACCACAAAGGCATCCGGTACGGCCGTGACTGCGACCACCTAGGAGTCTCCCCCGGGACTACCTACGGGGGGACCGTGGTTGTGCATGGTTCGCCTCGCTCAGAGTCACGACTTCCGATCCGGTCAACCAGCGCCTGCGCGGCGCGGGACCGTATCGAGTCCGTCCACCGCAGGATTCGTACCCGGGTCGTGACGCCGACCACTGGGACTGGGTCCCGGGATTATCTATGGGCGGACCGTGGTTGTACATAGTTCGCCTCGCTCAGAGGTACGACTTCCGATCTGGCCAACCAGCGCCCTGCCCGGCGCGGGGCCGCATCGAGTTCTTCCCCCTCAGGAATAGTCCCCCTCAGAAAAGGACATAATCTTCATGGTTAACTTCGACCGCTATGTCAACGCTTTCTCCACTCGTGTCAAGTCTGTCGCCGCTACCACCAGTCCGAAGATCAAGGGTCTGGCGTCGGCTTCGCCGAAGGCCAGGGCTATCGCCGCTGGTGGCGCGTTGGCCGTGGTGACGGGTGTGGCGGCTCCGATCGCGCTGACCCAGTCCGGGCATGACACCTCGCCGGACGTGGCTATGGCCACGGCCGAGCACGCCAGCCCGCAATCATCGGGCGCGCAGTCTTCGGACACACAGTCTCCGGGCACACAGTCGCCAGGCGCGCAGTCGCCCGCCAAGGCGGCTACTGAGGCGCCCAGCAACGCTGACGGCATGGCACCCGCCGACAACCAGCTGCATACGGTGGGTATCCAGGGCAGCCAGTCTGATGTGGCCTTGGGCGCGGATCAGATAAAGAACGCCGAGAAGATTGTCGCCGCGGGTAAGGCGATGGGTCTGCCGCCGCGGGCGTGGGTGATCGCGCTGGCGACGTCGATGCAGGAGTCGAAGCTGCACAACCTGGGTCATCTGGGTTCGAGTAATGACCACGACTCGTTGGGGCTGTTCCAGCAGCGTCCGACCTCGGGTTGGGGTACGCCGGACCAGTTGCAGGACCCGACGCTATGCGTCGAAGGCGTTCTACAAGTCGTTGACCCAGGTGAAGGGTTGGGACAAGATGCCGCTGACTGACGCTGCGCAGGCGGTGCAGGTGTCCGCGTTCGCTGACGCCTATGCCCAGTGGGAAGCCAAGGCTGGCGACGTGGTGGACAGCATGTACGGCCAGGGCCCGCTGGCGGACCACAAGTCCAGCTGACGCCCAGTACGACAAGACGTTAGGTACGACAAGCCAGAAGGCCCGGTGCTACGGCACCGGGCCTTTCTGTGTGTCCGCTAGAGGTGATGGTGGGTCACCGCATCGGTTGATCGTCAAGCGCCGGACCGGTGGGCTTTCACCGCAGTTGGCCAAAGTTGGCAACGTGGTTGCCCCGTGCCGTACACGAGAAGTTTACGCGCCGCACGTTCGTTGTCCGCATAAGCAATCGTTGCCGGACATGGGCACGGTGGAGCGTGACCGTGCTGTCGGGCTCCTGATGACGCCACCGGGCGCTCAGGTGGAAGGCGAAACCATTGCAGGCGTCGAGGTTTATCGTGCTGTCCCTCACCGGGTCCGACGACGGATCCGCGGAACCGTCGGGTCTTACCTGGATTCTGGTGAGTTCCAACAACCGCCCCCTCGGACGCGGTGCTTCACGCTTTGCGAATGTTGCCGACTGCCGTAGTGCTCTGGTGAATCTGCGCCACCGACACAATCACCTCGTCCCCGCAATGACCAGCGCCCAGCTCGATGGTCAATGGGCCTGGCGGGCGGATCTCGATGGGGCAACCGTAGCGGTGTCGACTCGCGGCTATCTGCGTCATCGCGAATGTCAGTACAACTTGGACCGCTTCATGGAAGCTCTGCCGCTGGCCGAGGTCACCGACGTGATCCGCTTCGTCCGCAATGGACGGCGCAGGTGACTTTGTGTGGCCGGCCCGGTGACGATTCTGTACAGAGTGGAATGCAACACCGCAGTTTTTGTCCCTGCTCCGCGACGCTTCATTCGGCGTTCATTGACAAACCGCCTGCTGGTGGTTCAGTACTGCGAACTTTCCTTCGCATCCAACTCGGGATGCGTCAGATGAAAGGTCAGGGATGAAGACGTTTAAGAGGCTCGGCCTGGGAATGGTGGGTGCTGTGGCCCTCGTTCTCGTGCAGGTCGCGCCCGCGCACGCCGACGTCGCCGGCGCGGCGGACGACATCGTGGGTGTTGGATCGGACACCGCTCAGTTCGCCTTGAGCTTTCTCGCCGACGGCGACACCAGCGGCAACGCCGGTTTCAACGCCGGCAACCTCTCCCGTCGGGTCGTGTCGTTCGACGCGTCCGGCGACGCCAACGGTGGCGCCACCGTCGGCGCCACCTCCGTGCTGCGGACGAACTCCAAGCCCGTGACGCGGCCGAATGGCTCCGGCGGCGGTATCACCGCTCTCAACAACGACACCGGGACGACGCCGGTCATCAACTTCGTCCGGTCCTCACGGCTGCCGAACTCGAACGAACAGAACCTGGCGTCCACGAACGGTTCGGGTGGTTTGCACGTCTACCAGTTCGCCACCGACGGCCTGCGCATGGCCGTGTCGAACCAGGTCGCGTCCAACGCGCCCGCGTCGCTGGCGCCGGCTGACCTGGTCAAGATCTACAACGGCACCTACACCACCTGGGGCCGAGATTCCCGGTTACGCCGGGCCGGCTCCGACCGCCACCATCAAGGCGTTCATCCCCCAGTCTGGCTCGGGCACCCGCACCTTCTTCACCGCTGACCTGCAGGCCGCCAACGGCGGTACCCCGGTCACGCTGAGCAGTGCTGTCCTGTCGGCGCAGGAGCACGACCCGTTGCTCATCCGTAATGACGCGAACGCCATCGCGCCGTTCTCGGTCGGCCGGGCGAACCTGTTCGACGCCGGCTACTTCGGCGCCGCCGGGCAAAACTCGATCAAGCTCCTCACCGGTACAGGCACCTACAACGTGACCCGAGGCCTCTACATCGTGGTTCGCGAGCGCGACGTCAACTCCACCACGCCGTGGCAGGTCGGCAGCACCCGCAACTGGGTCAAGACCCTGTTCTCCGGCAACACCAGCTGGATCGCCCGGTCGGCCAACGCGGCGCTCATCGCGTCCGCTGGCGTGACTCCCGCCTACCAGGACCTCGGGATCGTCAGCGGCTGACGCCGTCGACGCCCTGCCGAAGACCACGATAGAAAGAGGACAATTCAGTGAGGATTCGGATCAAGTCGTTGGTGGTGGGAGCGGCCGCTCTCGTCATCACGACCGGTGCCCTGGTTGCGGGAGGAAGCCCGGCCTTCGCCGCGGTCACACCCGGCTGGGAGCCGGACAACAACGCCCTGGGCAGCATCACGTTCTACAACTCGGCCGGCACCGAGATTACCGGTGGTTCGCTTCAGGACCCGTCGTCGTTCTACTCGGTGGCGTCCGGTCCCGGCCGCACCGGCGACGATCGGGCCCAGTTGCGTGCGGGAACGCCGCAGGTGGGTGTCGACCCGGCCAACTGGACCGGCGACACGCTGTCAGCCACCACCCCGTACCCGCCTGCGGGTGCCCCCGCCAACATTGCCAACATCGGTCGGCCGGTGGTCAGTGGCGCTGTCACCGACCTCTCAGTGGCCCAGTACATTGACGCAATTCCGAACGTCACCACAGCGGTCGGCTACAAGAACCTGTACGAGCTGCGCCTCTTCACCTCGGGCCCTGGTCAGGGTCCGGGCAACAAGTACTACCGGTCGGTCATCGAGGTCACCATCACCGGCACGTCGAACGGCCTCGTCACGGGCACCTGGGCAGTCATCTACCCGGTGCCGGCCACCCCGACCAACACCACGCTGGTGGCCAGCCCGGCCAACTCCGCTCCGAGCGGCTCGACGGTCACCCTCACCGCGACCGTCACCCCGCATGTTGCCGGCTCGGTGCGCTTCTTCGACGGCGCCACCGATCTCGGCCTGGGCAGCTACAACGCCAGCACCGGCGTGGCCACCAAGGCCCTGACGCCGGGCGACGGTGCGCACTCCTACCGGGCCGACTTCACCCCGGCCCAGCAGACCGACGCGCCATCGTCGTCCGCGGCGTTGTCCTACACCGTGGTCCCGGCGGGTGCCGTCACCAGCACCACGTTGTCGGCCAACCCGACGAGCCCGGCCTCGGGCGACGCCAGCAACAACGTCACGGCCACGCTGACCGCGAACGTCACCCCGGTCGGCACCGCCGGTACGGTCGAGTTCTTCGACGGCGCCACCAGCCTGGGCGGTGCCGACACCTACGTGGCCGGCACCGGAATCGCGACGAAGGCGGTCACTTTCAACACGACCGGCTCGCCGCACTTCCTCACCGCCCGGTTCACCCCGGCCAGCGGCGACTTCCAGCCGTCGACCTCGGCCGTGTTGAGCTTTGTGGTGCTGCCGGCCAACTACGGCACCGCGGGCATCCCGATCTCCGCACAGAACAACACCCCGCCGTACGCCGGCAACCTGACCCTGCAGGTGGCTGCGGGTACCGCGATCAACCTCAGCCAGGTCGACCCGAACAGCGCGGATGGGCACCCGGTCCAGGCCACCGACTCGACCGGTCACCGGCGGGCGTGGGTCTTCACCGGTGGCCTGAGCGGCGTCGCTGTCTCCGACACCCGGCCCAGCGCTCCTGGCTGGACCGTTAGCGGTCAGGCCTCCGACTTCAGCGGTGGCATTTCCGCCAAGAACCTCGGTTGGTTCCCGTCGCTCGTCTCGGCCGGTAGCGACGCCGAGGGCGCGGTGACCGCCGGGTCGGTCATCAGCTCGATCCTTAAGAACGCGCTGAGCAACGGCCTCGCGTCGCCTGGCGGCAACCTCGCCTCGGCCGCGTCCGGCAATGGTCTCGGCACCCAGAATCTGGCCGCCTCGCTGGAGCTCCGGATTCCGGACACGTCGCCCACGGGAACCTACGCGAGCACGCTGACCCTCACACTCGTCTCCCCGTAAGGGGCGGGTCAGCACGCGTACTGCCCGTTACCCGCGGGCCAGGCCCCATCCGGGCCTGGCCCGCACCAGCGCCACCGCCTCGCCTTCCCACCCCGAGACTTGCCTCCTCACCCCGAGAACGGACTCCGATGAAGCAACTCCCCGCCGCAGGCCGGCACTGCGGACCGAACCTGTCCCGCGTCCGCAGGGCGCGTCGGATGGTCGCTGTTGTGGGCGTGGTGGTCGCCACCTTCGCCTTCGCGTCGCCCAGCCTCGCGAGTGCCGCTCCCACGCCGACACCGACACCGGCGTCGACAACACAGCCGGGCACGGGCGGCTCACAACCGTCCACTGCGGACACCGGCACCCGGGTGTGGGGCGTGCGACCGGCCAGTGCGGCCGGCCAGCCTGACGCCCGTACCCATTTCACCCTGCAGAGCAACCCAGGCTCGACGCTCACCGATCAAGCCCTGGTCACCAACCTCAGCGACACCACGACCACGTTCAGTGTGTACGGCACCGATGCCTTCAACACCGCCACGGGCCAGTTCGACCTGCTCGCTGCGGACCGCAAGCCCAGCGACCTCGGCTCCTGGATGACCTTCGACAACCCCACGGTCACCGTGCCGGCCAGGGGCAGCGTGGTAGTGCCGTTCTGGGTGGTGGTGCCGGCGACGGCCACGCCCGGCGACCACGCCGCGGGCTTTGTGGTCTCGCTCATCACGCTCGGCGCCGGTGGCACCCAGAACGTGAATGTCGATTCTCGTGTCGCGGTGCGGGTGTACCTGCGAATCCCCGGCAATCTCAAGCCGCGGCTCGAGGTCGGACCGGTCACTGCCAGCTACACCGGTGTCGGGAACCCCTTCGGTGGTGGCAGCGTGGCGGTGACATACACGGTCACCAACACTGGAAACATCCGGTTGCGCGCCAAGCAGAACATCACCGTGGCCGGCCTGTTCGGCTGGAAGGTGGGCAACAGCACGCCGGCCGACCTGCCGGAGATCCTGCCCGGCCAGAGCGCGACATTCCAGTCCACACTGGAGGATGTATTCCCGGCCGGCCCGCTGACGGTGTCCGTGAATGAGGCGCCGTACCCCGATCCGGAACAGCCGGTCGGCCAGAGCATCGCCCCGGTGACCGGCAGCACCACCGTATGGTCCGTGCCGTGGCTGCTCCTGATTCTTCTCGTGGTGGTGATCCTTGGTGGTGCCAGCGTGTGGTGGTGGCGCCGGCGGCGGCATCTGTCCCGATTGGACTCTGCCATGATCGCGGCCCGGGAGGAGACCCTGCAAGAGGTCCGGACGGGTGGTCTGGCATGACCGCGACACGTAAGCAACAGGCACTCGTCATCGCCTGGTATGCCATCGCCGGGGTGGTCGGCGCGGCCGTTGCCGCGACGGTGCTCGCGGTGTGGCCGGCCGGTGCCACAGATGCTGTCCCGTACAACGACGGCCAGTCGATCGGTGCCATCACGCTGTACGACAAGGCGGGCAACACCATGTCGGGCGGCAAAGTGACCGACCGTCCGTTCGTCTGGCGCGCGGCGAGTTCGCAGAAGGCGCCGGCCCCGTATGACAAGGAAGGGCGCAAGGCCACCCTGCTGGCATACCAGCCGCGAAAGGGCGCCAGCCCGGCCGAATGGAGCGGTGACACGATGACCGCCTCCACCGGCTACACAGATGTCAACCACCCCACCGTGCAGGCAACCGACACCGACTTCACCCTCAAGGACTTCCTGGACGGCTTCCCGGCCGGGTGGGACGGCCTGGTCCAGTTGCGCATCTACTTCGGCGCGCCCGAGCAGCCGACCCTCACCTCGAAGTACGTGACCGCGGACATCCGGGTCACCGGCGACAGCTGGGCCTTGGTACGCAGCGGTCCGGCGGCCGGCCAGAACGGTAGTGGCAGCGCACCGAGCGCGAATGGCGGACTCGACAATGCCGATGCGGGTTCCGGTTCGGCTGGCGGAGGTTCGGTCAGCGGCGCGGACACGGTCAACGCGAGTTCATCCGGCGCGATCCTGCCAGATGTGTCCACGCCGAGGATTCTCATTGTCGCCGCGGCTGCCGTGGTGGGTGTGGTCGCGCTTGGGCTGATCCGGCGGCGACGTCCGGAGGCGGCTGGCCCGCCGTCGCGACCACGTGAGAAGCAGCCTGCATGAAGTTCCGTTGGATCGCGGCGGGGTTGACCCTGCTCGCCGGCGTGCTGATCACCCTCGGGGTGACCGGCGCGCCGGCTCGCGGCGAGGTCATTCCCGCTTGGGAAATCGATGCCTACCAACCGTTGGGCGCCATCACGTTATTCGACGCCACCGGTGCCGTGGTGACCCAGGGCGACCTTGACCAGCATCCCCTCGCCTTCTACGCGGTGGCCCACGGACCGGGGCGTGCCGGCGACGATCGGGCACTGCTGCGGTTGTGTACGCCTCAGGTGGGCGCCCACCCGTTGTCGTGGACCTGTGACCAGATGAGCGCGACGACGCCTTACCCCAACCCTGCCGCGCCGCCCAACGTGGCCGGCCTGTGGTTGCCGGTGGTGTCGGGTGCCTCCACCGACCTGTCGTTCGGCGAATACATCGGCATCGTGCCCAACCTGTTGACTTCTCCGGGCTATCAGAACCTATACGAGTTGCGCCTGCACACCTCCGGTCAGGGCCAGGGTCCGGACAACCGGTACTACCGCATCGACGTCCTGGTGAACGTGCTGGGCACCAACGGCGACCAGGTGACCGGCACCTGGCAGGTGGTCTACCCGGCACCGGGCCCCATCCCCACACCGGGCCCGTCGCCCACCGGGAGTCCGACATCCACGCCGTCACCCACCACGTCGCCGTCACCCACCCCGTCCGCCACAGAATCGCCATCTCCGTCAGCATCGCCCAGCCCTACGCCCAGCCCGTCGCCCAGTCCCACGCCGGGCGAGACGACAACCACCGCCACGTCGTCCGGTGGAGGTACGGGTGGCGGCGGTGGCGCGGGCAGTGGCGGCGTGGCGGGCGGGGGGTCCGCCGGCGATACCCCGCCGCCGACAGGTTCATCCATACCGTCGGCGAGCGCCTCCGATGAGCCGGATCCGGTGCCGCTGCCGGTGTCGCGCAATGTCGGCGGTCCACTGTCCGTCTCTGGTGGACGGTCGGATTGGCTGACCCTGCTGGGGCTCGCCCTGATGGCCGCGGTCGCCGCGATGTCCGGGGCCCGCTTGGTGATCCTGCGACGGCGTCGGCGTGACTTCGCGTTCCTGTACGACGAGAGGAATGACTGATGATGGCGTACGAGACGCGGGAGTTGGCCGCGGTGGACCAGGCGACCCCGGTCGCGCCGTCCGGTCCGGCGCTGGCCAACCTGGAGGCGCGCGCGGTGTCCGCCTGGTTCGGCGACCGGAAGGTGCTCGACCGGGTGTCGCTGACCATGCCGGCCGGTAAGGTGACGGCGCTGATCGGGCCGTCCGGGTGCGGCAAGTCGACCTTCCTGCGCATCCTGAACCGGATGCACGAGATGGTGCCGTCGGCGAAGCTGGCCGGCGAGGTGCGGCTCGACGGCCAGCGACATCTACGCCGCCGGCCTGCGGCTGACCGAGGCCCGGCGGGCCGATCGGCATGGTGTTCCAGAAGCCGAACCCGTTCCCGACCATGTCGCATCTACGACAACGTGGTGGCCGGACTGAAGCTCACCGGAACGAGGGTGAGCCGCGCCGCCCGCGACGACCTGGTCGAGGAGTGCCTGATCCGGGCGGGCCTGTGGACGGAGGTGTCAAATCGGCTGAGCCAGCCCGGCGGTGCGCTCTCCGGCGGTCAGCAGCAGCGGCTGTGCATCGCCCGGTCGCTGGCGGTGCGGCCCCGGGTGCTGCTGATGGACGAGCCCTGCTCGGCGCTGGACCCCACATCTACTCGGGTCATCGAGGAGACGATCGCCGAGCTTGCCGCTGAGGTCACCATCGTCATCGTCACCCACAACATGCAGCAGGCCGCCCGGGTGTCGGCAGCAGTGCGCGTTCTTCCTGGCCGAGCAGGGCGCGCCTGGCGTCATCGTCGAGCACGGACCGACAGCGGTCATGTTCGACTCGCCGCGTGACCCGCGCACCGACGACTACGTGAACGGCAGATTCGGATGAGCGACGCGCAGGTTCCGCTGGACCAGCCGCGCCGGCTGTCCCCGGCCAAGTCCTTTCAGGATCGGCTCTTCCACGGCGGTGCACGGACGATCGGTTGTTGGTCCTGGCAATTGTCGGGTCGATCGGAGTCTTCCTGGCCTATCCAGATGGTGCCGACGATCTCGCCGCTACGGCTGGCGTTATTTCGTCGAGAACGAATGGCAGCCGGAGAGAACAAGATCGGCATTCGCCGCGGTGCTGGTCGGCACCGTTCTCATCGCGTTGATCGCCCTGATCGTCGCCTTTCCGCTCGCCCTGAGCACCGCCCTGTACATCTGCGAGTACGCGCCGGCGCGGATCAAGGGCTACCTGGTGGCGCTGATCGACCTGATGGCCGCCGTGCCGAGCATCGTCTACGGCGCTGTGGGGCTTCTTCCTTCTCAGCCACAGGCCGCTGTACGTCGCGCATTGGTTGCAGCGAGTACTTCGGCTGGATACCCTTCTTCCACGTGAACACCGACGCGGACGCCGCCGTACTGGGCCCAGTCGCAGTACACCAGTTCGGCGTTCATGGCCGGGCTATGGCGGTCGCCATGATGGTCATCCCGATGGCCTGCTCGATCATGCGAGGGTCTTCGCTCAGGCCCCGGTCGGGGAGCGCGAGGCGGCGTGGCCCTCGGGGTCACCAGGTGGGGGATGATCCGCGCCGTGGTGCTGCCGTTCGGCCGGGGTGGCATCATCGGCGGCACCATGCTGGGCCTGGGCCGGGCGCTCGGCGAGACGATCGCGGTGCTGTATCATCATCTCGCCTCCTTCGACATCAAGATACGGATCCTCGAGAGCGGGACGAGCAGCGTCTCCGCCCTGATCGCCGAACGCTTCGGCGAGGCGACGTCAGCCCAACTAGCGGCGCTGCTGACTGCCGGACTTGTGCTGTTCCTCATGACGCTCTCGTCAACACCATCGCCGCCATCTTCATCACCCGCAGCCGCAGCGGCATGGCGACCGAGATCTGAGGGCAAGATGACGACGGTAGACAGCACCGCGCCAGACAGCGCCGCGCCAGACAGCGCCGCGCCAGACAGCGCCGCGCACGACAGGGCCGCGCACGGCACCCTCACGGAGCCCCAGAATGGTGCGGGCAAGACACAACTGCGCGAAGGGGCAGCGTTGCCGCCGGCCATCGACCGGCCACGTGAGTTGAATCCCCGTACGGTGGATGACGTGGCGAGCCTGATCGGCGCCGGTGTTGGCTCGCTGGGCCTGGTCTGGTTGCTCTTCGAGCGGATCCTTCCGATGTCCGGCGTGTTCGGTTTCCTGGTGTGTTGGACGGCCGCCTTTGTCGGCTTGTATGCCGCCGTGACCACGGTCGGCAATCCGGGCCCCGTTGTCGGCGACCGGGTGGCTTCGGCGACGATGCACATTGGAGCGATCGTGGTGGGCGTCGCGCTGACCTCGGCAGTGTTGTTCACGTTCATCAAGGGCTGGTCGGCCCTGGTGCACCTGAACTTCTATACCGAGGACATGGCCGGAGTCCGACCGACCGACCCGCTCAACAACGGTGGCGTGGCGCACGCGATCGTCGGCTCCCTGATCGAGATTGGCATTGCCATCGCGGTGACGCTGCCGCTGGGTGTGGGCACGGCGGTCTTCATGACCGAGGTGCGTGGGCGGGTCTCCGATGTGGTGCGCACCGTGGTGGAGGCCATGACCGCGCTTCCGTCCATTGTGGCCGGGCTTTTCATCTACACCTTTCTCATCATCACCTTTGGCGTGCATCGCAGCGGTTTGGCCGCGGCCATGGCGCTGTCGGTGATGATGCTGCCGATCATCGCGAGGGCGGCCGATGTGGTCCTGCGGGTGGTCCCCGGTGGACTGCGGGAGGCCGGGCTCGCTCTCGGCGCCACCCACTGGCAGACCGTGTGGAGGGTGGTCCTGCCCACCGCCCGGCCCGGTCTCGCGACCGCTCTGATCCTGGGCATCGCGCGGGGGGTTGGCGAAACCTCTCCCGTACTGCTGACGTCCGGCGCGTCTACGTACTTCAATGTCAATCCTCTGGAGGGCGCGATGAACTCGTTACCCCTGTACGTGTATTCGGCGGTACGCAGCGGGCAGAACATCGCCATCGAGCGCGCCTATGGGGCGGCGAGCGTGTTGCTGGCACTGGTTCTGCTTCTGTTCGTCGCGGCGCGGCGGCTGGCCCGCCAGCGGGGAGGTCGGTCGTGAGGCGCGCATTCGTCCGTACCGTCGCGGTGCTGTTCGCGGTGGCATTGGCCGCCGGCGTGTGTGTGACACCGGCGCAGGCTGCTCCAGCTCACGCGCCGATCGAGGGCACAGGGTCATCGTGGAGCGCGAACGCGGTGAACCAATGGATCGCGGACGTCACCCCGCAGGGCCTGCGGGTGGTTTTCAGCTCGACCGGTTCGGCGCAGGGGCGTAAGGATTTCGCCTACCGCACCACGGACTTCGCGTTGTCCGACATCCCGTTCCAGAACCGGGACGAACAGACCGACGAGAGCGACACCAGCCAGGGGCGGCCCTACGTCTACCTGCCCATCGTGGCTGGCGGCACCGCCTTCCCGTACCAGATCAAGGTCGGCGGCCAGCTCGTGCGTAACCTACGACTGTCCGGCCGCACGCTGGCCGAGATCTTCACCAACAAGATCACCAACTGGAACGATCCGAAGATCACCGCGGACAACAACGGCCGGGCGCTGCCCTCCAAGCAGATCATCCCCGTGCTGCACTCCGAGGGTTCGGGTTCCACCGCCCAGTTCACCCGCTATCTGGCCACGATGTTTCCGGATCTCTGGGGGCCGTTCAACAAGAACAAGAATGTGATGACCGAGTACTTCATCCGTAAGGACCACGCCCGGTCGGCCAACGGCTCGGACGGCGTGATGAACTTCATCGCCTCGGCCGCGGGCGACGGAGCCATCGGTTACGACGAGTACTCCTATGCCCTCAACGCCCAGTACCCGGTGGCCAAGATTCAGAACGCGGCGGGCTACTACACCCAACCGGACCAGTACAACGTGGCGGTGGGGCTGACGAAGGCGGTCATCGACCGGAACCCGAGTTCTCCCACGTACCTGATCCAGAACCTCGACAACGTATACAAGGACGGGGACAACCGGACCTATCCGCTGTCCTCCTACTCCTACATGATCCTGCCCATCGGCAGCACGCAGCAGGAGGACTCACGGTTCTACCGGGACACGGCGAAACGTCAGACCCTGGTGGACTTCCTGTATCACTCGATCTGTCTCGGTCAACGCAAGGTCGGCCAGATCGGGTACTCGCCACTACCGATCAACCTGGTCCAGGCCGGCTTCGAGCAGATCGCGAAGTTGAAAGCGGCGGACCCCGGGGTGGAGCTGACCGATCGCGACGTGAAGAACTGCAACAATCCCACGTTCATCGCCAACAGCCCGGAACGCAACTACCTGGCCGAGATCGCACCCCAGCCGAAGGTCTGTGACAAGCAGGGCGCCGGCCCGTGCGGCAACGTGGAGACACGACCCACCACACCGGCCACCAACGGATCCGGTGGCGGGGGAGGATCCGGCGCGGGTGGTGGTACCGGCGGAGGTGCCGCAGCCGGCGGGGGCGGCAGCGTCCAGGTCGATCCGGACACCGGAGAGATCATCGGAGAGGGCAGCGGCCAGGCCGATGGTGGTGGTAGCGGTGGTGGTGGCTCCGCCATCGGTGTCGTCAGCGACCTCGTCTCGGCCGACCAGCGTGGTCTCACCCAGGTATTGGGTCCACTGGCCATTGTGGAACTCCTGGCGTTGATCGTGCTGCCCGTGCTCGTCGCCCGGCGGCTGGCCACCGGTCGAAGGAACCGGACATGACCCGGCCGGGCCGGCGCGGCGTGATTGTCGCTGTCCTCGCGATCGTCGCTGCGGTGGTTGTCATGCCCGGTGTGAAGATCCCACCAGCGCTCGCGGCCGGGCCGGACTTCGAGAGATCCAGGTCCGTGCAGCGCGCCCATACCAACAGCGATGGCTCATCACAGGTGGTGGAGCAGAGGGACTTCGCCGTCAAGGTCAGCACAACCACCAACCTGCGTAGCCAGCAGCAGATCGATGTGAGCTGGTCCGGTGCACACCCGACCGGCAACATCGTGTCGGATCCGAACAGCGAGGACGCCTCCCGCCAGGAGTATCCGGTGGTGGTGTTGCAGTGCCGGGGAATCGACTCCGGGGCCGCCCCGCAAGCCGAACGGGTCGATCCAACCACCTGCTGGACGCAGACACCGGCCCAACGCTACGACGAGAGCAGCTCCACATCTTTCCCGGCCTGGCGGCTCGACAGCCTCGCCGCAGCCGAAGAGCGCCGTGCGATCGTGGATCCGCCGCGGCCGCCGCAGCCGGGGACGGAGGATCCGAACAAGTGCACCAGCACCCCGCTGGCGGCGCGCTTCGTCTGGTTCTACGACGTGACCGGCGCCGTGCACTACATCGGGAATGGTGGGTGCGCCGGGATGCCGTCGCAGATGCAGAAGACGCCTGACCCGGCCAGTCCACCACACAACACCGTCTATGGTGTGACCGGGCTCGATGGCACCGGCAGCGTCAAGTTCGTGGTGTGGACCGCCCAGGACAACTCGAACCTCGGTTGCTCGGACAAGGTGCCGTGCTCGCTTGTCGTCGTTCCGATTCTCGGGGCGAGCTGCGACCTGCAGGGCAAGGACCCGCGGGGCAACCCGTTGCCGGCGCAGGACATCCCCGCCACCGGTGAGGAGGCCGACAAGGCCAAGACTGACTGCCAGGCGACCGGAAGGTACGCGCCTGGCGAACTGCACAGCCGGGACAGCACAAAGGACAAGGGCGATACCGCTGTCGTGGGTGCGTTGTGGTGGAGCCCGTCCAACTGGGCCAACCGGATCACCGTACCGCTCATGCTGGAACCGCCGCCCGGTTCCTGCGATCCCACCGACACCCGAGCATCGGTCGACCTGAGTGGTTCGGAGTTGATGGCGCAGGCGATGACCCAGTGGGCGCCCGCGTTCTGCCGCGACGCGAACCTCTTCAAGATTGGGCACATCGTGCAGAGCGAGCCGGCGGCCAAGAGCGCCCTGGACGCTGGCTCGATCTCCGCCGCTCTGGTGAGCCGGCCGACTCCGGACGGATGGGCCGGGCCGACCGCCATGTCGCCGGTGGCGGTTACCGGATTTACCATCACCTATGCCATCGACGGGGCGGACCGCCGACCTTATCCGGGCCTGCGCATGACGCCGCGGTTGTTGGCCAAGTTGTTGTCCGAGTCGTATCCCGCGTTCGTGGATCTGAAGCGCAGCTACGCCGGGCTGGCCAGCAGCGATCCTTACCACGCCATGGCGACCAATCCACTCGACATGTCGGTGGACCCGGAGTTCAAGGCGCTCAACCCGGGGATTCCCGAGACCGCCGAAACCCAGGTCGCCTCGACGCTGCTGTCCCTGAGCGGCACCTCCGACGTCATCCACGCGCTGACCGCCTATCTCAACGCCGATCCGGAGGCGCGGGCATTTCTCGACGGGAAGCCGGATCCGTGGGGAATGGTGGTCAATCCCCAGTACCGGGGGATCGCATTGCCGGGCCAGTTCTGGCCGTTGCAGGACACCTTCGTCGGGCATGGCATGGACCTCGAGGGATGCCTGCTCAACGAGGCCAACGAGTATGTGCCGGTGCCGCTGCTGCCGTTGGTGGCCGCGCCACAGGCGAGCCTGCAGGTGATCGCCCAGTCCATGGAGTACGGACTGGCCAAGCCGGCTATCCTCTGCAGTCCGCGGATCGACCAGGGCGGCGTGCGGCGGGGCGGCACCCTCAAGCCCAGAGGCCGGTTGCAGCCCGGCAGTCGGTTCATGCTGGGGTTGACCACCTACGGGGACACCGAGAGGTATGGGCTCACCGCGGCAGCCCTGCAGGCGACGTCTACTGTGGACCCTTCGGCGAAGTTCACCGACAGTGCTGGGCGTACCTTCGTCGGGCCGAGCCCGGATAGCCTCAAGAACGCGGCCCGCTTGGCCACCGCTGACGAGGCGACGCACACCTGGCCCATCCCGTATGAGACGATGCGCACGCAGGCCGGCGTGGGGGCCTATCCCGGCACCATGATCGTCTACGCCGCGGTGCCAACGTCCGGCCTGCCGACCCAGCTGGCGGGTCAGCTTGCCACCGTACTGAAGTTCGCGGCCATCACGGGGCAGGCGCCGGGCCGGTCGGACGGGCAGCTGCCGGCTGGCTTCCTGCCGATGACCCCGCAGAACGGTCTGGGCGCACTGGCCGACTACGCCAAGCGGTCGGCCGACGCGGTGCTGGCGCAGAGGGGTGATGTACCGGCGATCAAGCCAGGCGCCGTGCCCACGGGCGGTCCGCCCAATGGCGGCGGCGGCAGTGGCGGTGGTTCCTCGGGTGGAGCGGGTACGCCCGGCGCCGGGCCAACAGGCCCGACCGCGTCGCCGACGCCGGCGTACACCCCCAAGGTGGATATGCCGGTCGGCTACACCGTTGCCCAACGGTCCACTGTGGGTGCATGGACGCTGCCGATAGTAGTCCTTGTCGGGCTGCTGTCGCTCGGCGCTGCCTTCGTCACGCACACCAGAGCGACCACGCAGGCGGTCCGCAACGTCCGAAGTAGACTGGAGCAACTGGTGGACGCTAGGAAGCGCCAATGACCACACTGGACGCGCCCCCGCTGTCGTTGCCGGCGGGAGTCCGGCCGCCGCCACCCCCGCTCGCGCCGGGGCCGGCCGCGGTGGTCCGGGCGGCGTTGATCTGTGCCCTGCTTGCCGGCTGGGCGGCCTTCTACGTGCTCGGCATCAGCGGCCTACAGGGCGCCCGCAGCCAGGAACTGGCATACGAGCGACTGCGCGAGGAACTCGCTTCGGCCACCGCCCCGTTGGGCGGCGCGATCGAACCGGGAGCGCCGGTGGCTCTCCTCGAAGCCCCGACGATCGGCCTGCGGTACGTCGTGATCGAAGGCACCAACGCGGGGGACCTGCGCCGCGGCCCAGGGCATCGCCGGGACACCCCGTTGCCGGGACAGCCCGGAACCACCGTCATCTACGGGCGGTCCGTGGCGTTCGGGGGCCCGTTACGCCACCTGGGCGACCTGCGGCGTGGTGATCGGATCACCGTCACGACGGGTCAGGGCACATTCGACTACCGGGTGGACACGGTGCGCCGGCAGGGCGACGCGCTACCGGAAACCCTGCGTTCCGGGCAGGGCAGGCTCACGTTGGCCACGTCGGAGGCACAAGGCTGGCGATCGGGCTGGGTGCCCGACACCGTGCTCTACGTCGACGCCGCCCTGCAGGGGCCGGCGCAACAGGTCCCGTCCGGTCGGCCGGCCGCGGTCGGACCGTCGGAGACGGCGATGCACCCGGACCTCAACGCCCTGGTCCCGCTCGTACTGTGGCTGCAACTGCTCATCGCGGCCGCCCTCGGTGGCACTTGGGCCCGGCTGCGGTGGGGCGGAGCCCAGGCATGGCTGGTGTTCATACCGCTGCTGCTTGCCGGCTTGTGGGGTGTCAGCGAGAGCGCCGTCCTGCTGCTGCCCAACCTCTACTGACTCAGGTCCGGCCGGGTCCGCACCAGGTGGCTTCCAGGTCACCACGGAGGTGGAACCGGCCGGACCCGTGTGGAACGAGGATGGTGTCGCCGGCGTGGACCGTCAGCGCTTCGCCGTGCTCGGATTCGAGCAAGCCTGTGCCGGCGGTGACGATCACCACGGAGAATCCGGCGTCCACAGTGCACACCGGGTTCGGGCGCAACCGGGCAGCGGCGAAGAACGGGTCCGCGGCCTGCGGGAACAGCGGTTGCACCCCATCCCGGCCGGGTCCGCGGACCTCGGCCAGTCCAGCCAGCTGTTCTGGCGACCAGGCCGACCGGTCGACGCACCGCAGGGCCTGGTCGAAGCCGAGTCCCAGATGGCCCACCGCACGCCCGTCGATGTCGTAGCCTTGCCATTCGAGCAGCACCGAGAAGTCGGTAGGCTCCTGCACCTCGACGAGGAAGATTCCGCTGCCGATGGCGTGCGGCAGCCCGGCCGGGCAGAGGATGGCATCGCCCGCGCGGACCGGGATCTGGTTGGTGTGGGCGAGCATTCCGTCCACATCCTGCCGGTCAACCCAGCCCGCCAGCTCGGCCGCCTCGATGTCGCGGGAGAAGCCGAGATGCACGACTGCGCCTGGTTCGGCGTCGACGATCACCCAGGCCTCGGTCTTGCCGTACGGGTTGGCGAGGTGTGCCGCGGAGAAATCACGGGTGGGGTGGACGTGTAGCGGCAGTCGCTCGCCGGCGTCGAGGAGCTTGACCAGGATGGTCGGGTCGGCACCGTGTCGGTGTACATGGTCCGGGCCGAGCCACCCGTCCGGGTCCGCTTCGATCGCCGCGGTCAGCAGGCTCCCGTCGGGCAAGGTGGTGAACCCCGCGGGTGCCGCGCCGAATCGCGATGTGGTGGAGGCGACCCAATCCTCGGGAAAGTACGAATCGCGGGTGCTGGTCCCTGCGTGTCGAAAGCTGTCGATCCGGCCTGAACCTCGGTAGAACGACCGTGGTCGGTTGGCGGTCAGGACTACTGGCTGCATACGTCGCTCCGCATGTGCACGAATCTAGTCGAGGCAGCTCAGCCGGTGTTCGAGGGCCTTACCCGGTGCCGGAACAGGGCGCGCACGCCGCACACGCCAACGGCCGCACCGAGGGGTCGTTTCAGATCGCCACCGCTAGCGACGCCAGCCGGTACGCAGGTAGTTGGCCGCGCCGATAATGAGCGTCAACAGAATGACGACGAGGCCGGTGGTGAGCAGATAGCCCAAGCCGTTGATGGCGATCCCGATGACGATGAGAACAATCGCCGCAATGCCGACAAGCAGCACCCAACCCACCTGCCGCCTCCTCGGTCGGACGACGAGACCCAACCGCCATCGTGGCACCGATTCCCGTCCCGGGCAGGCGAACGCGACAACGGGCCCGGCCGCCCACTAGAGTGTCGAAGCGCTATCGAAACAAGTTCCGAAAGTTGCGAATCTCCGATGGGGGCAACGATGGGGGCACGAGTACGAGCGGGCGGAACCCGACGGTGGCGCGGTGTCGCGGCAGCGCTGATCCTGGTCTCCGTCGCGTCCGTCGCGTCCGGTCCGGCGTTACCGCCGAGCCTACGAGGGGCCATCTACTGGGATCCGTCGTACTCGCCGCAGGAGCGCGCCGCGGATCTCGTCTCGCGGATGACCCTCGCGGAGAAGGCCGGCCAGATGATCAGCAGCATGGCGCCGGCGATCCCACGGCTCGGAGTCCGGGCCTACGGGTGGTGGAACGAAGCGATCCATGGGGTATCACGCGAGCAGACCGTCGACCGGGACAACCCGCCGGTGCTGGTCAACACCACGATGTATCCGGTGAGCCTGTCGCTGGGCTCGAGTTGGGATCCGGCGCTGGCATACCGGGTGGCCACGGCCGTCTCGGACGAAGCGCGTGAGGTGGTTCGAGACAACACATTGGACCTCACCTTCTACTCGCCGACAGTCAATCTGGCCCGGGACCCGCGATGGGGACGCAACGATGAGACCTACGGTGAGGATCCGGTGCTCACCGCGGCGATGGGCACCCAGTTCGTCAACGGAATGCAAGGCAAGGACACAGACGGCAAGGCGTTGCCGGAAGGCGGCGGGTATCTGAAGACCGCCACGACAGTGAAGCATTACGCCGCGAACAACAGTGAGTTCAACCGGCGGACAGGATCGTCCGATATGGACGAGCGGACTCTCCGTGAGTACTACACCGCCCAGTTTCGTGACATCGTACGACGCAGTGCCCCGGCCTCGATCATGACTGCCTACAACGAGGTCAACGGCGTTCCGGCCTCGGCGAACGTGCACCTGCTGCAGACGTTGGGCCGCCAGACCTTCGGCTTCGACGGCTACTACACCTCCGACTGTGACTCGATTTCCGAAATTGAGCACGGACATCACTGGATCCCGTCGGGAAGCCCCAGCCTGGACACACTGCAGCGGCACGCACTGGCCAACGCCGCGGGCGTCGACCTGGAATGCCAGCAGGGTTACCACGACGAGTTCAATTACGCCAACGCGCTGCCGGACGCGGTGCGCCAGCATGTGAAAACCCCGTCGGGAACATACACACAGGACTATGTGGACTCATCGCTGGTGCGCCTGTTCACCGCCCGGATCAGGTTGGGCGAGTTCGACGAACCGGCCCGGGTTGGCTGGGTACGGGCCGCCCGCGCGCGGGTACCGGCGGGCAGTTGGGTCAACTCCGATGCGAACCAGGCGATCACCCAGACCCCGCAACGGTTGGCGCTCGCCCGCGAGGCCGCACAGCAGAGCATCGTCCTGCTCGAGAACAGTCCACCACCCGGCACCGACCGGCCCGTGTTGCCACTGGTGGTGCCGTCCACCGGCGCCTACCGGATCGCGGTCGTCGGACCGATGGCCCGGCCCGACACCATGTACCTCGGCGGATACTCCAGTGCCCAAGGGCCAGCCGGGAAAGCCAACCAGGTCAACGCGCACGACGGCCTGCTCGCCGCCGTTCACGCGGTCAACCCCGATGCCACAGTGGACTATTTCCCGGGCGCGCCGGAAACACTGGACGCCTACGATGTCGTCGTGGTCTGCGCCGGCACGGATGCCGGCACGGCCGCCGAGGATACCGACCGGCAAGACCTGGCCCTTCCCGGCGACCAGACCGCGCTGATCCGCGACATCGCCGCACGCAATCCGCACACGGTGGTGTATCTCGAGACGATCGGCCCCGTCGACGTCGACCCGTTCGTGGCCGCGGTGCCCGCACTGCTGTGGAGCTCGTACAACGGCCAACGAAAAGGCGAAGCACTCGCCGACGTGCTGCTCGGACGGGTCAACCCCAGTGGGCACCTGCCATTCACCTGGTATCGCGATGTCCGCCAGTTGCCTCCGATCGGTGACTACGGCATCCGACCGGCCGGCGACCAGCTCGGGCGCACCTACCAGTACTTCGCCGGCGACGTCTCGTACCCGTTCGGCTACGGCGGCAGCTACACCACCTTCGGCTATTCCGACCTGCGGGTGGACCGGTCCGCGGTGGACGCCGACGACACGATCATCGCCGGCGTCGACATCACCAACACCGGGCCTGTCGCCGGGGCCGAGGTGGTGCAGCTCTACGCGGCGTCACCGTCGGCGGCTGCGCTGCAGCGACCGGTGAAACGACTGCTGAGCTTCCTGAAGATCATGCTCCATCCTGGACAGACGGCGCGGGCCGACTTCGCCGTACCTGTGGCGGACCTCGCCTACTTCGACGAGAAGTCCGGCCGCTTCGCCGTCGACACC
This sequence comes from uncultured Actinomycetota bacterium, assembly GCA_963742855.1. Lineage (GTDB taxonomy): Bacteria > Actinomycetota > Actinomycetes > Mycobacteriales > Micromonosporaceae > CAVUNP01. The sequence goes on along the minus strand of CAVUNP010000003.1, from coordinate 353,235 downwards.
GGCCGGTACGAGCTGCTCGTCGGCGACTCTAGCGCGCAACAGGACCGGCGGGCGTCGGCCAGCGTGGCGGTTTCCGGGGCGCTGACCGAAAGGCCGGCCACGCTGACCGCGGCGCCGCGAGCCGGGTCCGATCCAGCCGGTGGAGGCGGCCGGATCGTTTTCCGTCCGGGGACCACGATCGAGGCACAGCTGACGCTGGCCATGACCGACGATGCCCTGTATGGCTACCTCGGCGCCGACCGGAGCCGGCCACTGCCGGACGGCTGTGAGGTGAGCTACCGCAGTAGCCGGCCATCCGTGCTTGGCGTGGACGGCAAGGCAACGCTGCGCACAGTCTCCCCTGGCGTCGCCACGGTCACGGCCACGGTTAGGCACCCCCACGGCACCGTCAGCACCAGCTTCGTCGTCGCGGTGCGGGCATAGGTCGCCGGCCGATGGTCAGCCCGCGGCGCGGTCCGTGGCGGGGCGTCGGCGCAGTGCGGGGGTGGTGAGGACGGGTGAGCGCCAGGCGCCGTCGGGTTGGTAGACATTGGTGCCCGGCGGCACGATCTCGTCGATCCGGTCGAGAGTGGCGTCGTCGAGGGCCAGCGAGGAGCCCTTGAGCAGGGTCTCGAGCTGTTCCATCGTACGTGGGCCGATGATCGCCGAGGTGACGCCGGGATGTGCCACGGTGAAGGCAACGGCGAGTTCGGGCAGCGTGCAGCCGATGCTGGCGGCGAGTTCGATCAACTGCTCGACGATCGCCAGTTTGGTGACGTTCACCGGCAACGAGGGATCGAATCGCGCCGGGTTCAGACCGGCCCGGCCGGCGGACAGGTCGATCGGCTGGCCCTGCCGGTACCGGCCGGTGAGGAAGCCCGACGCCAGCGGGCTCCATACCAGCACGCCCATGCCGTAGCGCTGGCAGACCGGAAGCACCGACGTTTCGATGCCGCGGGCCAGGATCGAGTACGGCGGCTGCTCGGTGCGAAAACGCCCCAGCGCGCGGCGTTCGGCCACCTGCTGTGCGGTGACGATCTCCTCGGCCGGGAACGTCGAGCAGCCGAAGGCCCGGATCTTGCCCTGACTCACGAGGTCGGTGAGCGCCGACAGGGTCTCCTCGATATCGGTGGTGTGGTCGGGGCGGTGGATCTGGTACAGGTCGATCCAGTCGGTCCCCAGCCGGGTGAGACTCTCCTCGACCGCCCGCACGATCCATCGCCGCGAATTGCCGCCCCGGTTGCGGCCCTCGCCCATGGGGAAGTGCACCTTGGTGGCGAGCACCACATCGTCGCGCCGGCCCCGCAGGGCCTTGCCCACGATCTCCTCGGACTCGCCGGCCGAGTACATGTCCGCGGTGTCCACGAAGTTGATGCCCTGATCGAGGGCCGCGTGGATGATGCGTACGCAGTCCTCATGGTCCGGATTGCCCACGGCTCCGAACATCATGGTGCCGAGGCAGTACACGCTCACCTCGATGCCGGTGCCGCCCAGTGTGCGGTAATGCATGGTTCGTGCTCCCTTGTCCGCTCAATTCCCGGTAGCATTGCACCGTAGGACCTGGAGTCGGCTCTAGGTCAAGCTCGTATCCTTGGGCCATGTCTGACTCCCCGGCGGGGCTCACCATCGGACAGGTCGCGGACCGGACCGGCCTCAGCGTGCACGCGTTGCGTTTCTATGAGCGTGAGGGTGTCCTGGCCCAACCGGTGCGACGTGACTCCGGCGGTCGCCGTGTCTACTCCGAGGACGATGTGGACTGGCTCATGGTCTGCATCGTGTTGCGCGGTTCCGGTATGCCGCTGCCGACGATTCGCCGCTACACCCAACTGGTCCAGCAGGGCATCGGCACCGAGGCGGAGCGGCTGGACATCATGCGCGGCCACCGTGCGGAGGTGCTGCGACAGATGGCTGAGCTCGAACGGTCCCTGGACCTGATCAACTACAAGGTCGGCGTGTACGAGGACGCCCTCGACCGCAACGCGACTGCGATCGAAGAAGCCCTACCTGCCTCGTAGGAAGGCCCGGCCCCGAGGCTAGTCGGGGGCAGGGATGGCCGCAGTGACTTCGACTTCGAGAACGGCGCCTTCGAGGAAAAGCCGGCTCACCTCCACGGTCGTGCTGGCCGGCGGCGGGCTGCTGGAGAACAGGCGCCCACGTACCGCGCCGTAGCCGGCCAGGTCATCGAGATCGGTCATGAACGTCCGGATGTGTACGACGTTGGCGAAGGTGGCGCCGTGTGCCTGCAGGATGCCGCCGATCAGCTCGAAGATGCGCTCGGACTGCTTGGCGACGTCGCCTGGCGCGAACACGGCGCCGGCGTCGTCGACCGCCACCTGGCCGGCCAGGACGAGCAGCGCCCCGGTGCCGAAGTCGATGCGGGCGACGTGGGCGAAGCGGTTGCCGAACGGCGCCGAGACGGTGGCGGGGTTGTCGAGGGTCACGCGCATGGTTACTCCCTGGCCAGAATCGTTGCGATGTCGGCGGTCTGGTCCGAAGCAGCGTGCATCAGCCCCGCTGCCGCCGCGATGACCGGAGCGTCGCGGCCGGCCAGTGTGCTCAGGGCGAGGTTCAGGTCCTTGCTCGCCAACGCTACGGGAAACGCCGACCCGGTGGATGTGGCGCGGCGAACCGCACCGCCGAGAGGGCCGGCCGCGAGTGCGTCGAGGGCGGTCGCCCGGTCGACGCCCACCGCGTCGGCAACGGCCAACGTGTCGGTGAGCGCGGCCAGGCTGGTTACCAGCGCGGTGTTCAGCACAAGTTTGAACGCCGCGCCGGTGCCCGGCCCGCCGCAGCGCCGGACTGTGCCCAGCGACTTCAGCACCCCGATGACTCTGTCCACGGTGGACCTTTCACCGCCGGCCAGCACGATCAGCTCGCCCGCCTCCGCGGCGGCGACACTTCCGCCGACCGGTGCGTCAACGAGGTCCGCGGACAGACGCCGGGACAACCTGGCCACAGCGGCCGGCCCAACCGTTGACATTTCCACCACAACGGCGCGGGCCGGAAGCGCGGGCGCGGCGCCGTCGGGTCCGAACAGGACGGTTTCGACGGCGGTCGCGTCGGTCAGCATCGTGATGACCACGTCCGCGCCCGCGACCGCGGCCGCCGGTGAGGCTGCCAGCACGGCGCCCGCCGCGACCAACGGCTCGGCCCGGGACGGGGTGCGATTCCACACGGTCACCTGATGGTCGGTATTGAGCAGGCGGCGGGCGATGGGCGCGCCCATGCCACCCGTACCGAGAACTGTTACGGCTGTCACGAGCGGCAACGTTAGGCCGGCCGGAGCCACCCGACAAACGAATGTTCGACATGGCTGCCATGCCGACCTAGCATGGCAGCGTGCAGACCGAAAGCTTGCGGGTGATGCTTGTTGTCGCGCGGTACGAGTCGATCACCAGGGCCGCCCAGACGCTCGGTTACACGCAGTCGGCCGTGTCCCGGCAGATCGCCGCCCTCGAGGCCGACGTCGGAGCCCAACTGTTTCACCGGCTGCCCCGTGGTGTGGCGCTGACCGAGGAGGGACGTTGCCTGCTCCCGCACGCTGAGGCGGTGGTGAACCGGCTGACCGCGGTCGAACGCGACCTGGACGCACTGCGCGGCCACAATGCCGGCCGGCTGCGCGTCGGCGCGTTCCCCAGCGCTGTCGCGGCCGTGGTGCCGCGCGCGCTGGCCGCCTTCCGAGAAGCGCATCCGCAGGTCAACCTGTCGCTGGTGCAGGGCAGGACGACCGCGTTGCTGGAACAGGTGCTCGCCGGCGATGTGGAGGTGGCAGTGGTCAGCGCACCGCCGGACCGGCCCATCGAAACCGCCGGACTCGACCTGCACCATCTGCTCGACGAGCGCCTGGTGATCGCCGTACCGCGCGAGCACCGGCTGGCGCGGCGGCGTGTCGTGAGGATCGCCGACCTGGCCGAGGACTTCTTCATCGTGGGCTCCGCCACGGCGGAAGAGGCGCTCATGCGGGCCAGGCTGCCGCGCGGCTTCCAGCCCAAGGTGGACATCGTTGTGGCCGACTGGACGGGGAAGATCGGCTGCGTCGCGGCCGGCCTCGGCGTCGCGCTGATGCCGGCGCTCGCCGTCCGTGCCGCTCCGGCCGACGTCGCCCTGCTGCGGCTGCATGACGACGACGCGTCGGTGCGGCAGATCTTCGCCGCGGTCCCACGACGTGCTTCGGTCCCACGGCGCCGTTCGATCGCGGACCGGTTCGTCCCCTTTCTCAAACGTGCGGCCTCTGCGCCGATGCGCCGGCAGACCGCGCCGCGGGCCGCGCCTGCCGCCGCTTCGGGACGTGGACCTACGCGCGCCGGGCCGTCAGAAGCAGGTACTCCCAGTCCATGACGGTCGAGCCGGTGCCACGGTCGTTGCGGCGGGCGAGTTCTACCAGATCGTGGTCGAGCGCGGCCACCTTGCCGGGGTCATCGGCGATGAAGCGGTACACCGCGATTGTCGGACCATAGTTGGCCTTGAAGTAGTCTCGGAACGCCTCCGGACGTGCGAACAGGTCCACCACGACCGTCTCGCGGCGCGCGACGACGTCAGTCACCCGGTCGCCGAGCAGTGCCCGTACGTGGTCCTCGTTGCCCCACAGCGGCGGTGGCTGCGCGCCCGGCGGTGGCGGCGGCGCGTACGGCTTCATGGTCGCGAACAGCTGTCCGATGAAGCCCTCCGGTGTCCAGTTCACCAGGCCCAGCGTTCCGCCCGGCCGGCAGACCCGGACCAGTTCGTCCGCGCTGGCCTGGTGGTGTGGCGCGAACATCACACCGACGCACGACAGCACGGTGTCGAACTCACCGTCAGCGAAGGGCATCGCCTCAGCGTCCGCCTCCCGCCAGTCGAGCTTGGCGCCCATCGTCGTGGCCAGCGCCGCTCCGATGTCCAGCAGTTCCGGTGTCAGGTCGCTGGCTGTGACCTGCGCTCCGGTCAGCGCCGCGGGAATCGCCGCGTTGCCTGTCCCGGCCGCCACATCCAGCACCCGTACGCCCGGGCCGACCTTGGCCGCCTCGACGAGAGCCACGCCCAACGCCGCAATGATGTCCGACGCGACGGCCGCGTAGTTGCCCATCGCCCACATGGCGCGGTGCTTGTTCTTGATCGCGCGGTCCGCGTCGATCGACGTCGTCATGTCCGTCCCCCTCGAATGTCCTGCCATGACAACGACGCTAGGGGCGTGACGACATCGCGACTAGTACAGGATCTGTACTGCTGCCGCCGGTAGGCTGCCGCAATGGGATCGTCGTACTACCAGTTCTGTCCGGTGGCGAAAGCGATGGAGTTGCTCGACGAGCGGTGGACGCTGCTGATCGTCCGGGAGCTTCTCGCCGGCAGCGAACGTTTCAACGACCTGCGTCGCGGCCTGACCAGGATGTCTCCGTCGCTGCTGTCCAAACGGCTGCACCAGTTGGCACTTGCCGGCATCGTGCGGCGGCATTCGGACGGCCCCGATGTGCGGTATGTGCTGACCGAGGCCGGACAGGAACTGCGACCTGCGGTCGAGGCACTGGGCGCGTGGGGGATCCGCTGGATCGGCGAACTCGGCGACCGGGACCTCGATCCGAAGTTGCTGCTGTGGGACATGCAGCGCAACATCGATCACGCCGTGGTGCCCGACGGCCGTTGCGTGGTCGAGTTTGGATTCTCTGATGTGCCGGCGAAGATCAGCCGGTGGTGGCTGGTGATCACGACCGACAACGCCGACGTATGCGATATCGATCCGGGATTCCCGATCGCGGTCACCGTCAGCACCAGCCTGCGCCAGATGATCGGGATCTGGCGGGGCGACGTTACCTGGGCCGTCGCCCTGCGCAGCGGCACGATCGACCTGCAGGGCACGCGGGCACTGCGCCGGGAGTTGCCCGGCTGGTTCAAGCGGTCGCCGTTCGCGTCCGTGCCACGGGCCGGCCGCCGGCCACTGTCCTGATCGGACGGAGCTCGTTCGACTTCAGTGGACACTCGCGAGGGCGACCTCGTCGTCGATCGGGCCGAGCCGGGCCGGACGCACCACCACCAGGAGAACGATGACCGAGGCCAGCATGCCGCCGGCGACGACCACGCCCATGGCGAGACTGCCGACGCCGAGTAGGCCAACCAGCGGAGCGGCCAGCGCGCCGATCCCGAACTGAGCCGCGCCGAGCAAAGCGGCGGCCGTGCCGGCCGCCTCGCCATGACGCGACAGTGCCAGCGCGGGTGCGTTCGGCATGGCCAGGCCGGCGGCCGCCAGGACCGTCCACAGGCTCGCCATCACCGTGCCGATGCCACCCAGCCCGGTGGCGGCGAAGAACACCAGCAGTGCGCCGCCCGCGCTGCCGCAGACCAGTGCGGCGAGCAGCAGCTGTTGTGGACTGTAGCGGCCCAGCAGCCGCACGTTGAGCTGGCTGGCCGCGATCAGCCCGCCGGCGCCGGCGCCGAAGACCAGGCCGAACTGCTGCTCGCTCAGGCCGTACTGCTCCTGGAACACGAAGGACGATCCGGAGACATAGGCGAACAACGCGGCCATGGTGAGCCCGGCGACCAGGGTCAGCCCGACGAAAACGCGGTCGGTGGACAGCGCGCCGTAGCGGCGCAACGTACCCATGATGCCGCCACTGCGGCGCGCCTGCCTGGGCAGCGTCTCCGGCAGGGCGAACACCGCAACCGCGATCAGCGCCAGGCCGAAGACTCCCAGCATGACGAAGACGCCACGCCACTGCGTCCAGCGCAGCATGAAGCCGCCGAGCGTCGGTGCCAGGATCGGGGCGACGCCTATCACCAGGAAGAGCCGGGAGAAGATCCGTGCCGCGGCCGAGCCGCTGAACAGGTCGCGTACGACCGCGGTCGCGACCACCGACGCGGCCGCGGTGCCTACTCCCTGCACCACCCGCAGTACCCCGAGTACCGCGATGTTCGGCGCGATGACGCACAGCGCGGAAGCGATGATGTGCAGGGCGAGGCCGGCGATCAGCGGCACGCGCCGCCCGATGGCGTCGGACACCGGGCCGATGAACAGTTGGCCGAAAGCCAGCCCGATCAGCGTTCCCGTGAGGGTCAGCTGCACCGCCGCCGCGGACGTGTGCAGCTCTTCGGTGATCGTGGGTAGTGCCGGCAGGTACATGTCGATGGTCAGTGGGCCAATCGCGATCAACGCACCCAGCACCAGGATGATCCGTGTCCGGCTCGGCGCCGCCTGGTCGTCGGCTTTGGACAGTTCCGCGACGGCGGACCTTTGGGTGACACTCATGCGTAACTCTCCCACGGTTGGCAGCACCAGTTACCACCAACTCCGCGAGACGCCCGCCATTCCCGCGGGGAGGCGCATGATGCGTTCGTCACAAGCCGAGGTAGTGAGGGGTCCGACTGGCTTATGATGCAGGCTCGACTCGCTGGGATAATCTTTGTCGATGTCGCAGTATCGAGCCTGCGCGCCTGGTGCAGGCCTAACACGACACCTGGCGGGACCGGCTCGTCAGGTGGAATACCGAGGAGACCGTACGGATCCTGGCTCGGCGCCTCGGCGGCACACCTTCCAACGGTCAGGTGGCACGGGCGGCGCAGCTTCGCCGGGTATGCGCGTGCCGAGTCCTGTCCGCGGTAGCGCCCACGACGATCGATGTCCTCGACGGGTTGCGGGCGGCGGGCTGGCGACTGGGAATGATCAGCAATGCCACGGCCGAGCCCGCGGAGGCGTGGCGCTCGAGCCGGCTCGCGCCGTACCTTGACGCCGCGATCTTCTCGTCCGATGTCGGATCGGTTCAGCTGACTTCCCGGGCTGGCGTAACACTCGCCGGCCCGATAACGACCTCATGCATCGCGTCAGGTTGCGCGCCGGTGCCCGTCATGATTCACCCAGCCGGCCGGGGTGGCTAGCGTGCGGCAGGCTCATCCCGGCTCGGCGAGGTCGGCGCAGAAGCCTCTTGGGAACGCCGGCTCGCGAGCGAGGATGTCCGTGCAGCCGCCCCGGCGGGTGGCCCCGATCTCCTTCCACCGCTCGTCGAATCGCAGGAACCAACGGGTGACGTTCGGCGGCGCCGAGCATCCGGGGCGGCCCGCGCCGCAGGCGCCGGCGTTGGTGTTGATTTCCAGGACCAACCAGGACTGGTCACAGTGGACCGAGTCGAGGTAGCTGTGCCGGGGCACGTCCATATGGCTGACCGCCTCGTCGATCCAGGTCCGGTCGCAGTGGTCCGGCGGCGGGTGGCATCCGAGGAGTGCGGGGCAGAGCCGGTAGTCCGGGTCACCCGGATCCCACAGCTGGCTTGAGTTGATGGACAACGGCTTGCCGGCGATCACCATCTCGAATCCCAGCACCACCGTGGCCGACATGCGTTGCGGGCATCCGCCGAACACCAGGCTGCGCGGCGAGTCCGCCACGACGTTGGCGAAAATCCGGCCGTTCTCTTCGGTGTGGTAGCCGAGGCGCGGGTTCTCGCCGCAGCCGGGCTCGCCACCGGGCACCTCGACGTCCACCGTGAGGCTGTGGTCGTCAGGCCCGGGATGGATCGCCACCACATCCGCCTGCATCGGAGCCGTGTTCGAGTCCGCTTCCGGTGCGATAGGTTCTCGGCGTCCGCAGGCGCCCAGGAGCAGCAACGACGCTAGGCCCGCCACCAACCATCGATTCCCCCGCATGCACTGAGCATGCCACACGCCACTGCGGGCGCAGGAATCGGGCATTGACCATCCTTTGACGCGGCCGTGACGCCCACCTCCTAACCCTCGCGCATCAACGTCGATCAGCGTGGGAGGTAGCGATGCGGATCGTTGACGTACTACAACGCGACCATCGTCACAGGCTAGGTGCCACACCGATCTCATGCATCGCGGTCACATAGCGCGCATGTGCCCGTCGTGATTCGCCGTGCCGACCGGCCACTGCGAGCGTCTCCACGAGTTCGCGGTGACCGGCTTCGTCATACCGGTCCTTGTCGATGACCTTGAGTAGGTAGTGCACGGTATCGTCAACGAGGCCGGCCGACCGGCTCAACTCGGCCAACGTCCGGACGGTCCGGATGTAGGTGGTGCGTGCCTCCTCCCGGGCAGCGACCGACCAGTCCTCGTACGGGTCGTTCTCCATGAAGTCTCCGGTGTACTGCCGCTCGGCGGCCGCGAGGACCGCCCGCGCGTCATCGGGTCGACCTCGGTCCTGGAGTGCGAAACCGTGTGTGGCTTCGCCCAGGAACAGTTCCAGGTCGATGCAGAGATGGTCGAGTTCGAGCGCCACGCCCGAGTGGTCGGCGATGATGAAGTGGTCCTGGTCGGCCCGGCGGTCGGGATCGAGCACAGAGCGCACAGTGGACAGTGCCACCGACAGCCGGTGCGCCAACCGGTCCGGTTCTCCGCCGGGCCACAGCAACTGGGTCAGCTCGTCGCGGGCGATGGCCCGACCTCGCCGCGCGACGAGGACCCGTAACAGGTCTCTCGCCTTGCGCGACTGCCACATCGACATGGTCACGGCGGTCCCGTCCACCGACGCCTCGAACCGGCCGAGTGCCCGGATCACGACCCCAGTAGTGGCACTCGGGGGTGTGTGTGCGGCCGCCCATCGTAGGACCGTCAAAGGTGCGACGCCCGCCGCCTCGAGACGATCCCGGGCCAGCCGCGCCTCAACACGCTCGGCGCTCGACGCGCCAGCAAGCCCGCCGAGCGCGACGACGACCCGGTCCACGTCCAGCAGCGCCTCGGTCATGCGCCAGGTCTCGGCAGCTTCGAGCAGGGCCTGACGCGTCTCGGCGGCGGGCGACCCGACCGCAGCCGCGGCCGCCCGCAACTCGAGCGCCTCAGCCAGACCGCTCGTGTCCCGATGGCGCCGGGCCTGCGCCGCGGCATCTGCCGCGCTCCGACCGGCCGACGCCAGGTCACCGGCGCCGAGTTGAGCCCATCCCATGCTCAGCAACGCGTCCGTGACGTACGGGCCGGAGGCGGTCCGCATCGCCAGCGTGGCCTGCGTCGACGCGGCCACCGGGTCCGTGCCGGCCAGCACGCGGGCGAGCCCTGCCAGCGCCGGCACCATGCCCTGTACGTCACCGGTCGCGCTGGCCACGCGGACCGCCTCCTCGTACGCCGCTCGGGCCAGGTTGTGCCGGCCCCGGGCCCGGTGGATGCCACCCAGCCCGGTCAATGGGTACGCGACCTTGTGCGAGCCCTTCAGCTGGAACATGGTCAGCGCCTGCTGGTAGCAGTCCGCCGCCTCGTCGAGCCGACCCAGGCGAAACAGCGCGTCCGCCTCGTTGCACCAGGCCACCGCGAGGATGGCCGCATATCCGGCCGACTCGGCGAGATCCCTCGCTCGGCGAGCCTCGACCAGGGCCGCCCGATACTGCGCCTCCTCCAACAGCCGGGCCGCGCTGTTGACCCGAATCCGGGCCGCCTGCACAACATCGCCGGCCGCGGTGGCGTATCGCAGCGCGTGCTGCTGGTGTGCGGCGTTGGCAGGCCGGTCCCCGACCAGCATCGCGTGCATCGAGAGTGCCACGTGGGCTGCCGCCCGGGCCCGGTCGTCGCCGGCCGTATCGGCTCGCGTCAGCGCCTGATGAGCCAGGAGGCCGCAGGCGGTGGGATCGCCGGCCATCCAACGGGCGGTCGCATCCCAGGCCAGAAGCATCGCCTCATCGGCCGCGTCGGTCTCCGGACACCCGCTGGGCCCGGTGGCTGTGCGGCCCCGCGCGAAGGCCGCCGCCGCCGCGTGCGGATCGGCCCGCAGGTAGTGCACGGCACCCAGCCGCCAGGCCAGACCAGGCGGTAGATCATTGCCACATTGCTCAGCGAGCATGGTCAGTTCGGACAGCGCCCGGTCGTCCTCGCCGAGGATCAGGAGCGCCTCCCCGTAGAGGAGGCTGATCCCGGTGGCGCGCCGTGCCGGCGGCAACGACGCGATGGTGGCGGCTATCGTCGGGGCACCACCGGCGACGACCCATGCCGGTCCGTGACGCAGTAGCAGAGCCGTCGCCGAGTCCATCCGTCCACATTGGACGTATGCCGAGATGGCGTCGCCGGGTCGGCCGTTGGTGGCATACCAGTCACCGGCAGTCTCGAACAACCGAGCCTGCTGATCGTCGGTGAGTTTCCAGCGGTCCCGGGCAACCTCGGCGACGAGCGGCACAAGCCGGCGTACGGATGCGGTTTTGCCTTCGACCAGTACGCCTGTGTCAGCCAGCAGGGCGATGCTGCGATCGGCCCGCCGGTGTCCGATCGCCGCACACAGCTTCTCATCGACGTCACCGAGATGGGCCAGGTCCCGCAGGAGCCGGGCGGTGGCTGGGGGCATCGCCGAGAGCACATGCTTGTCCAGATAGGTCGCGATGCTCGACCCCGGCGCACCCAATGTCGTGAGGTCGGCCGCAGACGCGGCCGCCGTCGCGATACGTTCCCCCACGAGCCGTACGAGCGTGGGCCAGCCGGCGGTGAGATCGCGCACCGTGGCTGCCGTGGTCGCATCCGTGACGCCGTACTCGTGCCGTAGCAGCCCGGCCACTTCGGCGGCGTCGAGCGCGAGGTCAGCCGGTCCGTGTCGCTCGGGCGGGCCGCCCTGGCCCAGCCGGTCGGGGCCGGCCTTGGTCTTGTCAGAGCCGGCCGCGGCCACGATCACCGTGGACGATGCCGTCAGGTTCGCGTTCATGCAACCACCGTTCGCAGGGGTCTCCTGCGTAGCCCCTCATCACCGAAACGGCCATGGACGATCGGGGATGCGACAATCATCCATGCCTTTGAGCGGACTTTGACGCGGCCTGAAGCCGCCGGCCGACGATAGCGGCAGAAGCAAAACCGCAGAGAGCAAGGAGGACACATGAGACGTATCGCTATCGTGTTGGCGACACTCACGGCCGCAACGTTCGGGGGGTTGGCGATCGCGGCGCCCGCACAGGCAGCGCCCAAGGCCGAACAGTATGTCGCGATCACCTCGTACGGCGACCAATTGCGTGGTTGGTTCTGGATCGACCAGCTCGAAGGCATCATCGGCTGCCCGAAGTGCGTGCACTGGTTCGACTTCGGCGCCTCACGCGTGCTCACCGTCGACCAGGAGAAGGCCGTCAAGGGCGGCATCATGGCCGGGCTCGGCCAGCTCAGCGAGGCGTCGGTCACCACCGACCCCCGTACCCGCGACCGGCTGCGCGTTGACGCCCTGGCCCAGTTCACGTCGGCTGCCCGCGCCCTGGGCGGGCTGGGCCTTCGGTCTGGACCGGTAGGCTACTACGACCCGGACAACCGCACCACGGTCGCCGCCGACACTCCTTGGCTGGCCGCCGCCGACAAGGACATCGTCAACGGCATCCAGGCATTGCAGCGCTCGTTCGCCGAGCCGGAGCCGGAGCCGTGGATCACCACCTCGGCGGCCGCGTTCGACAAGGCGTTCGCGGAAATCTCCAGCAAGCAGGTTGCCAAGGGCTGACAACGCGGCCTGGTAAGCCGCGGCGTCCCGTCAACCCGACGGGTGCGCCGCGGCCCGGCACTGTCCCACCAGTCGAATATCTGGCGGTGCGTCAGAGATCACGCCGGCTCAGGCGGCTCCATCGCATGTGGACACAAGGTCGTGGGGAGTGCCGTCGGGTCGGGTGACGCGGACGGTGTTGGTGACCGGGTCGAAGGTGAGGTTCCAGCCGTACTCGTGGACGACGACGTGGTGGAACTTGCACGTCAGGACGAGGTTGTTGATCTCGGTGGGGCCTTCGTCGCGGACCCAGAACCTGACGTGGTGCGCTTCGCACCACTTCGCGGGCCGGTCGCAGCCGGGGAATCTACAGTGGACATCGCGGAACTCGATGGCGCGGCGCATCGGTAGGGGTACGGTGCGGGAGGCGCGTCCGATGTCGAGGGGTTCGCTGCGGGTGCCGAGGACGATGGGGATGATCTTCGCGTCGCAGGCGAGGCGTCGTGCCGCTTCGGGGCTGATGGGTTCGCGGCTGGTGCCGAGCACGGGTATGGTCCCGGGTTTGAGGTAGTCGGCGAGGTAGGCCCGGGTGATTTCGGCTTGGTTGCCGTTGTGTTGTCGCCGGAGGGCGTGCTGCGCCTGCTGTCGTGCCATGGCAAGGTCCCAAGCACTGGCGCTGGTGTTGGTGCTGGTGTTGACCGGCTCGCCGCCTGGCGGCGGGTGGTGATGCAGCCGCCGTCTCCCGCCAGGATCGCCAGCGTTGTTGCCAGTCTTGTTATCAGCCTTGTTGACGGTCTGGTTTCCGGCCCGCTCGCCGGTCTGGCCGCGCCCATCGCCGGCGCGTGCCTGGCCGCGACCAGTATCCGTACCGGGCGGTCGCCCGTCACCGTCGCCCCTACCGTCTCCGGTATCTCCGGTGAGGACGGTATCTCCGGTGAGGCCGGTATCTGCGGTGTCGCCGGTGCCGCTGTCGGTGTTGGCGACCGTCGGGTGGCCGTGGAGGAGGGTGTCGAGGGGAATGGTGACGGTCACGTGGGGTTTCTCGTCGCCGGTCAGGGATCGGTCCTTGTTGGCCAACGCGACCGTGACGATGTCCGCCAGGGCGTCAGCGCGTCGTTGCCGCGGCGTGCGGCTACGGTCTTTGTCCGGGCCGGGCATGTAGGCGGCGAGCGCGGCCTGCACGGCGGCGCCGGTGATCGGGTCGAGCATTGCTTCCAGGTGGACCATGCCGTCGAACGTGGTAGCTGACTGTAGCCACCGTCCTTCGTACATGCGGACCTGGCGTTCTTCGGCGCTTTCCTTGCTGATGATATGCGATTTGATCATCCGGCCGAGTTGCCGCACGTCGGTGGAGTTCTTGACCAGTGCGTACTCGAGCAGGACCTGTTCGAGTTGTCCGTCAGCCATGGCCGCGTCACCCAGGTCGGCCGCGACGTGACAGATCGCGTCGGCGTGCTCTAGCGAGATGCGCCCCTCCGCGAACGCGGCGGTCACCGCGCGCAGCTTACGTAGCCCGACCGCAACCCGGATGAACTTGCCCGCTTCCCCGCCACTCATCCGCAGCCGGGCCCGAAGAAGCGCGGTAGTCGACGCGAACGCGTCAGCGGTGGCCGCACCGGCGACGTGAATGTCACCGATCCGTTCGGTCACATGCGCGGACAGGGCACACACCTGCGGCCACAATTCCCGCAGCGACGTCAATCGCGACACGTCCGAGAACGTCGACGCCCACTCCGACCGCAACACCGAAATCGCGTCACCGAGCAAAACAACACCAGGCGAAGGCGCGGGCTCCGGTGATGTCACCGTCTCCGATCGCTCACCAGCACCCATGTTCGAAAGCCTACCAGTCCCATCGATGCCTCACAAGCCCCAATCTTGGCAGTCCACATAGGAGAAACGCGATCGAGAAGGCGCTCGGTCGGCCCTGTGGAGCTTCCCACTTCCGGCTCGTCGTCGCTGGCGGCGGTGGCGCGGGCGAGGAGGTCGCCCGAGAGCTCCAACGCCGCCCCCTGTCCCGCGAGGTGTCAGAGTATCCGAGCGCGCCACTGCATCGGCGTCAGCCTCGCCGAGCGACGGCCGTGCCGAACGTGAATGTCGATGGATGGGGAGAAGCGGGGCCGCGAGTGTCTACAAAAGACTCAATCGGTGGCCGGCAGGGCGATGGTGTGCCCGGCATGGTTGGCTTTGGCCGTCAGGTACTTCAGGTTCGACGGCGATAGGTGTACGCCGGTAGGAATCCGCTCGGTGATGCTCACCCCGAGTTCGGACAGCTGTCGGGCCTTGTCGGGGTTGTTGCTCAGCAACGCGATGCGGTCCGCGCCCAACGCCAGCAGCATCTGGGCCGCCGCGGTGTATTCGCGCTCGTCCTCGCGGTGGCCCAACGCCACATTGGCCTGGAACGTGTCCAGCCCGGCGTCCTGCAGGGCGTAGGCGTCGAGCTTCGCGTACAACCCGATGCCCCGGCCCTCCTGCCTCAGGTAGAGCAGGAACCCGCCCGCCTCGGCGATGCGTTGCACCGCTTCGCGTAGCTGCGGCCCGCAGTCGCATCGCTGGCTGCCGAACACATCACTGGTCAGGCATTCGCTGTGTGGGCGCACCAGCCGTGTCGCTGCGCCGGCGCGACCGCGGCCGCGCCAGTCACCCAGGCCGAAGGCAAGATGTTCCTTGCCGTCGGCCAATCCGTCGAATGTGAATACTCGTGCGGTTGTGCTGTATCCGTCCGGGAAACGCAGCGGCACGGTCACCTGCGTTCGTACCGTGGCCGGCGCGACGGTGGTGGATACCTCGGGCGAGATCTGGGACATGGGTACTCCCTGTACGTCACAAATGACCATAGCTCGAATGCATCCGCTGTTGCGTGAACGGGTGGCGCGTCGGAAAGGGGCTATTCTCGAACTGACAGGGAGGCTTCGTCCGTGGTGGAGCGACCGTACGTACTACTCAGCTGCGGCATGTCGATGGATGGGTACGTGGACAGTGCCGGCGACAAGCGCCTGCTGCTGTCCAACGACGCGGACTTCGATCGGGTCGACGCGGTGCGGGCCGGCTGCGACGCGATCCTGGTGGGCGCAACCACCGTCCGCCTGGACAATCCCAGGCTGCTGGTGCGGTCCGAGGCGCGTCAAGCCGAGCGGATCGCCCGCGGCCTGCGGCCTACACCGGTGAAGGTGACGCTGACCGGCGGCGGCGAACTCGATCCCACCGCGCGGTTCTTTGTCACCGGCGACATCGAGAAGTTGGTCTATTGCGCCAGTTCCTGCCTCACCGAGACGCGGTCGCGGCTCGGGCACGTGGCGACGGTGGTGGATTGCGGCGAACCGGTGGACCTCTGTCGGCTGATGGCGGACCTGCACGACCGTGGCGTGGGCCGGCTGATGGTGGAAGGCGGCGGGAGGGTGCACACGCAGTTCCTCACGGCCGATCTCGCGGACGAGTTGCATCTGGTGATCGCACCGTTGTTTGTGGGCGACTCGCGCGCGCCGCGGTTCGTCTCCGACGGCAGTTTTCCGTGGGGACCTGCTCGGCGCGCGCAACTGGCCGAGGTTCAGCAGATCGGAGATGTCGTGTTGCTGCGCTACGCACTCTCGGAGCGGTTCGGCACCGGCTGACGTACGAGCATGCGCAGCCGTACGAGCATGCGCAGCCCGGCGCCCGCAACCCGGCGGCCCGGGGGACGGTTCACCAGGCGAGCAGATCGCTGTGATGTACCACCACCTGCAGTCCGCCTGTCTCCGCGGCCGCCAGCCGTCGTTGTAGGTAGGCGTATGCGGGCGTGGCCATCTCCGGCTCCTGTTCAACGGCCGCCTCCACCCAACCCCGCAGCCAATGCATCGTCAGGGCGGAGTCGTCCGCACCGAGGTGCCAATGGCTCGGCCGGACGAGCACCTCGCTGTTGAGCCGTTCGAATGCCTCGACCGTTGCGTCGACGGCGTCCGGCCCGAGCAGGCGCCGGCCGCCGGCGGTACGGCGCTGGTGGGCGTTGAACGCGGTGGCGATGACAGCGTCGAGGGGGTCGACCGGATCCAACTCGACCACGCCTCGCACAGACAGCGCGAACAGCACCGGTGCGCCCGCCCCGACGCAGGCCGCGGCCAGTGCTCGCACCTCGTCCGCGGTGAGCAGGTCCAGCAGCGCCGACGCGGTGATCAGACGGGCGCCCTGAAGATCTTGGGCGGTCAGCGCGGTGACGTCGCCCAACCGGGTCTGCACCGTCAGCGGGGCACCGTGGGCGGCCGCGCCGACGAGCTGGGCAGCGGCGTGTTCGAGCAGTTCAGGATCGCGGTCGTGCATGATCCAGTGTTGTGGGACGGGCAGCTGACGGGCCACCCACCGCGCCATCGAGCCGGTACCACAGCCCAGATCGTGCATCACCGGTTGACCGGCGGTGGTCAGGTGGTCGCGCAGCCGTTCGAGGTGTTCGACGCAACGGGCGTCACCGTCGGCCGTCTCCCGCAGGCCCAGCCAGGAGGTGCTGTAGCGGGGAATGTCGTCGACGCTCATGCGGCGCTCCGAGGGATTCGGCCCAGCTCTATTCGTCGCAGCGCGTCGGCCGTCGCGCCGGCGGTGACCTGCCAATCGGTCAGCGTGGCCCGGCGTTGATGGGCCGCGACGCGCAGGTGCTGTCGCAGTTCGGGTTCGGTCAGCCAGCGCCGGATTGCCCTGGCCAGGGCCGCCGGATCCCCAGGCGGAACCAGAATGCCCGGAATGCTGCCGTCGGGTGAGCGCCCGAGGGCCTCCGGTATGCCGTCCACCGCGGAGGCGAGCACCGCAATGCCCCGCGCCAGTGCCTCGGTCACCACCATGCCGTACGGCTCGGCCCGCGAGGCGAGCACGACGAGGTCAGCATTGTGGTAACAGGCTTGCAGATCCTCGCCGAGCCGGGTGCCGGCGAGCCGCACCCGGTCAGCCAGGTGGTGCGCGCCGATCGACCGGCGCAGCCCGTCGACGAATTGCGGTGCGCGGTCCAATCCACCGACGCAGACGCAGGTCCACGATCGGTCCACTATGGTCGATAGTGCTTCGATGAGTGTGTCATGGCCCTTGCGCGGGGTCACCGCGGCCACACACAACAAATGCGAAGCGCCGTCCGTACCCGGCGCGAGTGGTGCCGGATCGACGCCCGGGGCGACGACCTGAACCCGGGCGGGCGAGATGCCGTGGAGCTCGACCAGCCGGCGTCCGGTGCGTGTGCTGGTCGCGATGACGGCGGTCGCGGCCCGCAGGGTTTCCCGCTCCAGCCGTTGCAGGCTGGCCGCCTCGTCGGTGCTGAGACCGGTTTCGTCGGCGAGTGGCAGGTGCACCAGGACGACCAGGCGGAGCCGGCGGGACTCGGGCACCACGATGTCAGGTACCGCACAGGCCACGAGTCCGTCGAGCATCACGAGGGCGTTGTCGGGTATGGCGGCGAGGACGCCGGCCAGCTCCGCGTGTTCGGCGGGACCGGGCCGGGGCCAGGTCCCGGCAGCGGCGAGTTCGGTCAGCCGCCAACCCGAGCCGGCCAGCTCCCGGCAGACCCGGCGGTCATAGTTGTTGCCGCCAC
The DNA here is from genome assembly GCA_963742855.1 of uncultured Actinomycetota bacterium. GTDB lineage: Bacteria > Actinomycetota > Actinomycetes > Mycobacteriales > Micromonosporaceae > CAVUNP01. The sequence continues at coordinate 335,377 of CAVUNP010000003.1, read as the reverse complement.
TGACCGCGGCTGGATCGTCTATGTTGCCTGGCACCACCACGTACGCGGTGGTGCTGGCGTGGACCCGCAGGGATCGCTCGGTAGGTTCCTTCACCGCGGTGGCTCACTCCACATAGGTTCGCTACCGACCGCACCGGCCGGACGGGGTCGCGACCGCAGCGGCAGGTCATAGCTCGCCCAGGCGATGTGCGACTCGTGCAGGGTGACCGTGATGCCGGCCAGTCCACGCGCTGACTCGCCCAGTCTACCGGCGTTCACCCGCTGGGCCAGCCGATCGGCGATGGCCCGGCACAGGATCTCGGTGGTCGTGTTGACCCCCGCGAACGCCGGTTCGTCGTCGAGGTTGCGATAGTTGAATTCGCCCACCACATCGGACAGTTCCTCGGTGGCCCGGCCGATGTCGACCACAATATTGTCCTCGTCCAGTTCGAAACGGCGGAACGTCGCGTCGACGACGAAGGTCGCCCCGTGCAGCCGCTGGGCCGGTCCGAAGATCTCGCCGCGGAAGCTGTGGGCAATCATCATGTGGTTGCGGACGGTGACGCTGAACAAGGGCTTACCTTTCAGATGGGTATTTGACAAGCTGACACAACGCGGGAAGCTCACCACTGGTGAGTCGGCGCATGACCTCCGGTAGTTCGTCAAACTCACATTCCTCACTGACCAGCGCGTCGAAAGCCGGACTGGTCAACAGATCCAGCGCCAGCGTCAGCCGGTCCGCGAACGTCCGGCGCCCATGCATGCGCGGCGACACGGTGCCCACCTGGCTCGCGCGTACCGCCAGCCGACGGGAATGGAAGTCCTCACCGAGTGGCACATGGACCGGGCGATCGCCGTACCAACTGAGCTCGATGACGGTACCCTCCGCGGCCAGCAGTTCCAGCGACCGGGCGAGCCCTTCGGAGCTTGCGCTGGCGTGTAGGACAACGTCGCACTGCCCGAGCGCGTCCTCGGGTAGGGCGAAGTCGACGCCGAGCGCTTCGGCGACAACCGCGCGCCGCGCGTCGACGTCGACCAGTTGCAGCCGTACCCCGGGGATCCTGGCCGCCACAGCCGCGACGGCGCATCCCACCATGCCGGCGCCGACCACCGCGATCCGGTCGCCGACCAGCGGTGCGGCGTCCCACAGCGCGTTCAGCGCGGTCTCCACGGTGCCGGCGAGCACCGCCCTGGCCGGTGGCACCGCCGCCGGAACCACCGTGACCGCCGAGGCGACAACCACATAGTGTGTCTGATGTGGATAGAGGCAGAAGACGGTACGGCCGAGCAACGCGGCTGGTCCCGCTTCGACCACCCCGACATTCAGATACCCGTACTTGACCGGATACGGAAAGTCGCCATCCTGGTAGGGGGCGCGCATCCGGTCGTACTGGCTGGTTGGCACGCCGCCGCGGAAGACGAGGGTCTCCGTCCCACGGCTCACACCGGAGTACAGGGTGCGCACCAGCACCTCGTCGACACCGGGCGGATCCACGGTGACGGTGCGGATCTCGCCGTGGCCGGGGGACGCGAGCCAGAACGCTCGACCACGAAACGCCATGGACGTCCTTCCCGGCTGCGTGAACCACTCGTACGCACGTGCCGTGCCACAGGTGGACGCCGTAACGATACGCGGCGTCCGAACCGGACACACGGATACACGATACGGTGCCGGGCTCGCCGCGCAGTGTGTGCTGCTCGCGGTGCTTACCGCTCCAGCAGTTGCTTCACCCGGGGCACGACCTCCTCGCCGTAGAGGCGCAGGCTTGTCATCATCTTCTCGTGCGGCAGGGTGGCGGAACTGTACTTCAACTCGAACCGGTCGATGCCGAGCGTGGACACCGTTCTGGCGATCTTCGCAGCCACCGTTTCGGGCGAGCCGACGTACAACGAGCCCTCGTCCGCCTCGGCGTCGAACCGGTTGCGGGTCGTCGGGCCCCACCCACGCTCCCGGCCGATCCGGTCGTGCAGTGCTCGGTAATGTGGCCACAGTTCCTCACGGGCCTGGGCATCGGTCTCGGCGATATGTCCGGGTGAGTGCACGCCGACCGGCAACTGCTCGAGGCCGAATTCCGTCAGCGCCCGGTGGTACAGGTCAACAAAGGGTGCAAAGCGTTCGGGTTGACCCCCGATGATCGCGAGCATCAGCGGCATCTGGTACTGCGCGGCCCGCACCACGGACTGGGGACTGCCGCCTACGCCTATCCACGTGCGTATCCGTCCGGACTCCGTCTTCGGGAACACCTGCTGGTCGGTCAGCCCGGGGCGCAACTGGCCCTTCCAGGTCACCGCACCCTCGTCGAGCAACTGTGCGAGCAGGTCGAGCTTCTCTTCGAACAGCTGCTCGTACTGTTCGAGGTCGTAGCCGAACAGCGGAAACGACTCGGTGAACGAGCCGCGGCCCGCAATGATCTCCGCGCGGCCGCGTGACACAGCATCCACTGTGGCGAATCGTTCAAACACCCGTACAGGGTCATCTGAGCTGAGCACGGTGACTGCGGTAGCCAACCGGATCCGTTCGGTGCGTCCGGCGATGGCGGCCAGCACGATCTCCGGGGCCGAGATGGCGAAGTCGTCACGGTGGTGCTCGCCGACGCCGAAAGCGTCGATGCCCACGCTGTCGGCCAACACAGCCTCGTCGACGACGTTGCGAATGACCTGCGCATACGGCAGGCGGTTACCATCGGCGTCGATGGTGACGTCACCGAATGTGTCGACCGCGAACTCAAGTGGTGTGGACATGTTTGCCTCTCTCTGCGACTCGAACAGCAGTCGAGAACGGTTTGGCCGCCGCGGTCATTCCCGCACCCTCCGTACACGGTCTCACCCACCCGCCCCATCGGGTGCACCAACGGAGCATCGCTCGCACTCGCCCGCTTCGCTTGCGGGTCAGAGGGCGCCGGGTGCGTTCTCGACCGCGACGTGGCCGAGTTTATCGAAACCAGCCCTACCGGGAGGGACGTGATAGCCCTCACTCTGCCAATCCCGATGAGGCTGACCTGCCGGCTCAGGCAGGTGCGTCCATGCGTTCGCCCCCTGACTGGTTGCCGCGAGGAGTGCTGGGCTGAACCCGCAACGTCTGACGGACATCGCCGCCGAGGCTCTTTACGATCGTGATGCGGGAAGGATCGCCGTACCCGAGGGGACAGACATGCACGCAGCGTTGGTGAAGTGGCTGGCCCACAGTCAGCGGCAGGCGCTGAAGGTGACCGTCGGTGTGGTGGCAGGCCTGGTGTTGCTACCGTTGTCACCCGCTCAGGCGGCACCATCGTCGAGCACGCATCCACTTCCGTGGAGCAGCATCGCCGGGGTGACCCGCCTGTGTGGACCCGATCCGGGGTACGGCTGTACCGCTGGCGGGTATGCCGGGCAGAGCACTGGCTGGTGGGGTGCCAAGTACGGCGCAGCCTACTCGAGCCGCAACTCGTACGGGTATCACAACTGCACGCTGTACGTCGCCTACCGGCTGGCCATGAACGGGCTTCCCGATCCGGGGTGGTCCGACAACGCCATCAACTGGGACACCACCGCGGCCGCACACGGCATCCCGGTGGACCAGACGGCGGCGGTCGGCGCTGCCGCGCAGTGGAACGGCTCGACTGGCCATGTGTCCTACGTGGACGTTGTTACGTCGACGTTCATTGAGGTGACCGCGGACAACTTCGGCGCCAACTACACCGAGCGGTGGCGGATAGCCCGCAACTCGCCGGCCTGGCCGGACAACTTCATCCACTTCCGCGATCTGTCCGGCCCCAACTCGTTCCCGACGGACGGCACGGCGCTGGCGGTGGGGGCCGAGCGCAACGGTGACCTGTACGTGTTCTGGCGGGGCTCGAACGGCGGACTGGTGCAGAGCTGGTTCTCGGGTGGCCGGTGGTGGGGCCCGGTCGACCTGGGCATGGGGCCGCTGGGCTCGGCACCGACCGTTGCCGTGCAGGCGAGCGGTGAGATCGATGTGTTCTGGCGCGGTGCGAACGGCGGTCTCTGGGAGGCGTTCTACGCCAACGGCCGATGGCTGGGACCGTTGGACCTCGGCGTCGGTCCACTCACGTCCGCACCGGCCGCCACGGCCTGGGGTACGGAAGTCGACGTGTACTGGCGCGGAGCCGACGGGAGCCTGCGGGAGTTCTACTGGGCCAACCAGAGCTGGCATGGCCCGATCACATTGGGCATGGGCCCGCTCGGTTCCGGTCCCGCCGCGGCCGCGAACGCGAGCGGTGCCCAGAGCGTCTACTGGCAGGGCGCCGACGGAGGGCTCTGGCAGGCACTGTACGCCAACCGCGTCTGGACCGGACCGAGCCGGATAGACGTGGGTGTGATCGGCACCGCGCCAACGGTCAACGTACGCCCGAGCGGGGAGCGCGATGTCTTCTGGCGCGGCACGGACGGCAAACTCAAGGAGGCCTACTGGTTGGGAAACTGGTACGGCCCGCTGAACTTCGCCCCGTCCGGACTCGCCTCCGCCCCGTCGGCGGTGACCCGGGGCAGTGAGGTGGACGTCTTCTGGTTCGACGTGAACGGCACCATCCAGCGGGCCTGGTACGGCGACGGGCGATGGTCTGGACCGACTCCGGTGGCCTCGGGCCCCGCATCCGCGGCTGGCTGACGCGCCGCAGACAGTCAGGGTTGTATACCGTCGGTTGCCACGCAATGCGTGGGCGTGCATGTGTATGTCCGCCGTGACGGTCAGGTTACCTTCCGGCGTCGCCCGTGAACGCACACGTTGTCCGACCATCGGCCCCTGACCTGTCGGTATGCCGCCTCGCCGCGGACGTGACTTCAGCGTTGAACATGTTGCGGACTCACCTTTGGTGACCGTGAAGTGCCGGGCCATAGGGGAGGGTGGAGCCGTCGTGCGTAAGTCCATTGCCACTGTCTCATTGAGCGGAACTCTGGAAGAGAAACTGTCTGTAGCCGCCCAGGTCGGTTTCGACGGGGTGGAGTTGTTCGAAAGCGATCTGATCAGTTGCGCCCTGACTCCGGCGCAGATCCGCCAGCGAGCCGCGGATCTCGGACTGCGGTTGGAGCTCTACCAGCCACTGCGTGACATCGAGTGTGTGCGGGATGAGCTTTTCGCGGCCAACCTGCGACGGGCCGAGAGCAAGTTCGAGATCATGTCGCAGTTGGGCATCGACACCGTCCTGCTCTGCTCCACGGTGTCTGCGATGGCGGTCGATGACGACGTGCTCGCCGCGCAACAGTTGCGGCAGCTGGCAGACCTCGCCGCCCCGTACGGGATCAGGGTGGCCTACGAGGCGCTGGCCTGGGGGCGGTATGTGTACGACTACCACCACGCGTGGAAGATCGTCGCCGCGGCGGACCATCCATACCTGGGCATCTGCCTGGACAGCTTCCACGTACTGTCCCGGGAAGATGACCTGTCCGCGATCGGCGATATTCCGGGGTCGAAGATCTTCTATGTCCAGTTGGCCGATGCACCGTGCATGCGTTTGGACGTACGCCAATGGAGTCGCCACCACCGGTGCTTTCCGGGACAGGGCAACTTCGACCTGCCGTCGTTTCTCAGCAGGGTGCTCGCCGCGGGCTACGACGGCCCGTTGTCGCTGGAAGTGTTCAACGATGTGCTCCGGCAGGCCGATGCCGGCCGGACCGCGACTGACGCGCTGCGATCGTTGATCGCGTTGGAGGAGTCAATAGGAGGCCGTCACCTGCCGGCGCTGGGAAACGACGGCCAGGCCGAGCTGATCGTGCGGGACCCCTGCACGCCACCGGCCGCGGTGCCGCTGACCGGATACTCCTTTGTGGAGCTGACCATCGATCCCACGGTCGAATCCGGCGCTGAGCACCTGTTGCGTGGCATGGGATTTGCCCACGTCGGCCGGCATCGGTCCAAGCCAGTCCAGTTGTGGCAGCAGGGGCAGGCGCGGGTGCTGCTCAACCGGACCCTGCCGGCCAGTTCCGGCTGGCCCCGCGGCGAAGCGGCGATCTCCGCGATAGCCGTCGAGAGTGACAATCCGGCCCGTTCATGCCGGCGGGCCCAGATGCTGCTCGCGCCGCGGGTGCCGCGACGGTACGGTCCCGGTGAGGCGGACCTGTTCGCCACCGAGGCGCCTGACGGCACGTCGCTATTCTTCTGCCGGACGGACATGTCGCCGGAGAGCTGGCTGGCCGACTTCGAGCGGTGCGGGGATGACGCGGACCCGTCGTCGACAGGTGGTCTGTTCGATATTGACCACGTTGGATTGTCGCAACCCGGCCTGTCCTTCGACGAGGCGGCACTGTTCTATCAGTCCGTGCTCGGGTTGCGCTGCACCCACAGCGGTGAGATCTCCGACCCGTACGGACTGGTGCGTAGCCGCGCGGTCGCCAACGACAGCGGCCAGGTTCGGCTGGTGTTGAACACACCCGCCCTGGCTATCGGCACACTGCCGGAGACGGCCGGGTTCCAGCACGTCGCATTCTCCACTATGGATGTATTCACCATCGCCGTACGGATGCGTGCGGACAACCTGCCGATGCTGCGGATCCCGGGCAACTACTACCAGGACCTCGCCGGGCGTACGTCGCTCGATCGCTCGCTGATCGAGGCGATGCGCGAGCTGTCCATCTTGTACGACTGCGACGGCCAGGGTGGTGAGTTCTTCCACTTCTACACCGCCACGCTCGGTCGCCGGCTGTTCTTCGAGATCGTGCAGCGGCTGAACCAGTACGACGGGTACGCCATGGCGAATGCGCCCGTCCGGATGGCCGCCCAGTATCGCCAGTCGCTGCTCGCCCCTGTCCCCGCCTTCACCTGACCTTCGCCGGCCCCCGTGCTCGGGAGCGGTTCTGTGTCACCGCTGTGCCAGCCGCCGGTGGCAGCGGCACCCCGCAGGGCCCGTTTGCGAACGTTGCTTCCGGCGCCGTGGCCAGCCCGGCGGCATGGGCATGCTCGGCCCAGTATCCGGTGCCGAGTAACCCGAACGTCATGCCCATGCCGGCGAGTCTACGGTCGACGGTCAGGATCCGGGCGGGCGGCGGGTCTCCTGTAGTTCGGCGGCGAGGTGGCCCAGGTCGGGGAAGATGTCGCCCTGGCGGAAACTACAGACGTCCAGCTCATCGGCCATCCGCTGGATGTGGGCGGCGGGGATCACCAGGGCGTCGAGGAACTGTGCGTGGCCCTCCATCTGGTTGAGTGGCGTCCGATCACTGTGGATGGTGAAGCACCCTTGCTGGACGAACAAGCGCAGGTCGGTTTCGGATCCCATCACCGCCCGCACCAGCCCCCGCTCCGCAGCCTCGTGGTCGAAGGCCGGAGACAGCAGCGGGCGGCAGATTTCGCCATTGATGGACGGAGTCACATCCGTGCCACCCTTGACCTGGTTGAGCGCCTGTGGGCGCAGGATCCAGATGACCGCATCGGCCTGCGGCGGCGTGGCGCGGCTGTCGGTGATGTGCGGTTCCACTGCGAAGTACGCGGCGACCAGGGGCGACCTTGTCCAGTCGACCAGGCGGGTGGGCAGGCCGTAGTGCTGCATGAGGCTCAGCCACGCGGCCTGGTTCCCATGCGATGGCGTGTTCTGGTAGCGCATGCCGGCCCGGGACCGGAACCGGTTGGTGAAGTTGCGCTCGTCGGCGGCGGTGTAGTCGCGGTGGATCGAGGCCTGCACGTCCCAATCGACCTGCTGCTGGCCCCGGTACCACAGGGGGCGTCCATGTACGGCCGTGGCAGCCATGACCGCCTCGACGACGGCACCCACTGAATCGACGATCTTCGGCGTGATCTCGGACGAGTTGATCGGCACCGGTCGAGGGTAATGCAAGGCCCCGACCGGGCGCGATGGCGTGGTCGGTCAGCTGAGCTGGGCCAGGTACTTCTTCACGGCTGCGGCGTACGCCTCGGGGCCGGCATTCCAGGAGCCGGTGTGACTGCCGCCGTCGGTCTGGACGAGCGTGACCAGATCCGGCCGGGCCTGCGCGAAGTCGATCGCCGGCTGGTTCGGGACGGTCTTGTCGTCGTGATCGATGAACACCAGCATCGGCACCTTCAGGTCCCGCGCGTAGGGGACCTGGTCGAGGTCGTCGAGTGACAATGAGGCCCGCCACTCGATGATGCGCTCCGCCGTCCAGGTGACGAAGCCGGGCAGGCCGCGTTGCGAGGCCTGGTAGTCCAGGATCGCGGTCCAGTCGAAGTTCCCACTGTCCATCACGACGCCCTTGACCATGCTGGCTTCGGCCGGTGCCATTCGCCGTAGCGCGGTCATCGACAGGGCACCCCCCATCGACCATCCATACAGCACCACACTGGTGGCGCCTTTGCCCCGGGCGTACTCGATCGCGGACTGCACGTCCCGCCATTCAGTGTCGCCGAGGTGGTAGTAGCCGTCCGCACTCATGGGTGCGCCGACATCGTTGCGGTACGTGATGGCGAGGGTGGGTAATCCCGCTTCGGCGATGATCGGCAGTACGCGCAGTGTTTCCGTACGCGACGCGGCGTAGCCGTGGACCGCGATCACCCAGGTACTGGAGGTCTTGCCGGCGGCCGGTGGTACGTACCAGGCGGGAAGATCGCCGAGTTCGCTCTTCATGGTGACGTTCTCGAACTCCAGCGAACGCGCGGTGCGGGGATCGCCACCGTAGACGCGGGTGTCCACAGTCACCTGTTGCCCTGCCTGGAGCTTCCCACTCACCGGGGTGTCGATGGTGCGCACGACGTTGTCGCCGTCCACTCGTACGCTGGCGGACAGGATCGCGCGGCCGCCGTCCCATTCCAGAGCCTGCACCGATGGCAGTTCGGTCGACGCGTCCCGGGGCAGCACGACCTGGTTGCCGTTGACGGACACGACCGTCAGGTCGTGGCTGGTCGAATTGTCCACTTTGAGCAGTACGCTGGAGAAGTAGTAGCCGATGCCGGCGGTAGCCACTACCAGCAGGAGCAGCAGCGACACACCGCCGATGACGGTCCACCGGACCCAGCGGCGACGCACCGGCGACGCCGCCGGCATCGTCGGCACGGCTTGTGTGTCTGAACCAGACGGTTGCATGGGATCCCCGTATCATTGATGACGGCGGTCGACGACCGCGGAGGATCATCAATGTATCTCTAAATAGCCAACGGTTCGCTACCCCGATTTCCGACACCTGCTCAAGGCAACCTCCCGGGCCACGACCAGCGTCTGTATCTCCTGACCTTTTGTCTGCAACGTAGGATGGCGGCTGTGGCGGGGTATTCGGGCACTGCGTTGGCTCGCAAGCTGGGCATCGTCAGCGGCAGCAGGCTTATGGTGGACGGCGCGCCAGCGGGGTTCGTCATCCCCGACCTGCCCGAAGGGGTGCAAACCCACACTGCCCCGTACGACGTGATCCTGAGTTTCTGCCCTGATCTGCAACAGCTGATCTCGCGTTGGCCGGTGCTGCATCCGCTGACCACACCGGCCGGAGCATTGTGGATCGCCTGGCCGAAGCGGTCCTCGGGGAGGCAGACCGACCTGTCCGAGAATATGCTGCGGGAGTTCGCACTCAGTCACGGCCGAGTGGATGTCAAGGTGTGTGCGATCGACGATCAGTGGTCCGGACTCAAACACGTGATCCGCAAGACTGACCGCTGAGTCAGTCCACAGCGAGTCAGTCCACAGTGGGCCAGTCCCAGCCCAGCTGTAGGAACATACCCAACCGGTCGGACACGGCCCGGATCTCCGCGATCCTGCCGGTGCGGACGGTCAGGATCCAGATCTGCTCGACCTCGCAGGATCGACCGGTCGGGGCGGGCATGCGCGGGTGGTAACCGGTGTGTGTGTCCCCCGCACCAGGAGCCGGGCCACCACGGTGTCACCCTCGGCGATCAGCTGCTGCGGGCTATCCCCTGGTGGTATCCGCCGCACAGACCGGCGCGGGAGTCGACGACCTGGAACGCTTCGACTACGCGGTCTCGGCTCTCCTTGCCGGCTTCGCCGCCTCGATCCCGAATCAGGCCCCGCAATGATCATGTCCACTTTGGGGTGTATCGGGGGCGCGACTGGATCACCAGGACGGGGGAGTGTGCCAGCGTACGGGGGGTGAACGAGCGGATCCCGGCCGGGTACGTTGAGCGCAGGACGCAGGTTGGTGACGTCGCGATCAACTATGTCCGCGGTGGCGAGGGGCCGACGCTGCTCCTGCTGCACGGCTACCCGCAGACCTGGTACATGTGGCGCAAGCTGCTGCCTGAACTGGCGCGGCATTTCACCGTCGTCGCGGCCGATCTGCGCGGGGCCGGCGGCAGCGACGCTCCGGAGTGCGGCTACGACAAGAAGACCCTCGCCGCCGACATGCATGGCCTGCTCACCAGCCTCGGCCTAGCCGGCGAGGTCACTGTCGTCGGGCACGACATAGGAACCATGGTGGCCTTCGCCTACGCCGCCGCATACCGCGACGAGGTCAGCAAGCTCGTCCTGACCGAGGCGCCGATACCGGACGAGTCGCTCTACCGGGCACCGGCGCTCACGGCGAAAGGTCCCGCGTTCTGGAACTTCGGGTTCCTCAACCTCGGGCACGGTGATCGAACAACGTGGCGGCCTCGCCTCGGTTACCCCCAACCTGCAGTTCAGCCCGGACGGCCGGACGGTTGCGGCGATGGACACCGACGACGGCCCGGTCCGGCTGTGGGATCTTCCCGACGGGTAGGGCTGGGTATACCGGAGAAGTAGTGCTCGTGGGCTGGGGGCACAAGGGTGGCGCTGACTACGGTGGGCCGGTGGCTACTGATCACTCCCGCAACCCGCTGACGGCTCTCACCTCTCCGCGTTTTCTTGTCTCCGCCTGGCCTTGGCGCTCCGCGGCATACCTGCTCACGACGGTCCCCGTTGCCGCGCCGGTCATCGTTGGGCTGTTCGTGCTCGGCCTGCCCTGGTTGGTGGCGACCAGCCGCGCTCGTGACGGCGTTGTCCCAAACGCGCCGATCGTGGTACTCATGGTTGTCAGCCTGGTGTTCGTCGCGGTCCTCGGGCCGCTCGTGGCTGTGCCACTCGCCGCGGCGGAGCGCCGCCGACTGTCCATCATGGACCCACGTCCGCCGGTGTCTTCCCACCGGCTGGTGTCCGGCGGGCTGGGGAGCTGGCTGCGCACCCGGTACAGCGAATCCGCCACCTGGCGGGAACTCGGCTACGTGTTCATTCTGGCCGTTGTGGTGCCGGTCGTGTACGGCATGGTGTTGTTTCTGGTCTTCCTGGACATCGTGTTTCTGGTCAGCCCGTTGCTGGTCGGGAACGGCGCGCGGCAGGTCGCCATCGGGTTCAGCCAGGTTTCGACCGCCGGGCAGGCCATGCCGTACGCCCTGATCGGGATCGCCTTGGTGCCGGTGCTGGCGTATCTGGTCGGACTGGTCGCCGCCGGACAGGTCGCGGCGGCACGGGGGTTGTTGGGGGACAGCGGCGCCACGGCACTGCGGGAGGTGGACCGATCGAGGTCCAGGCTGCTGGACGCGTTCGACGCCGAACGCCGCCGGATCGAACGTGACCTGCATGACGGAGCGCAGCACCGGCTGACCAGCCTCACCCTGCAGATCGGCATAGCCATGATGGACCTACCGGCTGACTCGCCGGCCGCGGTGCCGCTCGCCAGGGCGCACGAGCAGGCGAAGGAACTCATGGTGGCATTGCGTGACCTCATTCACGGTATCCGCCCGCAGATGCTCGTTGAACTGGGGCTGCCCGCGGCGTTGCAGGATCTGGCCGCGCGGGCACCGATCCCGGTGACGGTGACCAGTCCGGACCGTATGGTCGGGCGGCCACCCGAACTGGTCGAGAGTACGGCGTACTTCGTCGCCTCCGAGGCACTGACCAATGTGGTCAGACACGGCGACGCGACCCGGGCCGAGGTGATCCTCTCCGGTACGGCCGACCTTCTCGTTCTCGAGATCCGTGACGATGGACGTGGCGGGGCGGACCCCAGCCAAGGCAGCGGCCTGACCGGGCTGGCGGACCGGGTGGCCGCGTCCGGTGGGCGGCTGCTGCTGGCCAGCCCGGCGGGTGGCCCTACTCTGGTGCGGGTGGAGTTGCCGTGCCGTCCGTGACGCGTGTCGTCCTTGCCGAGGACGGTGTGCTGCTGCGCGAGGGGCTCGTCGGAGTGCTGGCGCGCTTCGACTTCGACGTGGTGGCCGCGGTCGGCGACGCGTCGGAGCTGGTGGAAGCCGTTGCCGTACACCAGCCTGACCTGGTCGTGACCGACATCCGGATGCCGCCCAGCTTCACCGATGAAGGGCTGCGAGCCGCCGTGGCCTTGCGCCGTCAGTACCCCGGACTCGCCGTGGTGGTGCTGAGCCAGTATGTCCAGTACGAGTACGCCTCAGCGCTGCTGGAGACCGGCGAGCGGGTCGGCTACCTGCTGAAGGATCGCGTGGTCGACGTCTCCGACTTCATCACCGCGCTGCGCACGGTGGTCGGCGGTGGCACTGTGGTCGACCCCGAGGTCGTACGACAGTTGCTCGCCCGGCCTCGTGACCCGCTGGCCGGTCTGTCCACTCGGGAGCGTGAGGTGCTGGCGCTCATCGCCGAAGGGCATTCCAACGCGAGCATCTGCAAACGCCTGTTCGTGACAGAAGCGGCGGTTGGCAAGCACGTCGGGAACATCCTGGCCAAGCTCGACCTGCCGCCGACAGACGACACCAACCGCCGCGTCCTCGCCGTGCTGACCTACCTTCGCGCCATTGCCTGATTCTCGGGTCTGGTTCGCTTGCCTTCGCTGAGGAGCTGGGCGCGCCAAAGAGTGTCGCGCGGGCGGGTCACGGCGACATGTAGTTGTTTCGTCGCCAACTCCAGACGGTCCGCGTCAGCCGCTTCGCCCCGCCTCGCTTCAACCAGCGCCTGGTCGTATCTGGGTAGGAAGACATGCTTGAATTCCAGTCCCTTCGACCGTTTGAAGGTCCCGACCTTGACCGCGTCCACGTGCGTTCCACGATAGGTCTCAAGATCGCAGGTGGGTATGCCGGCGAGGCTCAACAACTTCCGGTAACGGGCCACGTCAGCCCTGTGGCAACAGAGGACCGCGCTGGCTGCGGCGTCTCCGACCTCCTGGACAGCCTCGATGAGTGCGCTATGCAGCTGCGCGAGCGAGGCAAACGCCACGTCGACCACGCGACCGTCCCCATTGGCGATCTCCACCGCTGCGCCGTCGAGCGGCGTCCCCGCGTCCACGTTTTCGACCGTAAGACCCCCGAGTACGTTCTCGCCGGCCGCGTTGATCAGGTGACCGTTGCGGTAGTTGACGCGCAACACGTGCGAGCGAGCTCCACGAACACTGATTCCCGCCTCGGCCAGCCGGTAACCGCCGGCGTAGACAGCTTGCCGCTCGTCGCCGATCAGCAGAAGGCCGTTCGGAGCGTCGCCCACCAACGCATGAAGCAGCTTGATTCCGTTAAGGCTGAGATCCTGGACCTCATCAACGATGACAGCGGCATATGGATCATCGAGAGGCCGCTCCCGCACCGACGCAAGGGCTGCCGATAGGGCATCGGCGAAGTCACCGATGCCTCGATCCTGGCACAGCCGTTGGTACTCGCTGAACAGGCGCCAGACCGCCTCGCGATGACTGCCGTGCAGAGGCATGCGACGGCCGTGGCGTTCGACCTGCAGGTATTCGTCCAGGCTGCGCAGCCCTCGGCCCTTGATCAGGCCGATCTCGTCGCGCCAGTAGTCGAGGCGAGAGTCGAGCCGTCCGAGATCGCGTCCCATTCGGGACCAGGCAAGGTTGAAGGAGCTTTCGGCCCCCTTCCGATCGATCTCGACTCTCTGTCGGCGCCGAGCGAGTAGCGACATGGCCCAGGAATGTAGACTGCGGAACTCGACCCGACCCGCCACATCGGGCGCAAGGCGGGCCAGCAGATTCGCCTGCACCCGCGGCAGGCTGTTGACGAACGTCACGAAGAGCACGCGCCCGCCGGTGCGTCGGGCCAGATGCGCCGCGCGGTGCAGGCCCACCACGCTTTTGCCGGTTCCCGCTGGCCCGCTGATGCGCGCCGGCCCGTTCCAGTTCCGGCGAACCAGGGCGTGTTGCTCTGGGTGGAGGAAGGTCATCCACTCCTCGATCGGCCCCTCACGAGCCGACCTCTCGTGTTCGACCAAGACTTCGTACACGTCGAACAAGGTCATACTCTCGTCAGCTGCCGCCCGGCCGTGGCCATCAGCAGGAGCGCTCGCGTGCTGAGGAAAGGCGGCAGACAGGTGGGCGACGATCTTCCGTACGGCCGGGGCGTTCAGGCGGCAAGACAGTCCGGCGATTGTCTTGGCGGCATCGCGTCCGCCGATGAGTCGTACACGTCGGTGCCGGGTGTTGATCCGGTGTCCCGCGAACGCCATCATCGCCGTTACCGCGAGCGGCGATATCCCGAGTTCGGCCACTGCCAACTCCACCTTCGTGGTCACGGCGAGCAACCGCTCGATCTCGCTGCCGCAGTCCTGGTCCTCCCGCATCAACCTCGTGCCGACCAAACGAGGGCGGACATACCAGTTCTTGGCGTCTATCACCACCACTCCGCCTGGTCCTACCGCGATGAGATCGATGTTCGCAGCAGAATCGATCGAAACTGATCGGTCCTCCAAGACGGTCCACCCAAGCTCCAACAGGGGCTGTAAGGACGCGGCCACCTCGCGCTCGCCGACCGCGCCAACCTCGTACCGGCGCGACGAGGCCAGCATCCGCAGCGCCAACTTCTCCCGCTGCCGGGCCACCTGCTCGGCCGAGTCTCCCGCCGCCATAGCCGCACCCTTCTATGCCGCGAGTCAGCTGCCGTGCTTGTCGGATTGTCGAACGACATTCTCGGCGGCTGGCCAGCCAGGGACAAGGCCTTGAGCATTTTCGATCGCTCGGACAGGTGCCTGTTCCGGCGCCCGGAAGCGGCCGAGGGGGAGGAGTTGATCTACCAGGGATCGGACCCGCTGTTCCACAATTCGCTCCAGTTCAACTGGACACCGTGGACCAACGAGGTCAGCTTGATGCCGGCGAAGGGGACGTCAAGGTATTGGACTCGGTCTGCCGAAGGCGAGTCCGAGCTCACCTCGACCAGCGCCAGGCGGTACCGGTCGGCGTTCTGCCCCACTCGGACCTCGCGGTTGGTGATGAAGACCTGTTCCGCACCGCGGATGCGTCCCTTGACTTCAATGTGCACGAGGTGCCCGTCCTCGTCGACCGAGCGGAGGTCGTACCCGGCATTGTTCTGCGTCATCACCTCGGGCTCTCGGCCGAGTCGTCGTTCGGCCTCGATCACCGCGTGTAGAGCGCGCAGTTCGACTCCCAGTGTCTCGGTTACCCGGTCATTGTGCCGACCGCCGCGTGCGTCGAGCAGGCCCTGCGGTACGACGACGGCCACTGCGGCGATGACCGGTGGCTGGACCTGGGTATGCTCCTGTGCGTCTAGTTCGGACAGTCGCCGGTCCAGACGTGTCTTCAGTTTCAGCACTTCCGCGGAGGCTGTCCGCATCGCGCTGGCGCGTTGGCTGCCGCGTTCGGTCGAGTCGCAGACCCGGGCGACTTCCTCTTCCCAGTACGAGATCTCCTGCTTGAGACGGTTACTGACCAGACCACGGGCCCGCGTGACGAAATCCCGCCGGCCGGTGCTGACCTGTTCGTACCACTCGGGCAGGTCGACACTTGTCGCCCAGGTTTCCGCGGTGGCGGTTGCTGACGCCAACCACGGTTGGTGGGGGACGTCAGCCACGAGCTGCCGTTCATCCATGGACATCGTGGTGTAGTCCAGGAACGGGGCCACGCCCGGCTGGTGGCGTCCGTCGTGCCAGATTTCTACGTAGCCGAAGCGTTTGCTGACCGAGTCGCCGAGTCCGTCGATGATCTCCTCTCGCATGGCGACCATGAGGCGGGGCTCGTCGGTGAAGTCGAGCCGGTCGACCAGCACCGTTCCCCGGGTAAGCGCCTCACCGCAGTCGTCGAGGGTCAGACCGACCAGGGCGTCGAGCAACGGATGTCCCGGCGACAGGAGTTGTGCCACCACACTGCTGCCGAGGCGCACCGCCGTGCGGTCGAAGCAGATACGTTCGTATCGCAGAGGTACGAGTCCTGACACCGGACGCCGGTCGCGGATGCGCTGTGGGACATGGGAGATCTCGAAGCGGCCGGCCTCGCGGACCTTCAGCTCGCCTCCGGCATGTTTGAAGGCGTCCCGGAAGAAGCCCTCGACGTAGTGCGGCTGGAGACGCCGCGCCCGCGCCTCTTCCAGGTCCCTGCGGATCCTCCTGACGTCAGTCATGTTGAGCAGGTTCGGGTTGACTGCCTTCTCCCGGACCAGACGCTCGGCGATATCGGCGACACGGTTGTCGATCACCTGCGTCAGGTATGCCCGGACCTCGGGCCGCTCGCCGTGTCGCACGGCCTCGATGAGCAACTCCTGCAGCGGCTGGCCGTCGAAAGCCTCGCCGAGGACATCGAACACTTTGTCGCCCAGAGCCTTGTTCATTTCGGCGATCTTCTCGAAGAGGCGCTGAAAGACGAGACCTTCTCGGGTGTTCGCGGCGACGAGGTTCCACAGGTGACACATCTCGGTCTGACCGATTCGGTGGATACGGCCGAAGCGTTGTTCGATCCGGTTTGGGTTCCACGGCAGGTCATAGTTCACCATGAGATGCGCTCGTTGCAGGTTGAGCCCCTCACCGGCGGCATCCGTGGCCACCAGAACCTGGCAGGTGGGGTCGGTGGTGAACCGGACCTGAATGGCGCGACGGATATCCCGCTGCACACCGCCGTGGATGGCGACAACAGCATCGCGGCTGCCGATCAGCTCGGTGATCCGCTCCACGAGATAGGTGAGCGTGTCCCGGTGTTCGGTGAACACGATGAGCTTGCGCACCTCACCGTTCGGGCCTCGGATCTCGGGTGTGGCCAACAGCAGCCGGCGCAGCTCCGTCCACTTGCGATCGTGGGCAGACGCCCGAACTTTGATCGCCAGTAGTACGAGTTCGCTCAGAACCGCGATCTCCCGGGCCAACTCTTCCGGCGTTCGGGAGGTCGTTGCCGCGTCCACGAACTCTTCTTCGGCCTGTTCTCGCTCAGCGGCGGGGGAGTCCTCGTCGATGGTGCCGACGACAGGTCGCGATCTCTTCTTCTTGCCGCTGAGTTCGTCATCAAGGGCCTGCTCGAGGCGGTGCTTGCGCCGTTGCAACGAGCGGAGAATGGCTTCCGGACTTGACGCCAGCCGTCGTTGTAGGACGGTGAGCGCGAAGCCTACGGTGTTTCCACGCGCGTCCTTTGCCTTCTGCAACTCGTCTACCCGGTTGAACTCCTGACCCACGTATGCCGTGACGCGTTCGTACAGTTCCGTTTCAGAATCCGACAGCTGGTACGGCACGGTGTAGGCGGCTCGCAGCGGGAACAACGGCGTTCCGTCGAACGTCAGCAGTTCCTCTTTGATCCGGCGCACCATCAGGTGATCCGCTCCGGTGGCGTGGCTGTCGCTGCGGTATCGGCCCTCGAAGCGGTCAGTGTCGAGCAGGGCGAGGAAGAGCTGGAAGTCCTCTTCCTTTCCCGCATGCGGCGTGGCTGTCATGAGGAGGAAATGCTGCGCCGTCTCGCGCAGCGCCATGCCGAGTTTGTAGCGCTTCGTCGGTTTGATCTCACGCCGGGCCGCGTACCGCGCGGACATCCGATGCGCTTCATCCACCACGACCATGTCCCAAGTGGTACGACCCAGCTGTGCGATGAGATCCTCGCTGCGGGCGAGTTGGTCCATCCGAGCGATGACGCGAGGGAGGTCCTCGAAGGGGGACTCGCCTGGGGGCGCGTTGGCTATGTCGTCTGCGGAGAAGATATGGAACTTGAGACCGAATTTATCCATGAGTTCGTCTTGCCACTGCTCGACCAGTCCACCCGGTGCGACGATCAGGCAGCGGTCCAGGTCGCCACGCAGATGCAACTCCTTGACGAGCAGCCCGGCCATGATGGTTTTGCCGGCGCCCGGATCGTCGGCCAGCAAGAAGCGCAGCGGTACCCGTTCGAGCATGTGCCCGTAGACCGCCTCGATCTGGTGTGGCAGCGGTTCCAGGTCACTCGACGTGACGGCCAGCATAGGATCGGTCTGCGCGGCGGTCTGGATGCGCAACGCCTCCGCGGCCAGTTTGAACTCCTGGGGGTCCGCGTCGAACGGCGTGGGACGTTCGTCGACGACGAATAGTTGCGACTCGTTGGCCCGCATGAGGATTTGCTGACCGAGCTCGCCGTCGGCCACCTCGTAGACCACCCGGCAGGCGTCGGTCCCCATCGGCGTCGCGGCAATGAGGCGAACCGGACCGCCCGGGAAAACACCGTTGACAAACATCCCGGTCGTCAACTGTTCGAGCCGCATGCTGATTTCCTCCCCCCGCAGCCGACGACGTTCGTGAGGCTCGCTACGCCGCTGGAGTGCCAGCCGTACAGATGAGCGTAGTGTCGCTGCCCTCGTGAGAAATCCACGGTTTGGTTGAGATCGAGGGAGGTGGACAGTCCGCCCACCTCGTCCCAAGGTGTCCCAATGGCCGGCTCATCGGCCAATATCCACTCGTGACACGACCTTGTAATGTGCCCGGTTGTGCATGTGGTAGCGGTCATGAACTACAAGGGTGGGGTCGGCAAGACGACGATCACCGCCAACCTCGCGGCTGAATTGGCCAGGCGGGGCATGAAGGTGCTACTCATCGACCTCGACCAGCAGACAAACCTCACATTCTGCTTCTACCCGCTGGAGGAATGGAAAAAGCAGCTGCGCGATCGACTCACCCTCAAGTCGTGGTTCGACAGTTTCGTCCGCGGCCAGCCGACCATGAGTCTGGCCGACCTCGTGGTCCAGCCCAAGGCCGTCAACTCGTTCTTCAAGGGCACGGGTCAAGTCGACCTCATCGCCTCGCATCTCGGCCTGGTGAACCTCGATCTGGACCTTGCCCGTGGGCTGGATCGCGACGACAGCCGTTTCGACGAGGATTTGTTCCACGTACGGGGTGCGCTGGCACACGGGTTGAGCGACAGCCGGCTGCCCCCCTACGATCTCGTGCTACTCGACTGTCCACCCAGCCTGAACATTGTGACCCAGTCTGCGCTGGTGGCCGCGGACAGCATCCTGATTCCGGCCAAGGCGGACTATCTGTCCACGCTCGGCATCGAGTACCTGTACGGGCATGTGCACGACTTCATCGAGTCCTACAACAAGGATGCGCGCAAGTATCTGAAGATCGCTCGGCACAGCAAGTTTGCGCCGGACATCGTGGGAGTCGTTTTCACGATGGTCAAGATGTACGGCAAACGTCCGATCAAGGTGCAGCAGGTGCACATGAACAAGGTACAACTGCTCGGGCTGCCGACTTTCAAGACGCACTTTCGGGAGAGCGACACACTTGTCGGCAACAACTCGCCCAAAGGTGTTCCGGTCGTGCTCCGGGAGAGAACAGGTTCGGAACTTGGCCTGGAGCTCCGGCAGCTGACCACGGAGTTCATTGACAGTCTCAATCGCGGAAGGGCAGCAGAATGAGCGACCTTGTGAAGTACTCCTTGACGGTGATGAACCGTATCGCCGAGTTCATCCAGGACCTGAGCGAAGAGGATCTGGCCCAACTCGCCAACAACCAGGCGAGGCTGGCCATCATCCCGTGGGGGCAGAGCACCCCCCGCGTTCCGGCGAGCCGGAAGCCCGCTGCCACCAAGGCCGCGCCGCCCGATCCGGACCAGGTGATAGCGGCGACGGAGGCGATGAACGACCAGGGCGAGGCGGAGAGATACCTCGCTCCGCTCTCCGTCGCGACTCTGAAAGCTGTTGCAGCGAAGCGGGAAGTCGGGCTCTTGAGCAAGGACAAGAAGGCGGACATCGTCGACAAGCTCGTGTATAGCCTGGTCGGCTACCGCGTGGAGTCGGCCGTCCTGCGACAGCGCTAACAGCGTCGGAGTGGACTGGCGGCCGCCACGGCTCGTGAACGGCTGCCGTCCTCACGTCGGTGATGAGGTCACCGGCTGCGCCGACTGGCCGACCGGGCCGGCTGGCCGACCTCGTCGGGGACCTCGATGAGCGGGACCTGCCCGCCCTGCGGACACCGGACCCGGGCCAACCGCCAGCGTTACTGCTGTGAACTGTGCAACGATCGGATGGCCGCCAGGGCTTATCGCAGCCGCAGGTCATGAAGAGCCATTGTGAGGTTATCGAGATGCCACTCGTTGAGGTCACGCTCGTGGAGGGCCGCAGCCCGCAACAGTTGCGCGAGCTCATCAGTCGACTGACCGACGCGGTCGAGTCGGCCATCGCGGCACCGCGTCCCAGCATCCGCGTCTGCCTGCGCGAGGTCCCGGCCACGCACTGGGCGGCGGGCGACGTCACCGTGGCCGAACTGAAGGCCGAGCAGGCACCGCCCCCGCTCTCGCCCACAATGGACTAGGAGTCAGCCTGGCGGGAACAACCACTCCATCGAGGCCAGGCACTTGTCGAGGTATATCTTGCCGTTTACCTCGTATGCGACGTTGTCCAGGCACTCACCCACAGCCACCACCGAGCCGATCCGGTAGTCGGGCGCCTCCTGCGCGGGCTGGCTCGCCGGGGGTGGCGACGATCGGCGGCAGGTGCCCGGCCAGCGCCAGGGCGTAGGCGCGTAATGCGCTGCGCAACCGACCCATCACCACGGCGGCGGCCAGCCCGTGGCCGGACACATCACCGACCACGATGCCCAGGACTCCGGACGGCAGGGTGAAAACGTCATACCAGTCCCCGCCCACGCCGGTACGGTGACCCGGCACATAGCGGGCGGCTGCAACGGCACACCGAGCAGCGAGCGGACACCGGCCTCCCGCAGTACCGGGCTCAGCACATCACCGGGCTCGACGTCGTCAATGGCCACCGGGTCTCGATACGACGGAGGCGCTCAGCGTTGCCGGCACCTTCGGCGGCGATCATGTCCGAAGCGTACCGCCACGTCGAGGCTCGTCTTCGCGGCGAAGGTCGCGAATACGATGTCGTAGGCTGAGGTATTGAGACCGCCGTTCGCGCTTCGGTGAACGCATCGCCGGGTAGAACACCGGCTAGGGGGTGCTGCCATGGACGCCGACGACGGCGAGCTGGTTCGGCGCCAGGCGTTCGACCGCGACACGTTTCAGGAGCTGCGTGCCTCCGTACGCCGGTGGGCTGTGGTGGCCGGTGCGAACGCGGACCAGGCCGAGTCGTTCACGTACGCCGTCAACGAAGGTCTGATCAACGCGATCAGCCACGGTCACGGCGGTGGCGACCTGACGATACGGCGCGCTGGCGGATGGCGGCTGGTCGCCGTGATCGAGGATCGGCATCCTCAACAGCCCTTCCCGGTGCCGACCAGCCGGCCCGCGCCCACGGCGCTGGGCGGTCGCGGGTTGTGGCTGGCAAGCCAACTGTGCGACAAGGTCACCGTGGAGGAAGGCACCGTCGGCACCCGCCTCATTCTCGAGTTGAGCCTGCGTCCGCAGGCGGAACATTGAGCAGGCCACCCAGGCCCATCAGGTCCACCAGCACCCGACGTACGTGTCCCCGCAGTCCGACCAGTCGGAACTCGCAGCCGGCCCGATCGCAGGCGTTGCGCAGTCTGATCAGGCCGTTGGCCCCGGCCGAGTCACAGAAGGTCACCCCGGCGAAGTCGACGACCAGGGTGTGCGGCCCATCGGTCAGGTGCCGTGTCGCCAGATCGATCATGGACCCCACGGTCGCCATGTCGAGTTCGCCCCGAGCGCTCAGGGTAACCGTGCCCGCCTCGACCGCGACATCGGTAGCGAGCTGGTTGCGCTGCCCTGGGGTCATCCGCAAACCCTAACCCTGACCGGGAGTTATCGCAGCTACGCCCCGATCGGAACGTCTCAATGCTTCCATTGACTTGGTTAGTTAACTTTCCTAAGCTTTTCATGTCCTGGGCCGCCTGGTTTCGGCGCCCGTTGCGTTCGGTGCCTGTTGCGCGATCGGCGCGCGCGCTCGTGGGTGCCAGACGAGCTGAAAGGAAGCGCATGTCACCACTGTCCACATCGTATCGACCCCGGCCGCGCTGGGCCGCCGCCGGCCTCGCCGCGGTCACGGCGGCAGCCGGCATCGTGACCGCGATCGCGGTGATGCCGCAGGCGAGCGCCGCCGTACTGCCGAACAACTTCAAGAGCGTGGGCTACATGCCGTCGTGGGCGGGCAACGTCAACAGCATCCAGTACGGCAAGCTCACCCACATCAACTACGCGTTCGCGCTACCCAACGCCAACGGCACGCTGCAGGCGATCGACCAGCCGTCGAAGCTGTCGTCGCTGGTCTCCCTCGGGCACGCCAACAACGTCAAGGTGTCCATCGCGATCGGCGGCTGGAACGACGGCAACGACTCGGCGTTCGAATCGTTGGCCGGCAACACGAGCGCCCGTACCGCCTTTGTCAACAATGTCATCAACTTTGTCAACCAGTACAACCTGGACGGTGTCGACATCGACTGGGAGTACCCGGATCCGGGGACGTCCGCCAACAACTACGCGGCGATGATGTCGCAGCTCAGCACGCAACTGCACAGCCGCGGCAAGCTGCTCACCGCGGCGGTGGTGTCCGAGGGCGGCACCGCCGAAGGTGTGCAGCCGGCCGTGTTCGGCTACGTGGACTGGCTGAACATCATGGCGTACGACGGCGGCAGTCCACACGCCAACTACGACTGGTCCATCAACAGCGTGAACTTCTGGAAGGGCCGGGGTCTGAGCGCGGCCAAGGCTGTGTTGGGTGTGCCGTTCTACAGCCGGCCCGGCTACTACACGTACTCGCAACTGGTCGCCATGGATCCGGCCAACGCCAACCGCGACTGCACCACTGCCGGCGGTGCGCAGCAGTGCTACAACGGCATCCCCACCATCAAGCGCAAGACCCAGTGGGCGATGGCCAACGCGGGCGGCATCATGAACTGGGAGCTGTCGCAGGACACCACCGGCGCCACGTCGCTGGTGAGTGCGATCTTCGACACCGTGACCGGTGGCACGCCGCCGCCTCCTCCCGGCCGCACCGGCCCGATCACCGGCATCGCCGGCAAGTGTGTGGACGTCGCCGCGGCCGGTACCGCCAACGGCACGGCCATCCAGTTGTACACATGTAACGGCACCGCTGCGCAGAGTTGGACCGTGGCCACCGACTCCACCCTGCGCGCCCTGGGCAAGTGCATGGACGTCACCAGTGCCGGCACTGCCAACGGCACCAAGATACAACTGTGGGACTGCAACGGCACCGGAGCCCAGGTGTGGCAGGCACAGGCCAACGGCACCCTGCGCAACCCGGCTTCGGGGCGTTGCCTGGATGCCACCGGTCCGAGTTCTGCCGACGGCACCCGGCTGCAGATCTGGGACTGCTTCGCCAGCAGCAACCAGCTCTCGGCACCTGCCGGACTGATCCGTCGGCCAGCGCGTAGAAGCCCGTCCGAGCGGGGACGGGCTTCTACGCCAGACAAACCTCGTGACGACTAGCTCAGGCTGGCCAGGGCCTCGGCGATGGCCGGCGAGGACGGCGAATCGATGGCGGCGGGGCGGTCGCGGTAGGCGTCCAGTCCGGCCTTGCTGCAGGCCATGAAGTCGCGGGCCCAGTTGCTCGCCCTAGTTATCACGTCGCAGGTGTCGCAGCGGGCCCGGATGCCATCGGCGTCGATGCCGACGTGGCGGCACAGCGTCACCGCGCGGGGCAGGTGGTAGCCCTGGGTGACGACAAGCGCACGGTCCACTCCGTAGACGGTCTTGGCGCGCAGGCAGCTGTCGTACGTGTCAAGACCGAAAGGGTCGGTGACGATGCGGTTGCGCTCGATGCCGGCGCGCTCGAGGTAGTTCGACATGACCAGGGTTTCGTTGCCCGAACTGCCGCCCGCGTCACCCGACACCAGGATCACTTTCGCCCGCCCGCTACGCACGAGTTGGGCGGCGGTGTCGAGCCGGCCGCGCAGGCGGTCCATGGGTTGCGTGCCGCCGGGGGCGACCGCGGTACCCAGGACGAGTACGACGTCGGCGGTGCCGGTGAACTGTGCCTCGTCGTACTCGTACCCGCTGGCCTCGATCCGGGTCCACGTGAACGGGATGCCGGCGAGGACCACCGCGATCAGTATCGCGATCGGCAACTTCCGTACCACCCACGGTAGCTTCCCCCAGCGTCGCGCCCAGGACGAACGCATCCGCTCTTCCACCTTCTGATCGTTCACGTGTCTCCTGTCCCCGTCAGTGGCCGGACGACCTGATCCGGTGGGATTTGTGCGCTTGGTCGCCCGGATGGTTCGCCCCCTCGTACCCTGACCTCATAGGCTGAGCCGAACGGGGTGCCCGATGGATTCTGCCAGTATGGAATTTAAGGTGCAGGTCAACGGGCGTACCTGTGGTCTGTGCGTGGAGAGCCGGGTGACGCTGCTCGACGCCCTGCGCGAGAACCTCGGGCTGACCGGGACGAAGAAGGGCTGCGATCAGGGCACCTGCGGTGCCTGCACGGTGTTGCTCGACGGCCGGTCGGTGCTGTCCTGCCTCACCCTCGCCGTGCAGTGCGACGGTCGCGAGGTGACCACCATCGAGGGCCTGGCGACCAACGGGAACCTGCATCCCATGCAGGAGGCCTTCCTGCGTCACGACGGATTTCAATGTGGATACTGCACGCCGGGCCAGATCATGGCGGCGGTCGCCCTGGTCAGGGCCGGACGGGTCCGCACCGACGACGAGATCCGCGAGTACATGAGCGGCAACCTCTGCCGATGCGGAGCCTATCCGAACATCGTGGCCGCCATCCGCGACGTGAACAGCTCCGGCGGATCGCGATGAGCCTGTTCGAATACGCCCGACCCTACGACGTCGCCGGTGCGGTGACGCTGGTGAGTGAGGACCAGCACGCGTCCTACCTTGCCGGTGGCACCACCCAACTCGATCTGCTGTTGAAGGACGGCGTGATCGAAGCGAGCCGGTTGGTGGACATCGGGCGCCTACCCTTGCGGGGCATCACCCGTACCGATGACATGCTCCGCGTCGGCGCGTTGACCACAATGGAGGAACTGGCAGACAACGCCGACCTGGCGCAGCGGCTTCCGTTTGTCCGGGAGGCATTGCTCGCAGGCGCGTCCGCCCAGCTGCGCAACATGGCGACGATCGGCGGGAATCTGCTGCAGCGCACCCGTTGCCGGTACTTCCGGGACTCCACAGTGGCCGCCTGCAACAAGCGCACGCCGGGCAGTGGCTGCGCCGCGATCGTCGGCCCGGCCCGGATGCACGCCATCATGGGTGCCAGCGAGCACTGCATCGCGGCGCACGCGTCCGACCTGTGTGTGCCGCTGATCGCCCTCGATGCCGACGTGCACGTCCGCGGTGCCGGCGGCGAACGCACCATCCCGCTCACCCACTTCTACGTCCTGCCGGGGAACCGGCCGGACATCGAGAACGTGCTCCGTCACGGTGAGCTGATCACCCATGTGGACCTGCCGCTGCTGCCGCTCGCGGTGCGGTCGGGATACCTCAAGCTTCGGGACCGGGCCTCGTACGAGTTTGCGCTCACCTCCGCTGCCGTGGCACTGCTGGTCGAGGATGGGATCATCACGTACGCGCGCCTGGCGCTGGGCGGCGTCGGCACGATCCCCTGGCGGGCGCGCGAGGGGGAAGCTGTCCTCACCGGTGCACCGGCGACCGAAGCGACTTTCCGTGACGCGGCGGACGCCACCATCGGGGATCCGTTCATCGTCGCGGGCACGGCGTTCAAGGTCGAGCTGGCCAAGCGCACCATCGTGCGGATCCTGAAGATGGTGGGGTCGGCGTGACGGTCACGATGCCCGCGGCGCTGATCGGCGATCCCATCGACCGCGTCGACGGCCGGCTGAAGGTCACCGGTGCCGCGGACTATCCCTCGGACGCCACCTTTCCCGGCCTGCTGCACGCCACGCTGGTGCAGTCCACCATCGCCGCTGGCACGATCACCGCGATCGACACCGAGGCGGCGCGCGACGCCCCCGGAGTGCGGCTCGTGCTGACCCACCGCAATGCGCCCACGCTGGCCGACCAGCCACCGTCGCCGTTTTCCGGGGCACCGCGCTATCCGTTCAAGGACAACCGGATCGTGCACCGTGGCCAGCACGTGGCCCTCGTGGTGGCCGAGACGCTCGAACAGGCCACCGCGGCCGCTCGCCTCATCACGGTCGAGTATGCCGAGACCACGCCGATCGTTGGCATCGAGAATCCGCAGGCCGAGGTGGTACCCAACGCCTACGGTATGGACTTCACCCGGGGTGATGTCACCGCCGCCCTGGCGACGGCGGAAGTGCTCGTCGACGAGCAGTACGCCACGGCGCCGTGCACCAACAATCCGATGGGGTTGTTCGCCACGGCAGCCCGCTGGGAGAACGACAAGCTGCTCGTGCACGAATCGACGCAATGGCCGGTGCTGGCGCACCGGTGCTTCGCCGGCGTGTTCAGCCTGCCGGACAGCGATGTGCGGGTGCTCGTGCCGTTCATCGGTGGTGGTTTCGGCGCCGGGCTGCAGCTGTCACCCCACTCGGTGCTGACCGCACTCGCCGCGCGGATGCTGGACCAGCCGGTGAGACTGGTGCTGACCCGCCCCCAGATGTTCACGTCCATCGGTCACCGGCCGGAGACGGTGCAACGGGTCCGCCTCGGCGCGACACGCGACGGCCACCTGGTGGCGATCGACCATGAGGCCCGCGAAACGGTCGGGCTGGAAGAGTTCAATCCCGAACCGGTGACGATGGTGACATCGTCCAGCTACGCCTGTCCCAACGTGGCCACGCGCGACTCCATGGTGCGTCTGAACATCCCAAATCCAGGGGCGATGCGGGCACCTGGCACGACGGAGGGCAGTTTCGGCCTGGAGAGCGCGCTGGACGAGCTGTCGTACCAGCTCGGCATCGACCCGATCGAGCTGCGGCTACGTAACTACGCGGACGCGCATCCACCGTCGGGCCGGCCATGGTCGAGCAAGGCCCTGCGCGAGTGCTACCGCGTGGGCGCTGACCGGTTCGGCTGGTGGAAGCGCAACCCGGAGGTCCGGTCGATGCGCGACGGCAACTGGCTGATCGGCTACGGCATGGCCGGCGTCACGTTCGAGCGCTTTCAGGGACCCTGCCAGGTCCGCCTGTCGATCGCCCGGGACGGCTCCGCCGACGTCGGCGCGGCCACCACCGATCTCGGCACCGGTACGTACACCATCGCCACGCAGCTGGCGGCCCAGTTGCTCGGCCTCGAGCTCGCCCAGGTACGCGTCGAACTTGGGGACAGCGACCTGCCACCGGCGCCGCAGTCCGGTGGCTCGGGTGTGGCGATGTCGCTGAGTAGCGCCATCTATGACGGTGCGGAGAAGCTGCTGCGGGCATTCCTGATAGCTGTCGCCGCGGACAGTACCTCGCCGCTGCGCGGTCGGCACCCCGACAGCGTCACCGCCTCGGGTGGACGCATCCACCTTGTCGACGACCCGTCGGTCGGTGAGTCCTACGTGGACATCCTGGCTCGCCACCAGCTGGACCGCATCACCGTGGAGGGTTCGGTCGACCCGCAGCTGGACAATCCGGAGATGGCCGCAGCCGGGGCGTTCGCGGCGCGGTTCGTGGAGGTCCGTGTCGACGAGGAGCTGGGCCTGCTGCGCATCGCCCGCATCGTGTCCGCTGTGGATGGTGGTCGTATCCTCAACGAGAAGACCGCGCGCAGTCAGCTCATCGGTGGCACGGTGATGGGCATCGGCATGACCCTGTTCGAGGAGACCACCTTCGACACGGCCACCGGCCGGATCGCGAACGCCACGTTCGGTGACTACCTCATTCCGGTAAGCGCCGATGTGCCTGACCTCGACGTCGTCTTTGTCGGCGAGCCGGACGCGTTCACCCCCGTTGGCGCCAAAGGCATCGGCGAGCTCGGGATTGTCGGCATCCCCGCCGCCATCGCCAATGCCATCCACCACGCCACCGGCCGCCGGCTGCGCACGTTGCCCATCCGCATCGAAGGTCTGTTGTAGCTGCCACAGTCGAGTCCGAGGTTGCGGTCGGTGACTACATTTCCCCCGTGACCGCGGTCCTCGCGCGCCTCGCCGCCATCCGTGAGCTGCTCGCCGACCTTGACGCGTTCGCGCCACAACTGTGGGATGAGGCGCCTTCGTACCGATTCGACGGCGCCTGGCAGGAAACCGCGCTCGCCGAGGCTGAGGCCCGCCTGGGTGTGACACTGCCCGAGGACTACCGCGGGTTCCTCGCGGCTGTCGGCACCGCCGGTCCGGGCCCCCACTACGGACTTGCCGGGCCGGACTACTGGGCGATGCCCATCGAACTACCCACCGACGCTGTCACGTTGACGACCGTGCACGGCGACACCATCACCGCCGGCACAGGCGCCCGCCCTTCGCTGCCCGGCGAGCCGACCCCGGCCCGGCCTTTCCCGCTCACGCAGGCGTGGAATCCGTCCGATGGCCTCCGGCGATCCCGGCGGGCAACCACCTGTACGACGGCTGCCTGCATCTCAACGACATTGGCTGCGGCTACTCGTCGTTCCTCGTGGTGACCGGACCACACCGCGGCACCGTCTGGGTCGACTATTCGGCCGGTGACGGCGACATCACCCCGGTGGGTCCGTTCATCGACTGGTATGAAGAATGGCTGGACCGCTGCGCGACGTCATTGCTGGGCGAGGCGGTACGCACGGCGCTGGCTGAGCGGTCAGTCAGCCCACAGGACGCCTTCATCCGCCGTTGGGCGGTCTGTTTCGAGCGGGTGGCCAGCCTGGGTGGTCCGATGGACCGCGCCGACCTCGTCGCGCTTCGGCTCTACCAGGGCCGTCGGGCCGAGGCCGGAGACATACTCGGCTCCCTCGAACAGCTGTCACTGTCCGATCTGGATGAACCGCTGGCGGTACTGTCGCAGTGGTATGACCCGCACGGTGCGCAAGCCGCCACCGCCAAAGCGCCCGGCGGGTCGGCCGCCGGCAGTCCACTGTGGCGGATCCGGCGAATGGTGGCGGAGAATCCGCAGGCGCCAGCCGACGTACTGGCGGCTCTCGTCCACGATGAGCGGGCGGAGGTCCGGCGGGCGGCCGCGGCACATCCCGGTTGCCCGCCGGACGCGCTGAGTGCGCTGGCCGCCTCGGCCGAACGCCGATGGACGCCGCAGTCCCGACTCGAGTGCCTGTACGAGCTGGACCTGGTGGCACGCCATCTTGCCACCGCACCGGACACTGTGGAGAGTCTGGCCCGCCTTCCTGACCGGATTGGCGATGTGTTGGCGAGCACGGTGGCGCGGGCGGCTGCCGGCCATCCCACCATCGCCGTGGACAGCCTGCACCGGCTCGCGACGTCGCCCTGGCCGTGGGTACGCGCCGCGGTGGCTGCACACCCTGCGGCAACTCCTCCCGTTTTCCCGGCCTTCAGCGAGGACGAGCACCCCGCGGTACGTGCGGCCGTGGCTGCCCGGCCCGACGCGGGCGACCTGTTGTGGCGGCTGGCCCATGACCCGGTCACTTCGGTCCGCGGTGCGGTGGCCGGCAACGCGACCGCCTCTGCCGATGTGCTGCGCCTGCTCGGAACCGACCTGGACGGCGGCGTCGTCTTCCACCTGGCGCGTAACCCTGTGTTGGCGCCCGAGGTGGTCGAGGTGTTGCGTGACCATGCGGATGACCCGCTGCCCTCCTCGTTGGACGACGGGTCAGCTGCGGTGCCGGAGTCGGTGGCTTCTGTGGCGCCGGTTGTTTCTGTGGCGCCGGTTGCTTCTGTGGCGGCGGTCGTTTCTGTGGCGCCGGCCGTTTCTGTGGCTGCGGTCGTGGCGGGTGGGCAGGTCGCCGACGCGGACTACCCGTACGGGCTGCTGGCGGCGGCCGTCGCTCATCCGGATCCGATGGTCGGCTACGCGGCCGGCAGGTCGCCGTGGCTGGACGGCGAGCTGCTGCAGGCGCTCAGCCGGCATCCATACCCATACGCCCGGGTTCGGGTAGCGGACCACCATGCGCCACCGGTGGACGCGTTGATCCGGTTGGTCCACGATGAGCAGCCCATGGTGGCCCGGTTCGCGGCCGCCCGGAGCCCGGTCGGCGAGGTTGTGGCGCTGGCGACTGACCAGCATGACGAGCGTCGGTGGGGTGCGGCGGACAATCCACACCTACCGGGCGAACTGCTGCGCCAGCTCGCCGAGGATCCCTCCAACTATGTACGCCGGGCGGTGTTGGGCAACCCGGCCACGCCGGCGGACGTCGTGGACCGTCTCGTGCGCGACTCCGACCCCCTGGTCCGCGTCGCGGGCGGGCGCCGTAGCGACCTGTCGGCCGAGAGCTTGGACGCGCTGCTGCACGACGACGACGAGTCGGTTGCCCGAGCGGCTCGTTGGGCACGGGGCCGCCGGAGGCTGCTCGAATTGTCAGATTCTGTGCAACCTCTGTCCAACCCGCATCCGTGAGAGTGGTGACAACGTGTGGCACGTTCGGTGGCGCCGCCGGACGTGAGGTTTGGAGACCAAGGTGACGTCGGACGACGAGCGTGAGTTCGGCGACTATGTGGTCGCCCGGTCACGTCGCCTGTGCGAGTTCGCGTATCTGCTCTGCGGTGACTGGCACAGCGCCGAGGACGCTGTCCAGAACGCGTTGACCAAGCTCTACCTGGCCTGGCGACGATTACGCGACCGGGCCGCGATTGAACCGTACGTCCGCAAGATCATCGTGCGTGTGATTCTCGATCAGCGTCGGCTGGCCAGCTTCCGCCGGGAGTCGTCCTGGGCCCAGCCGCCGGAGCGCCTGAGCGCCGGTGACCTGACCGATGCGACGCCGGACCGGATGGCGGTGCTGGAGGCGCTGGCCAAGGTGCCGCCGAGGCAGCGGGCCGTTCTGGTCCTTCGGTACTGGGAAGACATGTCGATCGAGGAGACCGCCGAACTATTGAACTGCTCCGCGGGGACTGTGAAGAGCCAGTCGGCCCGGGGCCTGCAAACCCTCCGCGAGCTCCTCGCTCACCAGTTCGCGGCCTAACGGAGGACATCATGACCGACATTCGCGACATTTTGAGCAAGGCGTTGCCTGAACATAGCCCTCCCATTTCCATCGATCGGGACACGGCCGTCGCCGCGGGCCGCCGGGCCCGGACCCGGCGCACCTGGCTGGTCACGGTCACCGCCGGGATCAGTACCCTACTCGCGGGCGGCACTGTCGCAGGTGGACTCACCTGGGCCCTGGCCGGTGGATCCACACTGGACATCGGGGAGCCGTCGCTCACGGCCGTCCCCACCCAGATGCCAGCTCCATCGACAACGTCGGGTACGCCGTGGCCGTGGCCGTCGTCGTGGCCGCCGCCGTCGGCGGGACATTCCACCCCGGCTGACGTTGGCGTCTCCGAGTTCAACGTGAAGCCGCAGCTGTCCGCGGCGCTTCAGGCCGCACTGACGCAGGTGGCGCCCGGGGTCAGCAGTGAACCGGCCAAGGAAGCATTCGCCAAGCAGGACGTCGCCCCGTTCGCGGTGGTGGCCAGTCAGGGCGGCTTCAAGACCTTCGCGGAGCTGCGCGACAGCCAGGGCGTCGGCAACTTCTTCGCCTACCTGTCCACAAAGGACTTCGCGGCCCAGGTCGCGGCGATGTCGAGTGCTTGTGCGGCGCAGCCAGCAGGCGCGACGTGCACGAGCCGCGACGGGCCGAACGGTGAGCTCATTCTGATCCAGCAGGAGCCGCCACGCTCCGGGGTGATCACTTACCAGGTCAGCGTCGCCAAGCCGGATGGCACTGTCATCGACGCGACGCTGGACAACTACAGCCACAACGATCAGTCGGGGGCGTCGCATCCGCACCCGGACCGGGTCACACCGCCGCTCACCGTCGACCAGCTGATTCAGTTGCTGCTCGTACCACGGGTGACGCTGGCGTCCTGACCAGTACGTTTCGCCGGCAGTTCGGTGGGTGGACCAAGCGGACCTGATGGTCTGCCCGAGGGCTGGCCGGGCGACTCCATGTGGTTGTTCTACGGCCGTACTGCGAGGCGTACCACGGCCTGAACATCCGGGGCTGCTTGGGTCGCGAGGCGATCGGCTGAATGTCTTCGATGGGCCGTCCGGGGGGCATCGACGAGATTGTGGAGCGCTACCCGGACGCGTCGTCGGCGGGCGCGGTGATGGCGGAGATCCGGACCGTGCTCGACGCCTGCGGCAGTTCAGAGTTCCAGGCGATTGGACGGGCAGACGGATTTGCCGGCGACGACTCGTTACGTTTCGTCGACAACCGGGACGGCGAGCATGTCGACTGGGTCGTGGTGTTGAAGGGAAACCTCATCGCGATGCTCCCCTCGCCGGTCACCTACGGCCTTACCTCGGCGAGCAGATGGCGCAACGACTGTGTGCGGTTCTGTCGTCCTGCTAGCGCTAGCCGCTGCTAGCCGACCGCGTCTGGCGGGGCGCGATGTGCTTACGCTGAAGGCGAAACCACGGTCCGGGCGGTGTAGGTGGAGTCGCGGATGTGGGTATGGTGACCACACGACGCTTCGGTAGCGCATCGGGAGGGGAGAGGCGATGTCGGATCTGGCGTTCATCGGTCCGGGCGGACGCACCCGACGCCCGAAGCCCCTGCTGCGAACGATGCTCGGCGATGTGTTGCGCCGTAACCGCTTGGAGCAGCGCCGAACGCTCGCCGATGTCGCCCGGGCCGCCCGGATCTCGATGCCGTACCTGTCCGAACTGGAGCGCGGACGCAAGGAGGCCTCCTCGGAGGTGCTCGCCGCCGTGTGCGACGCGCTGCGCATTGAACTGTCCGACGTACTGACCGAGGTCGGACGCGATCTGGCAAGAGATCGCGCCGACCGCGTTCGGGTCGTCAAGTTGGGCGCCATGCATCACCGCGGTAGCGCCTCGCAGGCACGCCGGCCCGGCGATGTCGTCCTGATGGCCGCCTGACCACGGCTAACCGATCACCGGTGCTGTGCGGTTGATGATGACCCGGTCAGCGAGGCCGTAGTCGACCGCTTCCTGCGCGCTGAATAGCTTGTTCCGGTCGGTATCGGTCCTGATCTTCGCAACCGGGTGGCCGGTGTGTCGGCTGAGGATCTCGTCGATCTCGGTTCGGACCTTGGCTACCTCTTTCGCCTCGACGGCCAGGTCTGGCAAGGTTCCTCGGGCCTGGCTGGAGGGCTGATGCAACATCACCTTCGCGTGTCGCAGTACCGATCGCTTTCCCGGCGTGCCAGCAGCCAACAGCACTGCCGCGGCGGAGGACGCCTTACCCATGCAGATGGTGGCCACCTCCGCCCGGACGAACTGCATCGTGTCATAGATCGCGGTCAGGGCACTGAACGAGCCGCCCGGTGAGTTGATGTAGAGCCCGATCTCGCGTTCGCTTTCCGACTCGAGGTGTAGCAGTTGGGCCATCACCACATTGGCGACACCGTCGTCGATCTCGGTGCCGATGAACACGATGCGTTCGGACAGCAGCCGCGAGTAGATGTCGAATGCGCGTTCACCGTTCGCCGTCTTCTCAATCACGGTGGGGATCGTGTACTGGCCCATGATCACACCCCCACGGTGTGGCGGGCGATGGCCGGCCGGACGTCGTCGACCCGGTCGAGTATGTGGTCGATCAGGCCGTACTCCCGGGCCTCTTCGGCGCTGAACCACCGGTCCCGCCGGCTGTCGAACTCAACTGTCTCCGGCGACTGCCCGGTATGTTCCGACGTCAAGCTGATCAACAGAGCCCCTGTCTTCTCGAGCTGTTCGGCATAGATCTCGACATCGGCCGCGGTGCCGCCGAAGCCGGCTGAACCTTGATGCATCAGGATCTGAGCGTGCGGCAGGCTGAACCGCTTGCCGGCGGTGCCCGCGGTCAGGAGGAACTGCCCCATGCTCCCGGCCAGGCCCATCGCCAGCGTGCTCACGTCGTTGGGGATGAGACGCATCGTGTCGTAGATCGCGAGCCCCGCACTGACCGACCCGCCGGGTGAGTTGATGTACAGGCTGATGTCGCTGCGAGGGTCCTCGGCCGAAAGCAGCAACAGTTGGGCGCACAGCCGGTTCGCGGCGTCGTCGTCGACTTCGCTGCCGAGGACGATGATGCGCTGGTGGAGAAGCCGGCTGGCCAGCTGATCCTCAAGCGCGCCCGCGAACGTGTTGAGGGACCCGGTGACGGGGAACTGCATGATCTCTCCCTGTTGTCGGCTCGACGTCGCCATCCGACATCACCATCCACAATGGGTCCTCCATGCGCGCCGACCAAGACAATCTGCCGTCAGCAGAGGACTCTTTCGAATCATCGGCCGGCAGGACGTACGCCGTGCTGACCCGCACGATCCTCGTGGATCACTGCCACGCTCGCAGGCTCGTGTATGTGTGTGCTTGGTGGAGCACGACTGCTCGCCCGGGCCCCTCGGAACGGGCTAACACCACAGTGGACTGTCTGCATGACGCGGCCGGTCGAGCTGTCGTTTCTCATGCGAGAGACGTTACGCCAGGGGTCTGACACTTTCATCACACCTCTGCCGACCTGCTCAAATCGCAGCGCCCGGGCCGGACCGGCCCCCGGCTCACCTTGCCCACCCTTTCTTCGTCCACAGTGGATGATCAACCAAACTTCCCTCCCAAGTCGTCTTGCCTGTGAGCATCGACACGCATAGAATGGACACGTGTTCGGAGTTTCGGTTGACGCGCTGGACGACTCGGCAGCCTCCGGTGAGGCCGCGGAGCGGGTGCCGGTGCTGCTGCCGGACGGGTTGGCCGAGATGTCGCCGGGCCCGGGGCTGGCGGCAGTGTTGGAGTCGATCGATACTGCGGAGTGTTCGTCGGCGGATGTGTTCACCGCGTTGCGGGCGCAGGCCCGGCAGGTGGCGCATGATCAGGCCCGCTTGTTGGTGATGATGTTGGAGGCCGCCTACGCGGAACGGGCCGACGCGGTGCGGGTGGTGCGTCGGGGTGGTGTGCCGGACGGGCCGTTGGACGCGGCCGGTCTGGCCCGGGTGCGGGAGTTGGACGACTTCTGTGCTGATCAGATCGCGTTCACGTTGCACCGGTCGCAGTTCTCCACCGCCGAGGACGTGTTCCTGGCCAAAGACCTGTGTGAACGCCTCCCGCTGGTGTTCGAGCGGCTCTCAGCCGGGCGGATCGACCTGCCCCGAGCGAAAGTGTTCAGCAGTTGTCTGACCGATGTCGACGACGGTATGGCCCGCAGGCTGGCCGCCGAACTGATCGACAAAGCCGAACGGTGGGACCCGGCACTACTACGGGAACGGTTGAGCTACCGGGTCCGCCGCGACGACCCGGACCGGGCCCGCCGCCGCCAGGCCGCGGCAGTGACCGACCGGCGCGTCTACGTGCAGCCCCACACCGACGGCACCGCCGAACTGGCCGGCACCAACCTGCCCCCCGACCGGGCGTTGGCGGCCTACAACCGCATCGACCGCATCGCCCGCGCCGCGAAAAGTGTCGGCGACACCCGCACCCTCGGCCAACTCCGCGCCGACACGATGCTCGACCTGCTGTCCGGACGGCCGTTTCACACCATCCCCAGCCTGGACGACTTCACCGCCGAAGCCGACCAAGCCGCCCGCAACCTCGGCCTGACCCCCAACCACCCCGACCACCCGAATGACCCGCCGACACCCCGCCACCGCAAAGGCCGCCTCCAACCCCGCACCCGCAAACCCCCCGGCAACCCCCGCGGCCGCGGCGTCATCACCCCCACCCCCACCGGACCCCGACCCACCCACCGCAAACACCACAACCACGACGACCACGAGAACGGACCCAGCCGGGCAACACAAATCCGACCCACCAACCGCAGCAACAGCAACCCTGTCCCGCAGAGCAACGCCAGCCCCGACCCCGGTGCCGGCCCCAACACGGACAACCGTTGGCACCACCACACCGGCCCGAACGGCAACAACGACAGCAACGGCGCTGGCGATGGGGTAAGACCGAACCCGGACGGCGAAGAACTGTCCGACCACGACCACCTCGGCCGCTACCTCCCCGCCGACCACGACCCCATCGGCACCGCCACCCTCCACCCCCACAACGACCCCGACGCCGACTGGAACACCGATGACGACCACGACCGGGCTCCCGACGCCGACCTGAACACCGACGCCGACGACCCGACGCCGACTGGGACGCCGGTGCCGACCGGGACGCCGGCGCCGGTGCAGACTGGGACCACAACCCGGACCGAGACACGGCCACCCCACCAACCGGCCAACAGCCATCCGAAGCAATACGAACCGAGCCAACACCAGCCCAGCCGAAACCAGCCCAGTCGAAACGAGCCCAGCCGCAACGAGCCCAGCCGGAACGAGTCCAGCCGGAACGAGCCGACGGCCACCGACCGGAACCCCCGCCCGGCACGAACAACGAACAACCACCACCGACGCAACCACCAACACCAGCGGCGCCATCCTCGCCGTTCATCGGTCACGGCGACCCCGACACCATCCCCGTCGCCAGCGACGACCCACGCATGTGCGTATGCGGCGGTATCCAACCCGCACCCCGACGCGGCGTCGTCGACATCCAAATCCAACTCTCCACACTCATGGCCCTCAACGACAACCCCGGCTTCGTCCCCGGCTGGGGACCCATCCTCGCCGACATCGCCCGTCAAGTAGCCCACGATCGCGACACCAACCCCCAATGGAAATACTCCATCACCGACGAAAACGGACTCCTCCTCCACCACGGCCACATCAAACGCCGACCCACCACCACCGAAGAAAACTTCGTCAAAGCCCGCGACAAAACCTGCCGCGCCCCCGGCTGCCGACACCCCGCCACCACCTGCGACACCGACCACCGCCAAACCTGGGCCGACCACGGCCCCTCCCACCGCGCCAACCTCGAATCCGCCTGCCGACACCACCACCGACTCCGACACGAACACGGCTACCACATCACCCACCTCCCCGACGGAACCTTCCTCTGGCAAGCCCCCAACGGACACACCTACCGAGTACCCCCCGACGCCACCCTCCACCTCACCACCGAAGACAACGAAACCGCCCTCACCGAAGCCCTCATCCAATACCTCATCCACCACCCCCACACCCACCACGAAACCGACACCGCACAACCAGACCATGGCCAACCACTGTGATGAATGCATCACGGTTTATGGGTTACCAGACGTCCGGCGCTCGTCGCCACCGACGAGACCTTCGAACAGATTGTGCTGGCAAGTCCGATCCCGGTACTCGTCGACTTTTGGGCGCAATGGTGCCCGCCCTGCCATCGAGCCGGTGTTCGACCAGCTCGCCGCCGAGTACGCCGCGTCGTCGGGGCCCGGCCGAAAGGCCGTCTGGCCAAGGAGATCGACGAGGTCCTCCGCGTTCATGGCCACCCAGCAGTATGAGGAAGCGTTCCCGGATGAGGGCAGCCCGATCTCGCAGGCACTGCGTCGGCTCGGGATCCGGCGCGGACGGCACTTCGACGAGTTCGAGGCGGCGGGCCTCTCGCGTCACCGCCATGTCGAAGGTTGGCTCGCCGAGGCGTCGTGACCGCCGCTCAGGTCTGCGACTGCGTGCCGAACCACGGGCAGTGTGCCGCACGGGCGCCCGGCCAACCCTGCTCTGTCGCCGACTCCACCTGCGGGTAGGTTTTCCGGATGACCCAAACGGGACAGCGAGAGGCGTCGAGGCGGGGCGGGTCGGCCGGATTCGCGGCCGCGATGGGTGGCCTGGCCGGAGCCTTGTACGCGTCCCCGGCCGGCGTCGCGGCGACGTGGATCGGTGCCGCTGCCGGGGCCGCCGTGCTGGCCGTGGTGGATCTTGTCGCCCGAGCCCGCCAGCGCAAGAACGAGATTCCGGCCTGGTGGTCGCGGGTGGCCGCCAGTGGCGCGTTGATGGCTCCGGTCGGCTGGCTGCTCGATCGGGCCGGCGCCGGGACGATCCTCACCGCGGTGGTGGCGGGCGCGATCGCCGGGGTCCTGGGTATCCGTCCGCAGAAGGTCGTCCTCGGCCCCATCGTGGGTGCCCTGGTCGGTTGGTTGCTGGGGCTGGCCTGGTCGTCGGTGCCGGGCGCGGTGGTTGCCAGCGTCGCCGTGGTGGTGTTCCGGGCGCTGTCCGCGGTGGTGTTCCGCGACGCTCAGGTGAGCCTGCTGGCGGAGCGGGCCCGCGCCGAGGACCTTCCGTTCGTGGTGCCGCTGGAGGCCCGTACCCGCTTTGTCGGCACCGGCTACGTCCGGGACCTGGCGGGCGTCCTCGGCGGGAGCTACGTGGCTGACGCCCAGGATGTCGGCATCGTCGCCTCGCTCGACGAACTGGCCGGGCCGCAGTTCGACCCGGCCGGCGTGGATCCCAGGGTGCGGGAGTTCTACGAACACACCACCCGGTTCGCCCTCGATATCGTGCCCCGGTGGCGGATGTGGGTGCGCCCAGGCTATCTGCTGTACCGGACACTGCTCGCGCGCCCGTTGGGGCAGGCCAACCTGCCCACCGACCAGCGCGAGACGTTGCGGGGCATCCGCAGCCGGATCGACACCATCTGCGCCCCGGACGCCGACGTGGTCAGCATCCGAGGTTGGATCCGGTCGTTCGCGGACAACGACGAGCCCATCTACGTCGGCATCTACACCACCTACCGCCGCGACGGGCGGGGCTACGTCAGTGTCGGATTTCCGTTGCCACAGGCCAACTTCACCGCCACACTGGTGCCCCAGCCACGCCCCGGCGGCGGCCTGGTGCTGACCAGTCGCAGTGAACTCGACCAGCCGGGGCACTATGCGAGTTTCGTCGATCCGGACTCAAGGGAACTGACCACGTTGGCCGTACACGGTTTCGCGGAACGACTCGACGTGTATGTGGCCGACGGCGAGTTGCGGGCCGAGCACGCGTTCTGGGTCTTCGGCCTGCCCTTCCTGGTGCTCGAATACCGGCTACGGCGCAAATGAGCGACGGCGCAATGGTGCGCCGTCGCTCATCCACAGTGGATGGATAAATCAGAGGTGGTACGTCTTGGCCACCAGGACGAGTTCGGACTCGTGTCCGCCGTCCACCCCGACGTCGGCCGGGCGGGTGCGGAAGCCAGGTAGGCCGCTGAGCCCGTCGCTGCCGTCCATCGCCCGCAGATCCACCGGTCCCGTGTGGTCGAGCACCAAGCGTGATGACCACGCCATCCGTCGCCGGCGCGTGGAAGAGGACGGCGAAAGGCCGCGATGAGTCGGACATCGTCGTCTCCGGCAGCTCACGTCCTCCGACCGTCGCCTTCACCACGCTGACCCCCTCCTGAACACCGAGGAACACCATCCGGACCTGCCGTCGTGGGGTGAGCCGTACGGTCAGCGTGCGTCGCGAGCCGGATTGCGTGTCGGACACCACGGTGAGATCCGGCGCGGGCAACGACGCCGGCTGCGCCATACCCGTACTCAGGCCATCGGAATCCAACAGCGGGAATGTGTGGCTGAGATCGTCATGGCCGGTGAGGTACTGGCTGGTCCACTCGGTCGGGTCGGCTTCCTCGCTGACCCAGTACGCCTGGTTGGTGTCGGTGTCCAATGCGTACATCAACTGGGTCGGCTTGGGGTGGACCTGGTCGAACGTGTCCACGGACAGGCCGGTGGCAAGGCAGGCGACGGTCAACACCCCGGCCACTGTGGCCGGTGTCGCGGACCACATGCGCCTGCGTGGGCCGCCGTCCGGGTAGAGCCAGTCGAGCACCGGCAACGCGGCGAGGCCCAGCATGACCGCGAACAACGCGGGCGCGGCGCCGGTGGCGAGGCCCAGCGCGGGGAAGAACAGCAGCACGGTCGGTGCCAGTACGGGTATCGCGAGCGCCACGCCGAGTGCCGGCGCGAGGTAGCCGACCCACGACCGCAACCACAGTCCGACGGCCGACCCTGCAGCCACGCAGAGCGTGGGCAGCACGGCCAGGTACGACCCGCCCGGTGTGGCCGCGGCCAGGACCAGACCGAGCACTGACAACAGCGCCAGAGCGCCGACGATCAGCGGCCAGGAGCCGATCCGGCGGCGCAGCAGCCCGAACCAGCACAGCAGGACCGCGGCGACTCCGGCGACCACGCCCAGCCGCAACCAGCCCGGGCGCCAGGGGTCGATCATCACCCCATAGCTGGGCCGGACCATTGTCAGCAAGGTCCACAACAGTTGCGCGCCGACCGCGGCGACGATCAGCGGGACAACGGAGAGGCCGAAGCCAGCCGCCAGTCGCCACCAACCGAGTACGCCGCGGCGGCGGGCGACCACCGCCAGCCCAGCGACGGCCAGCAGCGCCAGGATCGCCAGCGGCCAGACCAGCGAGCCCGGGTAGCGGGGCAGGAAGCCGAGGAACGGGAAGTAGGTGGAGTCGTTCGCCGACGGTTTGGACAGCGGGCCGAGATCGTCGGACCCCAGTGCCCGTACCAGTGCCAGGGCGTTGTCCCCGTGCATCTGCAGGCTGCCCTTATCCATATAGGACGGACGGTCCTGCGGGCTGTGGTAGGCGGCCGACCCGTCGATGTAGGCCGAGTTCAGTCCGGTGAACCGGCCAGCTTCCCGAAACGGCGTGAAGTCGGTGTCATTGGGCAGGATCCGGTACACCTCGACGGCAAAGCTGGTGGCCACCGGGTGCGGCACGGCGTCGCCGTACACCCCGACCAGGCTGGCGTTGCCGAGCGATGTTTCGAACATGACCACCGGGCCGCCGGTGCCGCGTGCCTCGAAGTTGAGCACCACGCCGCCGCCGGCCGCGAGCGGGTTCTGGCTGACGAAGGCCTCCGCGCCGCACAGGCAGGCCTCCTCGGCGTCGGTGAACACGAACACCACATCGTTGCGAGGCTTGGCGCCCTGGCTGAGGACGCGGGCGGTTTCCAGCAGGGTGGCCACCCCGGCTCCGTCGTCGTTCGCGCCGTAGGAGACCTGAACCGAGTCATAATGGGCGACCAGGAACAGCCGCCCGGTCGGATCGGTGCCAGGCAGGACCGCGACCAGGTTGCGTACCCGGGCGGTCGTGAACATGCCGCCGAGCTTGTCCGTCCCGCCGACGGCTTCCTGCACTTCGGTACGCAGCCCGTAGCCGGTC
Organism: uncultured Actinomycetota bacterium; assembly: GCA_963742855.1. GTDB lineage: Bacteria > Actinomycetota > Actinomycetes > Mycobacteriales > Micromonosporaceae > CAVUNP01. Next base: position 294,548 of record CAVUNP010000003.1, on the reverse strand, counting down.
AGGGTGGAGTCGATGTAGTCACGCACGTCGTCGCTGGCACTGCTGCCGGCGACATGCACCTGGGCGCCGATCCGCTCGACATGAGCGAAGGCACGGGCGGCGCTGAACACGTCGGCCGGGGCGTCGGAACCCTTCGGCGACGGCGTCGAGACGGACCAAAGGCTTATAACGGTAAGAGCGGTCAACGCTATCAGCGCGGTGACACCGACGATCAGCCGCTTGGAGGGGTTGGATTCCACGCAGACATCATGCGGTCTCACTCGTCGTACGGGTAGAGCCAGGAACAAGACGGCGATGTTACAGGCCGTGGCCGAATGGGAAGACCGGGTTGGTGGCGTCAAAGGCGACGTCCGGAGCACCGGCCACCACCGCCGCCATCGACCGGGGCAGGTCGAAGGGTAGCCGGCCGCGCGGATGGTCCCGCCCGGTCAGCACATCCAACAGCGGCTCGTCGGCGACACCGAATGACGCGACCAGCGTGGCGCCACGGTCCGCCAGTGGTGTGACGATCGCCGGTCGGTCCAGATATATGTCCACAATGGTGGGTACCGTGTCGATCACCGCGAGGATCCGGGCCAGTTCGGCCGGCGGGAACTCCAGCGAACCGGAGTGGAAGAACGCCGCGAACTTGCCGCGCCGGTGCTCGTACGGTGCCTCGATCCGCAGGATCGCCACGTCCGCGTCGTCGAGCCCGATGGCAGGCGTCGCGTAGCGGGCCAGCACCGCCGGTTGCATGCCCTCGGCGTACACCCGCAGTCCGGGCAGAAGCGGCAGGCGGGCCAGCGAGCTCGCATTGGTGAGCACGGTGACCGACGCGCGCTGTGCTGCCACCCCCGCGGCCCGGAAGTCGGGTCGTCCGACCATCGCCTCGGCGGCGTCGGGGTCCACGTACCGGTGGTCGAACAATCCGAGGAAGAACTTCTCCCGCAGAAGCCGTCGTACCGAGACATCGACCCTGCTTTCGCTGAGCTGGCCGGAGGCCACCAGGCACACCACCAGGTCGGGGCGGGCTTCGCCGCCGAATTGGTCGGCACCCGCGTCGAGAGCCTTGTGCGCCCGTTGGATCGGACTCAAACTCTCGACGCCCCAGGCCCGGGCCGGCCGGCTCTCGCCGTGATATCGCGCCTCGGTGAGTAGGCCCCAGTCGGTACACACGATCCCGGTGAAGCCCATACGCTCCCGCAGCAGTCCGGTGATCACATCCCGGTTGAAGCCGAAACCGACCGGCTCGTAGCGGGTGCCCACCGGCATCCCGTAGTACGGCATCACCTGCGCGGTGCCTGCCTCCAGCGCGGCGAGGAACGGCTTGACGTGGTCACCGAAGCGCCCGCCGGGATACACCTGCTCCCGGCCATCGGCGAAATGCGCGTCCTCGCCGTCCTTCTGTGGCCCGGCACCGGGGAAATGTTTGGTCATGGCGGCGACGCTGTGCCGGCCGAGGCGCTTGCCCTGCAGTCCCCGGATGTAGCCACGCACCAGGAGGCTGGCCAGGTCCGGGTCGGCGCCGAACGTGCCGACAGTCCGCGACCATCGAGGTTCGGAGGCCAGATCGACCTGCGGATGCAGAGCCAGCCGCAGTCCGACCGCGAGGTACTCCTGCCGTACCGTGTCGGCGAACTGTTCGACCAGGCGCGGGTCGCGGGTGGCGGCCAGGCCGAGCGGTTCCGGCCACCGGGAGAACTGACCGGAAAGGACAGATGTGTTGGGGTTGGCCGACGATGCGTGTCGCGGATCCGAGGACAGTGTGACGGGAATACCCAGACGGGTCTCGGCGGCGAGCTGCTGCAACCGGTTGTGCCACCGCGCGAACTGACCTGGCGTCGCGGTGTCGACCACGTTGAAGTGGTTCATGCCCAGCCGGACCACGAGATCCTCATTGGACAGTAAGTCGGCTTCGGGATCGGGGCCGGCCAGACCGCCGTCGGCGCCGATGCCGATCCTGGTATGAAACAGTAGGCCCGCCTTCTCTGGCAGGGTCATGCGGGCAACCAGATCAGCCACGCGGGCTGCTACCGGCACCGTTGCATCCCGGTACGGCGGCCCGCTCACGCCTGCCACGCTAGCCGCCGGGCGGGTCACCGGCGGCGCATCGCCAGATTCCTCAACGAAGACCACGCGCCACCCGGTCGACAGATAATGACTATTGAGGCATGGGTTGGTGCTACGGACTTGGGGGGCACCGGCGATGATGAGTGGATCCAGAAAGAAGATCCTGATCTTCACGATTCCTAACGACGGCCACCTCAACATCCTCAAGCGTGTCATCCGCGACAATCACACCGCGCACAGCTTCGGCCTGGTGCTGGTGGACCAGAAGAACACCCCGCCTGACCTCAGCGATGTGCGGGTCCCCGTGTTCACCCCACGACGGGTCCAGGAGTTTGTGAACACCCCGGCATCGCGGGTGCTCGAACGGGTCGCGGCGGTGCTCGACGAAAGCCTGCACATCGCCCGTGAGTTCGATCCGGATCTGATCCTCTACGACTTCTGCGCCCTGGAGGGGCACTTTGTCGGACAGATCCTCGGCGTCCGGAGCTGGTCGTCGATTCCGGGCCTGATAGGACCGCTCACCGATGACGGCTATCTGGCCGGCAGCCTCGCCAGCACCGCCAACCAGAATGCGTTGCGGACCATTCACGAGCGCTATCAGGTCGGCATCGACCACACCGACATCGAACTCATCTCCAACAGCCTGCACATCCCGGCCGAACGCAACCTGCTCTGGTCCTACCAGTCGGTGACGCCCCACGATTTCCGGACCAACCGCAAGCCGGCCGAATACCAGTTTGCCGGGTACCTGTCCGACGGCCACGGCCGGCCGGAGCAGCTGCCGGAGCTGCCGCTGATATATCTCTCCTTCGGCACCGAGGTCATGGACAACCTTTGGCCGGCCCAGGAAGCGACCCGGACCGGTCTGCGGCGGTGCGTGGACGGGCTGGCCCAGCGGTGGGATCCGCGGGAGCTGGAGGTCATCTTCGCCACCCAGGGGCAGACCGTGCTCGACCACTATCCGCCCAGCTGGACGGTGCGCAGCAAGGTCGACCAGCAGCAGGTGCTCAGCCGCTCGGACGTGTTCGTCACCCACGGTGGGAGCAACAGTTTCCACGAGTCGTTGCTGTCCAAGGTGCCAATGGTGGTGACGCCGTTCTTCGGCGACCAGCCGTTGACCGGCCGGCGGGTGCGGGAGTTGGGCGTGGGTATCGCCCTGATCGGTGACTCAGGCGTCGACAAGGACAAGTCGAAGCACTTCCTCAACGAGGAGCTGACTACGCAGATCGACGAGGCGGTACGCCGGATCCTGGTCGACCGTCGCTTTTCCGAAAGCCTGCACGGCATGAACCTGGAGGCCACCCCCGCCCTCGCCGAGCTCATCTGACCGCGCCGCAGTCGGGTGCCAAGCCGGCGGCATCCGACTCGGCTCGTCGCTACCCGCGTAGCGACGCGGACGCGGCGCGCAGTGCCTCTTCGATCGGTGTCGGTTCGATGCCGAAGGTTTGGGTGGCGAGGGTCGAGTCGATGACAAACGGCCGGGCGAACTGGTAGCGGGTGGTCCTCAGCTCGCGCACAAGCGGGGAGAAGAGCCCGACCGTCCACAGTGCTACGTATGGTATGGATGTCAGCTTCGGCGCGGGCGCGCCCGCAACCGCGCTGAACCGCAGCGCGAGTTCCCGGATGGTCAGGGGTGGGTTCGTTGGCACGTGCCAGGCCCGGCCCCAGGCCCGTGGCTCGGTGGCGACGGTGACCAGCGTTCGGGCCACGTCGGTGATCGATGTCCAACTGTGCGGCTCGTCCAGCGGTGCCGGCATGTATGCCCTTCTGCCGGCCAGCAGCGGCTTGCCCAACGCGATTGTGATGATCGAGTTCGCCTCGATGTAGTCGCTGGCGCGGACCTCGGTGGCCCGGATCCGGCCGGCCTCGTGCCGAGCGAGGGCGTCGCGCCACATGTCGGCCCGTAGCCGCAGCTTCGGGTGTGTTGCCGCCAATGGCGTCGACTCTGTCATCGGCGCGGTGACAGGGCCATACCCGTACAGGTTGCTGGCCGTGGCGAGCACAGCGCCGCTTCGCTCGGCGGCGGTGAGCAGCGCGGACGCCAGCGGCGGCCATTCAGTGAGCCAGCGATGGTAGGGCGGGTTGGCGCAGTTGTAGATGGCGCTGGCGCCGTCGGCGAGCCGGCCCAGGCGGTCGGCGTCGGCGGCGTCCGCGGCAACCCGCTCCACCGTGGCATGTCCGGGGCCCCCACCGCGGCGGGTCACGACACGGACCTGTTCACCCCGCTCGGCCAGCAGCCGCGCCGTCGCGGTGCCGACCGCGCCGGCGCCCACGATCACATGTAGTGACATCTCGTCTCCTTCGTCGGTGAGACCCTCCAAGACCCAGGCTCCACGTTGGCCGGTCCCGCCGCCGATCAGCCAGCGACTTCATCATCATCCTCGACCATGACGGCCGAGGCCGACGCCGGCCGTGCAGGTCCCCGGGTGCTGGTGTGCAGGTCTGGTGAAAGATCAGACCGGGTGCACGACCTCCAATGCACCCTCCACTTCGGAGATGAGACGCGCCGCCGCTGGGGTCAGTTCGGTGCCCGACGGCATGGTGAGTGCACCGTCCGACTCGAACCGGGCCACGATCGCGCCGGGCACGAGCACCGTGCCCACGTTGGGTAGGCCGGTCACCGCAACTGTGTTCGAGTCGAGCGGAACGCGGCCGCCGGCCGGCACGGCCCGGACCACGCCGGTACGCCCGGTCCAGCGCAGCAGCACGTGGCTGCCGGCGCCGATGTCGGCCACGGGCGTGGGCAGGGACGCCGGCGCTGGGCGGCCCAGCAGCGCGGTCACATGCTGCTCGAGACAGCCGTCATATCCGCGCTGGCGTAGCAGCTTGTCCAGCAACCAGGACGAGCCCTGGATGCGGGGGTTCACTTCGAGGAATGCCAGTTCGTCTCCGCAGACGGCGATGTCGGCACCGAACATGCCACGATGGCCGATCGATTGCAACCATGCACCGATGAGCGCGGTATACCGGTATGCGGCGGCGAGCACCGTGGGGCCCAGCCGGCCGGGGGCGGCGAAGTCCGTGCCGCAGTACGCACCGAAACCCGACCCGAGCGAGGCGATGTTGCTGGCCTGGGTGGATGCGGGCAGCAGGTGATAACCGTCCGCGTAGACGATGCCAGCCACGTTGATGGTGACATCACCCGCGTACGACGAGGCCAGCCAGGACCTGACGTCCGATCGGCCGGCCAACGCGGCCTGAAGCTCGTCGGCGTCGCGGATCAGGTAGGTGCCCTGACCGCCGGCGCTGTTCGGCGACTGCAGCACGAACCGGTGGCCCACCGTGTCGGCCAGCCGGCCGTACTGGATCTCCTCGGTGGCGAACATCGCGGCGGTGGGAACCGGCACGCCGAGGCTGTCCAGTTGCTCGCGGACGAAGCCCTTGTCCTCGGCGACCCGGGCGACCTCGGACGGGAGCTGGCCGATCGGCCGCATGTCGGCCGGCCAGGTCGCCGCGGCGGCTTCCCAGGCGGCGTTGACCCGCGGCGAGATGAGCAGGATCGGGCGGGGATCGGGCAGCGCGTCGGACAGCACCTTCGGCACGAAGTCGGCCAGACCCGCCACGTCGCCGTACCGCCAGCGCCGCCGGATACCGCCCAGGCCCTCCAGCGACTGGGCCACCACCGTGGCAGGTAGGCCTCCACCGTTGTCGGCGTCACCAGACAGGACACACACCGTGGAAGGGTGTGTTGTCAACGGTGCCATCATGCCTGGGTAGGCGCTGACGGTCACCAGGCGGTAGTTGTGGAGATCCCATGTCATGACCGCATGGTGAACGGATTTGGGCCCGAACACGAACCCCCGTAGGTGTACGGGAGGTGAACAGCTGATGAACAACTGGCGGCACGTGACCGGATGGTGAAAACCTCCCATCGCCTGAGTCGGCCCTGGTTCAGCGGAGGTACGGGTCGTGTCGGCGCAGGCGTCCGGTGCGGACGAAATGGGCATAGAGGGCCGACAACGTGTCGTCGATGGGTCTGGCCCGGTAACCGAGTTCGGACTCCGCCTTGCGTGCGCTGATGTCGGGGAATGTGGCCAGCGCGTGCAGCGCCTCCGAGGTGGGCAGCAGGTTCGAGCCCACCCAGCGGGCCAGCAGTCCGCCCAGCGGTGCCATCGCCTTGGCGGTCCACAGGGGAGCAACCCGGTCGGTGACAGGGGCGCACCTGGCCGCCAGTCCGGCGAGTGCGGCGACGCTGAGGCGGTGGCCGGGGATCAGGTAGCTTTCGCCGGCCCGACCGCTGCCTGCCGCCGCCATCATTGCGTCGACGACATCCCGGACGTCGACCCAGTCGAACCCACCCTCGACCAGGGCCGGCAGGCGTCGTCGCCACAGGGCCAGCAGCACCGAACCCATCCGGGACGGGGATTCGTCCAGCGGACCGATGATGCCGGTCGGGTTGACGATGACGGCGTCCAGCCCCTGCGCCACGACCCGGCGCAGTTCAACCTCGCCGGCGGCCTTGGACCGGTCGTACGCGGGTAGCCGGATCCGGATCGCGCGGGGGCTCGTCTCGTCGACGGTGTGCCGCCGGCAGGCGGCCAGGTCGAAGGCATGCACCGAACTGGCGTGGACGAGCCGGGCGACACCGGCGGATCTGGCCGCCTCGGCCACCGTCCGCACCCCTTCCACGTTGACCGCGTGCACCAGGCCGCCGAGCCCGCCGACGATGGAGATGACCGCGGCGAGGTGGTACCCCACATCCACTCCGTCGAAGGCCAGCCGCATCGCGCCGGCGTCGCGGACGTCGGCCCGGATCCACTCGGCACCACGCTGGACGGCCGTCACCGGCGCACGGATATCCACCGCCCGGACCGCGTGCCCGTCCGCCAGCAGGGCGGCACACAGATTCGTACCGACATGACCCGCGGCGCCCGTGACAACGGTGAGCATGGCGCCCTCCATCCGCCGGAATCGACATGCGTCGTCACGCCATCCTCGCAGCGGAGGCCGGTCTGGCAATGGCGGAGTCGCCCACCGGACCGTTTCACCTCCCTGGAGCCTGACCTGGCATTTAGGGTGGTGCCGTGGCGGAAGTACGGCAACGTTGCGCGGTGCTCGACGACTACCAGGGCGTTGCGATGTCCTCGGCGGACTGGGCCCTGATCGCGGAAGCGGTGGAGGTGGTCGTGTTCGGCGAGCATTTTGACACCGAAGACACCCTGGCCGACGCGATGGCTGACTTCGACATCATTGTCACGCTGCGTGAACGGGTGGCCTTTTCGGGTTCCCTGTTCGACCGGTTGCCCCGGTTGAAACTGTTGGTGGCCACCGGCATGCGCAACTCCGTGATCGACTTCGAGGCGGCCCGGGAGCATCTGGTGACCGTCTCCGGCACGGCCAGCTCGGTCGCGCCCGTGGTGGAACTGACCTGGGCGCTGCTGCTCGGACTGGCCCGCAACGTGGTCGAGGAGAGCGCCGCCCTGCGTACCGGCGGGCCATGGCAGAGCACTGTCGGCGCCGACCTGTGTGGCCGCCGGCTCGGCCTGCTCGGGCTCGGGAAGATTGGCACCAGGGTGGCCCAGGTCGGCCTGGCCTTCGGCATGGACGTCGTGGCCTGGAGTCCGAACCTGACCCAGGCCCGGGCCGACGAGGTGGGTGTCGGCTTCGCCGGCTCCAAGGAGGCTCTGCTGACAAGCAGCGACTTCGTGTCCGTCCATCTGGTTCTCGGGGACCGCAGCCGCGGCATGATCGGTTCGGCGGAACTCGCCGCGATGAAGCCCACCGCATACCTGATCAACACCTCCCGGGCGGCCATCGTGGACCAGCCGGCGCTCGCCGCAGCGCTTCGCGACGGCACCATCGCGGGTGCCGGGGTGGACGTGTTCGACACCGAGCCGCTACCGGTCTCGGATCCCATCCGGACCCTGCCCCGGCTGCTGGCGACCCCGCACCTCGGGTACGTGTCACAGACCAACTACCGCACCTATTACGCCCAGGCGGTCGAGGACATCCTTGCCTACCTGTCCGGCACGCCCATGCGTACTCTCAGCTGACCGGGGGTTGCCGCGAGCAAGACCGCACCCGGTGGCGGGCCCGCGGCTGAGCAAGGCCGGCACCGGAGGTTGGTTCGGCGCCGGAGCGGGGTACCTACACGACATGGCGACGATCACCGAGATCGAGCGGAAGTACGATGTCCCGTTGGGGTTCGAGTTGCCCGATCTGACCGGTGTGACGGATGTTGTTGGCGTGGGCGAGGCGGATGAGCAGCGGCTGGCGGCCACCTATTTCGACACCCCCGAGCTGCGGCTGGCCCGCCACCGAGTGGTGCTGCGGCGCCGGGTGGGCGGTACGGATCCCGGCTGGCACCTCAAGTTGCCCTCAGGTGAGGACCGGCTCGAGATCCAGGAGCCGCTGGGCCGAAGCGCCGATGTGCCTGCCGCGATCGCCCACCGGATCCGGGCATTGGCGCGTAACGAGCCAGTGGGTCCGGTAGCACGCATCCAGACCCAGCGGTCGCAACGGCCGGTGCAGGGGACAGGCGGCGCCGTACTCGCCCTGGTCGCAGACGACGTCGTGGCCAGCGAAGCATTGCTCGAACGGGCCGAGGTCCAACGGTGGCGTGAAGTCGAGGTGGAACTGGTCAGCGGGCCGCGGTCCCTGATGGACGCCATCGACAAGCGCCTCCGCGCCGCCGGTGCCCGCCCGGCCAGCTCACCGTCCAAATTGGCGCATGCCCTGGGCGAGCAACTGCGACAGTATGCGGCCGCGCCGCCCAAGGCGACCTGGGCCGGTACGAGCGGATCCCTGACCGGCTATGTCGCGGCCCAGCGCGACGCCGTGGTGGAAAACTACTCCGCCGCGCTGGACAACGATCCCGATGCCGTGCATGACATGAGAGTCGCGTTGCGGCGCCTGCGAGCCACCCTGAAGAGCTACGCGAGTGTGCTGGCCCCACCCGCCGGCCCGGCGCTGGAGGGCGAGCTACGGTGGCTCGGCGCGTTGCTCGGCGCGGTACGTGACACCGATGTGATGGGCCAGCGGCTGGCCGAAGCCATCGCCGGGGAGCCGCCGGAGCTGGTGGTCGGGCCCGTTGAAGCCCGGATACAACAGCGGCTGGCCGCATCGAGCGCCCAGGCCCGGGCCGAACTGCGGGCCGGCCTGGACAGTGCACGCTTCGCCGATCTGCTGAACCAACTCGACGAGCTCGCGCAGGCATCACCGCGCAAGGCGAGCCGGACGCGGATGCGTGCTCTGGCGGCCAAGGCGGTACGGCGAGCCGATCGCCGGCTGGCCGCGGCGGTCAAGCCGCCGCCACGGATGGCGCCGCTACGGCTCATCGGCCATGGTGATCTCGCGCTGCACGAGGCCCGTAAGGCATACAAGCGGGCCCGGTACGCGGTGGAGGTCTTCCGCCCGATCGCTGGTCGTCCGGCCAGACGGCTGGCCCGGCGGTTGACCGGGTTGCAGGACGTCCTCGGTGCCCACCAGGACGCCGTGGTGACCCAGGAACTGTTGCGCGACTTCGGTATGCGGGCGCACGCGGAGGGCGAGAACGCGTTCACCTACGGGCTGTTGCAGGCCCGCCAGCACGCCGAGGCGCAGCGCCAGCTGACGTTGTTGGCCCGCGCCCGGCGCCGGGCCGGCCGGGCCCGCATCCGGGCGTTCCTACGCTGAGCGCGAGCGCCGGCGAGGCGTACGGCGACGGATCAGCGCTTCGATTCCATCCAGGATGCGGTCGAGGCCGAACGTGAAGGCGTCATCCTGCCTGTTCTCGACCTGAGCCGAACGCAGGGTGGCGGCCAGGGCGGGGAAGCTGTCTTCGCGATTCTGTAGCAGGGCGACGATGGCCGTGTGCAGCTGCGCCTCGGGCTGGTCACTGAGCACAGCCTGTTGCGCGATCATCCGGACGTGTCCGGACAGCACGGCCATCGTGTCCAGCTGCTCGCCGCCGGTGAGGCCGGTGGTGGCGAGAACGGCGGCCGCGGATTCCATCCAGCCGAGTTCGTTAGGCCCGATCGGACGCGGGCCGACGGAAGCCTCGAGTGCCCACGGATGCTGGACGAACCCGGCCAGGAGATGGTGCGCCCACCCGGTCAGTCCAGCCCGCCAGTCCTGAGTGTCCATTGTGGGCGGCCCGCCCATGGCCCGGTCCATCATGAGCGCCACGAGGTCGGGCTTGCCGGGCAGGTACCGGTACAACGACATCTTGGTGAAGCCGAGGTCGGTCGCGACCCTGTGCATGGAGACCGCGGCCAGCCCCTCGGCGTCGGCGAGGGCGATAGCCGTGTCGACGATCTGGTCGAGGGTCAGCGCCGGCTTCGGCCCGCGGGTGGGTGTGGTCGGATCACGCCACAGGAACTCGGTCGACATGAGCGCTCCCCGGAGGCGGGTTGTGGCGGAACAGAACTGTCTCTACAGTACACAGTATCTAACTGTATCCGACGGATACTGTTTCCTGTGGCGACTGTTGGTTGGCGGAAGGCATGAACAACAGCACGGTGCTCATCTCGGGCGCGAGCATCGCCGGGCCGGCTCTGGCGTACTGGCTGGGCCGGTACGGCTTCCGGCCGACGGTGGTGGAGATCGCACCGGCGCTACGGACGGGTGGCAACGCGGTGGACTTCCGCAGCGACACGCACCTGGGCGTGCTCGAGCAGATGGGGGTGCTCGCGGACCTGCGCCGGGTGCAGACCGGTGGTACCCCGTTGCGGTTCGTCGACGCGGCGAACCGGAAACTGATGGAAATGCCGGCCGACTTCGCCGGCGGCGATCTCGAGGTGCTCCGGTTCGACCTGTCCCGGGTGTTGTACGAGCACAGCGTGGCCACCACCGAGTACCTGTTCGGCGACAGCATCGCCACGATGACCGACACCCTGGGCGGAGTGGAGGTCGGCTTCGCCAGCGGTGCCCAGCGCACGTTCGACCTGGTGATCGGCGCCGACGGCGTGCATTCGGGGGTACGGCGGCTCGCGTTCGGCCCCGAATCGGACTACCTGCGTCACCTCGGCTACTACGCGGCGACCTGGCAGGTTCCCAACGACCTGGGCCTGCGAGCCGCCGACGGGTCCCTCTCGTACAACGTGCCGGGCAGGATGGCCAGCGTCGGTGGCGACTTCCGGGATCAGGCCCAGGCGGTCGCGTACTTCATGTTCGCCTCGCCGCGGCTGGAGTACGACCGTCACGACCTGGATCAGCAACGCCGGATCCTGCATGCCGCGTTCGATGGGCTGGGGTGGCATGTGCCCCGGCTGCTCGCCGGGCTCGACGAGGTGACGGACTTCTACTTCGACTCGATCTGCCGGGTGGACATCGCGCCGTGGTGGCGGGGTCGGGTGGCGTTGCTCGGCGATGCCGCCGCCGGGGCCACGATCGGTGGCATGGGCAACGGCGTGGCGATCGTCTCGGCGTACGCACTGGCTGGCGAACTGGCCCGGTCGGGCGGCGATCACACCGTGGCGTTCCCGCGCTACGAGAAGCTGCTGGGGGATTTCGCCCGCCGCTGCCAGAAGGGTGGCAACGCGGCCGGCAAGTTCCTCGCACCCCGCACGGCCATGGGCAGCCGGCTACGCAACATGGTGCTCAACCGCCGGTTCGCCATGAACGCGATGCTGAAGATGGCTGACGACCGTACCAACAACATCGTGTTGCCCGACTATCCAGCCCTGGTCGCCGCGACGTGAACGGCCGCGGGTGGGCCGTCGCACCCTGCCGGGCGTTGGCGATGATCCAGATGAGCTCAGGCATCCGCTGGTAAACTTGCGGCCATGTCTTCCACCAGTAACCTCGGTTGGTCGCTGGCCATGGTGCTGCGCCGCTGGCAGGAACGCGTGGAGGAAGCGGTCGAGGGCATCCCCCATGGCACCCGCGGCTATCACGTTCTGTCCACTGTGGTCCATGATGAGCTGCCGAACCAGGGCGCCCTGGCGGCCCGCCTGCTCATCGACCGTACGGTGCTGACGTATCTCCTCGACGACTTCGAGGCCGCCGGCCTGGTGGAGCGGCAACAGGATCCGCGCGACCGGCGGGCCCGGCGCATCGTCGCCACCGGCCTCGGCCGTGAAGTGCTGACCACGGCCGAGGCTCGGGTGAGCACGGCTGAGGAGCAGGTGCTCGGCGGGCTCAGCGAAGGCGAGCGGGTCCTGTTCCGCGAAACAGCCTCGCGGGCCGCCGAGGCGATCCATGCCGCGGCACCCGACACCGAGCCTTGCCGCGCGGTCGAATCAGTCCTCGCCGACCGACCAGCCTGAGCCGCTGGCGGCTGTGGGCTCAGGGGCCAGCGGGCGCCACGACATGCAGGCCAGCGGCTTCGGCGCCACGGACCCGGACGTATCCACCGATGCGGTCGTAGGCAGCCTGGTAGCTGGCCTGTCGGGCGGGTTCGAAGGTCGTGCCCAGAGCCGCCGGTAGGTCGACCAGGCGGATGGCCGGGGTCAGGTCGACCCAGGTGGGGATGGCTTCGGCCGACGTGACCTGCCAGTGGCCGGGCCCCATTTTCGTGAAGGTGAAGCGGGGCATCACGCCCTCGCGGCTCGCCTCCACCGGATCCTCGTGCCGGGCAACCTCGTTGCCCATGCCGTAGACAACCCACTTGTCGCCGATCTTCTCAAACGGCTGCACCACATGCGCGTGGCAGCCGAGGATCAGGTCGATCTCCGGCGCGGCCAGTAGCTGGCGGGCCAACTGCTGCTGGTCGTCGTTGGCGCCATGGTCGTACTCCGTGCCCCAGTGCAGCGAAACCAGCACGATCTCGGCACCGGCGTCGCGGGCCCGCCGTGCCTCGGCCACGATGGCGGCCGGGTCGATCAGGTTGGCGATCCAGTCCTTGCCGGGCGGCCTGGACAGACCGTTGAACCCGAAGGTGTACGAGAGTTGGGCCACCTTGACGCCTTTGACCTCAACGATGTTCGGCGTCATCGCCGCATGCGGGTCGCGGTAGCTGCCGGCGTGGTGCACACCGGCGGCATCGAGGACGTCGACGGTCCGGTACACCCCGGCCTCGCCGTCGTCGAGCGTGTGGTTCGACGCGGTCGAGCACGTGTCGAAACCGGTCTGCCGGATCGTGGCCGCGACCTGCGGCGGCACACTGAACTGTGGGAATCCGGTGAACGGCCCGTCCGGCGGCGCGAACGGCGTTTCCAGATGGCACACGGCGAGGTCGGCTTCGCTGATGCGCCCGCGCACACCGGAGAAGATCTGGCTGAAGTCGAAGGAGCCGCCACCGTCGGTCTTGGCCTGGTCCCATAGTGGGGGGTGTAGCAGGATGTCACCGGCCGCCAGCACGGTCAGCGTGGGCGGGCCGCCCGGTCGGGCGGGCGCACTGGTGGTCGGACTCGGCGCGGGTGTCGCGGAGGTACAGCCGGCCAGCGCCAGGACGACGACGACAGCGCCGGCGCGCCACCCTCGCCAAGTGCTCAGCCGCGAAGCACCCACCCGCATTGCCACCCCCCGACCAGGCCCTGTGCGACGTGAACCTGCGCCGCCCGGCCGCCGCCATCCTATGGGCGTTTGAGGCCGGCGTACGCGGCGACGCGCTTGCTGTTCTCCCTGGTCTACCTGCCCGGAGAGCTTGCACAAAAAGTTATGCATAAGATACTGTGCATCCATGGTGATGGAGACGACGGTGCTGCGGGCGTTGGCCAGTCCGATGCGCCAGCAGATTCTCGACCTGCTGGGGCGGGACTCGGCGACCTCCGCGATGCTGGCCAGGTCACTGTCGTCCAACACCGGTGTCATGTCCTATCACCTACGCGAGCTGGGCAAAGCCGGACTGATCGAGAGGGACGAAGCGAGCTCTCGGGGTCGCGAGGTCTTCTGGCGACTCAGTAGCCGGGACGTGCGTTTCAATGACCCAGCGACGTCCCCCGCACCTGAACTGGCCAGGACCGCGATCGACCTCATCCTGTCCCGGCTGGTCACATCCGTGCGTGGGTACGTCGAACGGACCGACCTCGAGCCACACTGGCGCGACGCGGCCCTGTTCTCGCGGTCGGCCGTCCAGATGACCGCCGAGGAGTTGGCGGAGTTCACCCGGGAGTACCTGGAGTTGGTGACCCGCTTCGTCGGTCCACGCGAAACACCACCGCACGCGCGTCCGGTCCGGGTGGCGATGTTCGCCTACCCCGACGAAGACGCCCAGTTCGCTACCTGATCCGGCACAAGCATCGATAGGCGGCAATGATGAATGTTTCCAGTGACAGCACGTGGATAGGCACCATTCCCGGCGGTGTGGCCGTGGTTCGGCAACGTGCCGGTGAAGAGTCTACTGTGGATCGACCGGGCTCCGGTCGGTTCCGTGAGCCCTACAAAGCCCAGTTCCAGGATGGACCGATCACCGTGGACGGCGTACCCCTGCAACGCGTGGGCGAACTGCCGGCCGGGCTGGCCGCGGCCTGCGGCTGGTACGAGTCGGCCGACGGGCGGATGGTGCTGTTGACCCAGATACCGGAGCCGTACTACGGCGAATCCATGGTGCTGCTGGCCGAGGGCGACCAGGTTGTGCGGGCCTATCCACTCGACCCGACCCGAGTCCTGGGCGAAGACGGCGTGCTCGTCGAGATGGTTCCCGGCGGTCTTCGGCTGACCTCGGGTGAGTCGACGACTTGGATTCGGTCCGTAGTGCCGCCTTGCGGCGCGGAGGCCGAATCCTGGTCGACGTCGGTGTTCGAACGGACCGCGAGGTATCGCGAGACCGAGGTGGAGTTCGGAGCGGCGCGGCGCAGTGCGGGGACCGTGATCATGCCGACCCAGGTGGATGGCGACTGTCCCGCGGCGGTCTTCGTGCATGGCGCCGCCGGCGGGCAGCGTGACTACTGCCGCTTGCTTGTGCGGCCTCTGCTGGACGCCGGCGTTGCCGTTCTGATCTACGACAAGCCAGGCCACGGACTGTCCGAAGGGGACGGAGAGGGGACGATCTTCGACCGGGCCGACATCGCCTCAGCCGGCCTTGACCTGCTGGCATCCTGGGCCGGAGTCGACGCCCGCCGGATCGGGCTGGTCGGATTCAGCAACGGCATGTGGTCGGTGCCGATGCTCGCCGCGCGGCGGCCGGACGTCGCGTTCGTCGCCGGCATCGGGGCGCCGGGAGTGTCCATGGCCGACTCGGAGACCCACCGTCGCGGCAAGGCCCTGCGCGAGGCGGGCGTCGGGCCGGCCACGGTGGATCTGGCCGAGCGGGCCTGGCGGCTCATCTTCACGATCGCCGGCACCGGGTCCGCCAGCGACGAGCAGACCGCGGCGCTGGATGCCATGCTGGGCCAGCTTGCCGGCGCGCCGGACCGGGGCGCATACGAGATTCCGGCGTACGCGATCCAGAATCCGCAACTGTCCGCGCTGCCGCCGTTGATGCCGGTGGCCGATCTCATCGGGATGATCACTGGCGAGCCGGATCCGGAACTGTTGCACGATCCCGCCGAGCAGTACGCGCGCCTGCGCTGTCCGGTGCTGCTCCAGTATGGATCGGACGATTCCAACGTGCCGGTGCAGCTGTCGGTACCGCGGATCGAGGCGGCGCTGGCCACCTCCGGTGTGCTGTCCCGCATTCACGTCTACCCGGGTCTGGAGCACCAGCTCAACGTGCTTCCGACGGACATCACCGGGTTGAGCCCGGAGGCGATTCTTTATGGCTACCACCATTTCTCCTTCGGGGCCGGGGTGTTCGACGATCTCAGCGGATGGCTGCGCGACATCAACTCGGAGACAGGAGATGATCGATCTTATCGGTCTGGCCGTGAGGAATCCGGCGGCATGCGGTAGAACGGCACCATGACGGAGGAACGCGACGGGGTGGGGCTGACCAATCTCGATCAGCCGCTGTTCGACGAGTCGGGAGCCACCAAGCGCGACTTGGTCGACTACCTGGACACGATGCGCGACCGGATCATCCCGGTGTTGCGGGACCGGCCGCTGTCGGTCATCCGGGTACTGCGCGGGCAGCCGCCGTTCATGCAGAAGAACGTCCCGCGCTACACGCCGTCCTGGGTGCGGACCGTGCCGCTGTGGGCGGAGGCGTCCAAACGTGAAGTCTCCTACGCGTTGTGCGACGACCGGCGTACCTTGTTGTGGTTCGCCAACCAACGGGCGGTCGAGTATCACCCGATGCTGGTGCAGGCCGAGAACTGGCAGCACCCCACGTACCTGGTGATGGACCTCGACCCGCCGCTACCGGAGAAGTTCGACCTGGCGGTGAAGGCGGCGCATCTGGTGCGGCAGGCGCTGCACGACGCCGGCCTGGAGGGCGCGGTCAAGACCAGTGGCGCCAAGGGCCTGCACGTGTTCGTACCGGTGGATGATCAGTCCACGATGGAGGATGTGGCCGCGGCGACCCGGGCGATCGCGGCCCGGGCGCAACGCCTGGATCCGGCGTTGGCCACCACGGCGTTCATGCGGGAGGACCGCGATGGCAAGGTGTTCCTGGATTCGACGCGGGCCGGCGGCGCCACGGTCGCATCGGCCTACAGTCCCCGGCTGCGGCCGGGCACGCCGGTGTCGTTCCCGGTCGGGTGGCAGGATCTCGACGCCGCCTCGCCGGGCGATTTCACCATCCACACCGTGCCCGGGTTGCTCGGTGACCGGGACCCGTGGGCGGATGAGCTGCCTTCACCGCAACGGCTGCCCGACGACCTGATCGAGGAGGGCCGGGCCATTCCGATCGCCCGGGTCCAGGCGATGCACGAAGGCAAGCGCCGTGCCCGCGCCCGACGGCAATGAGTGTCAGTCCGGCAGGAGGGGCACCGTGATGCCCTGATCGCGGCCCAGTTGCGCGGCCCGGGTGACCGCGGCGCTGCCGAAGCGATCCCGCAGCACGTCGAGCGTGGCGTCGAGTTCGCCGTCGCTGTGCCCGTCGAACGGCAATTCGAGCTGCACGGCACCGTCGTTGTCGAGGTTCGCCACCGCGATGCCGAGCAGCGTCAGTCCCCGCGTCCTTACGGTGGGCAGGGCTGCGCACAGTAGGCCGCGTAACGCTTCGAGGATGGTCTGGGTCTGCGCGGTCGCCCGCGGCAGGGTGTGCGACCGGGTGGCTCGGGAGAAGTCGTCGAATCGCATCCGCAACACCACGGTACGGCCGACCCGCCCGGCCCTGCGCATCCGCCGGGTGACCCGGTCGACCAGACCCGCGAGCACCGCGTCGAGGTCTTCGGGTGAGCGGCGCGAGCGAGCCCAGCGCCTGTTGGGATCCGATCGATGACCGGCGGCGACCGACCTGCACCGGCCGTGGATCCCGGTTGTGGGCAAGGGCGTGCAGGTGCCGGCCGGCCGCGGTGCCGAGGATGGACACGAGCGCCGGCTCGCCGATGCGGGCCACGTGACCGACCGTGCGGATGCCGCGGTCACGCAGCTTGCGGGCGGTGACCGGACCGACGCCCCACAGCCGCTCCACCGGCAGCGGATGCAGGAACGTCAGCTCGCCGTCCGGCGGCACGAGCAGCAGTCCGTCCGGCTTGGCCACACCGCTCGCGACTTTGGCCAGGAACTTGGTCCGGGCGATGCCGACGGTGATGGGCAGCCCCACCCGCCGGCGCACCTCGTGGCGTAGGCGGCTGGCAATGTCGGTCGGGGTGCCGGCGATGCGCCGTAACCCGGACACGTCCAGGAAGGCCTCGTCGATGGACAGCCCTTCCACCAAGGGCGTGGTGTCGTTGAAGACCGCGAAGACCGAGCGGCTCGCCTCGGCATAGGCCGACATCCGGGGCTCCACGACGATCGCCGCCGGGCACAACCGTCGCGCCTGCCAGCCGGTCATGGCGGTACGCACGCCAGCGGCCTTCGCCTCGTAGCTGCAGGCGAGCACGACTCCGCCGCCGACGATCACCGGTCGCCCCCGCAGGCCGGGATCGTCGCGCTGCTCGACCGAGGCGTAGAACGCGTCGAGATCGGCATGCAGGATGCTCGCCTCGGCGATGGTCATGGACATATGTTCGCATGACCTCGGTGGTCGGGTCGAGACCCTGTCGCGAGATTGCGCAAACGGGCGTAGCCATGCGCCGGACTGGGTAGTGTCCGTGACGTATGAACGGCACCTTCACGGTGACCCACGGCGACCAGGTCACCATCCACACCTACGTCGCCCCCGAGATCGGTTGGATGACGGCGAGTCATCTTGTCGAGCTGCCGAACCAGGTCGTACTGGTCGACGCCCCGCTCACGCACCACCTGACCACCGAGGTGCTCAGATATGGCGAGCGGCTGGGCAAGGCGATCAGCCGGGTCTACATCACCCACGCCCACCCGGACCATTTCGTCGGGGCAAGCCTGGTCCAGGCGCCCACCTTTGCCCTGCCCGCCGTACGCGACCTCATCAACGGCAGCGGCGACCAACGCATCCGACGGGCCTATCAGCTGACCGAAGGTCACGGCAGCGACGACGGCCTGGGCAGGGCGGTGGCGCGACCGGTGGACCACGCGGTCGGGGCCGGTGTGGAGGTCATCGACGGGGTACGGTTCCGCTTCGAACCTGTGGGCGACGCGGAAACCACCGACCAACTCACCATCGGACTGCCGGACGAGTCGATACTGATTGCCGGCGACGTGATCTACCACGGAGTGCACCCGTTCATCGGTGAGCACCATTTCGACGGCTGGCAGCGGGCCATCGTGGGGCTGGAGAACCGGCCGTACACAACGATCCTGCCCGGCCACGGCCAACCCGGGGACCGTGGACTGTTCAACGAGGTACGCGACTACCTGAACACGGCACGGGAAGCATTCACCGCGGCCACCGGACCGCGCGATCTCAACCGCCGGCTCGTCGCGGCCTACCCGGGCTACGGCGGCACCACGATGCAGCCGCTGCAGAACTTCTATCTCTTCCCGACGACCGAGGACGCCAACGATGGGTGACGCCATGCACGCCGTGGTGCTGGACCGCTTCGGCGGACCGGAGGTGTTGCGGCTTGCTGAGGTGCGCAAACCCAAGCCCATCAACACAGAGGTCCTCGTGGAGGTGCGCGCCGCGGGCATCAATCCGGCCGACCTCAAGCAACGTCAGGGACATGGCCCACTGTCGTCGTTGCCGATGATCCTGGGGTGGGACGTCGCCGGTGTGGTGGTGGACGTGGGCTTCGGCGTGACCATCTTCTCTCCCGGCGACGAGGTCTACGGCATGCCGTGGTTTCCCCGGCAGGCCGGCGCCTACGCGCAGTTCGTCACCGCGCCGTCGCGACAGTTCGCCCCGAAGCCGCCGTCGCTGTCGTTCGCCGAGGCGGGCGCCCTGCCGCTGGCTGGTCTGACCGCGTGGCAACTGCTGGTGGACACTGCACAGGTGCGGGCCGGCCAGCGGGTGCTGATCCACGGCGCCGCCGGTTCGGTCGGCTCGCTGGCCGTACAGATCGCGAAGGCACGCGGCGCGCATGTCATCGGCGTAACCAGGGCCGCCAGCCACGATGTGTTGCGGTCCCTGGGCGCCGACGAACTCGTTGACTACACCACGACCCGGTTCGAGGACGTGGTCGGCCAGGTCGACGTGGTGCTGGACCTCGTCGGCGGTGACTACACCGCCCGGTCGGTACCCCTCGTGGCCCCGGGCGGCATCGTGGTCCAGGTGCCATCGGCCGTCGCCAGCGACGTCGGGAAGCTCGGCGCCGATGCCCGCGTGCGGGTCACCAGTTTCCAGGTGGAACCCGACCACACCGGCCTGCTGGCGCTGATGCAACTGGTCGAGCAGGGCCGGCTGTCGGCAAAGGTCGGTGCCGTCGTGCCGCTCGCGGACGCGGCCCGGGCACACGCCATGGCGGAGCGCCACGAAGTGCACGGCAAGGTCGTCCTGTGCGATGAGATGGCGTCCTAGTCGCATCTGGCGAAGCCGGATCCGGCCGGTCGGTCAGGTAGAGCTGACCTCGGCCCGGCGGGAGCGTAGCCACAGGCCGAGCGCGCTGGCGCCGACCAGGACCACGCCGGAGACGAGGAGGATGGCCGGCCCGCTCAGCGCGTCATTGGTCCAATCCATGATTGCTTCCGGTACCGCGATGGTGGTGGAAATGACGCCCAGGACCAGCAGCGCCGTGGCCCGGTCCAACCAGTAGGCGACGAAACAGATCAATGCGATCAGGAACGTCAGTCCGTACGCGAACGGGGCGGTCTGGTCGTGATAGGCCCATTGGGCGCCGTAGATGGCAAAAATGCCGCCGATTGCCAGTCCGAGGTGCCGTGGTGTGATGGCGCCCAGGGCCGACACCACTGCCCAGACCACGCCCAGCCCGATGAACGACAGCGGCATCAGGAGCGTGTGATAGTCGGGGACCTGCGCCGCCCCGGCGGTCGCGGTGGCACTCAGCGCGGCCATGGCCAGCACCCCCGGCACAGTCGGCAGGATGGTGTACGCGGCCGCCGCGACGACCAGGCCGACCAGGCCAGCCACCAGGGCCGGGTGCTCCACGGTCCGTACTCCGGCGGCGAGTGCGGCAGGCCCCGAACTGACCGCGAGCAACACGCCGACCAGGCGTTGCCGGACCGGGGCATGGTGGTCAGCCAGCCGCCGTACCTGGGCCGGTCCACCGGCGACAAGGATGGCGGCGACAATGAGAACCACCGCGTAGCCGGCCAGTAGCAGGGACGAATTGCTGGCGCCCAGTGTCGTGTAGTTGAGACTCACCAGCAGCAGGGCGCCGCCGAGGATGAGCCCACCACCGACGTACCCGGCCACCTCGATGAGCACGGACGCCGGATTTGCGGCCTTGCGCCCTGAGCCGGGTTTCCACAGCGCCGCCTTCACCGCGCCCGCCTGGTCGCTGTCGATCGTCCCCTGCGCGACCAGCTGCTCCAATGCCCGCTGTTGGTCCGCAGTCGGTCCCACGTCCTGTGCCACCTTCGGTCCTCCCAGGTCACTTCCAGCCTCGTGTATCACATGGATACCGGATGACCGCCAGTGTCGTCCTGAGTGCCCGTACTCAGTCGGGCAGCCGGCTGTGACCCGCCGCGATCGGTGCCAGTCGGGTGCGCTAATGTTTGCGGCGCGAAGGGGAGTAGCTCCCAATGTGACGGTCGACATACTGGTCAGCACCACCGGCCCGGCCTTCCGACCCCGTAACCCGGGGTGAGCGAGACCTTCGGCTCTGGCAGTCATGCCGGGTCGAGGTCGTCGCGCGCGTCCCCACCCGGCTCCGTGGACCGGGAGGACATTCGTGCAAGGCTTTCTCAGTGCTTTGGCCATCAGTTTCGGGGTCATCTTCGTCGCCGAACTGGGCGACAAGTCGCAGCTCATGGCCCTGACCTTCGCCACCCGCTACCGAACGGCGACCGTGCTCGCCGGGATCACGATCGCGACCGCGGTGGTGCACCTGATCTCGGTCGGCGTGGGGGTGGGGCTCGGCGCGGCCCTGCCGACCGGCTGGATCAACCTGCTGGCGGGGCTCGCGTTCTTCGCCTTCGCCGCCTGGACGCTGCGTGGCGACACCCTGACCGAACAGGAGAAGAGCAAGGCGGAGCGGCGCCGGCGCTCGGCGCTGTGGGCCGTCGGTGGTGCATTCTTCCTTGCCGAACTCGGCGACAAGACGATGCTCGCGACGATCACCCTGGCCACCAACCACGGCTGGTTCGGAACCTGGATCGGTTCGACCGTGGGCATGGTCGCTGCCGATGCCCTCGCCATCGTCGCCGGTCGCATGCTGGGCAAGCGGCTGCCGGAGAAGGCCATCAAGTACGGCGCCGCGGCGCTGTTCGTCGCGTTCGGAGTTTGGCTGGTCATCGAGGCCGTCGGCCAGCTCCGTCCATAGTGGTTCGTGGCGGCCAAACGGGTAGGCAGCTCGGCCCGAAGGCGGTACAGTGCCGGCATGAGGATCGGCGTTGTTTCCGCGACCGCGCGAGCTGCCAGCTCGTCGGTTGCCGCCGCCTGACCTTTTTCCTGCCGGCGAACCGAAAGGTCGCCCGCGCCACGTGAGCACACCCCCTGCGGCGGCCTTCGGTCCTCCCAATCTAGGGGTTCCGCCATGACTGTCATGTCCACCGACCAGGTGAGACGCACATTCGTCGACTTCTACCGTGAACGCGGTCATCAGCAGCTGATCGGCACATCGCTGTTGACGCCGCCGGGCGACCGGGTGCTGTTCACCACGTCCGGTATGCATCCGCTCACGCCGTATTTCGAAGGTCCCATGCACCCGTTCGGGCCGCGTCTGGTCGGTATCCAGCGCTGCCTACGCACCACCGATCTGGAGGAGGTCGGCGACAACACCCATCTGACCGTGTTCGAGATGCTGGGTACGTGGTCGTTGGGTGACTACGACCACCGAAGCAGCCTGCACTGGGGCTATCAGCTGTTGCGGGAAGGCTTCGACATTCCGTCGGATCAGCTGTACGTCACGGTGTTCGGCGGGGACGAGCAGGTCGGACCGGATACCGGATCGCTGGAGACCTGGAGCGGGCTGGGCGTGTCGGTGGAACTGCTCGGTCCCGAAGACAACTGGTGGTCAAACGGCCCGACCGGACCGTGTGGACCCGACTCGGAGATTTTCGTGTGGACCGGCGACGGGCCACCGCAAGGCCGGCCGAGCACCGACCGTTGGTGGGTCGAGGTATGCAACCACGTCAGCATGCGTTACCACCGCGACGGCGACGGCACGCTGCGGCCACTCGTTCGATCCAATGTAGACACCGGTATGGGGCTGGAGCGGATGCTGACCGTCCTGCAGCGCAAGCAGTCGGTGTACGAGTGTGACCTGTTCCAGCCTTGGGTGCTGGCGGTGAACGAACTGTGGCAATTGGACGGCCCTTCGATGCGGGTGGTCTGCGACCATCTGCGCTCGAGTGTCGTGGTGATGGGCGACGGGGTGCTGCCATCCAACACCGGCCGCGGCTACGTGCTGCGACGCCTGATCCGCCGGGTACTGACGATCCTGTGGCGCGGCGACCCCACCCGTACCTTGTCCGATCTTCCCCTCGACCCGATCCAGCACACGTTGGAACACTTTGGACAGAAGCCGAGGGGAGTACGTGACCTGCTGGTGGAGGAGGAACGGCGGTTCGAGTCGTTGATGCGCCGCGGCCGTCCGCTGGTGTCCCGGCTCCGTTCCCGAGGGCCGCTGCACGAGCACGACTACTCGTACCTGCACGAGACACACGGCCTGCCTCGCGAACTGGTCGACAACCTTCTCTCCGAGGAACTCCTCCCATGACACGCTATCGTCGGATGATGGTTCGACATCTGTTGGTCCCGGGACGAGGTGTACCCCGGCCGGAGCACTGGATGCGGCGATGGGCCGATGACCATCCGGAGTATCTGTGGGCTCCCTATCCGCCCGGTCCTCCGTTCGACCTGGCCGAGCGGGTGGCCGCGCTGGACGCGGCGGTCGGCGCGAGCGAGGAGCCGGTCGTACTCATCGCACACAGCGCGGGCTGCATCGCCACGGTCACCTGGGCGTGGCGCCACACCGGGCCGGTGCGCGGGGCGCTGCTGGTCGCCCCGCCCTACATCGATCCACAGTGGAAGCCCGGGACCGGTGAGGTGACTGACGCCGCCTTCGGCACGGTGCCCCGCGTGAACCTGCCGTTCCGCACGATTGTGGTGGCCAGCCGCACCGACCCATCGGCGAGCTTCGCCCAGTCCGAACAGCCCTTCGCCGCGACCGCTCCCGTGCTGGGCAACCATGTGGGCGGCGACATCGCGTACGGTCCAGCCGGCACACAGCGACGGCTGCTTCCACTCGTCGTCCGACAGGTTGGTCAACAGCTCGGTCAGGCTTGTCCGCTGGGCGTCGATGACGCGCCAGACTTCCTCGCGGTCCATGGTGCCTCCTTGGCGTGCGTGGTCGCCGTACGGGTGAGGGCTTCGATGAGGACGGTGATGTCGTGGGTCGGGTCGAATTCGGGGTCGGGGTAGGCCAGCTGGTGCAGCACGATGCCGGCGATCGCGTTCGCCACGATGGGGAAGTCGCGTTCCGGGTCGGGAGAACCGACGATGCGCAGCCAGCTGATGAAGTAGGCCGGCACGCGGCTACCGGCCGCGGCGAGCTGCTCGCGCACCTGCGGCCGGATGGCCGCCTCGACGAGGATGGCGTACCGGGCCATGGTGAGTGTCCGGTTTGGACCCACGGAGTCGACCGTGAACGCGGCCAGGGCGTGCGCGGGCTCGCCCGGCGTGGTCGGGATACTACAATAGTAGTGAGATCAACTACAAATGTTGTACGACTCGCCTGGGCTGGCTGACGGCGCCGGCCGGCACGGGTCGTACCCTGAGTCGGTGCCGCCCCCGACCGCTCCGCTGCTGCTCGTGCTCGACGGCAACAGCCTGCTCCACCGTGCGTACCACGCGGCGGCAACCGGGAAGTTGGTGGACGATGAGGGCCGGCCCGTCTGGGCGATTAAGGGACTTATCGGATACATCGCCCGTTCTGCCGCCCGGCTGCGACCGGATGCCGTCGTGGTCGGCTTCGACTGCCCCGATCACTCCGCCCGTAAGGTCGACTATCCGCTGTACAAGGCGCACCGGCCGGAGAAGCCGGCGGACCTGGCTGAACAGGTGGCAGCCGCGCCGGACCTGTTGCGTGCGAGCGGTTTCTGCACCGTCGTCCCACCCGCATACGAGGCCGACGACGTACTGGCCAGCTCGGCGGCCGCGGCCCGTCGGCTGGGCTGGCGTTCGGTTGTGGTGACCAGCGACCGTGACGCGTTCGCTTTGATCGACGACTCGACGTCGGTGCTGCGGATCCGAAACGGCGGCCTCGACGAGGCGGTGCTGGTCACCAGCACGTCGCTGGCCGAGGTGTACGGCGTCGAGCCGTGGCAGTACCGGGACTATGCCGCGCTGCGCGGGGACCCTTCGGACAATCTGCCCGGCGTGCGGGGGTTCGGTACCCGGACCGCGGCCCGGTTGCTGAGCGCGTTCGGCAGTGTGGACGCCGCCTGGGCCGCTCTGGACGGCGGCGAAGAACAGGGGGTACGGGCCGCCGTGGGCGCGTCGGCATGTGAGAGTTTCCGGCTGCCGGCGATGCGGGAGGCGGTCGAACGCAACCGGCGCCTGATGCGGATGCGCACGGACCTTGCCCTGCCCGACCTGGACTCGGCCCGCCTGCCGTTGGACTACCACACCATGCGGCGGACGCTGGCCGCGCGGGGCATCATACTGGGCCCGTCGTTGTGGGCGCTCACCGGTGGCAATCCGCCGGCCACTGTGGATGAACTGATGCTGGTACCGCAGCCGTGGGTATGGCGGCGCCGGTCGCGCACCAGCCGGGAACCGGCACCCGGCCAGCTGGCGCTGTTCTGACGCTTCGTTCCTGATCTTGGGGAGAAACACGCGGATTTCCGCGTGTTTCTCCCCAAGATCGAAGGAGGCCGCTGCGGCAACCCCGACCGGCGCGTCGCCGGGAAATGTCGGACGTCGCCGGTAGCGTGGCCGTACGTGGGGAGGTCACAGACACGATCCGCCGTGCTCGAACCGCAACTGGTCGCGCACCCGGGCGAAGTCACCGTCGAGGACTATCTGGCGCACCACCGTGCATTGCCGCACCTCGTCGAGGTCGCGCCATTCCAACATCCGGCCGCCTTCGGGGTGTCAGAGCCGTCCGAGCCAGACAACGACGCCGCCGCGTCGGTGTGTGACGCGGTACGGACCAAGGGCGGTCCCCAGGCCGACGTACGCCTACTCGTAGACGACGGCGAGCGGCATCTGCCGCTGGCCCAGGCGATCGCGCGCACGCTGCGCTGCGATGTGTATCTCACGCCCGACGGCGCGCATGTCCGATATGTCCGTGAGGCTGGCCTGCCCAAAGGTGACCTCTGGGATGCGATCGCCACTGACCGGGAGACCGGCGAGCCGGTGAGTTGGCAGATCGTCCGTCCGGCCGAGCTGTCCGCGGGCGTGCCCACCTGGTTCACCACGGTCCGGGGCAAACTCCGCCGGAGCAACGGACTGGTCGCGGTCGACCTGCCCGACGGGATCGCCTTCGCCACCAAGTACAGCTTCCGCGACGCGGTCAACCTGGCCGCCCACCTGCGCAAGAACCCGAACCGGCTGACCACCGTCGCGGTCAACGCCGACCTCGGCCGGTTCGAGATCAGCCGGTTCGACAATGCCGGTTCCCTGCTCGGCGGGGTGGAGTTGGCCACCCTGGTCGGGGCCAGCCTGGACCTGATCCACCCGGACGTGCAGTTGGCGCTGACCTGGCCCACCGACGCGGCTGCGGGCCGAGCGCTGCATGCCGAACTGATGCGCTTCGCCGACGCGCTGAACCGTACGGTCTGGGTCCCCCGGCCGCAGGGCGCGGCGTTCATCCTGTCCGGCTGCGGCGAGTTCGCGGCGGTGGACGAGGTGGGCGGCCCGTCCGAGTGGCTGGCCTACCCGGCCCGGCTGGCATCGCAGGCAGGCGCGGACGACGCGGCCGAGTCCTCCGAGGACCTCACGCAACCGCGCCCGGCGCACTGGCAGCCACATTTCCGTACCGACCCGGACGGGCGCCTGGTGCCGTTGGGTGAGGCTGCGATCACCGCGTTCGACGGTATGCCGTTCATCTGCGTGCCGGCGAGCAAGCTCGACCGGCAGCGAGCCTGGTACGCATCGGTCACGGCGGCCGCGGACCTGTTCATCATCGACCTGGCCGTCTTGACCGACGGCCGACTGGGCGTTGTCCTCACTGATGGCGGTCTGCTCGCGGTCGCGCCCCGAGCCCTGCGCGGCTGGCTGCGTGCTGCCGGCTGGTCGAACGAGGACCTCGTGGTGTTGGCCCAGACCTCGGCGCCTTCGTGGGAGGAAACCGTCCGGCACGTCCGGATCCTGACCGACATGCTGGCGGTCGACGCCTGGCTGCCGGCGCCGGAGGCGGACGTCTGGGCACGGGCCGAAGGTGGCCTCGCCGCGCAACTGCCCGACGGTGGGGAACCGTGGCGGTGCGTCCTCTACCGCCGCGGCGTCGACGTCGACGCGGCCATCCCGGAGGGCGTCGAGCGTCCGGTAGCCCTGACCACCAGCCCGCCGGGCGAGGAGAGCGGTCGACGTCAGATGCCGGTGCTCGCCGCCGAGGCTCAGGCGCCGGTAGAGCCGCCGTCGCGAGCGGACGCCTCGGTCGTGCCCGAGTGGGAACCGGCAGTGCAGCCGCCCGCCGCGGTCGAAGTCTCAACCTTCACCGAACCGTCAGTGTTCATCGAACCGGCGGACGAGCTGGAACCGTGCAGCTATACGGAATCGTCAGCCTTGGCGGACATGCCCGGCGCCAGCGGGCCGGACGGGATCGAGTCGCACGGGATCGCGCCTGGGGGGATCACCGTGGCCCGGGTGCTGGGGGTGGCCGGCCCGCACGGAGTGCCGTGGCTGGCACCGGCGCCGACGGTCAACAGCCGTGCCCTCGACCTGTACGTGTGGACGCCGTTGGCCAGCGACGAGCTGGAATCCTGGGGACTGCCGTCGGCCGACCTGTTCCTGTTGGCTGGCCAGGATCCGTTGCGTCTGGCCGAACATCGGCGCGACGGGTACCTGTTGCGGATCCAGGCGCCGCCTGGCGCCGCCGTCGATCTGTTCGACCACATCGGACAGTCACCGGCCCTGGTGCGCGAACGGCTGTCCGACTCCGGCTGCACCCACCTCCTGCCGCTGGCCTGGTTGTCGGACCTGAGGGTCGCCGCCCGCTACGACCTCGACGGGTACGGTGGCGTCGCGGCCCGCGATGATCTCGGCGTGGGTCCGTTGCAGATCCGGTTCGAGGGAGCCAGCCACGGCGTACCCGGCCTGCCGAATGAGGTCGTGCACTGGCCCGACAAGGGACAGCGCGCCGGCGTACCGTCCTATCTGCTGCTACCGGAAGAGCTGCGGCTGGACCGGCCGGTGGCGCACGGCGGGTTTGTGGCGCTGTCCCGCAACAAGCCGGAACTGGTCGACGGTCACTGCCTGCTCGAAGTGAAGGTACGCAAACGTAAGGCGATCGACATACCGGCCACTTTGGACAGCCTGGACGGGCTCCCGGTGCTGGGGCGCATGCACGATTTTGTCGGCCTCGACCTGCTGCTGCCCACAGACGACCTTGCCCAGGCGCTGGTGCCCCGGGTGTGGCGGCCCGGCCCGACCGGCCGTCCGGTGGTCGACAAGCTGGCCGGGGAGACCTTGTCGGACCTGCTGCAGGTACCCGAACTCACCTCGGCCTAGCTAGCCTGGTCGAGTCCTCCTGGGAGCAGGCGCAGCCGGCCGCTGCGGGCACCGCGGATCGGACTGGCGTTGGGCGCCATGGGCGTTCAGGAGGCGAGAAAGTCCAACAGGATGGGGTTCAGGCGGGCCGGGTCCTCCAGGCTGGGCAGGTGGCCGGCCCAGTCGAGGGTGACGTGACGGGCGCCCGGGATGGCCGCGGCCAGGTACTGCGCGATGTCACGGAAGAAGTCGACATCGTGTGCACCGCAGACAACGAGGGTACGAGCGGTGATGGCGGTGATGTCGTAATCCACAGTGGCCCCGGCCACGTCCGGTCCGGCCATCTGTACCTCGAACGCGTGTCGTTGCATCTGGGCGACGAACGCACGGGTGGCCTCGTCCGCGGCTGGACCGACAAAGGTGTCCACGTTCAGGGCCACCGCGGCATTGAGGTCACCGGCCGCGATCAGTTCGTCTTCGCGTTCACCGAACGCCTGGATGGCGGCGGTCGGCGGGTGGTCCTTGCGGGCCGCGCAGAGCAGGATCGAGCGTGGTGACCCGGTCGGCCCAGCGGGCGGCCAGCTCCTGCCCCACACGTCCGCCGAATGACGCGCCGACGATGGTGGCCTGGCCGATGCCGAGAGCGTCGAGCAGGTCGATCACGTCCTGGGCGTTGTCGTACGTACTGGTCGGGGCCGGCGTGTCGCCGAAGCCTCGGAAGTCCGGCCGCAGCACCTGATAGCCGGCCGGGATCGAGTACGTCCGCCTGGGACCGCCACATCCTGCGGTCGCAGACCGACGAGTGGAGCAGGACGATGGTGGGGCCCGAGCCCTCGAGGTCATGTGCGAGCAACATAGGGCAGAGCCTATCCACGTGGTCCAACGGAAAATGAATGGCATCCGACCGAGCCTCGGTGCAGGCTGTGCGGATGGACTTCGACATCCACCGGATCCGGGCGCAGGAGTGGCCGAAGTACAAGCGGTTACGCCTCGAGGCGCTGAAGGACTCGCCGTTGGCTTTCGTTGAGCAGTACGACGAGTCGCTGGTGCAGCCGGACGGCTATTGGCAGGCACGGGTGCAACGCAGCGCGGACGGCACCGCGATGGGCACCTTCGTCGCCGAGCACGACGGTGGTTTCGTGGCCAAGGCAACGGGCTTCGTCGAGACGGACATCACCGATCACGTCTCGGTCCACGTTGTGGGTGTCTACACGACACCGGCCTGGCGCGGCCGGGGCGCGGCTGACGCGGTGATGGCCGCCGTCATCGACTGGGCGCGGCAGGAGGCCGAGGCGGACCGGATCCGGCTGTTCGTGACCGACGGGAACGACCGGGCGACCGGGTTCTACCGGCGTCTCGGCTTCCGGGACACCGGTACCACGATGGTGTATCCACCGGATCCGAACCTTCTCGAGCGCGAGATGCACTACCAGTAGGCTGCCGTGTATGCAGTGGCGGAACTCCATCGTGATCCAGGCGCCGATCGACCTGGTCTGGCAACTAACCATCGATATCGCTAACTGGCCCTCGATCACCCCCACCATGGTGCGGGTCGATGGGCTCACACCACCCGGGCCGGTCCAGGTCGGCAGCACGGCCCGGGTCAAGCAACCGGGCCAGTTGCCGTCGGTGTGGACGGTGACCAAGGTGGAGCCTGGCCGTGAGTTCGTCTGGCAGACCAAACGGATGGGCGTCCTGCTCACCGCGTCACACGTGCTGACCGCGGTGAGGGACACCTGCCGCAACGACCTGATCCTGGACGCCACCGGACCGGGGGCGAGATTGCTCGGAATGGTCTTCGGCGGCATGATGAACACCGCGCTGGAGACCGAGAACGCCGGCTTCAAGGCCCGTGCCGAGAGCAGCAGCCCCGCCTGACGCGGGTCCAGTTTAGATACTTTCACACACTTCGCGCAATTTTGCGTCATTCCAGGTACTTACGTCGTTCTTGGGTGGTACTTCTGGAACCATGGCAGACAGCGACGCCCGAGCCGCGGTGTCCCGTGGCCGGTGGCTGCAATGGTTCGAGGAGCACGACCGCCGCGCCCGGTACAGCCTGCGCGAGCAGGTCCGCAACGCGGTCATCTTCGGTGTCTTGGCCATCGCCGCGGTACGGCTGATCCAGACCTTCACCCTCAGCCGGCAGATGCCGCTCGCCTGTTCCGTGGTCGGGTTCGTGGTCGGAATCGCTCTCGTCGGCCTGGCCATGGTGACGTTCGCGTCCTGGCACGTCCGGGTGAGCGCCGGACACACCAGTGCGCTGGTGGCCAGCATGATGGTCGGTGCGGTCAGCCTGGCCGTGTTGGTCGAGGCGTTCGCGGGCGTTTCGTTCGTGCTGTGGCGCCAGGGGCTGGTGCCGGCGCCGTTCGTACCCGGCCTGTGGGACAGCGAACGGCATTACCTGTGGCATCTGCTCGACTCGATTCCCTTGCTGCACATCCCGCAGGCCGTAGGCTTGGCCGATCGCGGCCTGTTCGGCAATCACCTCGGCAATGTGCTGCTGCTCGGGTTCAAGTTCGCGCTGATCCTGCCGCTGGCCCGCATTCTCGTGGCCGGCTTCCGGCTGTCGCAGACGTTGCGGCTCGCCCGCCGCAGCACGTTTCGGCACCGGGTCGCCAGCGCGTCCGGCCCGGGCGTGCGGGACTGGCTGCACCGGCACCGGTGGCACAACACCCTGCGGATCGTGGCGCTCACGCTGGCGGGTTGCCTCGTGCTGTACGGCGTGGACGCGGTACTACCCGGTGGGGCAGCCAGGCCGATGCCTGAGTTGTCCTATGCCGGCGACGCCCTGATCGTGAGCATTGCCCTGACCGCGATCGCGGTGGCCCGGTCGGGCTGGGCCTGGCCGGCCGACCGGTCCGCGGCCGTGGTGGCCGCGGTGGTGCGCTCGGCGGCGCTCATCAT
The DNA here is from genome assembly GCA_963742855.1 of uncultured Actinomycetota bacterium. Classification (GTDB taxonomy): domain Bacteria; phylum Actinomycetota; class Actinomycetes; order Mycobacteriales; family Micromonosporaceae; genus CAVUNP01. The sequence goes on along the minus strand of CAVUNP010000003.1, from coordinate 263,614 downwards.
CATCACCCTGACCGCGGGTACGGCCGCCCTGCTGACGCTGCGCCTGGTCGGATGGGCGCCGAGCGCCGGCCCGCCCGGCGGGCAACTGCCGGCCACCATGCGCGCCCTGGTGTTGCAGATCGTGGACGTGCTGCCCGGGCCGGATATCCCGGTCCTGCTGGACTGGCAGGAATCGCAGGACATGTCCGGGCTGTGGCCCGGCCTCGTCGTGGTGCTCGTCCGGTGTCTGGTCCTGTGTGGACCGTTCATCGTGCTGGCCAGTGCGATGGAGGGCTACACCCAGCGCCTTTCCATGAGACGCGAGGAGTCGCATCGGGGCAGACGGTTGAGCGTGCCCCGCGCGTTCGGTCGGGATCTGCGCCGGTTGCACGAGCTGCTCGACCAGCGCGATTATGCGCAGACCGCGGGGACCCCGGTGATCAAGGTCAATGCGGCCGTCGAGACCCTGCGCCGGTTGCGGCACGAGTCGGACACGGTCCGCGACACGCTCGGCGAGATCCCGGGGCAACTGGCGAAGGAGGCGGTCACCGCGTTGGGTAACCGGTTGTTCGCGCTACGGTTCCGGCCCGCCGCCCGTACCGAGTCTGAGTCGGAGGCGTTGCGCAACGCCTGTGTCGACCGGATCAACGCCTTCGGCGTCGCGACCCGGGCGGCGCTTCGAGACGCGCTGGCCGAGGCCACACCGCTGGTCCGGCGTTGGCCGGGCGTCATCGCCCAGGGCACGGGCCCGGACCTGCAGCCCCGGATGTTGCCGACGCAGGCGCCGCGGCCGGCACAGGCCCCGCCGGGCGTGACCGGGCGCCAAGCCGGCCCACCGTCTACATAGGATGCAGCGGCCTGCTGGCGCGAATCATCTGGCCAGGCCGGCGATCAGGTTGATGGTGGCGGCCAGGATGACCGCACCCAGGACGTACGACAACAGGGCATGGCGCAACGCGGCCGCCCGGACGGTCTTGCTGGTCAGGTCGGTGTCGGACACCTGGTAGGTCATGCCGATGGTGAACGCCAGGTAGGCGAAGTCGCGGTAGGACGGTGCGGTGTTCTCGTTGAAGTCGACGCCGCTGCCGGTGTTGTAGAAGACACGGGCGTAGCGGGCGGTGTACACGGTGTGCACGAGAGCCCACGACAGCGCCACGCTGAGCAGGCCGATGGCAGCGCCTGTGACCTGGCTGACGCCTGTGTGAGTTCCGGCGATCACCGCCGCCACACCGCCCAGGCTGGCCACACTGGCCACCAGGAGCAGCCCGTCGGTGGCCGCCCGGCCCGGATCCTCGCGTACCGCGTGGGCCCTGGTCCTGGCCGCGTCCAGGACCCCTTCGGTCCGCCAGGCCCAGACCACGTACGAAAGGGCGGTCGCGTCCCAGGCCACCAACGGCGCGATGCCGGCTGGACCGAACACGGCGACCAGAACGCCCACAACGGCACCGATGGCCAGCGTGACCCCCAGACGCACCCAGGCGGTCGGCGGCAGACGTTCGGGCATGGTCCCCTCCCACCGCAGTGTCGCGATCGCCAGCGGTTAGCGGTAGCCGAATCCGGGGTACAGGAGCCACAGGGTATTTTCCGACCTTCGGGAGGGTGACATGGAACCTGTGACTGTCATTGTTCCGCTGGTCGGCGGCCCGGCCGATGGGAGCGTGGTCGTCTGTGTGCTCGGGCCTGATGGGCGGCCGCCGTTGACACACTGGCTGCTCGGGTCCGAGGGACTTTCCGACGCACCCATCTACGAGCTGGAGGCGGCCGACGACGACGCCGCGCAGCAGCCGCCCTGGCGCTATTGTTACCGGATCTGTCTGGCGGATCCGCTGGCATGCGGTTCCGGTCCGGACTAGCCACGCTAGCCCGCGGCCACGCTAGCCACGGCGGGCCCGCAGATAGTCGGAAACGACGTACCGGCCGAGGTCTTCGGCCGACGGTGTGAAAACCGGACCACGGCTGCGCCGGGCGACGGCGTCGACGAACCGGCGCAGCCCACCATCCTCGCCCAACATGTACAGGTTGAGCGATGCGCGACCGAACCGAAGTGGATGGTCTCCGGGTCGCCGAGGGTACGGCCCTGGGCCACCCGGATCGGGTCGACGTCGCCGATCAGGTCGCCGACGCTGGTGTCCGGGGTGGCCAGTTTCTCGCCGTAGCGCAGGTCGCGGTGCAACCATCCCACCGGCTGGTCGTCGCCGGCCTGTTCCCGTTGCCGGCGCGAGGCCGGGGTGATCGGGTGCAGCGGGTGCTCGTTGAGTTCCGACCCGGCGATGACCGGGGTCCACTCGTCGAGCAGGCTGACCAGTGAGCGGATGAGCCAGGGCTCGCCGGCGCGCATCCTGGCCAAACACGCGTGAGAGGGGTGGGCAGTATGGAACGCAATGTGTACACACACGGACACCATGAATCGGTGCTGCGCTCGCACCGGTGGCGCACCGCGGAGAACTCCGCGGCGTACCTGCTGCCCTCACTGGCCCCGGGCATGACGCTGCTCGACGTCGGCGCCGGCCCCGGCACCATCACCGCGGACCTGGCCACCCGGCTGGCGCCCGGCCGGGTGACCGCCGTCGAGATCACCGACAGGGCGCTCGAACTCGCCCGTACCGAGGCGATGACCCGGGGCGTGGACAACATCGACTTCGCCGTGGCCGATGTGCACGCCCTCGATTTCCCCGACGACTCGTTCGACGTCGTACACGCCCATCAGGTTCTGCAGCACGTGGCCGATCCGGTGCTCGCGTTGCGTGAGATGCGCCGGGTATGCCGGCCGGGCGGAATCGTCGCTGCCCGCGACAGTGACTACGCCGCGTTTGCCTGGTTCCCGGAGGTTCCAGAGCTGAGTGAGTGGTTGCGCCTGTACCGTGGCGCGGCCCGGGCCAACGGCGGCGAGCCCGATGCCGGGCGGCGGCTGCTTTCCTGGGCGCGGGCAGCCGGGTTCGCCGACGTCATCGCGACCGCGAGCACCTGGTGCTTCGCCACGCCCGAGGATCGCCAATGGTGGGGCGGGATGTGGGCGGACCGGATCGTGTCCTCGGCCATGGCCGCTCAGCTCACCTCCTCCGGTGTCGCCGAGAGCGACCTGCGGCGGATATCCGCGGGGTGGCGGGAATGGGCGGCGGCACCGGATGGCTGGTTCGCGATCCTGCACGGCGAGATTCTGGGCCGGGCTTGATGATCGCGCCGTCCGCCGTCGCGTAACCCAACTCGACCGGCACCGTTGAGCCGCTAGCGGGGACTAGGCGATACCGGCACATGGCGCGGGGGACAGCGGTGGTCAGACTCTATGGTCGGGACGAGGCGGCCCGTATCGTCCGGCGGTTGATGACACGTCCGCCGCCGTCGGGTGACCATCCGCCCATCCTGGTCTGCGAAGGCCCGCCGGCCAGCGGCAAGACGGAGTTGCTCCGGGCCCTGGCCGGGCTGATGGAGGGCCGGGTGCCCTACGCCCAGGTGGACCTGCAGTTGGTGGAGTCCGGCGCCAGGTTGGGCGAGGACGCCGTACCGGAACTGTTGGCGGCGCTGGCGTTCCAACTCGCCCGGCGGACCGGTCGCTACGGCGCCCTGCGGTTCCCGCGACTCGTCGTCGGCCACCTCGTGATGGGGTTGACGCTGGAATGGCTCGACCGGGCAGAGGCCCGGTCGCAGGTCGACGCCGCGTTGAGCGCGCATCGTGGAGTCGACCGGTGGACCCGCACCCTCGGCGAGGCCGCCGCCGCGGTGCTCGCCCGGGTGCCCGGGCTGCGGCCGGTCCCACCGTCGTTGGTCAGGCGGATGCTCACCGGCGCCGTACACGCCGCCAACCGGTGGGGGCCGGGACGCCGGATGCTGCTCGGCCCGTACCAGGAGTGGTACGGTCGGCACCGTGGCGCCGGCGAGCCGGCCATCGAGGCCCTCGTCGGGCTGAACCGCTGGGCCGCGCACAACGACAACCCCGACAACCGGGAACGCATCGCGAACCTGTTACTCAGCGCGTTCCTGGCCGACGCCACGGAGAACTTCGCCGGAGGCGATCAACGTAGAATCGTCGCCGGAGGCGATCAACGTAGAATCGTCGCCGGAGGCGGTCAACGTAGCGCCGTCGCCGTTGCCGCCCGGGCCGAAAAGTGGTCGCTCAATGCCGTCCTGCTGCTGGACAACGCCGACTGCGAACTCGGGCGTACCTTCCTGAACCAGCTCGTGCAGGCCCGTCGGGATCATGCCGCCGGCGGTCTCGGCGACGCCGACCCGCTCACTGTCGTGGTGACCAGCCGGGGTGACCTGTTGTCCGAGGTGGACGGTGGGCAGGTCGGTCGCAGGCACTGGTGGTTGCGCTACGAAATGCGCCCGCTGACCCTGGACGAGACCAACGTGATGGTGTCCGCGTTGCCGCTCAACAGCGGCAACAGCCAGCGGCTTGCCCAGATGATCCACACCTTGACCGGCGGCCAGCCGGCTGCCACGCACATGCTCCTGGACCTGATCGCCGACCGGCAGACCGGACTGGTCGAGATGGACGACCTGCTGGGCGCCCGGCGCCAAGGCCGCACCGTGGAGGACGCGCTGTGCCAGCGGCTGCTCGCGGGGGTCCCGCCGGACGCCATGGACGATCTTGTCACCTGTGCCGCCGCTCGCGACCGCGTCAGCGGGCGCCTGATCGCCCAGTCCGGCCTGATCCGTAACCGCGGCGTCGCTGACGCGGCCGCGGTCACCGCCGGGCTGTGGGGTACTGATCAGGGTGCCGAACCGACCCTGATCCGCCGTTTGCTACTGCGCAAACTCGAATCACGCCCGCCGCACGACCCGTGCGGCTGGGACAACGTACACCAGTGGCTGCACGACGACACATTCGATCGGGCGATCAGCCTTTACTACGCGGTGGCACGCCAACGCTTCGACCTGGTCGCCGACGCGTTGACCGAACAGTTGGACGCGCGGAACCTGTCGAGCTGGTTGGATGACCTGCACAGCGTCGTGTGGGCGCCCCGGCCCGTGGCGGGCAAACGATCCAACGACTCACCGGCGGCGCTGGCCCAACGCCTGGCCGAGCCGTATGCCCGGCCCGACCCGGTATACAACACGGTGCTGAACCTGCTCACCTCGTTGTGCGTGGCCCGCGATCCGTTGTGTGGCAGCCTGCGCAGCGGCCTGTACTTCCAGATCGCCAGCCGTTACGGGGAGATCGCCCACCACATCGGAACCGGCTCGGACGAGTTGGCTCTGCTGGTGCAGCAGTACCAGGTCCGGGCCCGGCAGTGGCAGCAACAACTGGCTCCGCCGCAGCCGGCCGGGCCGGCGGCTGCGCGGAAGGAGACGGTGTGAACACCAGCACCATCGCCAGGATTCCGGAGGACTTCTTCGAGCCGCCGGACACGGCTGGCACCCGCCGGCGCAGGCTGCGTCGCCGGATCGCCCTGGTGTCCCTCGCCGTCGTGCTGGTGGCGGCCGGCGGTGTGGCGAGTTACCAGTTCGTCCGGCACAGTTGCCGTGGCCTGACCTGGCCCGACGTCAATTTGTCCAAGGTGGATGGTGAATGTATCGGGTGGACGATCGAGAACGCGTTCGCCTTCGACCCGGCCATCGCGGACGTGACCGAACGGATCGCGAGTGCTAACCGTGACGTGCGGCAGGCGGCCGACGAGCGGGGCGCCAACTTCGTCCGGGTGGCCGTGCTGATGCCCATGACCGCAGCCACGTCGTCGTCGATGACCACACCCACCATTCGGCATGCCCTACAGGGCGTCGCCGTGGCCCAGCGGAGGGCGAACCTCTCGGCCGACTTCGGCACGCCGAACCCACTCATCCAGCTCGTGCTGATGAACGAGGGGCGTGACCAGACACATTGGACGGAGATGACTCGGGAGCTGAAGGCGCTGAAGGATGGCCCGCATCCTGTCGTCGCCGCGGTCGGGCTCGGCGTGAGTATCCCGGCCACCCGCGACGCGGCGATCGAGTTGCACAATCTGGGTATCCCGGCCATCGGTGGTGTGCTCACCGCGACGAACCTGTCCACCCCGGGGTTGTTCCAGGTGGCACCATCCAATGCGGACTATGTCACCGCGCTGCACGATTATCTGAAGACCCGTCCGGAGCTGAAAACCGCCATCCTGGCCTTCGACAACAACAACGACTACTACGTGCGAACCCTGCGTGAGGCGTTCGAACGTACCGAACTCGAGCCGTACACGGGTGGTCGGGTGAAAAGCTTCATCGGCAGCCTGGGCGTGCGCGACGCCACCCCCGCCGTGTTCGACGACGTGAAGCAGTACGTCTGCATCAATAACGCCGATATGGTCTTCTACGCCGGCCGGGACCGCGACCTATCGGCCCTCGTCGACCAGTTGGCACTTCGCCGCCAGTGTGGACACAACAAGCCGGTGGTCATCCTGACCGGCTCGACCGGGCTCAATCTGGCCGACGGGGTGGACCAGGTGATGACCGACCACCAGATCACCCTCATCGACGCGTCATCGTCCGACGCCGTGAAGTGGCAGCAGGGTCGGGATGCGCCGGCCGGGTACGAGGCCTTCCACCGGGCCTTCATCGCGCAGTTCGCCGAGACCGAGCTTGCTGACGGTTACGCGATCGGCCATCACGACGCGGTGGCCACAGCGGCCTGGGCCATCCGCCGGTTCAGCCAACAGGCCGCGGGCCGGGTCCCGACCGGCCTCGACGTACTGGGACAGATCACCAATCTCAACGATGCGACCCACGCGGTGCCTGCGGCCGGCGGAACGCTCACCTTTGACGACCGTTCCGGCGGCTGGCCGCACGGCAAGGTGGTGGTCATCCTGCAACTGCCGGACACCGATATCAACCACCCGCCCTACATCACAAGTTAGTAGATCTCAACGCGGACCGACCCGGTTGGTGGGGTGTTCGTACCAAGATTGGTGAATGACCCATCCCGGTGAGTCCGAAGCCTCCACCGCCAGTACCCAGGCGACGCCAGCCGGTACCGGCGGGCCGGCCCGACGCCGGATGCGGCCGCTGCTGTTCACAGCCACGCTGCTGCTGATCCTCGGGTTGCTCTTCGGGCTGCCGTGGTGGGAACTGGTGTATTCGCCGGGCTGGCCAACCGGGGCGGTGATCGCGGGCAGCATCGTCTTCGCCGCCGCGCTGCTCACATTCCCGGTGGCGATGGTGTTCGGTCACGGGCGGCGCCAGCGCGACGGCGCGGCCCGCCTCGGCGACACTCTGCTTGGCGTGGTCTGGATCGTGTTCGCCTGGACCGTGCTGGGCAACATCCTGCGGCTCGGACTGTTCCTCGGCGGCGTCGACAACCCGGCCCGGTCGAAGATCGTGGCCGGCGCGGTGCTGGTGGTCGCCCTGCTGCTGGCGCTGTGGGGAAATCGCGAGGCGATGCGGGTGCCACGCGTGCGTCGGGTATCCATCACCCTGCCCCGCCTCGGGCCCGACCTGGACGGCATCACCGTGGTGGTCCTGACCGACACCCACTACGGGCCCATCAACCGCGCCCGCTGGTCGGCCCGCGTGGTGGACGCGGTCAACCGGCTGCAGCCTGACATCGTGTGCCACACCGGCGACATCGCCGACGGCACGGTCTCCAGGCGCCGCGCTCAGGCCGCGCCCCTGGGCCGGGTGGAGGCCCGGCTGGCGAAGGTGTATGTGACCGGAAACCACGAGTACTTCGGCGAGGCGCAGGCCTGGCTGGAACACATGCGCGAACTTGGCTGGCAGCCGTTGCACAACCGCCACGTGACTGTGCGCCGGGGCAACGACGAGCTTGTCGTGGCCGGCATCGACGACGCCACGGCCGCGTCCTCCGGCCGGCCGGGCCACGGCGCCGACCTGGCCCTCGCCCTGTCCGGCGCCGACCCCGACCTGCCGGTGTTGTTGCTCGCGCACCAGCCGCGTCAGGTCACCCTGGCGCAAAGGTTCGGCGTCGACCTGCAGGTGTCCGGGCACACCCACGGCGGACAGATCTGGCCGTTTCACTACCTGGTGCGCCTCGACCAGCCCACGGTGCAGGGTCTGAGCCGGCACGGCGAACGGACCCAGGTCTACACCAGCCGCGGCACCGGGTTCTGGGGCCCGCCGTTTCGGGTCTTCGCCCCCAGCGAGATCTCCCTCCTCACGCTCCGCTCACCCCGGTCGACCTGACCGATCACCCTCAGAGCAGCCACTTGCCCAAGATCCTTGACCCTCCGACGGCAAGCAGGAAGAGCAGGCAGAGCCAGGCGAAGGTGTCCGGCAGGCGTTCGTACACCGTGGTGACCGGGGTGCTCGGCAGGTCCGCGAGCGCGGTGAGGACGCCGGGTCCGCTGGCCTCGGCGCGCACGCGGCCGCCCGGGTCGGACGCGGTCAGGCTGCCGTTGCGCGCCGCGCGGGCGACCGAGAAGCCGCTCTCCACACCGCGCAGGACGGCCATCCGGCTGTGCGACCAACCGTCCTCGCCGAAATCCCACGCGGGTGCGAGGACAAGTCCGGACGCACCGATGTCGCGCATGAGGGCAGGGAAGTCCATGTCCTTGCAGACGGTGAGGGCGTACCCGTCGACCGAGGCCAGCCGGGTGCCGGGCCGGAAATCCTCCTCGATGCCGGGAATGAGCTGGTGCTTGTCGTAGCGAACGACATCCGACCCGGTGATGCCCAGCGCGACGTTCGCACGCGTACCATCGGAAGTTGAGTCGCGCAAGGCGAGTCCTATCACGACGGTCACCTCGTACCGGTCGGCCAGTTCAGCCAGCGGACGCACCACCATGGGCAGGTCCGCCGCGTCCACCGCGAACACCTTTTCCGGCGCGACGATGACCCGAGCACCGTCGCGGGCCAGCGACTCGGCCGCGTCCAGGTAGGCATGCAACAGAGAACTGCCGGCCGGCGTGGTGAGGGCAACCGGCATTCGCGGCTGCGGCACCGAAACCAGGCCGACCCGCACGGTAGGCCCGTCGAAGTGCACCGGCCGCAGCCCGTAGCCTGCGGCCGCGACCACCATTGCAGCGGCGAGGCCGGCTATCGCCGCGCGCCGGCGGGGTGGCAGACCCGGCCGGGTGGCCGCGGCGACGGCGGCAGCGGGCAGCAGCAGTACGAAGGTGATGCCCCACGCACCGGTGAGCGCGGCGAGATGACGCAGCCAGCCGACGTCGGCGGCGGTGTAGGCCAGGCTCCACCATGCCCCGTGCGGGGTGACCAGCGAGACCACGTACTCGGCGGCCGCCCAACTGGCGGGAAAGACGAAGGTGGCGGCGATCGGGCTTGTCCGTACCAGGTGAGCGAACAGCAACACCGCGGCGGCGAACAGCAAGGCCGTGCCGAGCGTGAAGGCGGCCAGGAGCGCCAGCGGCATCTCGAGTTGCTGGTGCAGGTACGACCACTGGTTGGTGGTGCCGAGCAGCCAGGCCAGCCCGGCGGCCACGGCCGTGGTGGGCCGGGTGCGGCGCAGGCTGGCGACCAGCACCGGCAGCGCGGCCACTCCGACGGCCCACGGGTGCGGCGACAGTCCGGTACCCAGCCAGAGCAGGGCACCGCTGGCCACGGTGGAGAGCGCAACAAGGATCATGCCTTCGATACTGGCGATGCGGGACCGCCCGCGGATCGCTCCACGGTGGTATCTGCGGGCTGGTCCCCGGGAGCGAGGCCGGTGTCGTAGGCGAACACGACCGCCTGGACCCGGTCACGCAGGTCCAGTTTGGACAGGATGTTGCTGACGTGTGTCTTCACGGTGTGTTCGCTGAGAAACAAGGCGGCGGCCAGTTCGCTGTTGGACAGTCCGCGGGCGACCAGCCGCAGGATCTCCGTCTCCCGCGGCGTCAATACGGCCAGCCGACGGTCGGGACTGAAAACAGGTCCGGGGCCGAGCACCAGGTCGCGGATGAGCCGGCGGGTGACGGTCGGCGCGAGCAGGGCGTCGCCGGCGGCCACGACCCGCACCGCGGCGACCAGATCGGCCCGCTGGGCGTCCTTGAGGAGGAAGCCGCTGGCACCGGCCCGCAGCGCGCGATAGACGTAGTCGTCAACGTCGAACGTGGTCAGCACCAGTACCCGGGCCGTGGTCGCGGCCGTGATGCGCGCGGTCGCTTCGATACCGTCCAGTGTGGGCATCCGGATGTCCATCAGGACCACGTCGGGAGCGAACTCGACCGCCGAGCGGACCGCCTGCTCACCGTCGCCCGCCTCCGCCACCACGGTGATGTCCGGTTCGGCTTCCAGGATGAGGCGAAACCCGATCCGGACCAGTTCCTGATCGTCGGCAACGACAACGCGCAACGTAGCGTCCTTTCAGGACAGGGGAAGTTCGGCTCGCACCAGGAATCCGCCACCGGGTGCCGGTCCGGCGGCCAACGTACCGCCGCAGATGACCGCCCGTTCCCGCATCCCGATCAGGCCGTAGCCGCCTGGTTCCAGCGGCCCGGGCCGCCCGTCGTCGCGGACTTCCAGCAGCAGCGTGGTCCTGGTCCAGTCCAGTCCTATCAAGACAGAGCTGGCCCCGGCATGCCGGAGCGTGTTGGTCAGCGATTCCTGGACGATGTGGTAGGCGGCCGCGCCGACATCGGCCGCGATGCTGCGGCGGCTGCCGTGCTCGACCAGGCGTGCGTCGAGGCCGCTGGCGCCGGCCCGGGCGACCAGGTCGGCGATGGCGGCCAGATCAGGGCTCTCGTGGGAGGACTCACGCATGGCCGCGACGCTGCGGCGGATCTGGCCCGCGGCGTCGCGGGCGGTGGCCGAGATCGCGGTGAACAGCATCTCGGCCCGGTCGGGATCGGTCCGCACCGCCAGCGGCCCAGCCTCGGCCGCCACCGCGACCATGGTCACCGCGTGTCCGAGCACGTCGTGAAGGTCGCGCGCGATGCGGGCCCGTTCGGTCTGGGTGGCGGCGATGCGGTCCTGCTCCAGCCGTTGCGCCCGCTCGGCCAGCATGGCCACCCGCGTCTCACGGGCCTGGCTTGCCGCCCCCAGCGCATAGGCACCGGCATAGGCCATACCCACATAGCCGTACGAGTCGAGGGAGTCACCGGTCAGCCAGAGTGAACCGGCGACGCCGAGCCCGGTCGCCAGCACCGCCGCGCGCCGGAGGGCGGCCGAGGCCAGCGTGGCGAAGGTGTACGTGCACACGAGCATGCCGTACGGCAGAGGTGGCAGGCGATCCACGATGGACAGTTCAGTGGTGGCGCAACCCACCACGATGGCGACCGCCACGATGGCCCTGCGGCGCCAGAGCACCGGGGTCGAGGCGGCCAGCCCGATCAGCACGGCCGGCCAACTGATGGGTGGACGAGCCGTGGCCAGCAGCGTACCCGCGGTCGCCGCGACCGCGAGGGCGGCGTCGACGGTGACCTTGTCGCGTAGGAACCCGCGCACGCGCATCCGGCCAGTTTGGCAGACCGCAGGGCCGGGGGACCTCCCTCGTGCGAGGTATTTCGGGTCGGCTCACGCCGGACCGGGCGGCGTAGCGTCACGTCGCCCGGCCCGGCGCGGTCGGGATCAGCCGATGGCGCAGGTGGTGCCGTTGAGGGCGAAGCTCGCGGGCCGGCCGGTGTTACCGGTGTGGTTGGCCTGCAAGCCGATGCTGGTCGAGCCACCCGCGGCGATCGTGGCGTTGTAGCTCATGTTGCGCGCGGTTATCGCACCGCTGGTCGGCGAGTAGGTCGCGTTCCACCCGGAGGTGATGGTCTGTCCACTGGGGAGTGTGAAGGCGAGCGACCAGCCGTTGATCGCTGCGGTGCCGGTGTTGACGATGGCTATGTCCGCGGTCAGGCCGGTGTTCCAGGCGTTGACGGTGTAGGTCACCCGGCATCCGCCCGTACCCGGCGGCGGCGTGGTCGGCGCCACGGTGGGCGGCGTGGTGGGTGGGGTGGTCGGCGGTCGGGTGGTGGGAGGCATGGTAGTGGGAGGAGTGGTGGGCTGGCTGCCGCTCAGCCCGAAGAACTGGATCGCGAGTTCGGCCTGGCCGGACAACGGCAGGCTGTGCCCGACATTCGCGATGCTGTACGCCTCCACCACCGCGGTGCCAGCGCCGTCCCGGTAACGGGTACGGGTCCAGCCGGACTGTGGCGTGTCGGTGGAACTCGGTGTCTGGCTCACCCCGTGGACGTTGGTCCACTGCTTGATCTCCTCGCCGAAATTGGGGTACGCGAGAGTGGTGTCGGTGGTGCCGTGCCACAGTTGCATCCGGGGCCGTGCGCCGGAGTAGCCGGGGAAGGCGCCGCGGACCAGGTCACCCCACTGCTGCGGTGTCTTGATGCTCTGGCCGTTGGCGCACGTGTTGTTCCACATGGACGGATCCGAGGTGGCGAAGCAGCCGAACGGTACACCCATGAACGCCGCGCCGGCCTTGAACACGTCGGGGTAGTCGCCGAGCAGGACGTTGGTCATCATGCCGCCCGACGAGGCGCCGGTGACGTACACCCGGTTCGGATCGGCGTTGTTGTTCTGCAGCACGTAGCGGACCATCGACACGATCCCCACCGGGTCGCTTCCGCCGTCGTGGCGCAACGCGGCCGCTGTGGACACGTCGAAGCACGAGCCGCTGCGGGTGGCCGACGGATAGATGACGATGAAGCCGTACTGGTCGGCCAGGGCGGCGAAGCGGGTGCCGGAGTAGAACGCCGGTCCGGAGCCTGTGCAGTAGTGCACCGCCACCAGGACCGGTGGTCGGGCGACCACGTTGTTGGGTACGTACACGTACATCCGCAGGTTGCTGGGGTTCGTGCCGAAGTTGGTCACCTCGGTCAGCGTGGCCGCCGAGGCTGGCGTTGCCAGCAGCAGGCTGGCCGCGGTGACGACTGCGGCCGCGGCAACCGCGAGCGCGGCTTTGATCCTCATGCGCATGAGGTCTCCTCATCTTACCGAACGCCCGAACCTGGCCAGCTTAGAAACGTTTCTAAAGATTGAGCGATCCAGTTCGTTCGACTCTAGGCAGGAGTATCGACGACGGTCAACGGAAGCTGAAAGTTTCTCCGTTGATTGCCTCCGGCACAGTTACCGCCGTGCGGCGGTGCTGTGCCGCACGACGAGCGAGGTGGCCAGCTCTACCCGGACATGTGGCGGCGTCTGACCAGCAGCGAGGGCGAGGACGAGCTCCGCGGCGGCCGCGCCCATCTCCAGCAGGGGCTGCCGCACTGTCGTGAGTGGAGGACCGCACCACCGGGCGAATTCGACGTCATCGAAACCGACCACACTCAGGTCGCCGGGAATCGTCAATCCGGCCTGCCGGGCGGCTTCGTACACGCCGAGTGCGATCAGGTCATTGGCCGCGAACACCGCGGTCGGCGGGTGGGCGAGAGCCAGCAGGTCGCGACCATGGACCAGCCCGTCCTCGAGGTAGAACCGGCCTATGCGCACCAACGCCGGGTCGACCGGCACCGACGCGGTGTCCATGGCCGCCCGGTAGCCGTCCAGCCGGGCCCGGGCGGCCAGGTAACCGGCTGGACCGCCGATCATGGCGATTCGCCGGTGGCCGAGGTCCAGCAGGTGCCGGGTCGCGAGCAGTCCGCCGTTCCAGTTCGCCGCACCCACCGACGGGGTCGAGTGCAGCGGTTCGCCGGTCGGGTCGAGCGCGACGAGCGGGATCGCGCCGGCGAGGAGTTGGGCCTGTTGCGACGCGGTGAGCTCGGCGAAGACGGCGATGACCCCGGTCGGCCGACGGGCGAGAACCTGCTCGACCCAGGCCCGTCCGGCCGACGTCGGTGGCATTTCGCTGAAACCTACGGCCAGTTCGTGCCGCTGGGCGACCCGCTGCACCCCGCGCATGATCTCGATGGCCAGGTGGCCTTCGAGGGCGCGGAACACGACCTCCAGGATCGGCGCCGGGCCGGTCGTGTCCGGCCGGCGGTAACCATGTTCGCGCAGCAGTTCCTCGACCCGGCGACGGGTTGCCAGGGACACCCCGGCTCGTCCGTTGAGCACCTTGGAAACGGTGGGTGCCGACACGCCGGCCAGCCGGGCGATGGTGGCGACCGTCATCTCGCCCCGCCGCCGCCCCCGCCGCTCGGGCTCCGTCATGCCCAGTCCAGCCCGGTCACCGCCGCAGTGTACGCGTTACGCCCGCCGGAGTCGGCAGCTGGACCGGACGTGCCGCCGAGGGTCACCGCCGCCGCGCGCGCTCTGTCTGTCCACGAAGGACATTGAAACTCGCCGCCTCCGTGCCGACCAACCTGAACCGGCCGGACCGGGGTGCGGTTGGGTGATCTCCCACTGGTACGAGGTTGCCGAACCGTCGACCTGCGCCACAAAGTACGCCTACCGGCCGGCGGTATGTCCCTGCGGTGACGGCCGCTCGGCCGGCCGGCTTCGCCACCTTTGAATGCGCTTTCACGATAGCCTCTAAAACCGGAGAACAACCAAATAACCGGACAGCTGCTCGCTAATGTGTGCGTCAACCGTGAATCGCTGGAAAGGCGGACATATGCGACCACTGCGGGTTATGCAGGTTATCGCCCGCATGAATGTGGGTGGACCTGCGCTTCAGGTCAGCACACTCATGCGCGGGCTGGATCCGACTCTCTTCGAACAGCGCCTCTTCGCCGGTCCACCGAATCTGGCTGAGGGCGACTTCCGGCAGCTGCGGGCCCGGGACGTCACGGCCACCACGGTGCCGACACTCGGTCGCAACGCCAAGCCCAGTGACGACCTGCGGGCGCTCGCCGCGCTGTCCGCCGCGATGCGCAGCTTCAAGCCGGATGTGTTGCACACCCACACCGGCAGTGCGGCCACCCTCGGCCGGATCGTGGCCATGATGCGAGGCGTGCCGATCCGGGTGCACACCTTCCACGGCGACCTGAGGCACGGCTACGAGTCGGCGGCGCGGACGCAGATCCTGACCCGCACCGAGCGCGCGTTGGCGCGGACCAACGACGCCCTGATCGCCGTGGGCGCCCGGGTCCGCGACGACCTGTTGGATGCGGGCATCGGCCGGCCGGAGCAGTTCGAGGTGGTCCCGCCCGGAGTGAGCCTGAAGCCGTTGCCGGACCGCGATGAGGCCCGGCGGATGCTCGGCCTGACCGGCGAGGCGCCGGTGGTGGCCTTTGTCGGGCGGGTCACCGCGATCAAGCGGCCGGACCGTATGCTGGCCGTCGCCCGCGAGGTGCGCCGAGCCATTCCGGCGGTACGGTTTGTCGTCTGCGGCGATGGTGACCTGCTCACCCGGATGGTCAATGAGGCCACCACCAGCCGGCTGAATGTCAGCTACCTGGGCTGGCGGGCCGATGTGGAAACGGTATACGCGGCGGCTGACCTGGTCCTGCTCACCTCGGACAACGAGGGCATGCCGGTGGCTCTCATCGAGGCCGGGCTGGCCGGTCGGGCGGCCGTGGCCACCGATGTCGGAGGTGTCGCCGAGGTGGTGCGCCACGGTGTGACCGGCCTGGTGACCGACCGGGAGGTCGGCAACATCGCCGCCGCGGTGCGACAGTTGCTCCTCGATCTCCCACTGCGCCAGCGGATGGGGCAGGCGGCATACGGCGAGACCAGCCGGCGCTTCGGCAGTGACCGCCTCATCGCCGGCACCGCCGAGCTGTACCGGCGCCTGGCGGTGCGTCGGGGCCGGTGGCCGGTCGAGGCCATGGATCTCCCGTCGGTCGACGCCGTGGCCGCACCGGTGGTCGCCATGCAGGGCGGCGCCATCGAAGACGTGGACCTGCCCGCCCTGCCCGCCGCCAGCGCATCGCCGTCGTCGCCCAAGGCCCGGTCGAAGCACGTACCGGCCCCAAAGCCGATGCTCCGCAAGGCGGCGCCGGCGGACGGCGCGTCGGAACTCATCGACGGCCGGCCCAATCAGTAAGGGGTGGAGTTGCTGGCCGGCGATGCGGCCAGGGAGTACGACCCGCGCGGGGTGATGGTGAATGTCTTCGTCATCCGGTGTCTCCGTGCTCGCCTCGGTGCTCGCCGGCGTCGTCGCTGCCGTCGTCGCTGTCGTCGTTGCTGTCGTTGGCCCTGCCCTCGTCGGCCTGGTCCTCGTCGTCGTCCCTGTCGTTGTCATGGTTGTCCTTGGTCTTGCGGTCGTGGCCAGGATCGGTCATCGTGGCCCGCAGACGGCGACGGATGGGCACCCAGGCGATCGCCGCGACCACGATCAGCCCGGCGGCGGCAAACGCGGCCACCCGGCCGAACATGCGCTCGATCGTCGTGTACGAGTTGCCGGCCAGGTAGCCGAGCAGCACCGAACCGAGGCCCCAGGTGATGCCACCGAGCGCGTTGAACAGGAGGAAACGGCGATAGCGCATGCGTGACACCCCGGCCAGGAACGGCATGATGGCCCGAAGGAATGCGATGTAGCGCCCGAAGAACACGGCCGGTCCGCCGTAGCGGGCGAGCAGGGCGCGGGCCGCGTCGATCCGGTCCCGTCGCTTACGCAGGACCTTCAGGTTCAGCAGCCGGATGCCGTAGCGGGCGCCTACCTCGTACCCGATGGTGTCACCGATGATCGCGGCGCCGACGACGATGACGCACATCCAGACAATGGAGATGGTGCCCCGGCTGGCCGCCACGCCGCCCAGGATGGCCGCGGTCTCCCCAGGCAGGAGAAATCCGATGAACAGCGCGTCCTCAGCAAAGACCACCAGCCCGACAACGAGGTAGACGATCGTCCCGTTCTGGTTGAGCAACTGATCCAGGGGGCGGTTCAGCATGCGAGGGTGGGCGGCTCCTTGTCGGCTGGTGGACTGCGGGAATCAACAGGTGGATGTCGAATCCGGGCGATGGTGTGCTGCGCAACCCCGACGGCCGACATTCATAGCGTAGGCGGCAATGAGCCTGCGACCGGGCGGATATCGGCCGATACCGCTGACCGCCGGTGAGACTTGCTGGGACAAAAGTAGCCGCGCGTGCCGCGGCCGTCAGGCGTTGACGGCGGCATTGCCGGCTGGCGGGGCTACGACCGCGGGGACGACCCGGTGCGCGGTGGCGAGTTCGCAGGCCATGACGAGGAAGGCGGTGCCGGCTATGCCCAGGGTGCCGCCGGCGTAGGCGATCAGGAGGCGCCGCCGGCCGATCTCGTCAACCGGGGTGAACAGGATCTGGTCGGTGGCGACGAGGGCGAGTGACGCGGCGGTCAGCAGGACCAGCGCGCCGAGGCTCAGCGCGATCGCGGCGAACTGGTTGGGTGGACCGTACTCGACCTCGCCGTGGCGGCGCTGCGCGCCGATCATGAACAGGCTGGCCAAGCACGCCCACGCACCCACGACCAGCAAGGCGGCGACCGCGTCACTCGGGCGGTGCCAGCTCGCGGACAGGGTGGCGGCGCCGGCCAGCGCGGCGACGATCGCCCCCGCGATGGCGCCGGCACCGCGCTGCCTGGCCGGCAGTACCAGGATCAGCGCCGCCGCGACCGAGGCGACGATCGTGGTGTGTCCACTCGGCAGGCTGTTGTTGATCCGCTCCGGATCCACCCCCAGCTGGGGTCGGTAGATCACCTGCTTGAGCACCTGGGTGGTCAGGTTCGATCCCGCGATAAGCAGCACCGCGCCGACCGCGACGGCGATCCGCCGGCGCGCCAGCGCGATGAAGCCGACCACGGCCGTGGCGACCGTCAGTGAGACGGCGGAGATCGCGTTCAGGATCGTGTCGACGATTTCCGCGGTGCGGGCGTGGCCGATGCTGTTGCCGCTCAGTGCGATGGTGTCCAGCAGTTGTCCATGTTCGGATCGCACAAACAATCGCCAAATTAGGATAAAAGCGACTATCTGCGCGCCAGCCAGCCCCAGCAGCCACAAAGCCAGACCCATCGGCCACTTTCGCATGGGCATGAACGTAGCCGATCGGCGCGACCTGGTAAGCCATTCTTCAATCCTGCGACAGGCACGCGTCGCCTGGCGCACGCCCGACCGGCTGACGCTGTGGCCATGCGCGTGGCCATCGTCACCGAGTCATTTCCGCCCGATGTGAACGGGGTCGCCAACAGCGTCGCCCGGGTGATACCGCACCTCGTCGCGCGCGGACATGAACCCGTGGTGATCGCGCCCCGGCCGGCGTTGAACACCAGGCGCGTGGCGCAACCGTTGCCGGCCGAGGTGATCAGAGTGCCCGCCGTCGCGGCGCCGCGCCTCGGCGGCGTCCGGTTGGCGCTGCCCGGCCGGCATGTCGCCGAGGCGCTGGCCGCCGCCCGTGCGGACGTGGTGCACCTGGCCAGCCCGTTCGTGCTCGGCGCCTGGGCCATCAAGCCTGCCTGCCGGCTCGACGTACCCGTGGTCGCGTCGTACCAGACGGACATTCCGGGGTACACCCGGGCGTACGGCTTCCGTTTCAGCGAACCGGCCGCCTGGCGTTGGATCCACCGCATCCACGACCGGGCCGCCCGCACCCTCGCCCCGTCCACAGCCACGGCCGAGGACCTCATCGCGCACGGGGTGCCGCGGGTGTGGTTGTGGCGGCGGGGCGTGGACCTCAGCCTGTTCGACCCTGGCCTGCGTAGCGACGAGGTCCGCCGGGCCCTCGCGCCGAACGGGGAGACGATCGTCGGCTACGTGGGCAGGCTCGCCGCGGAGAAGCAGGTGGACCTGCTCGCCGAGGCCTCGCTGCTGCCCGGTGTCAAGGTCGTCATCGTCGGCGGTGGCCCGGCCGAGCCGGCGGTACGCCGTGCGGTGCCGAACGCCATCTTCCTCGGACCGCGCTACGGGGCCCAACTGGCCCGGCTGTATGCGAGCCTCGACATATTCGTCCACACTGGACCGTACGAGACCTTCTGTCAGACGGTGCAGGAGGCGATGGCCAGTGGCGTCCCGGTGGTGGCACCCGCCGCCGGCGGCCCGCGCGACCTGGTCGAACCGGATGTCACCGGACTGCTGGCCACACCCGGCAGCGGTTCCTCGTTCGCCGCCGCGGTGGCCGAGTTGGCCGCCGATGTCGGCAAGCGGACCCGGTACGGCCGGGCCGGCTGGGCCGCGGTGCAGAAGCGCACCTGGCCGAGCATCGTCGACGAGCTGATCGGCCACTATCGCGAGGTCGTTGTCGGCGAGCGGTCCACCGCACTGTTGCCGGCCGTGGCTGCCACCGCAGTCGCGCAGCCCGGCATCGCGTGATCCATGTCCATTGTGGTCCCTGGGCTGTCCACTTTCCCCATGGATCACGGAAAGCCCGCAGCCGCATCCCCTCCGTGGTCGCGCACCGGCTCGCGTGATCCGTGTGCATTGTGGACGTTGGGGGTCCGCTTTCCCCGTGGATCACGGGAAGCGCGTAGTCGCGCCGCGGCCCCGTGATTCGTGGGCATTGTGGTTGTTGGAGGGTCCATTTTCCCGTGGATCACGGGAGGGGGCTAGCGGTAGGCGGCGGCTTGGATGCCGTAGAGCTGGGCGTACTGGCCGTCGCGGGCGATGAGCTCGTCGTGGCTGCCTACTTCAACCAGGCGGGCGCCGTCGAGGACGACGATGACGTCGGCCATGCGGACGGTGCTGAACCGGTGCGATACCAGGATCACGATGCCGCCGTTGTCGGCGTGCCGTTGGGCGCCCGCGGCGTACTGCTCGAACATGGCGTGTTCGGTCTCGGCGTCGAGCGCGGCGGTCGGTTCGTCGAGCACCAGCAGCAGCGGATCGTCGCGCATGAAACCCCTTGCCAGTGCCAGTTTCTGCCACTGTCCAAAGGAGACATCCACGCCGCCGGGCCAGGTGCGGCCGAGCTGGGTGCGCAGGCCCGCGGTGAGTTGGTCGACCACGTCCTCGGCGCCGGCCTTCGCCACCGCGCCGGTGACCGCGGGTTCGCTGTCGAGCTGGGGCAGGTCGCCGAGGCCAACCGCGTGTTGAGCGAGTAGTTCGAACCGGAAGAAGTCCTGGTATGCGCCGGACAACCGGGTGCGCCACGTGTCGGTGGGCATCGCGGCCAGGTCGACTCCGTCGATGACGATGCGGCCGCTGGTGGGTGCGTAGAATTTCGACAACAGCTTGACCAGCGTGCTCTTGCCAGCTCCGTTCTCACCGACGATGGCGACGACCGAACCCGCGGGCAGTCGCAGGGTGACATCCCGCAGGACCAGGTCTGTGGTGGCGGGATAGGCGAACGACACCCGCTGCAGTTCGATGCCGCCGGTCAGCCGCTCGGGCACGGGTGCCTCGGCGTGAACGGCGAACGAGGCGGCGTAGTCCTCCAGCCAGGCAAGCCGGCGCGAGCCGTCCATCCAGATGCCGCGCAGGAACCCGATCTCGCCGACGGTGGCGGCGATGTAGCCGGACAGTTGGGCACCCGCGGCCAGCACCAGCAGGACGTCACCGGGCGGTGCGGACAGGCCGGCGGCGACGTAGACCACGGCGCTGACGTAGCCGACCCCGAAGATCGCCCACGCGGATGCGTGCCACCACGCCGAACCGCGGCGCGCCGCCGCCACCGGCTGGTACCACCGTTCCCAGGCGACGCGGCGTTCGTGCACCAGGCGGTCGGCGATGCCGGTGACCCGTACCTCCTTGCCGGCGGGTGCGGTGGTGGAGGTGGCGAACAGGTGCCGGGCCAACCGGGCGGCCGGAGCACCACGTTGCTGGGCATCGCGTTCCACCGCCGGGCGCCACGACGACGCGGCCACCGTCGGCAGCGCGAACAATGCGAGCAGGGCCAGCGCCGGGCTGATCGACACGAGCAACACGATGATCACCACGAGCCGCAGGATCCAGCCGAGCGTCGAGAACACCGACATGTACATGTGGTCGAGGACGAAGACCTGCTCGCGCAGCACCGACAGGCGGTCCAGGTAGTCGGGCCGTTCGTGGTGTGCGACCGTGGCGACGGATGCCTGCAGCCGGGCCACGTGCGACTCCAGCGCGATGGTTATCCGGTCCCGGAATCGCCGTTGGAGTCGTGCGGACACCGTGCTCAGAAACCAGGTCGCCGTGGCCGACCCGGCCAGTCCGGCCGCGGCGGTGTACACCTGAGCGTGGTCGCCCCTGATGATTGCCTCGGCCAGCACCTTCAACCACAGCGCGAGCAGGGCGTCGGGCACCGCGGCCAGCAGGGCCAGCCCCAAAGCCACACTCATGAGCCGTGGCTCGTAGCGCAACCCGAGCCGGCACAGCCGCCACATCGACGACAGCGCGGGCGGCAGCGCGTCGGGATCCGGCTGGGCGGAGGTTGTTTCAGGGGTCTGGGGTTTCGCGTTCGGGGTTTCGGGTTTCGGGGGCCGTCGGGGGCGCAGCCCCCGACCGTCAGGCGAGGACGTCATAGGTCGCTCCTTCCTCCGTGTCCTCCGGCAGCCCTTGCGCGAACCGCTGCGCCTGCAGGTCGAACATGGCGCGGTAGCGGCCGTCGGCGGCGATGAGCTCGTCGTGACTGCCCGACTCGACCACCTGGCCGTCCTCCAGTACGCAGATCCGGTCGGCCTGGCGCACCGTGGAGAAGCGGTGTGACACCAGGATCGTGGTGCAGTGCCTGGTCTGGTCGAGGATGCGCCCGAAGATCTCCGCCTCGCCCCGCACGTCGAGCTGGGCCGTGGGCTCGTCGAGGAGGACCACGCCGGCGCCGAGGCGCACGGCGCACAGGGCGCGAGCCAGCGCGACCCGCTGCCACTGCCCGCCGGACAGGTCCGTGCCGCCTTCGTATCCCTTGGCCAGCACGGTGTCCAGATCGGCCAGCTGGCCGGCGCCGGCGGCCTCGAGCGCGGCCACGATGTCGGCCTCCGGGGCACCGCCCGGCGCCACGTTGTCGCGCAGTGGCCACTCGAACCGGATGAAGTCCTGGAACACCGCGGCCAGCCGGGCCCGCCACGAGTCGATGTCCAGTTCCCGGATGTCCACCCCGTCGATCTCGATCGAACCGGACTCCGGGTCATAGAGGCGGCAGAGCAGCTTGGCCAGGGTGGTCTTGCCGGCGCCGTTGCGACCGACGATCGCCAGCGACGAGCCGGCCGCGATGGTCAGGTCGAAGTCGCGTAGCACCGGCCGGTCGCCGCCTGGGTAGGTGAAGGTCACCTTCCGGAACCGGATCTCGCCCACCGGCCTGGCCGCAGCCAGCCGGTTGCCGCCCGGCAACGCGCCCGCCGGTCCGGCCCGGCTGCCGAGCCGCAGCACCGCGGCCACCGGCGCGGCTGCCCCGTCAAGCGCCCAGTTGAGCCCACCGAAGGCGATCATCGAGGTGCCGATCGCGGACTGCGCGAACACCACCAGAGGGCCGAGGCCGATCCGGCCGCCCATCGCGGCGCTGATCAGCGACCAGAAGACGAGACCGTTGGCGATTGCGACGAGCACTAAGCTGGACAGGACCGAACGCTCGCGCAGCCGGGTCGCCTCGTACTGCAGTTGGTGCAGCCGCATCCGGCGGGTGGCGAAGCGCTCGAGCACCCAGTCGGCCAGGCCGAACAGCCGCACCTCCTTGGCCGCCGGCGCGTCCACGGCCAGGCGGTAGGCGTAGTCGGCCTCCTGGCGGGCCGAGCGCACCTCGTCGGTGTTGCGGTCCTTCCACACGCCGCTTTCGCGCAGCAGCCAGTGGGTGCCCAGCCAGCCACCGGCGAGCACCAGGGGTGCCCACCAGGCGTAGCCGAACAACACCGCCGCCGAAGCCAACCCACCCAGCAGCGTGACCAGGCCACCGGCGATGAAGTCGAGTGACAGCGACAGTGGCGGGCCGGGATGTCCCAGGTCGAAGTCCCGGGCCGTGGTCATGTCCTTGGCCAGCTCCGGATCCTCGAGGTGGCCCATGCCGGGTGGTGCGGTGGTCGCCTCGGTGAGCCGGTCGTAGAGCCAGGCCGCGGTGCGGTCGCCGAGATTGGCGCTGACCGTGTGGTGCAGCGGCGCGAGCACCTGCAACGCCACGAACAGCACGCCCACGCCGACCAGGGGCGCGGCCAATGACCGGCCACCCTGCACCGCCCCGACCAGGGCACCCATCGCGATGGCGAAGCCGGCCGGCAGCAGGCCCCGGCCGGCCAGCAGCGCCCACCAGGCGATGGCGAGGCCACGGTCGGCGCGCCGCAGCACGCCGAAAAACGCCCATTCCGGCCGCTGCCGGAGCTTGGTGATCGCGCCCATCACGCCTGGCCCCCTGTCCGCCCGCTGACGTCGTTTGCATCGACCGTGGCCGAGCACACCACGACGGTACGACAATCTGTGGCCGGCGTTGGCACCCTGGTGCTTCTGCGGCGGCGACGGATGCGGTACCGTGAGTGACATGTCCCGGTCGTATTGGCGCTTTACGCTGGCTCTGGGTGGAGCCGGCGGTCCATTGCGCTGACCGTAGACACACCCAGAGCCAGCAGGGCGAGGACAACAGTCTTCGCCCTTCGTCATTGGACGGGCTGGCCCTGCTGGTGGGGCTTTCGAGGCCCGCCCACCAATCCGGAGAATCCGATGACCCAGACCAACGACCTGAACGTCGCGGCGTTCGAACCGCTGGTGGCGCCTGGCGCGCTGCTGCGTGAGATGCCGCTCGGCGAAGCGGCGGCACAACTGGTCGACCAAACCCGGCAGAGCGTGCGTGATGTGCTCACCGGTATCGACGACCGGCTGCTCGTCGTGGTCGGTCCCTGTTCCGTGCACGATCCCGTTGCCGCACTCGACTACGCCCGCCGCCTGGCCGCCCTGGCGCCCGCGCTGTCGGGTGAGCTGTGTCTGGTGATGCGGGTGTACTTCGAGAAGCCGCGCACCACCTTGGGGTGGAAGGGGCTGATCAACGATCCCGGCCTGGACGGCAGCTACGACGTACAACGGGGCCTGCGCACCGCCCGCCGGCTGTTGCTGGACATCCTGGCCGAGGGCGTGCCGGTGGGCTGCGAGTTCCTGGAGCCGACCAGCCCGCAGTACATCGCGGACACGGTGACCTGGGGCGCGATCGGCGCCCGTACCACCGAGAGCCAGGTGCACCGGCAGTTGGCGTCCGCGGTGTCCATGCCGATCGGCTTCAAGAACACCACCGACGGCAGCGTGCAGGAGGCGATTGACGGGGTACGGGTCGGGCGCAACAGTCATGTGTTCTTCGGGGTGGACGGTGACGGGCGGGCCGCCGTGGTCACCACCACCGGTAACCCCGACGGCCACGTGATCCTGCGCGGCGGCCGGACCGGACCCAACTACGGCCCGGAGCACGTGGCCGCGGCACTGTCCAAGTTGGACGCCGCTGGGGTGAAGCACCGTCTCGTCATCGACACGAGCCACGGCAACAGTGGCAAGGACCACGAACGGCAGGCCGTGGTCGCCCGGGAGATCGGCGCGCAGTTGGCCGCGGGCCAGACGGGCATCGCCGGGGTGATGCTGGAGAGCTTCATCAAGGCCGGCCGGCAGGACCTCGACAGCGGCCAGCCGCTCACGTACGGGCAGAGCGTGACCGACGCCTGCATAAGCTGGGAAGCCACCGAGGAGGTCCTGCAGGGACTCGCCGAGGCCGTACTCGCCCGGCGCCGGGCGGTGCGGCCATGATGGACGGTCAGGAGTAGTCCAGCAGCGCCGGGGCCGGCCCCGCCGTGGCGACCTGCAGGCTCGCGGCGGTGCCATCGGACGTCCAACGCCGCCTCACCACCTGCGGCCGTCGCTAGCGGCCGGCGAGGGCGCCGCCGTTGACATGCAGGATCTGTCCGGTGATGTGGCCTGCCGCGGGTGAGGACAGGAACAGCGCGGTCCCGGCGATGTCGGCGGGCGTGCCGGCCCGGCCGGTGTGGGTCTGGCCGATCAGGGTGGCTCGGCGCTGCTCGGTCATCCGGTCCCGGAAGAACTCGGTGTCTTCGATGTAGCCGGGTGCGATCACATTGGCGGTGATCCGGTCGGTGCCCAGGTCCTGCGCCAGACTCAGGTTCCACGCCTCCACGGCGGCCTTGGCCGCGCCGTACGAGCCGGCTCCCCGGTGTGCGGCGATGGAGCTGATGTTGACCACGGTGCCGCCGGTGACCAGCCGGTCCCGCAGGGCCGCGGTGACCAGTACGGCCGAGATCAGGTTGGCGTCGAGGTTGGCCCGCCAGGCAGCGGCCAGATCGGCAAGTCCGGCCGGCTCAGGCGCGCCGATGTCGGTGTTTCCGCCAGCACTGTGCACCAGCACGTCGACCTGCTCGGGCAAGGCGGGCAGGGCCGCGGAGATGGCGGCGGGGTCGGTGGCGTCGAAGGTCACCGCCCGTACGCCGGGGCCGAGGCTCGCCGCGGTGAGTTCCAGCACCTCGGTACGGCGGCCGGTGATGACGACCTGGTCGCCCTGCTCGGCGAAGGCCCGGGCCACGGCTCGTCCGATTCCGGTGCCGCCACCGGTGACCACGATCTGACGCACGATGTCCTCCCCCGAGCCGCGGTGGTGCGGCAACGGGCGGAAACTACCACGACCCCACAGAACGCGGCTTTCTCTCGTTTCCCACCCGTCCCATCTGCCTGATATGTACCGTACGTGGGGTAGGGAGGTATTCGTGGCGGACCTGGTGTACGTGGTGTTGACCCTCGCGGTGTTCGCCCTGCTCGGCCTGATCGTGCGGGCGGTCGAGCGGCTGTGAGCGTCGACAACATCGTCGGCCTCGTCCTCGCCATCGCGGTGACCGTGTTCCTCGTCGTCGCGTTGCTGTTCCCGGAACGGTTCTGATGGGCGCGACGAACTGATGAGCACGACCACGGCCGGCACACTGTTCGCGGTCTCACTCGCCGCCGCCATCGCACTGGTTTACGTGCCGTTCGGCAACTACCTCTACCACGCCCTCAACCCGCGGCGGCACCTGCGATTCGAGCGCCTCGTCTACCGCCTGGTCGGGGTCAACCCGTCCGGCGAACAGTCGTGGGGCACCTACGCCCGCAGCGTGCTCGCGTTCTCCGTGGTGTCGCTGCTGTTCCTCTATCTGTTCCTGCGCATCCAGGACGACCTGTGGCTGAGCCTCGGCCTGCCCGGGGTGAAGCCCGATCTCGCCTGGAACACCGCCGCCAGCTTCGTCACCAACACCAACTGGCAGGCCTACGCGGGCGAGTCGACGCTCGGGCACCTGGTCCAGATGACCGGGCTGGCGGTGCAGAATTTCGTCTCGGCCGCGGTCGGCATCTGCGTCGTGCTGGCCCTGGTACGGGGATTGGCCCGCGGCCAGGACCGAACAGCTGGGCAATTTCTGGGTCGACCTGGTGCGAGTCTGTGTGCGGGTCCTGTTGCCGATCGCGGTGGTCGGGGCGCTGGTGTTCATCGCGGCGGGCATGGTGCAGAACCTCTCCGGTGGCACCGAGGTGACCACGCTCGCCGGCGCGAGTCAGGCGCATCACCGGCGGACCGGTGGCCAGCCAGGAGGTCATCAAGGAACTCGGCAGCAACGGCGGCGGCTTCTACAACGTGAACTCCGCGCACCCGTTCGAGAATCCGGCCACCTGGACCAACTGGATCCAGGTTTTCCTGACGCTGCTGATCCCGTTCAGCCTGCCGCGGGTGTTCGGCCGGATGGTCGCAGACCACCGCCAGGGCCTGGCCATCGTCGCCATCATGGCGATCCTCGCGGTGGCCAGCGTGATCGGCCTGAACGTGTTGCAGAACGGGCACGGCGGCACCGCGCCGACCGCGGCCGGCGCGGCCACCGAAGGCACCGAGGTGCGCTTCGGCGTACCCCAGTCGGCCACCTTCGCTGCCGCGAACACCCTGACCTCGGCCGGCCCGGTGGATTCGTTCTACGATTCCTACACTGCCGGCGGTGGCGCGATCACTATGGTCGACATGATGCTGGGCGAGGTCGCGCCCGGGGGTGTCGGCTCGGGTCTGTACGGCATCCTCCTGCTCGCGGTCATCACGGTCTTCGTGGCCGGACTCATGGTCGGCCGGACACCGGAGTACCTGGGCAAGAAGATCGGCGCGCGGGAGATCAAGTTCGCCTCGCTCTACCTGCTGACCACGCCGGCCCTGGTCCTCATCGGCACCGCCGCGGCGATGGCCTCAGCGCCGGCCCGGTCGTCGATGCTCAACACCGGCGCCCACGGACTGTCCGAAGTGCTCTACGCCTTCACTTCGGCGAGCAACAACAACGGTTCCGCCTTCGCCGGGCTGTCCGCCGACACCGTCTTCTACAACACCGCCCTGGGGCTGTGCATGCTGTTGGGAAGGTACCTGCCGATCATCTTCGTCCTCGGGCTGGCCGGATCGCTGGCCCGTCAGCAGCCGGTACCCGCCTCGTCCGGCACGCTACCCACGTACAAGGGGCTGTTCGTCGGCATGGTCGTCGGCGTCACGCTCATTGTGGTCGCGCTGACCTACATGCCCGCCCTCGCCCTCGGCCCGCTGGCCGAAGCGTTCACCTTCCATGGATAGGGAGCCGTCATGTCCGTGCAGGCGTCAGCGGCCGGGCCGGTCCGTGGTGGGCTGCTGGACCCGGGCCAACTGTGGCAGTCCACACCGGACGCACTGCGCAAGCTGAATCCGGCCACGTTGTGGCGCAACCCGGTCATGTTCATCGTGGAGATCGGCGCGGTGTTCACCACCGCGCTGGCGATCGCCAGTCCCAGCGTGTTCGCGTGGGTCGTCACCGGGTGGCTGTGGCTCACCGTCCTGTTCGCGAACCTGGCCGAGGCGGTCGCCGAAGGCCGGGGCAAGGCCCAGGCCGAAACGTTGCGCCAGGCCAAACGCGACACGATGGCGCGAAGACTGTCCGGCTGGACCGAAGGCGCCGATCCGTCTGCCTACTCCGAATCGGAGGTACCGGCCAGCGAGCTGCGCCTGGACGATGTTGTCGTGGTGGAAGCGGGCCAGATCATCCCCGGTGACGGGGATGTGGTGGAGGGCATCGCCAGCGTCGACGAGTCCGCCATCACCGGTGAGTCGGCACCAGTCATCCGCGAGTCCGGCGGCGACCGCAGCGCCGTCACCGGCGGCACGAAGGTGCTGTCCGACCGCATCGTGGCACGCATCACCCAGCGACCGGGGCAGAGCTTCGTGGACCGGATGATCTCCCTGGTCGAGGGGGCCAACCGGCAGAAGACTCCCAACGAGATCGCGCTCAACATCCTGCTGGCAGCCTTGACCGTCATCTTCCTGCTGGCCGTGGCGACCCTGCAACCGCTGGCCATCTTCTCCAAGGCGCAACAGGCCGCCGCGCCGAACACGTTGGCTCTCGACGACTCCGGCGTTACCGGCATCGTGCTGGTGTCACTGCTGGTGTGCCTGATCCCCACCACGATCGGGGCCCTGCTGTCGGCCATCGGCATCGCCGGGATGGACCGGCTGGTGCAGCGCAACGTGCTGGCCCTCAGCGGACGGGCGGTCGAGGCGGCCGGCGACGTGAACACGCTGCTGCTGGACAAGACCGGGACGATCACCCTGGGCAACCGGCAAGCCAGCGATTTCGTCGCGGTAGGCGACGTGACCGAGGCGGAGTTGGCCGACGCCGCCCAGCTTTCCAGCCTCGCCGACGAGACGCCGGAGGGCCGCTCCATTGTGGTGCATGCCAAGCAGCGCCACGGCTTGCGCGAACGCCAGCCGGGGGAGCTGGACCAGGCGAACTGGGTCGCGTTCAGCGCGCAGTCCCGGATGTCCGGTGTGGACATGACCGACCCGGCCGGTGTGCCGCGGCAGATTCGCAAGGGTGCCGCGGCGGCGGTGATGAGATGGGTGCATGACAACGGAGGGCAGCCATCCGGACAGGTCGGTCCGGTGGTGGACGGCATCTCCGCCTCGGGTGGCACGCCGTTGGTCGTGGCCGAGCGGGTCGGTTCGTTCCCGGCCCGGGCGCTGGGCGTCATCCACCTCAAGGACGTGGTCAAGCAGGGTATGCGCCAGCGATTCGACGCGATGCGGCGGATGGGCATCCGCACCGTGATGATCACGGGGGACAATCCGCACACCGCCCGGGCCATCGCCGACGAGGCCGGCGTGGACGACTTCCTCGCCGAGGCCACACCCGAGGACAAGATGGACCTGATCCGGCGCGAACAGTCCGGCGGGAAGCTGGTCGCGATGACCGGTGACGGCACCAACGACGCACCGGCGCTGGCCCAGGCCGACGTCGGGGTGGCCATGAACACCGGTACGTCGGCTGCCAAGGAGGCCGGCAACATGGTCGACCTGGACTCGGATCCGACCAAACTGATCGAGATCGTGGAGATCGGCAAGCAACTGCTCATCACCCGTGGAGCGCTTACCACGTTCTCCATCGCCAACGACATCGCGAAGTACTTCGCCATCATCCCGGCCGTCTTCACCGCGGTCTATCCCAGTCTGAACCGGCTCAACATCATGCGGCTACACAGCCCGACCTCGGCGGTGCTGTCCGCGGTCATCTTCAACGCGCTCGTCATCGTGGCGCTCATCCCGCTGGCCCTGCGCGGCGTGCGTTACCGGCCCCTGGGCGCCGGCGCGTTACTGCGACGCAACCTGCTCCTCTACGGCGTGGGCGGCATCCTGGTGCCGTTCGCTGGCATTAAGATCATCGATCTGATCGTGCGGTTCATTCCCGGGATCGGGTGATGCGGCTACCGGCCTGGCTGGCCCAGCACCTCGCCGCGCTGCGGGCGTTGCTGGTGCTGACCGCGTTGCTCGGCGTGGCATACCCGCTGGTGCTGGTGGCGGTGGCCCGCATACCCGGACTGTCCGAACGGGCCGACGGTTCGTTCGTCAGTCGCGACGGGCAACGGGTCGGCAGCAGCCTGATCGGTCAGCTGTTCACCGACGCCGCGGGCGTGGCCTTGCCGCAGTACTTCCAGTCCCGGCCCTCAGCGGCCGGCAACGGCTACGATCCCACCGCCACCTCGGCCAGCAACCTCGGCCCGGAGAACATCGTGGACACACTCGCCAACCCGGCCGTACCGGGCAGCGGAGGGCCGAGCCTGCTGACCGAGATCTGCCAACGCAGCAAGGCCGTCGGCGATCTGAACGACGTGGACGGTGCCCGGCCGTTCTGCACTGCCGACGGGGTTGGCGCGGTGCTGGCGGTGTTCTACGCCAATGGGCTGACCGGCCCGGTAACCAGGGTGGTGAGCCTGAACCAGCCGTGCCCGTCCGCGCCTTTCCTGTCCAGCTATCAGGGTGTCCCGGTCGAGTGCTCGCGGTTCGGTGAGAACTACTCGCGGGGCCTGGTCACGCCGATCCGGGGCAACGCACCGGCGCATCCCGCCGTTGCGCCGGACGCGGTGACCGCCAGCGGCAGCGGTCTGGATCCCCATATCAGTCCGGCGTACGCCCAACTGCAGGCGCCGCGGGTGGCCCGGCGGCGGGGGGTGGACCTGGCCGCGGTCAACGCCCTGGTGCTCCAGCACACCCAGGGCCGGGCACTCGGATTCATCGGCGAGCCCCGCGTCAACGTACTTGAGCTGAATCTCGATCTGGATCAGCGCTATCCGTTGCGCACCTGAGCCTGCCCGCGGTGCACCGTCGGGGGTTGGTGATAGCTGGGCTACCGTGAATACCCTGATCAAGGAAGGCCCGTGTGGCAGGTGATGCGGCGGTCCAGGGCCGGCGGCGACGGACGGAGACGTAGAATGAACGGACGGATTCTGTCGCCGAGCGAAAGCGAGGCAGGAATGAGAGACCGAGAATTCTTCCGCGAGGTCGCCGACCACAGCGGGTTGTCCCGTCAGGAGGCGGCTGACGTCACCCGGGCGACATTGCTCACTCTGGCCGATCGGATCAGTGGTGGTGAGGCCCGTGACCTTGCTGCCGACCTGCCCGAACAGTTGGCCCAGCCGTTGAGGTCCGGCGACGAGGCGGCGAAACGTTATGACCTGGAGGAGTTCGAGCGCCGGGTCGGCGGGCACGCCGGACTCAGCCCTCGCGACACATCCAACGGAGTTGCCGCGGTACTGCTGACATTGCGTGACGCGACGCCGGAAACCGCCTACCAGCGGGCGATGTCGCAACTGCCCAAGGAGTTCGGCCCGGCCTGAGCCACATCGCCGAAGCGCCCGGTCGGGTCACCGGCCGGGCTAATCATCTACTGTGGACTGTTTCGGCAAAGTTTTCGGTACCGGTCCGCCCGTCACATCTCCGTCATCCGGGACTGTTGACCTTGGGCATGTTAGCGCTAACATTCAGGTCGTTCCTGCATAGAGGTCATTCGTTCGCGCGCCCGTCACGACCAGCCCGTCACCGACCAGGAGGCAGTACCCGATGCCGAAGCAACCATCCGGCCAGCAGATCTGGTTCCTCACGGGCAGCCAAGGCCTCTACGGACCGCAAACCCTGGCCCAGGTGGCCGCGCAGGCCCAGGAGATCCAGCGCGCTCTCGACAGTGCCGCGCAGATCACCGCGGAGGTGGTCTGGCAGCCCGTGCTCACGGACTCGTCCGCGATCCGCGACATCATGCTGGCGGCCAACGCGAACGACGCCTGCATTGGTGTCATCGCCTGGATGCATACCTTCTCCCCGGCCAAGATGTGGATCAGTGGCCTGGACGCGTTGCGCAAGCCGCTGCTGCATCTGCACACCCAACACAACGCCGCCTTGCCGTGGGAGTCCATCGACATGGACTTCATGAACCTCAACCAGGCCGCGCACGGCGACCGCGAGTTCGGCTTCGTGTCCACCCGGCTCGGCGTGGCCCGAAAGACGGTGGCCGGCCACGTCTCCGACCCGCACCTGCTCGGCCGGGTGGCCCGGTGGACCGATGCCTGCCGCGGCCACCAACGGCTGCGGTCGCTGCGACTGGCCCGCTTCGGTGACAACATGCGCGACGTCGCGGTCACCGAAGGCGACAAGGTGGAGGCGGAGCTGCGCCTGGGAGTCTCGGTCAACACCTACGGGGTCAACGACCTCGTCGCGGTGGTGGATCAGGTGGACAACGCCGCGATCGACGCGTTGACCGCCGACTACGCCGAGGCGTACCGGCTGGATCCGGTCCTTGCCAAGGGCGGCGAACGGCACGACTCATTGCGCTATGCCGCGCGCATCGAGGTAGGACTGCGGACCTTCCTGGACGACGGCGGATTCGGCGGTTTCACCACGAACTTCGAGGACCTGGGTGGACTTCGCCAACTGCCCGGCCTCGCCGTGCAGCGTCTGATGGCCGACGGGTACGGCTTCGGCGCCGAGGGGGACTGGAAGACCGCGACCATGCTCGCCGCGGTGAAGGCGATCGGCGCCGGCTCGAACCGGGGTACGTCCTTTATGGAGGATTACACGTACCACTTCGGCCCCGGCACCCCGAAGATCCTGGGCGCGCACATGCTCGAGGTGTGTCCCACCATCGCAGCTGCCCAGCCATCCTGCGAGATCCATCCGCTCGGGATCGGCGGGCGGGAGGACCCGGTCCGGCTCGTGTTCGACGCGGCCACCGGACCGGCCGTGGTCGTCGGGCTGGCCCATCTCGGCGACCGGTTCCGCCTCGTGCTCAACGAGGTGGACGTGGTCGCGCCGGACGAGCCGCTGCCGAACCTGCCGGTGGCCCGGGCGGTGTGGCAGCCGCAGCCGAGCCTGTCCACCTCGGCCGAGTGCTGGCTCACCGCGGGTGGCCCGCACCACACGGTGCTGACCCAGGCCGTAACGACCGAGACACTGGTCGACTTCGCCAGCATGCTCCATACGGAACTGCTGGTCATCGACGCCGACACGACGCCGGCCCGGTTTGCCGACCACCTGCGCTGGAACCAGGTCTATTACCGCGTCGCCGCGGGCCTGCCCGGCGGCAGGTAGCGGCCACGGTGGCCACTACGTCGGTCAGCGGGGGCCGCGGCTCTGCCGGCCCGGTGGCAAGGTGAACAAGCCGCCGTTGCCGCCCCGGCCACCGCCCGGTCCGGGCACCGCACCGTCCGGCAGGACGTTGCCGGCGTAGTTGGGCGCCTTGAACCTGGTGTTCTGCTTCGGCGCGTTGATGGCCTTGGTCGCATTGGTCATGAACTTGCGCCAGATGTCCGCCGGCACACCGGATCCGTACACAATGCTGTTCCCCTTGTCCCGCAACGGCTTTTCCTCGGCCTTGTTGCCGACCCAGACCGCGGCGGCGAGCTTGCGGGAGTAACCGACCATCCAGGCGTGCGCGTTCTCCTTGCTCTGCTGGCTGTACTCCCAGGTGCCCGTCTTACCGGCGGTGTCCCAGCCGATGTTCACCTTGGCCGAACCGACCTGGCTCAACGCGTACGTGAGGTCGTTGCTGTTCTGTTGGCTGAACACGCGTGGCTGGTTGCCGGTCGGCAGCGTCTCCGCGTAGACGACGCGCTCGTCCTTGGTCACCTTCTGCACGAAGTGCGCGGTGGACCGTAGCCCTTCGGCGGCAAACGTGGCCAGCCCGTTCGCGTGGTCCATGACCGTGACCGAGTACTGGCCGATGCCCAGGATCGTGTCGAACCTCGACGGCACCATTTCGCCCATGTTCTTGACCGCGCGCAGGTCCTGGCGTTGCCGGGCGTCGGTCCACATGTAGTCGATGCCGGCGTTGCGGGCCATCTCGAGAACCTTCGCCGGGCTGACACTCAGCGTGACCGCGTAGTACGGCACGTTGAGCGACGAGATGGTGGACTGCAGCAACGTACACGGAGTCTTGTCTCCGGCCTTGAGGTCGCCGCAGGTGCTGGCGTTGCGCACCTGGGCGGCACCGGTGCGGCCCAGCATGTCGTGCGGGTTCCAGTCCCAGTACGACCTGAGTGAGATGTTGGCCTTCAGGGCCGCCGCGAGGGTGTACACCTTGAACGAGGAGCCGGGTGGGAAGCGGCCCACACCGGTCGCCTCACCCTTGTCGTCGTAGTAGAAGCCGCCGTAGTCGGCACCCTTGCCGTCATGGTTGCCGTAGTAGGCCAGCACCCGGCCCGTACCCGGTTCCACCGCCACCAGAGCGGCCTGCAGGTTCGCCGGCTGGCCGGCCATGCCACTGCCGGCGACGGTCTCGTCCGCGGCCTGCTCGGCGGCGACCTGTGCGCCGTGGTGCAGGGTGGTGTAGATCTGGTAGCCGCCGTCGCGAATGGCCTTCCAGTCCTTGGCGCCGTTGAACGGCGAACCGGCGGTGTGGGTCAACTCGCTGAACACGTGGTTGACCACGATGCCGGCCGGCCGCTCCAGGCCGTTGCCGACATTCGGGTCGTACGGCTTGACCTGCTCCTTCGGGAAGACCAGTTGGTCGGCCTGTTGCTTGCTGAGCTGTCCGGTGTCGACCAGTTGCTTGCGCACGTAGTCGAAGCGTTGCCGGGCGTTGGCCTCCGCCGCCGGGCTGTACGTGGGGTCGTAGCCGGGCTGGCCCTGGGGGTCGGCCGGATCGGGGTTGGGCTGCTTCACCATGGCCACCAGCGTTATCGCCTCGGCCCAGGTGAGCTGCTGCTCGGGCGCGGCGGTCTTCTTCGCCGTCTTGTTGAAGAATGCCTGCGCCGCCGCCTCGATGCCGTACGTCTGGCGCCCGAAGGGCACCGAGTTCAGATAGGATTCGAGGATCGTTTCCTTGTCGAGGTCGTCACTCATCTTCCAGGCGAGGACGGCTTCCCGGGCCTTGCGTTGATAGGTGACGCCCTCCAGTTCGAAGGCCAGCCGGGCGTACTGCTGGGTGATGGTCGACCCGCCCTGGGTGTCGCCACCGGTGAAGTTGTTCCACGCCGCGCGTATCACGCTGCCGAAGTCCACGCCGTCGTTGGTCCAGAAAGTCCGGTCCTCGGAGGCCACAATGGACTTCAGGACCGGGTCGTTCATCTCCGCGAAGTGCAGTTCGTACCGGGTGACCTCGCCCAGCTTGGCCAGCACCGAACCGTCCGAGTAGTACACCGTGGTGGTTTCCGGGAACTTCAGTTGATCGGACGTCTTCACACTGTCCACAAAGTACGTTCCACCAACGACACCGGTGCCGGTGAGCATGATGAACACCGCGAAGACGGCGAGCAGGGTACGGCGGCGGCGTAACAGCGCGTGGTTGAGGCGCAACCGCCGGCGCGGGCCGCCCGTGCCGGCGCTCGCTTGACCCGCAGGTGCCTGATCCAGTGGAGGCCGGACCGACGCGCGGCCCGAGGGAGCGCGACCCAGTGGAGGGCGGCCAACCGGTGGGCGGCCCGATGCGGCGCGATCCACCGGGGCTCGGCCGACCGGACTGCCGGGGCGCGGCGACGGGGTCGGTGGCCGTTCCCGATCGTACGAATCCCAGTCGAAAGCCTCATACTCACGCAAACCACCTGGATGTGCCTCGTCCGAGACGTCGGTCCAGTCGCGCGCATCGTCGTCGGCGTGGTCGTCACGTCGGTGGCGACGGCGCCTGTCGGCCGGATTGTCGTCGTACGGACCCATCTGTACACCTCGCTGGCTCGTGCGGCCGCCCAGCGGTGAGCGATCGGAGATCCACCGCCTACTTATGTTGATCGAGTCGATTCGAAATTACCGCCTCGAATCGACATCGCGTTGGCCGCCCCCGCTGTCATAGCCGCTGGTCGATGATACTGGCGGGGAGCCGGTGGAGGTCGCGCCGGTGTACCGCACTCACCGAGGGTGTCCGTGCGGCGACGCTAGGGCAGGCACTGGCCGGACCCCGAAGGGTCCGGCCAGCCTGTTGTTTTCGCTGCGGTGCGGACCGCTACGGGCGGGCCGTGGCGAGGTCGCGCTTCACGCCGGCCACGTCGTGGTCGGCGGTGTAGACGGGCGTACCCGGCTGCTGGCGCCAGCTTTCGTCGAGGGTGCCGGCGTCGACCGGGTCGAACCCGAGTTCTTCGACGACGCCCATCACGGTGCGCTTGGCCGCCGGGTCGTCGCCCGCCACCGGCAGTGCGATGCGGTCGTCCTCGCCGGCCGGCCGCCCCCCGCGCAGGAGGTGGTCGGCGATGATGCTGTTGAACGCCTTCACCACCTGGGAGCCGGGGAAGTGGTCCGCGGTCCAGCGGCTGGACGTCAGCGCCTTGTCCGCGATGTCGGTGATTTCGCCGTCGCGGTCCTCGTAGTAGTTGTTCGCGTCGACGATGAGCTTTCCGCCGAAAGCGCCCAATGGGAGCGTCGTGACCGCGGCTGTCGGGATGGCCAGGACGACCATATCGGAGCCTTTCGCGGCTTCGTCGATCGTGGCCGCCTTCGCGCCGGTCTCCTGGGTGAGGCCGGACAGCGACTGCGGACCCCGCGAGTTGGCCACGGTCACGTCATGGCCCAGAGCCCGCAGACGGCGGGTCAGTGTGCCACCCACGTTGCCGGAGCCGATGATGCCAATCTTCATGATCACTCCCGTCCTCTCGTGGCCATTGCCTCCAGTGTCTCCACCATGCCGCCGTCCGCGGAGCAGAACGACCAACGCGCTCGTCCTCGGACAGGCGTACGAGGCACACGTGGCGCTACCGATGACCCACCTGATCGTCATGGGTGGGTCCGCACCGTCGGCGTGTCCTGACCCTTTTGGCTGTTTAGCTCATTCCTTGTCGGGTTGGGCCGGCCTGACGCGGCGGGACGGGCGGCGACGGACGGCGACCAGCATGAGAGCCAGGGCGACCACGCCGGGTCCACAATGGGCTAAAAGTACTCCGGCCAGGCTGGGGCCGCCCCAGTCCAGGCGGTAGGTGTCCGGATTCGTCACGTCGATGACGAACGGCTCGGCCACCGCCCGGCCAATGAAGTAGAGGCCGATGGCGAATGCCACCACCCATCCGATGGTTTTCATCTCTGCTCCCGTCTGTCGGCTTCGATCAGGCCGCCTTCCCCGACCGTACGTACGTCGGCGGTGACCCGAATCGGGGTAAGTCCCGCAGTCACCCCGGAAATCCATCTGGTGATGCGGGTCAGGGTGCGCCTGAAAGTTACAGCGCCGGCGTTTTTGGCCCGCGCCTCGCCGGACGTACGCTGCGCGACGATCCGGTGACCTGAGCGCGGGCGGGAGCCTGTTTCCCGCCTTGGACGGTGCCGCGGGGCCGGCGGGACCGCGGAGTGTAGCGCGATCGCTGGCAATTGTCGCGCCCGGTGAGCTGATCTTTCCCTTGGCCGAATCGTTACCAGGTTCACCCGGGCGTAACACTGGACACGATACGGATGTAAGCGCTTGCATAGTCATGGCGGAGCCTCGGGGAGACCCGACAGGCTCCGACCCGACCCACATCGTCTTTGTCCAATTCGGACAGATTCGCGTGGCAACGCCAACGGCGTCACCGGAACCAGGGACGCCGCCGGAAGGATTTGCGACGCCCTCTTCCCACGGGGGGGAGGCCGTCGAAGGCCTGCCAAGGAGGGCAGCACATGCGCTTGCGCCATATTTTTGTTGACAGTTCGACTAAGGGTGCGCCTCGCCGCCGCGGATTGCTGGTGCTCGCGCCTGCGATCGCGGTCATCACGGCGCTCGGGGCCTGCTCGAACTCGACCACCCCGGAAGGGGGCGGTTCGGTTCCGACGCTGAGCGGGGACTGTGCCAAGTACCAGCAGTTCGCCGGGCACTCGGGCACCAAGGTCACCATGTTCGCGTCCATCATCAGTCCGGAGTCGGACTCGTTGCAGAAGTCCTGGGACGAGTTCAGCAAGTGCACCGGAATCACCATCGCGTACGAGGGCGCGGACGACTTCGAGGCCCAGCTGCCGGTGCGGGTCGACGGCGGCAACGCCCCCGACCTCGCCTTCATCCCGCAGCCGGGTCTGCTGGCCCAGATGGTGAAGACGGACAAGCTGGCAAGCCGAGTGCCGCCACCGACGCCAACGTGGACAAGTACTGGAACAACGGCGTGGAAGGCGTACGGCACCGTCAACGGCACGTTCTACGGCGCCCCGCTGGGCGCCAACGTGAAGTCCTTCGTGTGGTACTCGCCGAAGACGTTCACGAGAAGCGGCTACAAGGTGCCGACCACCTGGGACGGAGCTGATGACGCTCAGCGACACGATCGCGGCGAGCGGCATGAAGCCGTGGTGCGCCGGCATCGAGTCCGGCGACGCCACCGGCTGGCCGGCCACCGACTGGATCGAGGACTCCGTGCTGCGTACCGCCGGCGCCCGAGGTCTACGACAAGTGGATCACCCACGAGATCCCGTTCAACTGACCCGCAGTCAGGCGCGCGTGCAGACCGTCGCGGACTGCGATCCTCAAGAACGACAAGTACGTCAACGGCGGCTTCGGCGGCGTCAAGTGCATCGCCACCACCGCCTTCCAGGAGGCCGGCACGCCGATCACCGACCGGCAAGTGCGCCATGCTGCAGCAGGCGTCCTTCTACGCCAACCAGTGGCCGGCAGGGCACCAAGGTGGCCGAGGACGGCGACGTGTTCGCGTTCTACTTCCCGGCCATCGACCCGGCCAAGGGCAAGCCGGTGCTGGGTGGCGGCGAGTTCGTCGCGGCCTTCGCCGACCGCGCCCGAGGTCCAGGCGGTGCAGACCTACCTGGCCTCCGGCGAGTACGCCAACAGCCGGCCAAGATCGGCCACTGGGTGTCGGCCAACAAGAAGCTCGACCAGCCAACGTCCACCGACCCGATGGACAAGCTCTCCGGCGGATTCCTCCAAGACCGAAGCGACCTTCCGCTTCGACGGCTCGGACCTGATGCCGGCCGCGGTCGGCGCGGGCACGTTCTGGAAGGGCATGATCGCCTGGATCTAACGGCAAGCATCGACAAGGTCACGTCCGACATCGACGCGGCATCCCGAGCTGATCTCGACGCGTCGACCCGGTCGTCGTGGACCAGCTCGCGGCCCGGACCACGCGCCGGGCCGCGAACCCGAGGGAGGTCGATGGAGTTCGACTCGCGGAGGAACAGCCGAAGTTCCTCATGCTGATGTACGGGCTGATCGCTTCGTCGCGGTGGTGGACGCGGCCGCTCCTGTTCCTCGACGTTCGGTGCCGTCGCCTCGTTCGCCCGGCCATCGGGATGGCGCGGCTCTTCGCTGCCTCGGCCGGACGGCGCCCCCTGCCCCGGCGGCCCGGCCCCGGGAGGCGTCTTCGCGTTCTTCTTCGCTGCTGCCCGCCGCTGCTGCTGCTCCTCATCGGCCTGGTGGTCCCGGCTATCCGCACCACGCTGCTCTCCTCATCGACGACAGCACCAGCTGGGTGGGGCTGGACAACTACGGCTGGATGTTCCCGAGCGACCTCGATCATCCGGCAGTGCTGGTCAACACGCTGTCTGGGTCGCTCCTAGCGCCGCTGGTCGCGACCGCGTTCGGGCTGATCTAGCCGTGCTGGTGGACAAGGCCCGGCTCGAGGCGTTGCCAAGTCGCTGATCTTCCTGCCGATGGCGATCTCGTTCGTCGGCGCCAGCATCATCTGGCGCTTCGTCTACGCCTACCGCGTGACCCGGCCCGACCAAGATCGGCCTGCTCAACCAGATCGTGGTCAGCCTCGGCTGCGAGCCGCCGCAGTGGCTGCTGGAATCAGCCGCTGAACACGTTCCTGCTCATGGTCACGATGGTCTGGATCCAGGCCGGCTTCGCCATGGTGGTGCTCTCGGCCGCGCATCAAGGCGCATCCCGGCGGACATCATCGAGGCGGCCCGGCTGGACGGCGCGCACGCCGGTGGCAGATGTTCCTGCGGATCACCATCCCGATGCATCCGCACGCGCTGATCGTGGTGGTGATCACCGTCATGATCGCCACGTTCAAGGTCTTCGACATCGTCCGCACCATGACCAGACGGCAACTTCGACACCAGCGTGATCGCCAACGAGATGTATAACGCAGTCGTTCCGGTACAGTTCAGACACGGGCAGGGCTCGTGCGCTGGCGATCTTCCTGTTCCTGGCCGTGCTACCCCTGGTCGTATCTACCAGATCCGCCAGCTGCGCAGGGAGCGTGAGGCCGCGATGACTGTCGACACGCCCACCGCGGCGCCGGGCCACCGAGTCGCAACCGCGGCTGCCGGCCGGTCGAGGTCCACCGGCGCTCGTTCAGCCGGCCGATCGCCTCGCTCATCTCGATCGTCATCACGGCGCTGTGGACGCTCCCGACCTTCGGCCTGCTGGTCTCCTCGGTGCGCCCGGCCCAGGACGTGGCCAAGACGACCGGCTGGTGGACGGTCTTCACCGATCCGCAGTTCACGTTGTACAACTACCAGAGCGTGTTGTTCCAGAACAGCTTCGGCTCCAGCGCCGGCCTGATGCCAGCTACCTGGTGAACTCGCTGGCCATCACGATCCCGGCCACCATCATCCCGCTCGCGCTCGCCACCATGGCGGCGTACGCGCTGGCCTGGATCAACGTTCAAGGGCAGCGACATTCTGTTCTTCATCGGATCTTCGCGCTGCAGATCGTGCCGCATCCAGATGGCGCTGGTCCCGCTGCTGCAGCTTTCTCCGGCGGCGTGCACCATCGGCAGCACCACAATCCTGCCGGCCCGGAATTTTGGCGACGAGCCCCTATGTGCCGGTGTGGTCGCGCACACCATGTTCGCCCTGCCGCTGGCCGTGTTCCTGCTGCACAACTTCATCGCGCAGCTGCCCAAGGACCTGATGGAAGCGGCCATGGTCGACGGTGCCAGCCACTTCAAGGTGTTCCGCACCATCGTGCTGCCGCTGTCCACCCCGGCGATCGCCTCCTTCGCCATCTTCCAGTTCCTCTGGGTGTGGAACGACCTGCTGGTGGCGCTGACTTCGCCGGCGGCACGGCCGACGTGGCCCCGATGACCGTGCGGCTGTCCCAGATGGCCGGCTCGTTCGGGCGGAGCTGGGAGCTGCTCACCGCTGGCGCGTTCGTCTCCATCGTGGTGCCGCTGATCGTGTTCTTCTCGCTGCAGCGCTACTTCGTCCGTGGCCTGCTGGCCGGTTCGGTAAAGGGGTGATCCGGCCGCACCGCGGCGGGTGAGCACGTGATGACCAGGATCGACGACGTCGCAAAGCTTGCCGGGGTCTCCACCGCAACCGTTTCCCGAGCGCTGCGCGGCCTGCCGTCGGTGTCCGAGGAAACCCGGGCGCGGGTGGCACAGGCGGCCTCCGCGCTCGGGTATGTCGCCTCACCGAGCGCGTCCCGGCTGGCCGGCGGCAGTACCGGTTCCATCGGCGCTGGTGGTGCCGCGGATAACCCGTTGGTTCTTCGCCACCGTGGTCGAGGCGGCCGAGGAGACGTTGCGGCAGGCGGGCTGCGACGTGCTGCTGTACAACCTCGGCGGGCACGAGGCCGCCCGTCGCCGCCTGCTGCACACGCAGGCCCTGCAGAAGCGGGTCGACGCGGTGATGCTGGTGGCCACTCCGCTGCAGGCGGCCGACTTCACCGCCGTGGTCGGGTTGCGCCTGCCCGGCGTGACGGTCAGTTCCGGTACACCGGTGCCGGGATGGCCGAGCATCCGCATCGACGACACGGCGGCGGCCAGGGCGGCCACCGAACATCTCATCGGCCTCGGCCATACCCGCATCGCGCACCTGTCCGGTGACCCGGACGACGAGTTGGCCTTCACCACCCCGGTTGACCGGCGCGACGGTTACCACACCGCGCTGCGCGGCGCCGGCCTGACCACGCAGCCGGAACTGGAACAGGTCACGAACTTCACCGTGGCCGGCGGCGAGCGCGCCACCGAGGAGATGCTGCGCCGGGGCGAAACGCCGACCGCCATCTTCGCCGCGTGCGACGAGATCGCGATGGGGGCGATGCGGGCGCTGCGCCGGGCCCGTCTCGCGGTACCGGACGATGTCAGCGTCATCGGCATCGACGACCACGACGTCGCCGCCGCGCTGGGCCTGACCACGGTCGCCCAGCCGGCCGCGGATCAGGGAAGGCTCGGCGCGTTGGCGTTGTTGCAGGCGCTGGCGGGTACCGGCGCGGTGCCCGACCGGCAGCAAGTGTTACCGACCCGGCTGGTGGTGCGGGAATCCACCGCACCGCCGCGAACCCGGGCCGCCCGACCCTGGAGGCCACGCTGAGCCCGCAGACTCCCACTCCCGTCGAATGGTGGCGCGACGCCGTCATCTACCAGGTCTATCCCCGCTCGTTCGCCGACGCCAACGGTGACGGCCTCGGTGACCTGCCCGGCATCACCAGCCGGCTGCCCCAACTGGTCGAGTTGGGTGTGGACGCGATCTGGCTCTCCCCGTTCTACCGCTCGCCGCAGGCCGACGCCGGCTACGACGTGGCCGACTACCGCGCCGTCGACCCGATCTTCGGCGACCTCTCCGATGCCGACGCGCTGATCGCGGCGGCCCATGCCCAGGGCCTGCGGGTCATCATCGACCTGGTGCCCAACCACACGTCGTCGCAACATCCGTGGTTCGCCGCCGCGCTCGCGGCCGGGCCCGACTCG
This sequence comes from uncultured Actinomycetota bacterium, assembly GCA_963742855.1. Classification (GTDB taxonomy): domain Bacteria; phylum Actinomycetota; class Actinomycetes; order Mycobacteriales; family Micromonosporaceae; genus CAVUNP01. The sequence continues at coordinate 221,798 of CAVUNP010000003.1, read as the reverse complement.
CCGGAGCGGGCCCGCTACATCTTCCGCGACGGGCGGGGACCGGACGGCTCGCTGCCCCCCAACAACTGGATCAGTGTGTTCCGGGGTCCGGCCTGGACCCGGGTGGCGGACGGCCAGTGGTACCTGCACCTGTTCGATTCCGGGCAGCCGGACCTCAACTGGGACAACCCGGAAGTACGGGCCGAGTTCGAGGACATCCTGCGCTTCTGGATGGACCGGGGCGTCGACGGGGTACGGGTGGACGTCGCCCACGGTCTGGTCAAGGAATCCGGTTTGCCGGACCACACCCCGACCGCGGAGGTGTCTATCCACTCTGGACCGATGTGGGACCAGGAGGGCGTGCACGACGTGTTCCGGTCCTGGCGCGCGGTGCTGGATCGCTACCCGGGACCGCGGATCCTGGTGGCCGAGGCGTGGGTGTCCCCTATGGACCGGCTGGTCCGCTACGTGCGCGCCGACGAGATGCATCAGGCGTTCAACTTCGAGTACCTGCTGGCCCCGTGGCGGGCCGATGCGCAGCGGGCCGTCATCACCCAGTCGCTGGCCGCGACCGCGCTGGTCGGTGCCACCACCACCTGGGTACTGTCCAATCACGACGTGATACGCCACGCCACCCGGCTCGGATACCCGCCGCACACCGTACTGCCGGAGGGCATCGGTGCCGGCGATCCGTTGCCCGACCTGGACCTCGGCCTGCGCCGGGCCCGCGCCGCCACGCTGCTGATGCTGGCGTTGCCCGGGTCGGCCTACGTGTACCAGGGGGAGGAACTCGGGCTGCCGGAGGATGTCTGGCTGCCGGACTCGGCCCGTCAGGATCCTGTGTGGACACGCTCGGGCCATACCGTAGCGGGGCCGGGACGGTTGCCGGGTGCCGCCGCCATGGCAGGCCGCCGCGCCATCGTACGGTTTCGGGCCCGGGCCGGCGAGCTGGCTACCACAGCCGGAGATCTGGGCCAACTACGGCCTCGACCGGCAACGCGGTGTCGCCGCCTCCACGTACGAGATGTACCGCCGCGCGTTGCGCCTGCGCCGCGAACGGGCATTGGGTGCCGGCGCACTGTCCTGGGTGGATGTAGGCCCCGACGTGGTCGCCTTCCGCAACGGCGAGGTGCTGGTGGTCGCCAACCTCGGCGAGTCGCCGGTGGACCTACCCCCCGACCTCACAGTCCTGCACGCCTCGGTACCCCTGGACGGCACACCCCGCCTCCCCCCAGACACCACCATCTGGGCCACCTGAGTCAGCCGGGCCATCCGGCTTTCACCAGCGCGTCGCGGATGACCGCGGCCACCTTCCGCGGGTGGTCGCGGACGACAAACGCCGGGAAGCGCAGCAGCACCTCGCCGCGCATCGACAGCGCGTTGTGCCGCCGCATATCGTTCCACCATTCATCGGCCTCCATATGGTGGGCCCCGTCCACCTCCACCACGATCCGCCATTCGTCGAAACAGGCGTCCAGGTAACGCGTGCGGCCGTCACGATCACGCCGCACGGACTGTCGGCTCGGCACGGGTAGCCCGGCCTCGCGGCACAACCGGACCAGGTCCAGTTCCGTCACGGTCTCGGATCCGGCAGCGGCGTCGGCCACCGTGGCGCGGATCAGCCTTCCCCGTTTGATCCGCGGCAGTCGCGCAAGCACGGCTTGCGCCGCGGAGACGACAACGAGGCGTTGCTGGAAACACATCGCGATGATTGTCCGCGCCTCGCGATCGGTGCGCGCCCATTGTGCCGCGTCCACCATCGACCGTGCCGCCGACGTACACGGTGGTCTTGCCTTCGCGAGGACATCCTCGAGAGGCAGGACCGATGTCCGGTGCACCCGTATGCCCGTCGGTGTGTCACTGTCCTGGCGGCGGGCGGGTACCACCACATGCACAACCTCGCTGGTGAATTTGCGCAGGCCTAGAAGCACCAACGCGGACAGCCCACCGAGTAGCGAGGGGCGGCCGTTTCCCGCGGCCAGCGACGCTGCCCACAACCGTTGCCCATCGGAAAGCGGGCCGTTATGGGCGGCGTACACCCCTCGATGCACCCTTGACCATCGCCCACCGGCGACCTTTCGCCGGATCGCGTCAGATGACAGGTACAACAATGCCTGCTGCCGGCTAACGACGCCGTCCTGCCGGTGCAACAATGCCCCCAGCCCATCGGTGCCACCCCCACCCACCGCCCCACTATGACCCGCCCGCACTCCGCGCAGCGGTTATCCACAGGCCCGCTTTTTTCGATCTTGGGGAGAAGCACGCGGAAATCCGCGTGTTTCTCCCCAAGATCAGTAAGGGACTACGGGGAGGTGCAGGTGAGGGTGGGGGTGGTGGCGGTGCCGTTGGCGGTGAAGCCGAAGGTGGTGGTGGCGTTCGCGGCGAGGGATCCGTTGTAGGACAGGTTCTTCACCGTGACGGCGGAGCCGCTGGTGGTGAGGGCGCCGTTCCACAGTTGGGTGATGCTCTGGCCGCTGGCGAGGGTCCACCGGATCGTCCAGCCGTTGATGGCCGCGTTGCCCGCCCGTACGGTGATCTCGCCCTGGAAGCCGCCCTGCCACGACCCGGTTGTCGCGTAGGTGGCGGAGCAGGCGCCGGTCGGCGGGTTCGTGGTCGGTGGCGTGGTCGTCGGCGGCCGCGTGGTGGTGGGCGGCGTCGTCGGTGGGGTCGTCGGCGGGTTGGTCGGCGGCCGGGTGGTCGGCGGAGCCGTGGTGGGTGGCGCGGTCGTCGGCGGCGTGGTCACCGGCGGGTACGGTGCGCCGTTGGCGAGAGAAGCCGCCAGCGATCGGTTGGAAGCTGCCGGCGGCGAAGCGCGCAGCCGTCGGCCTCGCCCGGCGGCTTCACCCACAGGTAGCCGTCGATGTTGGCGTCGCCGGTGTTGAGCGTCGGATACTGGCCGATGCGCCGGTCGGTGTTGTCGTCGGCGCACCAGTCACCGCTCGCGCCACCGTTGCGGCTGGTGTCGATGATCTGGCGCTTGCCGGTGACTCCCGCGCCGTCGAGCGCGGAGATGATGGCACGGCCGTAGTTGGCCTCGTTGGCGGTCGAGTTGAAGTTCGACACGTTGGTGTAGAAACCGTCGGCGAACTGCATACCGGCGTTGCGCATCCGGTTGGCCTGGTCGGCGGCACTGTTCCAGGCCGAGTGTCCGCCGTCGAGGTAGACCTTGGCGTTGGCATTGGCGGACTTGATGGTCTGCACCGCGGTGCTCAGAGCCTGGTTGCGCGCGGCCAGGTCGGAGGAGTTCAGACACGTCTGCAGCGCGATCGAGTCGGTCTCCAGGATGATGACGACCAGTTGGCTGCCCAGGCCGCGGGAGAAGTTGCTCACCCAGGTCTGGTACTGGTTGAGGTCGGGCGCACCGCCGGCGCTGGCCCCGCCACAGTCACGGTTGGTGATCTCGTAGACGGACAGCACCGGTACCTGCCCGGCGGCGTTGGCGGCACCGACGAAGGCGGATGCCTCGGCCTGGACCGTCGACGGGTTGTAGTTGGAGAACCAGCGCGCCGCGGGCTGGCTGGCGATCTTGTCGCGGATCTGGGGCATGCGCGAGTCGTTCGGGTTGGCCGCCACCCATTTCACGACGCCGGAGTTGGGGTCCCGGTAGAGACTGCCGGACAGGACGCCGGCCGACGCCGTACCGGTGGCCATCCAGAGGCCGGCGGCGGCGAGGCAGGCCGCGGCGGCGGCGACGAGGGTAGCCGGCCTACGGCCAGAATCCGCCCTGAGCACAGCGAGGCGGCGTTGCGGACGTCGATGGGGACGGGCGAGACGGGGAAACACGATGGTTGCCTCCTGGGCGTTGAGAGCCATGGCCAGCGGCTGTGCAGCACGCTAGGTGACCCGCCCGCGCCAACCAATGCCTGTCGATATCGACGCGGCCGAAACGCTGCTGAGCAGGGGTTTTCTGTCGAAAGCCATGAAACTTACCGGTAACGTGCCCGGTCGCCCAGGTTTGGCGAACTGGGGCATAGCGATGGGCGCCGCTATGCCCCAGGTCCGGAGTCAGTCGCCGTCCTCGCCGAGGCGGTGTTGGCGGCGCTTGTACTTCTCCCGGAACTCCAGCGGCACAAAAACGAAGGTTATCAATATGTCGGCCACCACGGCGAACAGGATGACCCGACCCGGATCGAGGTGGGCCAGACTGAGGCTGTCCGTCCAGGTGGGGGAGAGCCCGAGCGGCGCAAAGCCTTCCCAGAACAGGAACCACAGCAGGGGTCCGAGCCCCATCACCACGCCGTACGCGGTGAAGTGGCCGGCCTTGGAGAACAGGATGCCCAGCAGCACGGCCACGATCAGGTAGACGATCACGGCCGCCGCTTGGCCGGTCTCGGTGGGGAACTGGTCCACCACGTAGGTGCCGACGGACGTGACGGCGTCGAGGACCTGGCGCCAGAACACGGCGATGAGAACGATGGCGGCGACGATGACGATCGCGATGATCAGACCACGCAGAATTTTACTTCCGCCGCCTTCTCCGCGCTCGGCCATGTGCGCCTCCTTTCTGGCGTGCTGCCAATGAGGGGGGTATGCCGGAACGCACCGATCATGGCAGCAAGCTGGCGCTCAGGCGTTCCTCCGGCCGGACTTTTCTGGTTCGTCCTGTGTCTGATCGAGGTCACCCCGCACAGTTGCACGCCGGGCGATGGCACGAAACGACAATCCATTGACATTCTTCATCGTATCCCGGCCGGTCGGATCCGTCTGCGCGGGCGGCCCGCCAGCCATCAGCGAGAACTGTTACCTGGATCACCTTCTGGGTGAGGTGATATGGACGGACCGCTACAGAGGTCGCAGTCCTTCTGCCGGCCGCAGCGGGCACTGTTACCCTTCGTTCGGCGGCACCCAGCCACCGCAAGGACCGCGAGGTGAAGTCGATGATGCCGACCGTTCCGGCGCCCAACCAGCGGATCACCCGCAGCGAGTTGGTGGACGCCGACGATGCCGGCGTGGAGACCCTGGACGTCTCGATCGTGCTGCCCTGCTACAACGAGGAAGCACACGTACTGCTCGAGATCGAGCGGATCTGCGCGGCCATGGACGGCTCCGGGTACGCCTACGAGCTCCTCGCCATCGATGACGCGTCCACAGACAACACCCTCGAGGTGCTGCGCAAGGCCGAGGCTAGCTATCCACAGCTGCGGGTTGTCGCGTTCCATCGCAACGGCGGGGCCGGCACCGTCCGTCGCATCGGCACGCGGATGGCCCACGGCGCCGTGGTGGTCTGGACCGACGCGGACATGACCTACCCCAACGAGCGGATCCCCGAACTCGTGGGGCTCCTGCACACCGACCCCACCATCGATCAGGTGGTCGGCGCCCGTACGTCCGAGGAGGGCAGCCACAAGTTCCTCCGTATCCCGGCCAAGTTCGTGATCAGGAAGATCGCTGAGTGGCTGATCAGCCAGCCGATCCCGGACCTGAACTCGGGACTGCGGGCATTCCGGCGCCGGGTCGCGTTGCCGTACCTGCGCCTGCTCCCACCCGGATTCTCCTGCGTGACCACCATCACGCTGGCATTCCTGTCGAACCAGCACGACATCTCGTACCTGCCGATCGAGTACGCCAAGCGGTCCGGCACGTCCAAGTTCCGGTTCGTCTCCGACGCCTACCGCTATATCCTGCAGGTGCTGCGGATGGTGATGTACTTCAATCCCCTCAAGGCGCTCATGCCGCTCGCGCTGTGGCTGATCGCGATCGGCGTGGGCAAGGCCGTGGTGGACATCGTGACCCACCCGGTCCGGGTGGCCACGAATACGGTGATGATCTTCCTGGCCGGCCTGATCATCGGATCGCTCGCGATGCTGGCCGACCTCATCGTTCGGTCCCGACCCGAGCCGTAACCGGCCGGGACAACCGGGCTCGTACGACCAGCCCGGTGCCGCGGTGGGGGAAGGCCCGCTGGGTGAGCCGGAACGGCCAGGTACCGAAGCGGCCGACCGTCGCCCGCAGCCGGCTCTTCGGTTGCAGGTGCCGTCCGGACGCGGCGGTACGGTCGGCGATGCTGGTGTCCTTGGCCGCGGCGAGGCGGCGCCGGGCGATGGCGTTGCGGGCCGCCTCGAGGGGATAACCCAACGGCATTCCGTACTGGCGCATGTCTATTTCGGTGAATCCGGCGGCGCGCAGCAGTGCGGCCAGAGCGTCCGGATCGTAGCGGCGGAAATGCCCGACCAGCTCGTCCGCGGCGGCGTATCGACGCTGGTGCGCCGGCACCGACAGCAGCAGCCAGCCGTGCTCACGCAGGTGGCTGGCCCACGATGCCAGTGCGGCCGCGTCGTCCTCGATGTGTTCCAGCACCTCGAACGCGCAGACCAGGTCGAACCGCTCGTCGCCCAGGCTTTCCACCCGGTCGTTGCGTACGGTGCCGCGGCCGGTTTGTTCCAGGCGCCGCGTGGCCACGGCGTACGACGCGGGGTCCGGCTCGAGACCGAGGTAGCGGTACCGGCGAGCCAGCCGCACCCCCAGGGCGCCCTCGCCGCAGCCGACCTCCAACACGTCGGTGATCCCGGCCGGCACCATCCGGTTGATGACATCCACCCGTAGCCAGGCATTCGGGGTGAGCGGGGCGAGGGCGTCGCTGGCCGCGGCGGTCAACCCGGCCCGCGAGGGCCATCCGTCGAGCCGGGCGTCCAGCCGCTGCAACAACGGCCGCACCACCCCCGCCGGCGTGAAGTCGCGATGGGCGAGTACGGCCGCGGCCTGCCTTAGCCGCGCCACCTCGGCCGGATCGCTGGCCAGCTTCAGCAGCGTCTCGGCCAGCGCGGCCGCGTCGCCCGGGGGTACGAAGATCGCCGCGTCACCGAGAGCCCGCCGCTGCGGCGCGGTGTCCGAGGTGACGATCGCACAACCGGCGGCCGCGCCTTGGAAGACCTTGTTGGGTACGACCCGCAAGGCTTTCGGGCCGGTACCGAAGATGCCCAGACACACCTCGTGGGCGGCGACCAATGCGGGCAGGTCCGCCGGCGCGACCCAGTCGACCCAGGTGACCGAGGGGTTCCCGGCAGCGATCCGCCGGGCCTCGGTCAGGTCCTGTCCGTGCCCGACCATGGTGACCGATACCGCCGAGCCGGCCAGTTGGGCCAGCGCGCGGGCGATCACCGGCGCACCCTGCAACGGCGTGTAGACCCCGAAGAACACCACCCGCAACCCTGGGGTCTGCTCGGGAGCCGGTGGCGGGTCCTGGGCTTCGGCGGCGGGCGCCAGCCATGTCGTGGGCGCACCGACCGGGATAACCAGGCCGCGGGTGCGATGCCGATCGGGCAGCGCGACCAGATGCTCGTCGGTGTCCACGACGATCACGTCCGCGGCCCGCAGCGCCGCCGCGTCGATCCAGCGCAACACGCGCTGGCGCAGGCCGGTGCTGACCCCCCGGTCACGGGCCGTGTCACTCGCCCCGATGAGGTGGTCGAGCACGATCGGCACGCCGCGCAGGCACAGTCGCGCGAGGTGAACGTCGAAATGTCCGAGATAGCCGACGAGGACCGCGTCCGGCGCGGGCATCCGGCGCACCTGCCGGGCCAGCCGGAGCCACCGGCCGGCCAGCCGGACCAGCAACAACGGTGCCCGCCACGGCCTGGCCAGCATGTCCACCCGCTGCGCCGTGTCGAATCCGAGCGGCGCGTTGCACTCGTCCACCTCGACGCCGTGCTCACGCAGCCCGTCGATGAGAATGCCGGCCCGCGGGTGCGTCGAGGTGTCGTAGGTGCCGAAGGCGAGTACCCGCATGGTGCCCACCCTAGGTGCGAAATCCGGGCCAGGGCGACGCCGGGTCCGGTACCCATCGCCACCCGATCTTGATTGCTACCTAGCTTCCTAGGATGCGTTACGGGGTGTGATGCGGGCCCCGTGCCGCCGCGGCGGGTACCCTCGCAGGGTGCCGGACACTCCGATCGTGCCGACCGGGTCGGCCGTCGCGCCTGGCGACAGCGGTACCGGCGGTGCGGCTGGCCGTGGTGGGCTGCGGCAGGTGGCCACGGTGGCCTCGCGAGTGTCCGGGAACCGGTTCGTGCGCATCGTGTTCGTGGTCGTCGCGGTGGCGCTCGGCGGATATGCGGTGGCCAGCCAGTGGGCCGACGTGCGCGCCGGCTTGCGGGAGCTCAGTTGGCTCACCCTGCTCGGTTCCCTCGTCGCGGTGCTCGCCGGCCTGGCCGCCACCATGCAGATCTGGCGGGTCCTGTTGGCGGCGTTGGGTTCACCCTTGACCGTGCGTACCGCGGGACGGATCTTCTTCATCGGGCAGCTCGGCAAGTACGTGCCGGGGTCGATGTGGCCGGTGGTGGTGCAGATGGAGCTGGCCCAGTCGGCCAAGGTGCCGCGCAGCCGCACGGCGACGGCCGCGATCCTGACCCTCGTCGCCTCGGTGTGCGCCGGGTTGCTCGCCGCGTTGGTGTGCCTGCCGTTCCTGCCCGCCGACGGCACCGCGGGGATGCGGTGGTTCTTCCTCGCCGTACCGGTGCTGCTGGCCGCTCTGCACCCCAGGGTGGTCAACGCCGTCGTCGGTAGCCTGCTGCGCCTGGCCCGACGGCCGCCGTTGCCGCATCCGCTGTCGGCCACCGCGGTGCTGGCCGCGATGGGCTGGGCGGTCGCGTCGTGGCTGCTGCTCGGATTACACCTGTGGTTGCTCGCGATCGGGCTCGGCGCCTCGATCGGGCCGGCGCTGGCGCTCGCGGTGGGTGGCTTCGCGTTCGCCTGGGCGGCCGGATTCCTGATCTTCTTCGCACCAGCCGGTGCAGGGGTGCGCGAGGTGTTGCTGCTCGCCGTGCTCACGCCGGTTTTGAGCCGCGGCGACGCCACCGCCGCGGCGTTGGTGTCGCGGGTGTTGATGACCGCCGGCGACCTGATCCTGGCCGGCGCGGTGGTCTGGCTGGTCGGCCCGCGGGTCAGTCGGGCAGCAGCACGGCGGCGCCGTTGACCCGGTCCGTGGCCAGGTCGACCAGCGCCTCGTTGGCCGCGCTCATCGGATAACGCACCACAGACACCTGCAGCGGGTGCTGCGCCGCGTGAGCCAGGAAATCGCGGCCGTCCTGGCGGGTGTTGGAGGTGACACTGCGCAGGGTGCGTTCCTGGAACAGATGCCGTTCGTAGTTCAGGGGCGGTATGTCGGTGAGGTGGATGCCGGCGATGGCCAGGGTGCCGCCGCGGTCCAGTGCCTCCAGGGCGAGCGGCACGAGGTCGCCGACGGGGGCGAACAGCAGGGCCGAGTCCAGGGGTTGCGGCGGTCTGGCGTAGGCGTCGTGGGCTGAGCTGGCGCCGAGGTCGAGGGCCAGCCGCCGGGCCGAGGACGCCCGGGTGAGCACGTGCACCTGGGCGCCCTGCTGGATGGCCACCTGTGCGGTCAGGTGGGCGGATGCGCCGAATCCGTAGATGCCGAGCCGGCCGCCGGGCGGCAGTTGCGCCCGCCGCAGCGCGTGCCAGCCGATGATGCCGGCGCACAGGAGCGGGGCCAGCTCCGCGTCCGGATAGCCGGCCGGCAACCGGTAGGCGAAGTCCGCCGCGACCCTGGCGTACTCGGCGTAGCCGCCGTCGGCGTCCCAGCCGGTGTAGGTCGAATGGGGGCACAGGTTCTCGTCCCCGCGCCGGCAGTACGGGCACACGCCGTCGGTGTGGCGCAGCCACGCGATGCCGGCCCGGTCGCCAACACTCCAATCGGTCACCGCAGCCCCGATTGCGGCCACCTCACCGACCACCTGGTGACCGGGCACCACCCCCGGATGGTGCGGTGGCAGGTCACCTTCGGCGAGGTGCAGGTCGGTCCGGCACACCGCGCAGGCGTTGACCCGTACCAGGATCTCGTCCGGCTCCGGGTCGGCCACCTCGCGCCGTACCGGCTGGAGTGGATGCGTCGCGATGGGACCCGGATCCTGCACCGCCCAGGCGGACATTGTTCGCGTCATCGGCCAACCCTACGGCGGCGGCAGAGGATGGCCCGGAAAGAACATCACCACGGTGGCGACCCCGTCGTGGTCCTCGACCCGCAAACCCGCCCGGTCCGGGTACAGTCGCGCGGGCTTCCAGATGAGGTGGCGCAGCACGACCGGGAAGGTGGCCGTGGTGCCGCCCACCGCGACCACCACGACGTTGTCGCGCGAGTCGTAGGACGCATACGTGAACGGCAGCCGCAGCATCTCGCCGTACGAGCGCGGTTCGTGGTCGGGCCGGAGCCGTTCGATGGTCACCCGGTCGCCCTCGTGCTCGCGGCTGACCCGGTCCAGCAACGGCCCCCAGTGTCGGCTGTCCACGGCCAGGCCGACGTCCGCGGTGTCCGTCACACCCGTCAGCTTCGAACTCGTCTGGCGGCCTGCTTCTCCGAGGTGGCTCCTTCGGTGGTGAGCTTGCCGGACGGCTTCTCCAGGTGGGCCCGGACGAACCAGTGGAACTGCTCCAGTTTCCGGCAGTGCCCGATGAGCATGTCCTGGGTGACCAGGTCCAGATGTTCGGTCTTGTCGATGGCGTCGCGGTGGTGGGCGATGAGGCCGTCGTAGACCATGTCCAGCGCGGCGAGGTGGGCGATCGCGTCCGCCCGGCCGAGCGAGTAGTCGTCCCAGGTGCGGAACTTGACCAGCGCACCCGGGGTTCCGACGGGTGAGGCGCCCAGTGCGGCGATGCGTTCCGCCGTCGCGTCGACCATCTTGCGGACACCGTTGCACTGCTTGTCAATCATCAGGTGTACCGAGATGAACTGTGGACCGGTGATATTCCAATGAATGTGCTTGAGGGTCAATGCGAGATCGTTGAGGGCGTTGAGCCGGCTCTGCAGGATCGTCGCGATCGCGGTTCCGTCCTTGGTGGACAGGCCGGGCGCGGTGAAGGGTACATATCCGTTCGAGCTCTTGCGTGTTGCGGTCGCCATGGTGGCTCCTCTGGAGTGACACCCATGCCTGGGCGGCGCGGGACGCTGGTTTTCCGAACCGTACCGCGAACGGCGGGCCGCCCTGGCCAACTTCGGGCAGCTGCCGATTCCCGTGCGTCGACAAGCCGGACCAGCCACGGTTAGGCTGGCCGCCGCGGGTGGTGATGGCGGTGTGACGATTGGTGGTGGCGGTTGTGGAGCGCGTCGTTGATGCCCTTGCGCCCGTTTCCGGGCAGGCTCTGGACGAGGCGCTGCGCCCGTTCGGCGAATCCCGGATGCTGCCGGCCGAGGCGTACACCAGCGACGCGGTACTTGCCTGGGAACGCCGGCACCTGTTCGCCGGCTCGTGGATGTGCCTGGGCCGCACTGGGCAGTTGCGTGACGCCGGCCGGCAGTGCGGGCGTCGCGCGGGCGATGTGGGTGTGGTGCTCACCTTCGGTGACGACGGGACCGTACGCGCCTTCGCCAACACCTGCCGGCACCGCGCGCACGAGCTCGTGCCGGACGGTGAGAGCATCGACCGGCCAGCTCTGGTCTGTCCGTACCACGGCTGGGCGTACGGGCTGGACGGCCGCCTGCGCACCGCGCCGAGGATGGCGGCGGACTTCGACCGGGCCGACCACGGTCTGGTCGAGCTGCCGGCGGTGGACTGGCATGGTTGGCTGCTGATCAACGCGACCGGCGACGCGGTGCCGTTGCGCGAGCACCTGGGCAGTCTCGACGACCATGTCGCGCCGTACCGGCCCGAGCGGCTGGTGGTGAAGGCGAGCCACCGCCACCAGGTGGCGGCCAACTGGAAACTCATTGTGGAGAACTATCACCAGTGTTACCACTGCCCGAGCATCCATCCCGAGCTGTGTGTGGTGACACCACCCAACTCGGGGGAGAACTGGCGCGAACCCGGTGCCTGGGCCGGCGGATCGATGCGGCTGCGGGATTTTGCCCAGACCATGTCCCTGGATGGCGTCAGCCACGGCGTCCCACTGTCCGATGTGGACCCGCGCACGGTCAACTATCTTGGGTTGTTCCCGAATCTGTTGGTGTCGTTGCATCCCGACTACGTGCTGACCCACCGGCTGACGCCAACCGGGCCGGGGTCCACTGTGGTGGAATGTGAGTGGCTGTTCGACGAGACGGTGACCGACCCGTCGTACGCGGTGCGGTTCTGGGATATCACCAACCGCGAGGACTGGGCCGCCTGCGAGTCGGTGCAACGAGGTGTCGAGTCTCCGCACTATCGGGCCGGCCCGCTGGCTCCGAACGAGAACGCGGTCTATGACTGGGTACGGATGGTGGCCCGGGCCTATCGCGGCCTGCCACCATCCACGATGGACTAGGGGAGTATCCGATGTGGAGTCAGCTGACCGTCGCCGCGGTACAGGCGACGCCGGTGCCCGGCGACGTCGCCGCTAACGCGGCCCTCGGCGCCCGCTTGGTGGCGCAGGCGGCCGATCGGGGTGCGCGGATCGCGGTGCTGCCCGAGCTGTTCCTGTCCGCGTACCACCCACCGACGCTGTACGCGAGTGACCGGTCCGACGTGCCGGCGAACGCTGACCGTCGGGTGACCGATGACCGGCTCGCCCCGCTGCGCGACGCCGCGCGGGCCGGTGGGGTGACGGTGGTGGTGGGGGCCGCGGTCGCGCACGCCGACGGCGGGCGTACCTGCTCGGCCCTCGTGGTCGACCCCGACACCAGCGTGCTCGCCGCCTATGACAAGCAGAATCTCTGGGGACCCGACGAGCGGGCGCTGTTTCGGCCAGGCGTCGCCGCGGCGGCCATCGAGGTGGACGGCTGGCGGTTCGGGCTCGGCATCTGTTACGACGGGTGCTTTCCGGAACACGGCCGGGCGGCCGCCGTGGCCGGAGCGCACGGGTACCTGTGCCCGTCCGGCTACCTCGCCGGTTCCGAGCATCGACGCGACCTCTACTACCGGGCAAGGGCGTTGGACAACACCATGTACGTGGTCTTCGCCAACTCGGTGGGTGGCGAGGGCGACTGGCGGTTCAACGGCGGCGCCGCGGTCCACGGGCCGCAGGGCCAGGTCATGGCGCGGGCGGCCGACCACGGCGAGGCGGTGGTCACCGCCACCCTCGACCCGACCGAGTTGGTCCGGGTCCGCACCGCCCACACGATGCTGGCCGACCTGCCACATTGATAAGGTCGTCCAGATGCGGCTCACGGTTCTTGGTGCCTGCGGTGCGTGGCCGGAAGCCGGCCAGGCGTGCAGTGGCTACCTCATCGAACAGGATGGATTCCGCCTGCTGGTCGACGTCGGGTACGCCACGGTGCCGCGGCTACTGCAACGGGTCGCGGCCGAGCGGATAGACGCGGTCTTCATCACGCACGGACATCCGGACCACTGCGCGGACCTCAATCCGCTGCTGCGGGCCCGGGTGTTGCGGGACAACCCGGCCGGACCGCTACCGGTGTACGCGCTGCCCGGCGTGTTGGACGCGGTGCTGGCGCTGGACAGACCCCAGACGCTGGCCCGCGCCTACATCCTGCACGAGCTTACGGTCGGCGCCCGACTCGACATCGGCCCGTTCCAGGCACAGACCCGGCTGCTGCCGCACTGGGTGCCCAATGTGGGAGTACGACTGAGCGCCGGCGGCCGGGTGCTCGCGTACACCGGTGACAGTGGCCCGAGCGCCGAGGTGGTGGAGTTGGCCCGCGACGCTGATCTCCTGCTGGCCGAAGCCACCTTTGTCGATCACGTTCCGGAGGAGTCGGCGCACGACCTGTGCAGCGCCCGCCAAGCAGGCCGGCAAGCCGCCCAGGCCGGTGCCCGGCGTCTCCTGCTGACCCACCTGCAGCCGGGCACCGACCATGCGGCGGCGCGAGCCGCGGCCTGTGACGGTTACGACGGGGAACTCGGCGTGGCCGTGGCCGACCTCGTCCTCGACCTTCCCTAACCCACCGGGCCTGCCACGGTGCCGTTGGGTCAACAAGGATTCCATCGGTTGACCCACATGCGCCGATTATTGGTACGACGTAGATCACATGGGCTGGTTAGGGCCGGTTCATGCCCGCCTCGGCCCGACCCGGCGCTTTGCCCGACTTCCAACGCCGGATACGGCGAACGTAAGGTGAACTGCCCGGGTCGGCCGGGGTGGCGCGGCGGAGGTGGGGGGCATGACCACAGCGGCTGTGACCACCCGAACCGGTGCGAACACACTGGATATCGTGCTGGCCGGTGAGATTACCGACGCGGAGACCGCCCACCTGAGGACCGTGCTGGTCAGCGCCATGAAGACCCCCACCAGCGCGGTGGTGGTCGATCTTGCCGCGACCACCGCGCTGGACTCCACCGCCGTCGGCGCCCTGCTCGCCGCGGTAGAGATCGCCGCGGACCAACACGTCCGGTTCCGCATCCACTGCCCCAGCCCGACGATGGCGTTCGAACTGGCCGAGGTCGGCCTGGCCGCCGCACTTGCCTCCTGAGCCTGGCGCGGTCCCGACCAGGTCAGCCATGGAGATCGAGTATCGTGTGTCGCATACCGACGCAGAGTCCGGAATGCGGCGGCCGCTTCCGATTGGCCGCCCAAGCATCGGCGAACGGTGCGTTCGGCGGGCGAGAGGACCAGGATGGGCATTGGGGCGATAGGGTTCGTCCTGCACCCTCGCCGGGACAATGCCGCGGCCGTGGGCGCCGTGCTGGACTGGGCACGGCGACGCAACGCGCCGGTGCTCGCGTTGCACGACGAGGCCGCGCGGTTGCCGGCCGGCATCGAGGCGGTCGATGAGGCCGAGCTGACCAGCCGCGCCGACCTGCTGGTGAGCCTGGGCGGCGACGGCACGATGTTGCGGGCGTTGCGGCTGGCCCACCTGCCCGGCGTGCCCGTGCTCGGGGTCAACATCGGGCGGCTGGGCTTCCTGGCGGAGGTCGACGTGCCCGAGCTGGCCGCCGCCCTGGTCGCGATCGACCTGGGTGAGCACGTGGTGGAGCGCCGGGTCGCCATCCTGGCCCGGGTGGCCGGGGTCGAGCGGGTCGCCTTCAACGACTTCGCGCTGATCCGCCACCCCGGCAGCGGCAGCGCCCGGCTGGCCCTGCATGTGGACGGTGAGCCGTTCGTCCGCTACGCCTCGGACGCCGTGGTGGTGTCCACGCCGACCGGGTCGACCGCGTACGCCTTCTCCGCCGGCGGGCCGATCGTGTCCCCGCAGGCGCAGGGGCTGCTGGTGATACCGGTCGCGCCGCACTCGGCGTTCAACCGGGCACTGTTTCTCAACTGTGCCGAGCCGCTCGCCCTGGAGGTGCTGGGCTCCAGTGGCACGGTGGCGGTGGAGGTGGACGGCCTGCTTGTCGGCGACCTCCAGCCCGGCGACTGGTTGCACATCGGCGTGGACCTGACCGCGGGGTCCGTGGTCCGGCTGGGTCACCGCTCCTTCTACGCCAGGGCCCGGCGCAAGCTGCTCCTCACCGATTCCGCCGAACTCGTCGGCCAGTGATGTCGGGAGCGTGGGCGAGATGAAGGTGATCGGCGGGTCAACCCCGAGATGACCTTCGTGTGCGTGTCCGGCGCCGGCACCGACAGCTCACGGCCGGACTCACCGGGCGTCGCCTGCGACTGTCCGTTGATGACAGGCGACGCCCGGCTCGGCTTACTTGGGGCCGAGGCAGAGCAGTACGTCGTAGTTCAGGTCCAGGTTGCCGGCCGGGCCGTCCGTGGTCCACTGCCAGGTGTACAAGGTCTCCACGCCCTCGACGTCGGTGCAGGCACTGTCGGCGCCGATCTCGCTGACGTCGCTGAGGCGCTTGAGCACCTTGTCGGTGGCGTCGGCCGCGCCGCAGTCGGTCTTCTCCGCGTCGTTGCCCTTGATGGCCAGGCAGTCGCCCTCCTTGGCCACGTTGACGGCACGCAGCGGGTCAGCGTCCTTCTCGCCCATGCAGACGGTCTTGGTGTCGACGGTCCACGAGCGGGATGCGCCGGCCACCTCCTTGCAGGATTGCTCGTTCCCATCGGAGACCGTGAGCACCTTGAACTCGGCCGCGGCATCGGTGCAGTCCACGACCTTGTACATCTTGTCTTTCTTGCTGGCGTCGTAGCTCGCGCAGTCACCGACCGCGGCGTTCTCCACGTTGTCGCGGTTGAGGTACCAGCCGACACCGGCCACGATCACGAGCAGCACGACGCTGAGAATGGCCCGTACCGGCAGCTTCCTGCCCGGCTTCTGCTCCGCCGGAGCACCCGCTACGGGAGCACCCGGCATGCCCGGGCCGGCTGGCGGGAACCCTTCCTGCGGTTGGCCGAACTGTGGCGGAACTCCAGGTTGGGCTGGGTATTGCGGTGATACGGGTTGTTGGGGGTGGTCAGTTGACAAAACTCCTCCTAGCCTGCGATCGGATGGCATCATGCCATAGCGATGCGTTGTGGTGTTTCCCGCGAACACGTCGTGGCGTCGGCGGTTGCCTGCCCAACCGGCGGTAGGGTTGACCAGGGCGTCGCTTGGGCGCGAGGAGCTGTCGGTTGGTGGTCGTAGTGCCTACTGGAAGAATCATTCAGTTCAATCAGACGCGGGGTTACGGCTTCATCGCTCCGGATGGTGGCGGGGACGATGTCTTCATCCACTCGGAGGAACTGAAGGGCCAGGCCCGGGGCGTGCAGGCGGGTACCCGCGTGCAGTTCGACGTGGTGGACGGTGCCCGCGGGCAGAAGGCCTACGACGTCACCGTGATCGACGCTGTCGGCGTCGAATTCGCCGATGATGACCTGTCGGACGTGATCTCCGCGGTCGAGTACGGCGGCGAGGTCACCGACGCGTTGATTACTTTCTGTCCCGACATCCGGGCGGCGCAGATCGTCGAGATCCGCGACCGGCTGACCGCCTCGGCACGTCGACGGGGCTGGATCGAGGACTGACCACGCTGAGTGGTTGCCCGGCAACCACAGGGGTGCAACCATGCTGTTCGCGCTGGCCCGCTCGCCGCGCGCCCGCCCCGCTGGAACGGGTTCGGTACCGTTGAGGGTATGGGAACGGGCATCGGGTCGGTTCGCAGCGCCGTCTTGTGGCGCGCAGGCCGACGCCCTGCCGTCAGACGGCGAGTGGACGATCGGCGTCGAGTGGGTATACAGGCGGTGTCACGGATGGCCTGACGCTTTCGTGCAACGTCCAGCACTTCGCCCACCCACTCACCGAGATGAGAACAATGCCCAAGGACAACGCGCGCGAGACGACCTCGCCCACTGCGCCACGCCGGCCGGTGGGCAAACAGGCAGGTAACGCCACGTACCAGTACGCAAACGTGTCGGTGCTCGCGATCTCTGGTCTGGAAGCCCCGATCGTGGTCACCTCGGACGAGATCGACGAGCGGCTGGCGCCCACGCTGGCCCGGTTGCGGCTGCGACCGGGCATGTTGCAGCAGATCGCGGGCGTGCACGAGCGGCGCTGGTGGCCCAGGGACGTGAGCTTCGCCGACGCCGCCGCGACTGCCGGGGCGAAGGCCCTGGCTGAGGCGGGGATCGACCCCGAGCGGGTGGGCTTGCTGATCAACAGCTCGGTGACCCGGGAGCACCTGGAACCCTCCACCGCGGTCGCGGTGCACCACAGCCTCGGCCTGTCCAGTTCGGCCATGAATTTCGACGTCTCCAACGCCTGCCTGGGCTTCATCAACGCGATGCACATTGCGGCGACCATGATTGACGCGGGACAGATCGAGTACGCGCTCGTGGTCAACGGTGAAGACGCGCGACGCACGCAGGAAGCCACCTTGGCCCGGCTGGCCAGCCCGGACGCCACCATCAAGGACTTCCGTAACGAGTTCGCGTCGCTGACGCTGGGATCAGGAGCCGCGGCGGCCGTGCTGGGTCCCCTGGACGCGCACCGCGACGGCCATCGCCTCGTCGGCGGAATCGCCCGCACCGCGTCGGAGTATCACGAGCTGTGCATCGGCGACATTGACGGCATGCGTACCGACACCAAGGGCATGTTCGACGGTGCTGTGAGCCTCGCCACGGCAGCCTGGGCGGAAGCCAGCGCGGACTGGGACTGGCAGGACATGGACTGCTACGTCATGCATCAGGTGTCGATGATGCACACCAATGCCATTATCAAGCACCTCGACCTGAACCCCGACCGGGTGCCGGTCACGTTCCCGCGGTTGGGCAATGTGGGACCGGCCGCCCTGCCGCTCACCCTGGCCCAGCACAGCGATCAGCTCGCAGACGGCGACCGGGTGCTCTGCATGGGCATCGGCTCCGGCCTCAACACCTGCGTGCTCGAGATGGTGTGGTGACAACCGCGGCGGCGGGTACCGTCCCGCACGGTCTGTCCGGTGTGGACCCGACCTGGTCGCGCCAGGTGGCCGCGGTCGACGCGGACGGGGTACGCCGGGTCTGGCACATCCTCGACAACATCGACACGCTGTCCCAGCCGCCGGTCGGCACCCTGCTGTGCGTACACGGCAACCCGACCTGGTCCTACCTGTGGCGGAACCTGGTCGGCCAGGCGGCGACGTGGCCGCAGCCCTGGCGGGTGGTGGCGGTGGATCACCTCGACATGGGGCTGTCCGAGCGGACCGGCACCTATCGCGGGTTGGGCCGCCGGGTCGACGACCTGAATGTGCTCACCGACGCGCTGGGGCTCACCGGGCCGGTGGTCACCGTCGGGCATGACTGGGGTGGGGTGATCTCCCTCGGTTGGGCGTTGCGCCATCGCGACCAGTTGGCCGGCGTGGTCCTGACCAATACCGCGGTGCACCAGCCGGCCGGCTCGTCCGCGCCGGCGCTGATCCGGCTGGCCCGACTGCCCGGCATCCTGCCGGCGGTGACCGTGCGCACCCCGACCTTCCTGCGGGCCACGCTGGGGCTGGCCAATCCGGCCCTGACCGACGAGGTGCGCGATGCCTTCCTCAGCCCGTACCGCGACCCGGGGCGGCGCGCGGCCATCGGCAATTTCGTGGCCGACATCCCGCTGCACCCGCGGCATCAGAGCTGGGACGCGCTGACCGGGATCGCGGAGAACCTGAAGGCGCTCGCCAGCGTGCCGGCGCTGATCCTCTGGGGGCCCCGGGATCCGGTCTTCGGCGCGGCCCACCTGCGTGACCTGCGCGAGCGGTTGCCGCACGCCGACCTGCACCGGTTCGAAAAGGCCGGCCACCTGCTGCCCGAGGACGCCGACATTCCCGGCGCGGTGCACACCTGGCTGACTGCCAACAGCATCGGTGCCGGACAGCGCAACGGGAACGACGCCGGGCCGGCCTTTGCGGATGCCGACGGCCCGCGCCGTCCATTGTGGTCGGTGCTGGCCGGGCATGCCGACGACCAGGCGCCGGCCCTGCTCGAGATGACCATGCGTGGGTCCCGTCCGGTCAGCTGGGCGTTGCTGCATCGGCGCAGCCAGGAGATCGCGGCCGGGCTGGTGGCCCAGGGGGTGCGCCCCGGTGACCGGGTGGCGTTGCTGGTGCCGCCAGGTGCCGACCTGACGGCAGTGCTCTATGCCTGCCTGCGCATCGGCGCGGTCATCGTGGTGGCCGATGCCGGACTCGGGCTGGCCGGGCTCAACCGGGCCATCCGCAGCGCGGATCCGCAGTACGTCATCTCGATCGGCCGGGGCCTGCTGGCCGCCCGGGCGTTGCGCTGGCCCGGCCGCCGCATCGCCGCCGGCTCCTCCGGCGCGGCGTTGCGGGGGTTGTTCGGCGCCACCTCGACCCTGGCCGGACTGGCCCGGTCCGGTGCCGGCCACACACTGCCGGCACCCCCGCCGCCGGACGCGGATGCCGCGATCCTGTTCACCTCCGGCTCCACCGGACCGGCCAAGGGTGTCGTGTACACACACCGGCAGTTGGAACAGTTGCGCGACACGCTTGCCAGCACATACGACATCGAGCCGGGCGGCGCCCTGGTCGCCGCGTTCGCGCCCTTCGCGCTGCTCGGGCCGGCGCTCGGGGTCACCTCGGTGGTGCCGGCCATGGACATCACCGCGCCGCGCACCCTCACCGCGTCGGCGCTGGCCGACGCGGCGATCGCGGCCGACGCGTCGATGGTGTTCACCTCACCGGCCGCGCTGTCCAATGTGGTCGCCACGGCCGGAGCACTCAGCCAGCCCCAACGGGCCGCCCTGGGTCGGATCGGGTTGTTACTCAGTGCCGGTGCCCCGGTACCGGCCCCGTTGCTGCGCCAGGCCCGGGAACTGATGCCGCAGGCCAACGCGCACACCCCGTACGGGATGACCGAAGCGTTGTGTGTCACCGATATCTCGCTACCCGAGATCGAGCGGGCGGGTAGCGGCGACGGTGTCTGCGTGGGCCGCCCGGTCCCCGGTGTCGATGTGGCCATCAGCGCGTTGGACGCGAGTGGCGCGGCCACCGCAGAGCTGTCGAGCACGCCGGCGGTGACCGGCGAGGTCGTCGTCCGGGCCGGCCACGTCAAGGACCGGTACGACCGGTTGTGGTTGACCCAACACGACAGTGCCCGTCATCCCGGATGGCACCACACCGGCGACGTCGGCATGTTCGACCACGAGGGTCGACTGTGGATACAGGGCCGGCTCGTGCATGTCATCACCACCTCGGCCGGTGTCGTCACGCCGGTCGGCATCGAGCAGCGGGTGCAGGCCGTCGAAGGGGTCGGCCGGGCGGCCGCAGTGGGTGTCGGGCCGGCGGGAACCCAGCTGCTGGTGATCGTCGCGGAGGCGAACCCGGCCGTGACCCGGCCGGCGATCGCGCCGGAGTCCGTTGTGGACGCCGTACGGTCGGTGCTGGACGCACCGGTGGCGGCGGTGCTCCAGGTGCCGGCCCTGCCGACGGACATCCGGCATAACTCCAAAGTGGACCGTACAAGGCTGGCCCGTTGGGCCGGACGGGTACTCGCCGGCGGTCCGATCGGTTCGCCATGACGTGCGGCGGGCCAGGGTGAGGGTTGAGACGCGGTGAGAGTTCTGGTGACCGGCGCCAGCGGGATGCTGGGGGCCGCGGTGGCCCGGCGGCTGGCCGAACGGGGCGACGAGGTGGTCGTCCTGCAACGCCGGCCGTCCGGGTTGGCCGGGGTGGCGGGTGTGTCGGAGGTGCTCGGTGACATCACCGACCGATCCGCGGTGGGGCAGGCAGCCCGCGGGGTGACCGCGGTGGTGCACCTGGCCGCAAAGGTGGGGGTGACCGGCAGCTGGCGGGACTTCGCCGCGGTGAACATCGATGGCACCCGGACGGTGTTGGACGTGGCCCGCGAAGCTGGAGCCGAACGATTCGTACAGGTGTCCTCGCCGTCCGTCGCGCATGTCGGGCGGGCCCTGGTCGGGGTGGAGGCGGGGACGGCTGACCCGGTGCACGCGCGGGGCAACTACGCCCGCAGCAAGGCGGCCGCGGAACTGTTCGCCCTCGAGGCGGACGGCCCCGATCTGGCCGTACTGGCGCTGCGCCCGCACCTGGTCTGGGGACCCGGCGACACCCAACTGGTCGGCCGGATCATCCAGCGGGCCCGGGCCGGCCGCCTGGCACTGATCGACCGTGGCGCGGCGCTGATCGACACCACGTATGTCAGCAATGCCGCGGACGCCATCGTTGCCGGAGTGGACAGGTTGCCGGCGGCCCGGCGGCAGGCACTGGTGATCAGCAACGGGGAACCCCGCACGGTGGCGGAGCTGGTGTCCCGGATCTGCCAGGCCGCCGGCGTGGCCGGGCCACGGCTTCGGGTGCCCTACCGGGTGGCTCGGGCCGGCGGCGCCGCGGTCGAGCTGGTCTGGACCGCGTTGCGGCGCACCCAGGACCCGCCGATGACGCGGTTCCTGGCCGAGCAGCTCGCCACCGCGCACTGGTTCGACCAGCGGCAGACCCGCGACGTTCTCCAATGGAGTCCCGCGGTCAGCCTGGACCGGGGCTTTGAACTGCTGGCCGCGTCGTACCGGCGTTGACGTTGTCGCGCGCGGTGGAGTTGTCGCGGGCTTGGGCGTCGGCCGCGAGCGCTGCGCCGACGATGCCCGCGTCGTTCTGGAGCGCGGCCGGCATGATCGGCGTGGACAACTCGATGTGCGGCAGGAACTTCTCCGACTTCTTGCTCACCCCGCCGCCGATGATGAACAGGTTGGGGCTGAGCAGCCGCTCCACGTACTCGAGATACTCCTGGACCCGACTGGCCCATTTGTGCCAGCCGAGGTTGTCCGCGTCCCGAGCCTGGTCGGAGGCGCGCAGCTCGGCGTCCTTGCCGCCGATGACCAGATGACCGAATTCGGTGTTGGGCACCAGCGTGCCGTCGACGAAGACGGCACTGCCGATACCGGTGCCGAAGGTGAGCACCACCGTGACGCCGTGCGTGTTCCGGCCGGCCCCGTAGGTCATCTCGGCCATGCCTGCGGCGTCGGCGTCGTTGATGACGGTGACCGGCCGGCGCAGCGCGTCGGCGAACCGGTCCGCCGCGTGCGTGTGCACCCACGATTCGTCGATGTTGGCCGCGGTCCGCACCGCCCCGTCCACGATGACCGCGGGGAAGGTGATGCCGAACCGGTCGATGTTGCCGAAATGGGCGGCAACCTCACCGACCGTGTCGACCACGCCCTTCACGTTGCTGGGCTGGGGGGTGCTCACTCGGAAACGGTCTTGGGTCAAGGTTCCGGTCGAAAGGTCGACGGGCGCACCCTTGACGCCGGAACCTCCGATGTCGATGCCGAGGATAGCCACCGTGCCCTCCCTCGCTCGAGGATCTTCGCCGAGTCTAGGCGGGGCAGCGGCGGTGGGCGGCCACCTTGGTGATCTGACCCCGCCCCACCTCGTCCGGGCCGTCAGGTGAACGCTGGTTGAACATTGCGTTGATTCGGCCGGGCTTCGTCGCCGGTGGGTGAGCGCCGCCCGTACCGTCGGACGGGTGAACCTCCGGTTGACCTTCCGCGAGCCGGTGCGGATCGGGCCGGATCCGCGCCACAACGCCCAGTCCGCGCGTCGCCTGGCCTTCGAACTGCTGGGCCCGGGTGACCGGTGGCGGCATTCGGTCGGTGTCGCCGCGCGCGCCGCCGAGGTCGCCTCGAGCGTGCCGGCCGGTGACCGGGACCTGCTCGTCGCCGCCGCCTGGTTGCATGACATCGGTTATGCCGAGTCCGTTGTGGACACAGGCTTCCACGCCGTGGACGGGGCCAGGTATCTCGACCGGCTGGGCTGGCCGGGCCGGCTGTCGGCCCTGGTCGCGCACCACTCCGGCGCCCGGTTCATGGCACAGGTCAATGGCGAGCGGGAGGCTCTGCGCGAGTTCGCGTGTGAGCGCTCGGCCGTCTCCGACGCGTTGACCTATGCGGACCAGACAACCGGACCGACCGGGCAGGGGATGGACATCGAGGACCGGCTGGCCGAAATGTTGCGGCGGCACGGGCCGGACTCCCTGCAAGCTCGGGTACATGATGTGCGTGCGCCCCATCTGCGGGACACGGCGGCCCGGGTGCGCCACCGGCTGCGTCGGGCAAACACTTGAATAGATAGTGCCCTAGGAGGGGACGGCCTAGGCTTCGGCGCATGCGTGTGCTCTTGGTGGAAGACGATGTCCGGGTCGCCGCGGCATTGGAGAACTCACTGCGTCGCCGCGGCTACGAGACGCTGCGGGCGGCCACCGCGGCCCAGGCGCTGGCTGCCCCCGCGGTCGACCTGGTGCTGCTGGATCTGGGCCTGCCCGACCGCGATGGCCTGGACGTCTGCCGGGAAATGCGGCGGCGCGGTGACGTGGCGATCATCGCCGTCACCGCGCGGGCCGAAGAACGCGACCGGGTGGCCGGCCTGCGCACCGGTGCGGACGACTACGTGGTCAAACCGTTCGGGCTGGCCGAACTGGAGGCGCGCATCGAGGCAGTGATGCGCCGGGCCGGGCGGACCGGGACCTCGCCGCTCCCGATCACGGTCGGTGTCCTCACCATCGACCTCGGTGCCCACCGGGTCACCCTCGACGGCGCCGAGGTGGTGCTCACCCGTAAGGAGTTCGACCTGCTGGTCGCGCTGGCCCGGCGGCCCGGCGCGGTGGTCTCGCGGGACCGGCTGCTGGCCGAGGTGTGGCAGACCACCTGGACCGGCAACGCGCACACCGTCGAGGTGCATCTCGGCTCGCTGCGGGCCAAGCTCGGCGATCCGACCCTGATCCAGACGGTGCGGGGCGTGGGCTACAAGCTGCGTGAGCCGGCGTGAGGAGCCGCCTGGTCGGCACCTACCTGGCGCTCATCGCGATCGTGCTGGTGCTGCTGGAGGTTCCACTCGCGGTCACGCTGGCCAGCGGGCGGACCCGGGAACTGGTGATCGACCGGTTCGTGGACGCGGCCCGGTTCGCCTCGATGGCCGACCCTGCCCTGCGCCGTGGCGAAACCCTGGCCCTCACCGAGGAGCTGCGCCGCTACCACGAGCTGTACGGCATCTCGGCGGCTGTGGTGGACCGCGAGGGCAAAATCGTGATCAGCGCCGGCTGTCGTTCCTGCGCGGGCTGTCGTTCCTGCGCGGACGACGTGTTCACCTCGGCGGCGTTCGTCGCGCGGGCCGAGCAGGCGCTCGCTGGCGGGCGGGTAGGCGCGGAGAGCACCATCTGGCCGTGGCGGACCGACCCGCTGATCGTGGCGGTGCCGGTGACCAGTTCGGACGAGGTGATCGGCGCGGTGATCACACTGTCGCCGACCGCAGCCGTGCGTACCGACATCGCCCAGTCGTGGGGTCTGGCCGCGATCGGCGGACTCGTCGCCGGGACCGTGTTCGCCGTGGTCGCGGTCCTCCTGACCCGGTGGATCCTGCGCCCGGTCCGGGAACTGGACGCGGCCGCCCACCGCATCGGCGCAGGCGGCCGGCTCGAGACACCGCTGCCGGCCGCGCTGGGCCCGCCCGAACTGCGACGGCTGACCTTGTCCTTCAACGACATGGCGGCCAGCGTGGCCGACCTGCTGGGCCGGCAGCGGGAGTTTGTCTCCTCGGCCAGCCACCAGTTGCGCAACCCGCTGACGGCGTTGTCGTTGCGGGTTGAGGCGCTCGGTGAGTTCATCACCGGATCCGGCCGCGAAGAGCACCAGCTGGCGATCGAGGAGACCAGCCGGTTGAGCCGGATCCTGGACGACCTGTTGGCGCTTGCCCGGGCGGAGGGTGGCCGCTACGAGCGGCGGGTGGTCGACGCCGCCGTCACCGCGGACGAACGGGTGGCCGCGTGGCTGCCGCTGGCCGACCAGCGCGGCATCGCGCTCGCTCGTAGCGGATTGGCCACCGCCGCGGTACTGGCCCTGCCCACCGCGGTCGGCCAGGCCCTGGATGCGCTGATCGACAACGCCTTGAAGTTCGCCGGGCCCGGTGCCACGGTACGCGTCGACGTGCGCGCCGATGTGTCCACGGTGGACATTCACGTCATCGACGACGGGCCGGGCCTGTCCGATGACGGCCGGCGCCGGGCCGGGGAACGCTTCTGGCGGGCGGCCACGGCCCAGAACCTCGACGGCACCGGGCTCGGCGTTCCCATCGCGACCGTGCTCGCCGAAGCCTCGGGCGGCCGCCTCGACCTGCTCGAGGCATCACCGCGCGGCCTCGACGCCCGGCTACGCTTCCCGCCGGCGAGCGTCAACGCCTACTCGCTCGGTAGTACCTCTCGGCTCCCGGATGCAGGCGCAACGGATACGTGCTGACGGCCGAGCCCCGGTCCAGCCGGCGGCCCTCCGCATCGATTACCACCAATTGGTTGATCTTGGAACGGATGGGTCGGATAACCGGACCATCCGTTCCAAGGTCCAATTCGCGGTTATCCACAGGGGAAAGAAGAGGGTGGTGGGGCGGATGGAGGGCTGGTGAGGTGGTCATTGTGGGGGAGCAGACGGCGGAGTGGGATCAGTTGTTGTTACGTCAACGGGGGTGGTCAGCCGCCGGCAGGCGCTGGCGTCGCACTCCGCGGGAGCCGTCCGTCGCCGGGTCGCGGCCGGGCGGTGGGCAGTGGTGCACCGGGGGGTATACGTCACGCACAACGGTCCGCTGTCAGCGGAGCAGCAGTTGTGGGCGGCGGCGCTGGCCGCCGGTAACGGGCGACCGGCATTGCTCGTTGGGGTCACGGCGCTGCTGTTGTTGGGACTACGGAAGTTCACCAGCGACGTCGTGCATGTCATCGTGCCCGCCCACCGCCGGGACAGGAATGTACCCGTTGGCGTGCGCATCCACCGCACATCCGTTCTCGGCGCCACGGATGTCGAGACAAAGGCGAGGCCGCCGTGCACCCGGGCGGCCCGGTCGATGGTTGACGCGGCCCAATGGGCACGCACGGATCGCGAGGCGCGGACCATCATCGCGATGTGCTTCCAGCAGCGCCTCGTCGTCGTCGGTGACGTCGACACCGTGATGGGCAGAATGTCGAGGATCAAACGCGGCCGGCTGATCCGTGCGACGGTGGCCGATGTCGTGGCCGGATCGCAGACCATTACGGAGCTCGATCTCGTACGACTGTGCCGCGACGCTGGGCTGCCGGTGCCGAGCCGGCAGGTGCTACGCACGGATGCGCAGCACCGCCGCCGTTTCCTCGATGCGTACTTCGATGAGTGGAGGGTCGTCGTAGAGGTCGACGGCGCGCACCACATGGATGTCGACGAATGGTGGAGCGACATGCGCCGGCACAACGCCCTGTCCGTGAACGGCGAAATACTGCTGCGGTTTCCCGCCCACTTTGTTCGCGACCATCCGGCCGAGGTGGCCGCGATGATCCGCGATGCGTTGCGCAAGGCTGGCTGGGGTGGCTAGGCGACGATGGTGAGGGTGGTCCAGCCACCAATGTGGAACTGGTCGCCGGGTTGCAGCGCTACCGCGACGTTGGCGTCCAGTTGGTCGGTGGCGTCGTTGAGGTAGGTGCCGTTGGCGGAGTCGAGATCCACCACGCTCCAGCCGTCCGGGGTAGCCACAAGCAGAGCGTGCGCGTGTGAGACGGCGGCGTCCTGCGGCGGGCCGGACAGGTCGATGACGGGTTCGATACCGCGCGAGCGGCTTCGCCGTCCAATGAGGACCTCGGCGCCGGTGAGCGCGAACCGTCGTTGTGGGCAGTACGCGGGGAAGGGTACCTGCGGCGCATCCGGACCGGCCGCGGCGCACATCCGGTCGTAGTAGGCCCGGTCCGCGGTAGCCACGACCTGCCACGCCACCGCCTGCTGCTCGGCTGCCTCGGCCGTACCGGGGGTGCTCGGCGTCGTTGGTGTGGCAGGGACGGCCAGGTGGTCGTAGCCGCATACCTCGCAGAAGCGGTCGGTGCGTGGGGTGCCGCAGTCCGGGCACGGCTGCGTCGGCGCCGACGCCTCGGCCGGACCGGCGGCTGTTGTGGACGGTGCAGCCGTGGGTGCGGCGTTGATGGGTGTGCCGCACTCGTCGCAGTAGTCGGTGGACGCCGAGGCGTGTCCTTTCGGACAGGTGGTCACGTAGCCCTCCTCAGCTGTTCTTCACCCGGATGGTCTTGACCGAGCGTACGTTGGCCAGTTCGGCGTCGACACCGGCCACCTTCTGCCGCAGCCGCACGGTGCCGGTCCCGGCGTCGACCACGTCGACCACCTTGGCCAGCAGCTTGGCGGTGTCCTCGTGACCGGTTTCCTCGGCCAGTTGCACGGCCCGCCCGAGCTTTGCGGTCGCGGTCTCGATGTCACCGGCGTCGCGGGCGGCCAAGCCTTCCTGGATCGCCGTGGCCAGTTCGGCCTGTCCGGTGTAGTGCGCCACCCGGGCATTGATCCTTGTGGACAAAGCGGTGTCGTCGGTCCACGACGCCAGTACCAGCGACTGGGCGAGCACCTGGTCAGCGGCAACGATGCTGATTCGGGCCGCCAGCATCTCCTCACCGACCTGGCCCGGGTTGACCTTCACGGACACGTGGTAGTCGCGGCTTTCCGCGCCCCAGGCACCGAGCGGATACTCACCGATGCGGGCGCTGACCTCGCGGCGGCGCCCGGTGAGATCCTCCACGTGCGGAAACGCCTGCTTCACGAACTGGACGGTGGCGCCGGCCGGTGTCCACACCCGCAGTGACACGTCGGCGACCGCCTTGCCCATGGCATGCTCGGTCATCGCGGTGAAGTCGGCGACAAGGCCGGCCGGATCGGGCAGGCCGTCCGCGGTGCCCAGCAGGGCGGAGGCGATGGTACGCAGCTCGCTGCCGCTCCAGTCCTCGCCGACGCCGCGACTGTCGCAGACGAACTTGCCTTCGCAGTTGCGCAGCACCGCGGCCAGCTGTTCGGACGTCTCATGCTGGTTTCGTCCGTCGGTGAGCAGGATGGCGTGCTTGACGTCGGCCGGGTGGCCGGCGAACAGCTTGTTGGCCAGGTGCAGCCACTGTCCCATCGCGGTGCCGCCCTCGGCGCTGAGGCGGGCCACGAACTTCTTCGCATCGGCCTTGGTCTCCGGTGACGCGGTCACCAGTTGCGCCACCCGCGGGAAGGCCATGGTGGCATCCCCGCGGCCGGCGATGACCGCGAACGAGACGCCGTCACGCAATGCGTCGATGGCCGCCGCGGTGGCCCGTTTGGCTTCGGCCATCCGCGATGCCGGGTGCCCCATCGAACCGGAACAGTCGACCATGATGACCTGCGCCGCCGTGGGCGTACCGGAGCTACCGGGCCGGGCCGTGGGCGCACCCGTGGGCGCACCGCTGGCCGTCACGGTGAGGATGGCGTCGACCACGTCGGCTCCGGCGGGCAGGTACTGGTTGCAGAACACCTCGGTGGTGAAGGTGGCTTGCTCGCTCACGGCGACTCCCTCGGGTGGGGCGGCATCTCGGGCGGGTAGGGCAGTAGGGCGACCGCGATGTTGTCCTGGCCACCGGCGTCCAGCGCGAGTTGTACCAGGCTCGAGGCCACGTCCAGCGGGTCGCCCGGCGGGGTTGCCTCGGCGAGTTCGGCCGGCTCGGGCCGGTAGCGGAACAGGCCGTCGCTGCAGACCAGTACCCGGCCCGGTCCCGGCGGCGTGAATGTATGCAGGTGCGGGCTTGTGTCCGGGGCATCCGCGCCGAGCCAGCGCAGCAACGCGGCGGCGATGGAACCGGCGATGTCGCCCGGCACCGGCTTGCCGGCCGCGGCCAACTGTCCGGCCATCGAGTCATCCACGGTCAGCCGGGCCGGCCGGGCGTAGTCCGACGACGGGTCGGTGACCGCGTTCGACGTGTCCACGGCCGCGTCCGGCAGCCAGTAGGCGCGGCTGTCGCCGACCCAGCCGACGGTCACCGCGTCGGCGGTCACCACGGCGCAGACGAACGTGGAGCTGGGTGGGTTGGCGCCGGGGTCGCGACCGCCGGCCAGCGCCGCGGCTGCTTGCGCCGCGCGGGTGGCCGCGCCGATCGCGTCGGCGGCGGGACGGGCCCGGCCGAGTTCGTCCACGAGCGCCGCCACGGCGGCGTCCGCCGCGGCGTGCGAGGCGGTGTCCGCGTTGTGTGACGACGACACCCCGTCGCAGACCACCGCGACCACCGCGCGGCCGGCCTGGCCCACCGCGACCGCATCCTCGTTGTGGTGGTGCCGCTTGCCCTTGTCGGTCACCGCGGCCAGCTGTCCCAACCGCATCTCGCTGTGGTCCTGCGAGGCCGGTCGCCGCTGCCCGCAACCCTCGCAGTAGCCTTCCGCGCCGAAGTCGTTGCCCTGGCAGGCCGAGCACACCGCCGGCACGCCGGACGAGGAAACCCATCCGGGAGCGAGGAACGGCGTGGCCGACGCGGCGAGCTCGTGGCCACACTTCTCGCAGTACCGGTCGGTCGGCAGGGCCGGCTGCGCGCAGGCCGGGCACTGATCGGCCGCCATCAGACCAGCGTCCGGGGGCGCACGGCGTTGGCCTGGTCGACGAGGGCGTGGCGGGCGGCCGGGTCCGGTTCCAGGCTGGCCAGCAGCCGGTAGGCGCGTTCCAGGCCGAGGCGCACCTCGTGTTCCCGCAGCGCCTCGCCGAGGAACAGGTGGCCGGCCGGGTCCGGTACCGGCGGCGGCCGCAGGACCGCGCGCCACGACTCGGCGAGCACGGGTGCGGCGGTGTGCAGGTAGGTCAGCGCCCCCTGCAGCATCTCCACCGCCAGTCCGGCCCGCCGGGCGGCGTCCAGGCGCAGCCGTTCCAGCCGGCCGGACGCGGCGACCAGGTCGGCCTCGGTGACCTGCCCCGCATCGGCGTGCAGGCTCGCCCGTACCGCGGCGATCTGGGCGCCCAGGTACTGGCTGGACACCTCGGGTACCTCATCCAGAATGGACACCGCCGCGGCCCGGTCGCCGCCGGCCAGCAGGATCCGGGCGAGTCCGAAGGCGGCGCTGACATAGCCGCGGTCGACCCGCCACACCCGCAGGTACCGGGCACCGGCCAGGTCCGTGCCGCCGGCCAGTTCGCCGGTGGCGGCCAGGGCCAGCTGCGCCGCCGGCTCGCCGGGCAGTGCGTCGTAGACCTTCTCGAACGCGCCGGCCGCCTGGTCCAGGTCGCTGGCGCAGAGCGCGATCAGGCCCTGGTACCAGTCCGGTCGCCAGTCACCCGGTTCGCGTATCACTGTGGACAGTGCGGTGGCCGCGGCGGCCGGGTCCGCGTTGTCGAGGTGGGCCCGGATCAGCCGGAAGGTGATCTCGAGCGAGGCGACCGGCGCGGCCCGCAGTGCCGCGATCGTCTCTTGTGGATCGCTGCCGAGCGTGGCCAGGAAGCCGGCCGCGGCATCGGTCGGGTCGACCAACGGCAGCGGCAGCCCGGCGGCCACGGCCGGACCGTCCAGTGTGGACTCCGCGCCGAGCGATGCCCCGAAGGTCCGCCGCTGCGGGGTGAACTGGGTGGACGCGGTGGCCCGGGGCACACCGTCGGCGACGCTCAGCACCTCGCGCAGCACGCCGAGGGCCTGGTCGGCGAACTCCCCGGTGGAGGTGAACCGCTGGCGCGGGTCGGGGTTCGCGGCCCGCCGCAGCAGCCGGTGGTAGGACTCCTGCTGGGCCAGCAGCGCCACGTCGGCCGGATCGGGCAGGCTCGCCTGGTAGCGGGTGGAGAAGCCGCCGAAGTCGAAGCTGAGTACGGCCAGGGTGCGTCCGATGGTGTAGATGTCGGACGACACCGACGCACCTTCGGTTTCCAGTTCCGGCGCCTGATATCCGGGCGTGCCCCACAGCGGTGAGGCGTGGTCGTCGAGGCGGCGCACCGCGCCGAGGTCGATCAGCTTCAGCTGTTCCTCGGCGTGGATGACGTTGTCCGGCTTGAAGTCGCAGAACAGCAGCCCACGGTCGTGCAGGTAGCCGATCGCCGGCAGCACCTCGATGCCGTAGGCGAGGACCTGCTCCAGCGGCAGCGGCGTGCGGCGGCCGTCCGCGCCGGTATGGGCCAGGGCCAGATCCTTCAGCGACCGGCCGCCGACATACTCCATCACGATGTAGCCGATGACCTCGCCCGTCTTCGGGTCAGGATGCTGCGCGAAGTCGTGGATCTTCACGATGTTCGGATGGTCCACCTCGACCAGGAACCGCCGCTCGGCCACCGCCGCGGCCATCGCGTCCGGGTCACCGGTGTTGATGAGTCCTTTGAGGACAACCCAGCGGTCCGCGCCGGACTCGCTGATGTTGCGGTCCCGGGCCAGGTAGATCCAGCCCAGCCCACCGTGGGCCAGCGCGCCGAGGATCTCGTACCGTTGGTCGACCAGATCGCCGGGGGACAGCCGCGGGCGGAACGAATACGGCGTACGGTCCTTGCCGCAGAAGCCCTCGACCAGTCCCGGCCTGCCACCACGGCCGCGGCCGACCGGTTCCCCGCACGTGCCACAGAACCGGTGCGACTCCGGCACCTGCGGGTCGGCCATCACCGCGGTGGTCGGGTCGCGCAACGGCACGGGCGGCAGCACGATCAGGTTCGCGCCGAGCCCGCCGCGGGCGCCGGTACGCCCACGGGTGCCGCGACTGGTCGTGGTGCCCGCGGCGACGGAGCCGCTGGGCGTCACCCCGAGACCGGCCCCGGTACGACCGGACAGTCCGGACAGGCCGCCGGTGTCCGCGGCGGCCTTCTTGTAACCGCATTCGTCGCAGTAGCCGTCGGCGGCGTAGCTACCGGTACATCCTGGCCGCTGGCAGGCGTTGCTGGCGCTGGTCATCCGGACCGCCCATCGTCGGTGGTGGCACTGGCCAGGATCGCGGCCAGCGTTTGCTGGTAGTCGTGTACGCAGCGGGTGGCGGCCCGTAGGTCGCAGGGTGCGGTGAACAGCAGTTCCCGCGCTCGCGCGTACGCGATGGTGAGGTCGGGGTCTTCGGCCAGGCCACGGGCGGCGGCCTTGGCCCGGTAGGCGGCCAGCCGGCCGCGCAGCTCGTCGCGCCGGGCGAGCAGGGCATCCGCGTTGCCGGCCTGCTGGCGGGCCCGGTCGCGCGCCTGCCGGGCGGACTGTTCGACGCTGTGCAGGTCGTCGATCAGCCGCCGCCACGCCACCGCGGCTGTGGTGGGTGTCGCGGTGCGGGCCTGCTCCTGCAACCGGTCCAACTCGGCCAGCCGGGCCCGGTGGGCCGCGGTGGCCTGCGGCAGCGGCGCCAGGCCGGGATCGGCGATCTTCGCCTGGACCCTCTCGTGGACGCCGGCCACCTCGGCCTCGGCGGCGGCCAGGTCATCGACGAGACCGCCCAGGGCCGCGCGCAGCCGGGGATAGTCGGCCCGCACCTCGGCTTGGTCGAGAAGTTCCCGGCGGACCTGTTCGGCCTCGGTGGCCAGGCGCGCCCAGCGGGCCTCCGCGGCCGCGGCCAGCCGCCCGCCCGGCGCGGCGGTGAGCGGGTCGCCCAGGTCGGCCATCTGCGCCTGGTCCAAGGCCACCCGAAGGTCCTGGCCAGCGGCGGGTTCACCGAGTTCGGTGGCCAGCGCCAGGACCGCCTCCACCGACGCGGTCACCGGTCCCAGCCGGGCCGACACCGCGGTGACCGAAGCGTCCACTTCGGACAGATGTGCGGTGACCGCGGCGGACCGGCGTTCCAGCTGTTCGGCCAGCTCTGGCAGGCCGACCGCGGTGGGTGCGCTCTCGGCGAGGATCGATGGTTCGCACAGCAGCCGGGTCAGATCCGCCCACCCCTGGTCACCGGGCCGGAAGCGGGCCCGCAGCCCCCGCGCCTGCTCGAGATGCTGGCCCAGCGTCGCGAAGTGCGCCCACAGCAGGTCCAGTTCGGGGCGCAGCGCCTGCCACCGGGCGCCGGTGGCTCCCTGCGGCGCGCCACCGCGCAGCGTGGCCTGGGCCGGATGCACGTCGATGGCGTACATGGCCGCGGCCACCCGGTCATAGGTCGCCCCTATGCCGGTGAGCATCTGGTCGGCCTCGTCGCGCCGCATTGGCCGTGCCGCGTTCACGGGGTCAATCCTGGTACCGGGCCGCCGGCGGGGTCGCCGACCCGCCGAGCCACCGGCCGTAGATGCTGACCCAGGTGCCGTCGGTACGCATCCGGGCCAGCACGCCGTTGACGAACCTGGTCAGGTCGGTCGCGTTCTTGTTCATGGCCAGGCCGTACGGCTCGCTGGTGAACGGCTGGCCGACCAGTTTGGTGGTCGGATCCTGCCTGGCCAGCCCGGCCAGGATGGTGTCGTCGGTGGAGATGGCCTCGACCTGGCCCTGCTGCAACATGACCAGGCAGTCGGTCCAGTCGGGTACCGACACCGGGATCGGCTTGGCCGGGTCGGTGCCGATGCGGATGATCGACGTACTGCCCGCGGCGGCGCACACCTTCTTGCCGCCGAGGTCGCCGATGCCGGTGACGGCGGACTCGCGCGGGACCAGTACCCGCTGGCCGGCCTCGTAGTACTGGCTGGAGAAGGTGACGTCGACCCATCGTTGACAGTTCATCGTCATGGTGCTGGCGACGAGGTCGACCTTGCCGGTCTTCACCGCGTCGATGCGCTGTCCGGAGGTGATGGCGACGAACTGGATCTTTGTCGGGTCGCCGAAGATGGCCCGGGCGATCTCGCGGGCGATGTCGATGTCGAATCCGACGATCTCCCCGCTGGTGGCGTCGCGGTAGCCGAACAGGAAGGTGTTCTGGTTGACGCCCACGATCAGACGGCCCCGCTCGGCGATGGCGGCCATCGTTGAACCGGCCGGCATCGCGGCGGGTGCGGGCAGCGGGCCGGCCGGCCGGAGACTGGCCAGCGGATCACAACTGGCGGCCGGCCCGGCGGACGGGGTCACGATCGGGGCCGGGTCGAGCACACCTTGGGGCCGGACCGCGCCGTAGCTCGGATCCGGGTTGGGACCGGCCGGAGCGCCGGTGCAACCGGCTAGCGCGGCCGCGAGCAGGGTGGTGGTAACGATCAGGGCACCACGCTTCATCGGTACTCCGCCAGTCATCGGTACTCCGCAATCCGTTGCTGCAGGCCGACAATCAGCCCGGCGACTGAGATGACCATGATGATGGCCAGGCCGAACGCGGCGCCGGTGGTGGCCGCGTCGGCGGATCGGGCCCGGCCTTCGAAGGTGTGGTTGGCCGACCAGATGGCGGCGGCGAGAGCGTCGTCCACCCGGTTGAACGCGGCGGCCGCGCTGGCCGGGTCACCGTCGCCGGCAGCCGGGTTGCCGATGGCCAGTTTCACGGCGTCGGGATACTGCCCACCGTTGTCGAGTTCGCGGATCTTCGCGTGCGCCGCGCGCCAGTCCGTCACCGCGACCATCGCCTGGTCGAGCGCGTCGCGCACGGCCGGATCCGTGGCCTGATCCCGCGCCTGCGCCAACTGTCCGCCCGCGCCGTCCGGGCCGGACAGCGCGGTCATGGAGTCACCGAAATGTTTCTCGAAGTCGCCGCCGCTGCCGCGCGCCACCAGCGTGAGCGCCTCGTCGGCCCGGGCCTGCAACGCCGCGATGCGGGCGTCGACCACTGTGGCCACCTGCCTGGAACCGTCGCGGTCACTGGCCGACAGGTGGGTGTGTACGACGGCCCAGGACGTGACCAGCCAGATCAACGCGACCAGCCCGGCCGCGGTGGCGCTGGCCAGCCCGATGTTGATCAGGCGTCGGGTGCGCCGGGCCAGGAAGCGCTGCGCCATCAGCAGGCCCGACAGGGCGACCAGCATGAGCAGGATGGCCAGCCACGGTAGCGCCGACGCACCGCTTCGATCCTCGGCCAGCCGGTCGATGTCGGCCTGGTAGAGCCGCTGCGCCGCGGGCAGCAGCCGCTCGCGCATCAACCCCGACGCCTCGCGCAGGTAGGCGCCGGCGACCGGGAGGTTCAGCCGGTTGTAGGTCCGCGCGGTTTCCACCAGACCGGTGTAGACCGGCAACGAGGCGGAGATCTGGTCGACATCGGCCACGCTCTGGCCGGTGGCGCCGTCGCGGTTCGCGGTCACCTCGGCCAGGGCGGCGCTGGCGGCGGCGATGTCGCGGGTGTAGCGGGTCCGCAGGTCGGCCGGCTCCGCGCCGCTGGACAGGAAGGCGGCTGCCGCGGTCGCGTCGGCGTCCGAGAGTGATCGGTAGAGTTGCTGGGCCTGCACCGTCAATGGCCCGCTGTGGTCGGCGACCTGCTGGACCTGGTCGGCCCGGCCCGCGGCACCCACCACGGCGGCCAGGCCGGCGAGGGACGCCACGGCGGCCAGTACCGCCATGAACAGGGTCAGCCGGCCCGGTGTGCTGCTCGCCCGTACCGCGAACTGTTGTCGCAGCCGCGCCGGATGCAGCCGGCGGGCCAGGCGCCGGCGGGTCTCGGCCAACGCCATTACCACAGCCACCTCGGCTTCACAGCGACCTCCCCAGGCGATCAGTCCGTGCCCACGGTATCGCTGCGGGTCAAACGGGACTGTCCCGTGCTGTGCGGTGAGGCGCCTTTCGGCCGCTCAGAAGCCGCGGGTGCGGCTGATCGAGGCCAGGAACTCCTGCCGCGACCGGACATCGGCGCGCAGTGTGCCGAGCAGGGTGGAGGTCACAGTGGACGAACCGGTGGCCTTCACCCCCCGCAGGGTCATGCAGGTGTGCTCGGCCTCGATGACCACGCCGACCCCCTTGGGCCGGAGGTGGTCCTGCAGCCAGTCCGCGACCTGCTTGGTGAGTCGTTCCTGAACCTGTGGCCGCCGGGCGAAATGCTCCACGACACGGGCCAATTTGGACAGTCCGAGGATCCGATCGGCCGGTAGGTATCCGACATGCGCGACTCCCACGAAGGGCAGGAGGTGGTGCTCGCACACGCTGTGCATCGGGATGGCCCGGGCCAGCACCAGTTCGTCGTACCCCTCGTCGTTGGGGAAGGTGGTCAGGTTGAACGGTCGCGCGGTGAACAACTCGGCGTACGCCCTGACCATCCGGGCCGGCGTGTCCTGCAGGGCTTCGGTGTCCACCGCGACGCCGAGCGCTGTCAACATGGCCCGAGCGCTTTCCTCAGCCGCCATGAGGTCCATGTTGATGGGGTTGTCCACCCACTCGGTTTCCGGTTTCATCAGCCCGATTCTTCCCCTGGTCCGCTGCCACCCCGAATGGTAGCGGCCGTCAGAGCGGGTTGCCGTTGCCGGCCAGGCGGGCGGTGAGACCGGCGGCGAGCGTCTCGGCGTCGACATCGGTGAGGAACTCGCCGAACTCGTCGACCAGATCGGCCCGGGTGTACACAATCGTGCCAAGGCCGGCCTCGTCCGCCGGCACTACGGCCACGTGGCCATGCACCTGAATCAGAACTGGCTGCTCCTCCTGTGACCTGGCCAGCACCCGGATGTCATCGGCTGTGACTGTTGTCATGTGCTGTTCCTTAACGTGTGTAGCGATCCGGGGCCCAGCATTTCACGGCTGGTCCGGTCCCGTCGCAACACCGATGACGCTTGACACGTGACTGTTTGGTCACGTATTTTTCTGTCATGGACGACGACCGGGTGTTCAAAGCCTTGGCTGACCCGACCCGGCGGTTCCTGCTCGACCTGCTCTTCACCCGCGACGGCCGCACGCTCACCGAGTTGGAGTCCGAGTTGGAGATGACCCGCTTCGGCGTCATGAAGCACCTGCGGGTCCTGGCGGAGGCCGGACTCGTCGTCAGTCGTAAGTCGGGCCGGGAGAAGTTGCATTTTCTGAACCCGGTGCCGATCAGGCTCATCCACGACAGGTGGATCGACAAGTACACCGAACCTCGGGCGGCGGCGCTCGTCGACCTGAAAAACGAACTGGAGCAGCAGTCATGACCACGACCGCAGAGAGCACGCGGGGTACGCAGACCATCCAGGTCTACCGCGTCTACATCAGAGCGACACCGGAGGCGATCTGGGACGCCATCACCAAGCCGGAGTTCACCCAGAAATTCGGCTACGGCGGAGACGCCGAATATGACCTTCGCCCCGGCGGTGCGTACCGTAGCCTGTCCAGCCCGGAAATGCGCGCCATGGGCTCGCCCGAGGTCGCCGTCGACGGTGAGGTCATCGAGGTGCAGCCACCGCACCGGCTGGTGCAGACGTGGCGGATGGTGATGGATCCGGGCCTGGCCGCGGAGGGCTTCACCCGGCTGACCTACGAGATCAGCGAGAGCCGTAACGGCACCACCACGCTCACCGTGACCCACGACCTCACCGGCGCACCCAAGCTGGCCTCGGTGCTCAACGGGGAGCAGGAGAGCACCGGCGCGGGCGGCGGCTGGCGGTATGTCCTCAGTGGACTCAAGACCCTGCTGGAGACCGGCGAGCCGCTCAACTGGCCGAGCTGAGCCGGGCGGCTGGGGCGAGCAGGAGGGGCACCGCGATGGTGGCGACGCCGCCGATGATCAGGGCGGCCGGGATGCTGGCGAACTCGCCGAGCGCCCCGAAAGCCGCCGGCCCCAATCCCTGCAGGGTCATCAACCCGGTGGACACCAGGGCGAAACCCTGGCCCCGGCGGTCCAACGGCAACACGTCCAGGAACCGGCGCTGCAGCCCGAGGCTATAGGCGAAACTGCAGCCGACCAGCGCCAACAGTATTCCGACGACGATCAGCGCAACGGGGGCCGCCATCGCGAGTATGGCGAGACCGAGCAGCAGGATCAGGGGCGCCACCAGGCGTTCGCGGGTAGGTGGCCGGAGGAACCGCCCGACCACGAGGTCGGCCGCGAGCATCCCGGCCGGTACGCAGGCCATCAGCAGGCCGACCGTGCCGGCCGGGAAGTTCCGGTACGCGACGTAGGGCACGACCAGCGCCTCGGCACCGGTGGCGAATGCCGGTGGCAGCCACTGCAACAGCAGCAGTGGACGGATGACCGGGTCGCGGACCAGGCTCACCGTGGTCGACCAGCTCTGGCGTACGGCCGAGCCGGTCGCCTGGTCGACGGCGGCCAGGCGGGGGAGCAGCGTACGTACCCCGATCGCGGCGGCCAGGTGGCAGGCGGCGCCCACCAGCAGGGCATGGCGCGCACCGAGCGCGGCGACCACCAGCCCGCCGGCACCCAGGCCGATCAGTTGCGCGCCAGCTGAGGCCACATTGGACAGTGACCGGCCGAGCACGTAGGCGTCGCCGGTGAGCACCTCTGCGACGAGCCGGCTGGACGCGCCGCCGAACACCGGTGTGACGGCGGCGATGAGCGCCACCAGGCCGAGGCTGACCCCGACTGGAAGGACGAACGCGCCCAGCACGGCGGCGGTGGCCGCCTCGAGCAGGTATCCGGCCGTGATCAGCTCTCGGGGTGGCAACCGGTCGGACAGCGAGCCGAGCAGGGTGCCCCCGATGATCTGCGGAAGGAAGCCGATGCCGAAGGTGATCGCGGCCAGCAGGGTGGACCCCGTGGTGCTGAACACCAGCACGGACAGGGCCACGATGCGTAGCGTGTCCGCCGCGATGGCCAGGGTCCGGGTGGTGAAAAGCACCCGGAAGACCGGTTCGGCGAACACCTCGCGATAGGTGGTTTTGGGCGCGAGCGACGTCATGCCGGCAGCGTGCCGGCTGGGACGTACGGGCGTCGAATGTTACGTCCCAGCACGTAAGGTCGGGAGATGCTGCGCTTCGAGGTCAACGCCAAGGACCTGCTGCACAGCCGGTTCGGGCTGTCGCCGCTGTTCGAGCTGGCGAACCTGGTCCGGGTGCTGGCCGGCCAGGACGCCCGCCGCCTGCCGCCGGCCTGGCAGGCGCGCCTGGATGGGCCGTTGCAGCGGTTGAAGGAGGATCCGGCCGTCGCGGCGCTGCTCGCCCTCCACTCCGGACACTACGGTCCCGGGTTCGTCGCACCGCCGCCGGCGGGTCTGGCCCAGACCGTGGAGGACGACCTGGCCGCGGTACGGGCGACCGCACCGGACCAGGCACGCAAGGAGATTCGGATCGCGTTGGGGCTGCGACCCACCCGCGACCCGGCGATCCTCGCGGTGCTCAACGCGCCCGACGTGGTGCACCAACTGGCCGGCGCGCTGGAACGGGCCTGGCGCGACCTGCTGGCCGCGGACTGGCCCCGGCTGCGTGCCCTGTGCGAGCGCGATGTGCTCTACCGGGCCAGCGAACTCGGCCGCGCCGGCTGGTCCGCCGCGTTCGCCGGCCTGCCGAATGTGCACTGGCGCGCGGGCGGCATCGAACTGCCCACCATCGAGGGGCCCGCGCAGCCGATCCCGCTCGGCGGTGCCGGACTGTTGCTGATTCCGACCGTGTTCATCTGGCCCGGACTGGCGACGCACTTCGAGCAACCGTGGCCACGGTCGATCATCTACCCGGCCCGCGGCGTCGGCGCATTGTGGGAGCCGCCCGGTGCGTCGCCCACCGGCGCGCTCGGCGAACTGCTCGGCCGGTCCCGGGCCGCCCTGCTGGATGCGCTGGATGAGGCGGCCAGCACGACGCAGCTGGCCCGTACGCTCGATCTGGCCACCGGCGCGGTCGGCGACCACCTGGCCGTACTGTTGCGCGCCGGCCTGGTCGAGCGGGCCCGGACCGGCCGGTCCGTGCTCTACCGCCGTACCCCGTTGGGCGATGCCCTCGCGGCGACCGCGACCGCCCCGCGCTAGGGCGGCCATGGCGGTGGTCACACTGTTCGCGGGTGGATGCGCCGCGGCGTACGTTTCATCCCTGGGGATCGGTCGGAATCCGCCGCTTCAGCCGCTCGCCGATTCAGCCGCTCGCCGATTCAGCCGCTTGCAGATGGGATGCGCCCGTGATCGACGTACCGATGTCTGTGCTCGACCTCGCCCCGATCCAGGCCGGGTCGTCAACCGGCGAGGCGCTGCGGCACACCACCGAACTCGCCCGGCGCACCGAGGAACTGGGCTACCGTCGGTTCTGGGTGGCCGAACACCACAACATGCCAGGCATCGCCAGCTCGGCGCCGGCGGTCCTGATCGCCCACCTCGCGGCGGCGACGTCGACCATCCGGATCGGCTCGGGCGGGGTGATGCTGCCCAACCACGCGCCGCTGGTGGTGGCCGAACAGTTCGGCACACTGGAGGCACTGCATCCCGGCCGTATCGACCTCGGTGTCGGCCGGGCCCCCGGTACGGACCAGCTCACCGCGCTGGCCCTGCGCCGCACGATGGAGGGTCTGTCCGCGGAGAACTTCCCGCAGGAACTCGCCGACCTCATCGCGTTCTTCGAAGGTTCGCAGCGGGCCGCCCCGAAGCGCATCATCGCCTCGCCGGGCCGGGGCGACATGCCGCAGGTGTGGCTGCTCGGCTCGAGTGGCTTCAGCGCCCAACTGGCCGGCCTGCTCGGGTTGCCGTTCTCGTTCGCGCACCATTTCAGCGCGACCAACACCGTGCCCGCGCTGGCGCTCTACCGGGAAAACTTCCGGCCGTCGAAGTTCCTGGACAGGCCGCGCACGATGGTGGCGGTCAGCGTGGTCTGCGCGGATACCGATGAGCGGGCCGAGTTCCTGGCCGGGCCGAGTGCGTTGTCGTTCCTGCGCCTGCGCTCCGGCCGGCCGGAACCCATGGCCACGCCCGAGGAGGCAGCCGCCTACCCGTACACCGATCTGGACCGGGAATTCATTCTGCAACGCCGCGACGGTCAGGCGATGGGTTCGCCGGAGACGGTCCGGCGGCAGCTTTCGCAGCTGCGGGAACGCACCGGCGCGGACGAGCTGATGCTGACCACGATGGTCTACGACATCGCCGACCGGATCCGGTCCTTCGAGCTCGTCGCCGACCTTTCCGGCCAGGCGTAGGTACGCGGTGGATCTCGGCCCGGGTAGGTTGGCCGACTATGCGGATCCTTGTGCTGGGCGGCACCTCGTTCGTCGGCCGCGCGGTCGTTCAGGAGGCGTTGGATTCTGGCGCCGAGGTGACGCTGTTCAACCGCGGTCGCAGCGGTGCCGACCTGTTTCCCGACGCCCGCAGGCGCGTCGGCGACCGCGACACCGGTGACTACGCATCGTTGCGCGGCGGGGACTGGGACGCGGTCGTCGACGTGAGCGCGTATGTGGCCCGTCACGTCGGGCAGGTAATGGACATTCTCGGCGATCGGGTCGGCCGGT
The DNA here is from genome assembly GCA_963742855.1 of uncultured Actinomycetota bacterium. Classification (GTDB taxonomy): domain Bacteria; phylum Actinomycetota; class Actinomycetes; order Mycobacteriales; family Micromonosporaceae; genus CAVUNP01. Next base: position 180,766 of record CAVUNP010000003.1, on the reverse strand, counting down.
ACGTGTTCATTTCCAGCCACGCGGTGTACGTGCAGGACGGCGTGGCACCGGGTTCGGATGAGAGCACACCGCTGCGGGAGCCGTTGCACGACGCCGATGTGCTCACCAACGACACGTACGGGCCGTGCAAGGTCGCCTGTGAGGACGAGGTGCTGGCGCGATACGGGCAGCGGGCGACGATCGTCCGGCCCGGAAAGGTCGCCGGACCGTACGACTCGCAGGAGACCTTCACCTACTGGGTCCGCCGGGCGGCCCGCGGCGGCAGGGTGGCTGTACCCGGGAATCCGCAGCAGCCCACCCAGATCATCGATGCCCGTGACCTGGCCGCCCTGGTGATGCGGCTGGTGGTGGATGAGCGGGACGGCGCGTTCAACGCGGTCGGTCCGGCCGATCCGACCACGGTCGGCCAGCTCATCCAGACGTGTGCCGAGGTGGCGGGCACCGAGGTCGAGATCGTGCCGGTGCCAATGGAGTCGGCACCCGCGCTGTTCCCGTTGATCCGACCGGATTCCGTGTGGTCGTCGCAGCAGAGAAGCGCGGCGAAAGCGCGGGCCGCTGGCATGCCCGCGACCCCGTTGGCCGGCACAGCCGCGGACGTGCTGGCCTGGGACCGGGCCCGCGGCGAGCCACCACTGCCCCGCGGCTTCACCAAAACCGAGGAAGCCAACCTTCTCGCCGGCAGAACTTGAGCATGAGGCACGGCCCCGGCCCTGAACACCGGGGGAACGTGCCAAACATCGGACCCTCGTATGCAAGCGCGTCATGGCGAAGTCAGCCTGGGCGGCCGTAGGCGTCTTCGAGGGGTGGGTTGCCGAAGATTTCGTTGACGTATCCGGGTGGTGGTCCGGGTTCGGGTCGTTCGATGGGTATGAGGGTGGCGTCGGGGAGTACGAGGAACCGGCTTGGATTCGGTCCGGAGTGCCGCCTTGCGGCGCGTAGGCCGAATCCTTGCCGTTTGAGGCCGTTGGCTGCTTCCCACATGACGGTGCCGGCGGCGATGTTGTGGATGATGAATCCGCGTTCGTGTCGTAGCCGGTGGTGGTGTCTGCATAGGACGCACATGTTTCCGCGGTGGGAGGGTCCGTTGTTGGCCCATTCTTGGCGGTGGTCGTCGTCGCAGTTCCAGGCGGGTTGGTCGCAGCCGGGTGCTCGGCAGGTTTTGTCGCGGGCTTTGATGAATCCTTTTTCGTTGTGGGTGGGTCGTCGTCGGATGGGTCCGCGGTGGGTGAGGTTGCCGTGTTCGTCGGTGATGTGGAAGGCCCAGGCGGGGTTGGTTTCCTGATCGAGCGCTACTTGACGGGCGATGTCTGCGATGACGGGTCCCCAGCCGGGGATCATGCCGGGATCCTCGTTGAGGCACATGAGTGTCGTGAGGGACATGTGTAGGTCGACGACGCCGCGCCGGAATGCGGGTTGCAGTCCGCCGCAGACGCACATTCGCGGGTTGTCGGACGCGACGGGGACCTGGTCGGCGGGGTTGGTGGGTTCGTCGAATCCGAACACGGCCCGCCCGATGGCTTCCGCGTCGTCATCGTCCGGTGGGGGCCTGTCGTCGGGCGGTGGCCCGTCATCGAAACGCGGCCCGTCACCGAGGCGCTGCCCGTCGTAGCGCCGCGCGGCGCCGGAGGGCTGGGCGTCGTTTGAATCCTGCCCGGCGCCGGACGTCTGCGCGGCGTTGGAGGTCTGCGTGGCGTTGGAGGTCTGTGCGGTGTTGGAGGTCTGTGCGGTGTTGGAGGTCTGTGCGGTGTTGGCGGTCTGGCCGCTGCCGGAGGTCTGCCCGTCGCCGGGGGGCTTGGTGCCGCTGGGGGTCTGGCCGGTGCCGGTGGGCTGGTTGTCGTTGTGGTTGGGGTGGCGGGGGGTGTGGTCGAGGTCGCGGTCTGTTTGGTCGGCTTGGGCGGTGAAGGGGTCGGTGGTGGGGGCGAGGGTGAATGGTCGTCCGGATAGGAGGTCGAGGTAGATGTCGGCGCGGAGTTGGTCGAGGTTGCGGGGGTCGCCGGCGGATCGGGCGGCGCGGGCTATGCGGTCGATGCGGTTGTAGGCGGCGCTGGCGAGGTGGAGGGGTAGGAAGTTGCCGCCGATGCGGGCGGTCCCTTCGGCGTCTTCGAGGTGGTAGACGCGCCGGCGGGCGACGTGGGCCTGGGCTCGTTTCTTCGCTAGTTCGGGGTCGGCTTTGATGACGCGGGTTCGTAGTCGGCGGCGTAGTTGTTCGGGGGTGATGTCTTCGGCGGTGTGGAGGAGTTCGGTGGCGATCCGTCGGGCGGTGTCCTGGTCCAGGGGTGCCAAAGATTCGACGAACACTTGCGCGCGGGCCATGTCGATGCGTCCCGCTGTTAGTGCCGCGTATACGGCCGGGAGGCGTTCGACCAGATCCCGGGCGGTGAGCAGATAGGACTGTGCTGTCATCCGGGACCACCGCAATGTGAACGCCAACAGGTCGCCGGCGAACTCGTCCATGTTCAACAAGGCCGGTGTCACGACGGCGTCGGGGTCCAGGGTGGCCTTGCCGGCCTTCACGTCACGGCGGAGGCGGGCTTCGGCCTGCTCCATGCACACCGCCCGCAACGTGACCGCGACCAGTTGGGCTTCCTCGAACGCGACCTGTGTTGCCCGTAGTGTCGACAACCGGTACAGGTCCGCCGAATCACATGGGTGAGGTCCACCCCGGCCAGAGCCACCGCGAGGTCCGGGCCGGGCGGCATCGCCATCAACTGGTCAAGCAACGCCTCCGACATGGACATGCGTTCCATTCTATCGGCATCGACGTCGGGTCACAAGACCTACGGAGAAAAGTCTACAATGGATCATCGCAGGTTGAGTGGGAAGCATAGAACCACACCAGGCATCGACGTGGCTATCCAGCCGACCGGCTCAAGCCGTAACAGTCCACAATGGCCGCTTGCCCGCCACCGCTGCGCGTGCCGACCGGATTGCTCCCAGCCCGTGATCGCCGTAGGCGGCAAACAGGTCTGCGTCGGCTCGCCGTTCGCCGTTCGCCGTTCGCCGTTCGCCGTTCGCCGTTCGCCGGCCAGCGGTCCGCATCCGTGTCGACGACCGACTCCGCGCCAAGCGCCAATCCGACCGTAGGAGGGGCTACAGGGCCCGCACTGCGGCTGCCAGGCGACATGAGCCAGCCGGGCACCGGGCAATTGTCTGCCGCCACGTGATGCCCTTGGCGAACGTATTGGTGTATGCGGCCTCGGCCTCCCCAGAGGTAATGGGTTGTGCGGGCGCGGGGTGGGGGTTGGCCTACGGCGGTACGGGCCTGTCACCCGCATTCGCGGGCGGAGTGGGAAACGCTGCCCGGCCTGGTCGCGCTTTTCAACGACCTTGGCTATGACCTGCTCGAGATGGTCCTCGCCGATGAGGACAGCTTCGACCGCTACCGCGCCGCGCAGGGGCGTGTTCGCGTTGTTGGAACGCTGATCTCGTACGGCCAGGCGCGGATCCGATGGGTCCTCACGCGACAGTCCTTTCTGGACCGTGTGGCGATGGGTCGGGAGACTTCAGCGGGCCGTCGGGGCCGAGGGCGACTGCGGTCCGGTGTGATGCCCGTCACATCTTGATGGGGTGCAGATGTCGTGGAGCTTTGGCGAAGGTCGGGTGTGCCGGGTGCCCGGCATGTCAGGATCGCTACAAGGCCTGCCATGCAAGCCCTTCGGGCTCAGCCTCAACAGGAGGGTGCGCATCGTGAGAAGCCGTCAACCGATGACGAACATCGACCTCGCCACCGCCGGGGAACTGGCCACTCAACTTCGGGTCGACTCGATCCGCTCCAGCACCAGTGCCGGGTCTGGGCATCCGACGTCGAGTATGTCCGCCGCGGACATCATGGCGGTGCTGGTGGGACGCCACTTCCGCTACGACTGGGACCATCCCGACGCGGACAGCAACGACCACCTCATCTTCTCCAAGGGCCACGCCAGCCCTCTGCTCTACTCGATCTACAAGGCCGTCGGCGTGGTGTCGGACAAAGAACTCATGACGGAGTACCGGCGATTCGGCAGTCGGCTCGAGGGGCATCCGATGCCGGCGGCGCCGTGGGTCGACGTGGCGACGGGATCGCTCGGGCAGGGACTGCCGGACGCGGTGGGTATCGCGCTGGCCGGCAAGTACCTCGACCACCTGCCGTACCGGGTGTGGGTGCTGTGCGGCGACAGCGAGATGGCCGAGGGTTCCATCTGGGAGGCGCTGGACAAGGCGTCGCACTACCAACTGTCCAATGTGGTGGCTATTGTCGATGTCAACCGGCTCGGTCAGCGCGGCCCGACCGAATTCGAGTGGAATCTCGATGCCTATGCGCGGCGCGCGGAGGCGTTCGGCGCGCGCGTGCTGACGGTCGACGGTCACGATCTGGGCGAGATCGACCATGCCTTGGCGACCTGCACGGCCACCGCGGCCAGCAGCGACCAGCCTACCGTCATCCTCGCTCGTACGATCAAGGGACGTGGTTTCGACGAGGTGGCCGATCACGAGGGCTGGCACGGCAAGCCGTTCCCGCCGGACATGGCGGCGCGGGCGATCGAGGCTCTCGGCGGTGAGAAGGACCTCCTGGTGCGAGGCCCGCTGACCGGACGACGGCAAGCGGACGCCGCCGAAGCCGAGCAACAAGCCGAAGATGCCGACCCACCAACTGGGCGAGAAGGTGGCGACCCGCAAGGCGTACGGCGAAGCTCTCGCGGCGCTCGGTGGCCGCGACGGCCGGATCGTCGGGCTGGACGGTGAGGTCAACAACTCCACCCACGCCGACCTGTTCGCGAAGGCGTTTCCGGAGCGCTACTTCGAGATGTTCATTGCCGAGCAGCAGATGGTGGCCGCGGCCATCGGCCTGAGCTCCCGCCACTACCGCCCGTTCGCCTCCACCTTCGCCGCCTTCTTCACCCGCGCCCACGACTTCATCCGGATGGCCGCCGTCTCGCAGGCCAACCTCTGCCTGGTGGGCTCGCATGCGGGAGTGGAGATCGGTGCCGATGGGCCGTCCCAGATGGGTCTGGAGGATCTGGCCATGATGCGGGCAGTGCCCGGCTCGACGGTGCTCTACCCGTCCGACGCCACGAGCGCCGCCGCCCTGGTCGAGGAAATGGCCGAGACCACCGGCGTTTCGTACCTGCGCACGACCCGCGGCGCATATCCGGTGCTCTACGACATCGGGGAGACCTTCACCGCGGGCGGATCCAAGGTGCTGCGGGCCAGCCCCACCGACTCGGTAACCCTGGTCGGTGCCGGCGTCACGGTCCATGAATGCCTGGCCGCCGCGGACGAGCTTGCGAAGGACGATATCCAGGCCCGGGTGATCGACCTGTACTCGATCAAGCCCATCGATATTGACACGCTGAACACCGCCGCGGAGATCAGCCAGGGCCGGCTGGTCCTGGTCGAGGACCACTATCCCGAGGGCGGCCTCGGTTCCGCGGTGTCCGACGCCCTGCTGGCCGACGCCACCCGGACCCTGCGCATCGCCCACCTGGCGGTGCGGGAACTGCCGGGATCGGGTACGCCCGCGCAGTTGCTGGCCCACGCGGGCATCGACGCGCAACACATCGCCGCCGCCGCCCGCGAGCTGCTGACCAGGAAATGACGGCCTGGTCGAGGAAATGACCGCCCGACTGTCAATCGAAGGCGGTCACCTGCCGGATCTTGTTCATGGCGTCGAGCGCGGCGACCTTGTAGGACTCAGCCAGCGTGGGGTAGTTGAACACCGCGTCGACAAGATAGTCGACCGTGCCCTGACAACCCATCACCGTCTGTCCGATGTGGACCAGCTCGGTGGCGCCGCTGCCGAACACGTGCACGCCCAGTAGGCGGCGGTCCACCGGCGACACGAGCAGCTTGAGCATCCCGTACGAGTCACCGATGATCTGGCCGCGGGCCAACTCCCGGTACCTGGCGATACCGACTTCGAAGGGCACCCGGGCCGTGGTCAGGTCGTCCTCGCTCTGCCCGACGAAACTGATCTCCGGGATGGTGTAGATGCCGATCGGCAGCAGTTCGGGCATGGCCCGGACCGGTTCGCCGCAGGCATGATGGGCGGCCAGTCGGCCCTGCTCCATCGAGGTCGACGCGAGTGCCGGGAAACCGATCACATCGCCGACCGCGTAGATGTGCGCCACCTGGGTGCGGAAGTGCTCGTCCACCGGGATGCGACCACGATCGTCGGCCGCCAGCCCGGCCGCGTCCAGGCCGATGTCCGCGGTCACACCCTGCCGCCCGGCCGAGTACATCACCGTGTCGGCGGCGATCCGCTTACCACTCTCCAACAGAGTGACGGCGCCGCCGGGATGGCGCTGCACCGCCTCCACCGTCTCGCCGAAGCGCAACGTCACGGCCAGGTCGCGCAGGTGGTACTTGAGCGACTCCACGATCTCCAGATCGCAGAACTCCAGCATGCGGGGGCGGCGTTCCACCACGGTCACCTTGGTGCCGAGGGCGGCGAACATCGAGGCGTACTCGATGCCGATCACACCGGCGCCGACGACCACCATGGACCGGGGCACCCGGTCGATGTTCACGATACCGTCCGAGTCGATGATCGTCGCCTCATCGAAGTCCACACTAGATGGACGTGCCGGTACCGTGCCGGTCGCGATGACCACCGTCGCCGCGGTCACCTTGTTCTCCGGGCCGCCGGGATCGGTGACCACCAGCGTGTGCGGGTCGACGAACCGGCCGTTGCCGGTGAGCATGGTGATCCGGTTGCGGGAGAGTTGGTTCCTGATGACGTCCACCTCGCGCCCGATCACGTGCGAGGTGCGGGCGGCGAGATCGGCCACGGTGATGTCGTCCTTGAGGCGGTAGCTCTGCCCGTACAGTTCCCGTTGGTTGAGTCCGGTCAGGTAGAGCACCGCCTCGCGCAGCGTCTTCGAGGGAATGGTGCCGGTGTTGATGCAGACACCACCGATCATGTTGCGCCGCTCGACCATGGCCACCCTGCGGCCGAGCTTCGCCGCCGCGATCGCGGCCTTCTGTCCACCCGGCCCGGAGCCGAGTACGAGGAGATCGAAGTCGTACATGGCGACAGTGTGCCCGCGTTGTGTGAACAACAGGGCATCGGGCCGGCTACTCGCCTTCTTCGAACAGTTGGGAGGCCCGGCCGACGATGGCCGGGTCTGGCCTGCCGACGAGTTCCTCGTCCTTGTTCGCGTACTCGAATTGGTTCAATACATGCCGCATCGCTTCGATCCGGGCCCGCTTCTTGTCATTGCTCTTGATCACTGTCCACGGCGCGTCGGCGGTGTCGGTGTAGAAGAACATCGCCTCCTTCGCCTCGGTGTAGTCATCCCAGAGGTCCAGCGACTTGATGTCGGTGTCGGACAGCTTCCACTGCCGGACCGGATCGATCTGCCGGATGATGAAACGGGTCCGTTGCTCGCCCCGGGACACGGAGAACCAGAACTTCACCAGATTGATGTCCGAGCGCACCCACATCCGTTCCAGTTCGGGGGTTTCACGCAGGAACTCCAGATACTCCTGCCGGGTGGAGAAGTTCATCACCCGTTCCACGCCGGCCCGGTTGTACCAGGACCGGTCGAAGAACACCATCTCGCCGGCCGCGGGCAGGTGCGCCACATACCGCTGGAAGTACCACTGCTTCGACTCCCGTTCACTGGGCTTTTCCAGCGCCACCACCCGGGCCCCGCGGGGGTTCAGGTGCTCCATGAACCGCTTGATGGTGCCGCCCTTGCCGGCCGCGTCACGCCCCTCGAAGACGATCACGAGGCGCTCGCCGGACTCTTTGATCCAGTTCTGCAGCTTGAGCAGTTCGATCTGCATGAGGCGCTTGAGATGGTCATAGTCCTGACGGGTCATCCGGTCGGAGTACGGGTAGCCCTCACGCCAGGTCTGCACCTGCTCACCGTCCGGCCTGACCAGCCGGGGGTCGTCCTCGCCGTCGTCCTCTACCCGGTACCCCTTGAACTGTTCGAGCAGGTCGACCATGCCGGAACCGTAGCCCTCCGGGCATGCGCACCGAGCCGGCTTGGCCCGCGTTCAGGCCATCCGGCGCGCTCAGACGTCCCGAGATCTCAGACGTCCCGAGATCTCAGACGTCCCGAGATCTCAGACGACACGGAACCGTTCGCCGTCGACGCTGACCTCGTCCCCCCGGTGCAGTTGCCGGCCGCGGCGGTCCTCGACCGTACCGTTGACCTTGATCTCGCCGGCCGCGATCATCGACTTGACCTCGCCGCCAGTGTCGAGAATGCCGGCCAGCTTGAGGAACTGGCCCAGCCTGATCATCTCATCAGCAATCGGCACGTCGGTCATGATCGCAATCATGCCCTACCATCGACACGCTAGCTGCGCCGGTGGAAGTAGGCTCTCGTCGTGACGATCGAGCGCACCGTGGACGCCACCGAGGTCGGGTTGGATCCAGCCCGACTTGCCCAACTGGACCGCCACTTCGCCGGGTACGTCGATTCGGGGCGGCTGGTCGGCTGGCAACTGGTGGTGACCCGCCACGGTCAGGTCGCGCATGCCTCGGTATATGGCCGCCGCGATCGCGAGGCCGACCTACCGGTCACGCCGGACACCCTGTGGCGCCTCTACTCCATGACCAAGCCGATCACGTCGGTCGCGGCAATGATGTTGTGGGAGGAGGGCAGGTTCGAGCTCACCGACGAGGTCCGCCGCTTCCTGCCCGAGTTCGTCGACGTCAAGGTGTTCGACAAGGGCTCCGCGCTCAAGCCGTACCTGGCACCCGCGCTCGAACCGATCCGGATCTGGCACCTGCTCACGCACACTTCCGGACTCACCTACGGCTTCCACCACTCCTCCCCGGTGGACGCGATCTACCGCGCCGCCGGTTTCGACGTGATGGCGACTCCCGGGCAGGATCTGACCGCGGCGAGCAGGGCGTGGGCCAAGCTGCCGCTGCTGTTCCAGCCCGGCACCCGGTGGGGCTACGGCGTGTCGACCGATGTGCTCGGCCGCCTCGTCGAAGTGGTCAGCGGGCAGCGGCTGGACGAGTTCATCGGCGCTCGCATCCTGCGACCGCTGAAGATGACCGACACGCGGTGGTGGGTCGACGACGCTGACGCGGCGAGGCTGGCCGCTCTCTACGCACCGCACCCGGAGACCGGCGAGGCGATGCGATACGACGTGCTCGGCGCCGAGGCGCGCCGGCAACCCGACCTCCTGTCCGGTGGCGGTGGCCTGATCGGGACCGCGGCTGACTACCACCGCTTCACCCAGATGTTGCTGCGCGGCGGGGAACTCGACGGGCAACGACTGCTCGGTAGCCGCACGGTGCGGTTCATGACCCGCAACCACCTGCCCGAGGACAGAGACCTGGGCGAGTTGTCCACCGGCGGATTCGCCGAGACCACCTTCGTCGGCATCGGCTTCGGGCTGGGCTTCGCCGTGGTGCTGGACCCGATTCCCAGCCGGACACCCACCAGCGCGGGCTCGTACTACTGGGGTGGCATGGCAAGCACCGCGTTCTGGGTCGATCCGGCCGAAGAGCTGACCGTCATGCTGTTCACCCAACTTGCCCCGTCCAGCACCTATCCGCTGCGCCCGCAGTTGCGGCAACTGGTCTACTCCGCCCTGTTGTAGCCACTCCAGCTAGGTCGCGGGTACCGATGGCTCGTCGGACGCGGGCGGGTCGTCGGTGCGTTCGGTGTCGCTGGATGATGTCTGCTTCTTCGCACCGGCCGGGTTTGGCGTGGTGCGGTGGCGCTTGAGCGCGGAGTGCATGCCGGTCGAAGCGCCCTCATGCCCGTCCTCGTCGGTCTCGGCCTGCAGCCGGGAGATCTCCTGACGGGCGGTGCTGAGCGCGTAGGCCGCGGCCCGCTCGGCCTCCCGCTGGATCTGTGCGGCGTTGTCCTGCGCGTTGCTGTGCAGCCGGGCCACGTGCTGTTCGGCGCCGGAGCGGATCGCGGTGGCGTGCCGTTCCGCCTGGACGATCACCTCGCTCGCGGAGTGCTCCGCCGCGGCACGGGTCTGCTGGGCGTGCTGCTCCGCCGACGTGCGCGTCTGCTGGGCGTAGTGCTCCGCCGCGTTGCCGAGCGAGGCGGCTTCCTCCTCCGCCTTGGCCCGCAGCGCCTTCGCCTGGATCGCACCCTCGTTGCGCAGCCGTTCGGCCTCGATCGCCGCGTCCTGGGTGATGCGGGCCGATTCCTGCTTGGCCGACTGCAGGATCTGCTCGGCCTCGTAGCGCAACTGCTCCGCGCGGCTCTCCGTCTGCGACGTCTCGGCGTAGACGCTCTCGCGGTGCTGGTTCAGTTCGCGGGCCTGCGTGGAACGGGCGTGGGCGAGTTCGTCGTCGGCCTCGCGGATGATCGCGGCCGCGCGCTGCTTGGCTTCGGCGATGAGCCGCGCCACCTCGGCGCGTTCGTCGTTGACGTCCTTGTGGGCTTCCGCCCGGATCGCGTCGGCCTGCTCCTCGGCCAGGGCCAGGATCTGCTCGGCCCGTGGGCCGAGATGCCGGAACGTGACCTTGTCCGCCGCGCCAGGCTGGCGGCGCAACTCGATGAGTTCCATCTGGACCTGGTGCAGTTGCGCGGTCAGATTTCGTAGCTGGGATTCGTTGTCCTGGCGTTCCGCACTGAGCGCGCTGATCTGACCTTCCAGAAGGCTGACATACCGATCGACTTCCCGACGGCTGTAGCCCCGTAGGGCTATCTCGAAGTTCCGTTCGGTCGGCATGTCGTCGCTGAGCGACTGGATATTCCCGTGGCGAGACACATCCAGATCGTCGCAGTCGGCGTCGTGACCGGGGGCGGTAACGGGCCAACTGGATCCGCCGGCCACCACCGGATCACCCTAATGGACGATCCATCGTGGACACTCGTGGGACGGCCGTTAACCAGTGTGACGGGTGTTTCCGCTCGGCCCGTAAGATCCGGGGGTATGAAACGCGTAGCGGTTACCGGAGGCAGTGGCAAGCTCGGTCGGGCGGTCGTCGCGGAGTTGGTGGCACACGGTTACCAGGTGACGAACCTCGACATCGCACCGCCGCGCGAGCAGACCTGCCCATTCGTCAGAATCGATCTGACCGACTTTGGTCAGGTCTATCAGGCGTTGACCGCGATCGACTCCCGGCCGGCCGGCGTGGATGCCGTGGTCCATCTCGCTGCGATCCCAGGGCCGGGTGTCACCAGCAACGCGGTCACCTTCACCAACAATGTCACCTCCAGTTACCACGTGTTCTCCGCGGCCGCGGCCGCCGGCATCACCAACGTGGTCTGGGCGTCCAGCGAAACCCTGCTCGGCCTGCCCTTCGACACGCCGCCGCCATACCTGCCGGTCGACGAGGAGTACGCCGCCCGCCCGGAGACCGCGTACTCGCTGGCCAAGCACCTGGACGAGCAGATGGCCGCGCAGTTCTGCCGATGGAACCCCCAGCTGAAGATGATCGGGCTGCGCTTTTCCAACGTGATGGAACCGGCGGACTACGCGGCGTTCCCGTCGTTTCACGCCGATCCGGCGTTGCGCTCCTGGAACCTGTGGTCCTACATCGACTCCCGTGACGGAGCACAGGCGGTACGGCTGGCGCTGGAGTACGACGCGACGGGGCTGGAGGTGTTCATCATCGCCAACGCGGACACGGTGATGACACAGTCGACCACCAGTCTGGCCGAGCAGGTCTACCCCGAGGTTCCGCTTCGCCGCGCGCTGGACACCAACGAGACTCTGCTGTCCATCGACAAGGCCCGCCGCCTGCTCAACTACGCGCCGCAACACACCTGGCGTACCCACGTGTGAGCCGTGGCCGATCGCTCCAATGTGGAGCGTCAAGCCGAGGTCGGCCAGGAGTCGCTCCAGCAGGTCGGCGATACCTTCGGGTCCGGGCACCACGAGGTCGGCCCGAGCCGCCACCTCGGCAGCGGCTTCGGTCGATCCGCTGCAGATCTTCACACCGGCCCTGCCGTCGGCCCGTAGCGCGTCCACCGCGGCGAATGCGGCCAGGTCGCCGAGGTCGTCGCCGGCGTAGATGACCGTGCTGGCCTTCAGGTCGGCCGCGTGCTCGCGCAGCACGGAGCCCTTGTCCACCCCCGAAGGGCGCAGTTCCAACACGTACCGCCCGGGTTCCACGATGAGGCCGTGACGGGTGGCGAGGTCGGTGAGCGGTTCGCGCAGTTGGTGCAGCGTCGCCTGCGGCTCGCCGGCCAACCGGGTGTGTACCGCCAGTGAGCTGCCCTTGTCCTCGATGGTGACGCCGGGTGCGCCGATGTGGGCCAGCAGCGGGGGCAGGTCGTGCCGGGCATCTTCCACCCCGGCCGGGTCGGGTGGCGCGGTGACCACACGTGAGCTGGCGTCCCAGCGCTCCCGGCCGTAGTGCCCGAACACCACCAGGTCAGCCAGTTCGGGCATGGCGTCGAAACCGGCGAGGGACACCACCACGGCCGCGGGCCGGCCGGTGATGATGGCGATGCCGCCGACCTGGGTGGACAGCCGGCGGAGCGCGATGATCGTACGCGGCAGCGGACGGGCCTGACCGGGATCGTCCACAATGGGGGACAGGGTGCCGTCGAAGTCGAACGCCAACAGTGTCTCGGCGGGGCATTGACGCAGTGCGGCGAAACCGGCCGCGCCTGACTTGGTCATCGGCAGGTCCACACCGACAGCGTATCGCCTCTGGCACCAGCGCTTGAGCAGGTCTACCGGAGTACCGTGTCGGTGAATTGGACACGGGCTCCAACACCGTGACCCCCTGTGAGGAGTGAACTGATCGTGGCGGAGCACGCGCCCCCGCTTTGGCGAACTAGACGATTGATAGGGATTCTTCTATCAGTGTTGGTCGCGGGCTTCGCCACCTTTTTGATCATCGAGAGGCAGCAGAAGCGCTGGTCGCCGCCGTCGGTGGCGGTCAGCGGTCACGCTCGCATAGTCGACGGCGGCGCCCTGTCAGACGACCTCGTCGTACGTCGGTTCAGAGATGCGGTGCCAGAGAACAACTTCGGTGTCGATGTCCCTGGCAAGGTGGTGGTGATCGACGTCGAGTGGGCGGTCGAGGACGGCGGTTCCATTCCCACCGAATGTGACCTGGAGGTCGTCATCTTTGCGCCGCCCGGGTGGCGGTGGTTCAGTTGGGCCGGCGAAGGCCGCGTCGTCAACGGCGTGGGCGCGAGCTACTACTGGTTTTTTGACGACAGCAAGCCGGCGTGGCGAAATCCCGTGAGCCTGAGCACCTCTACCCGTGACCACGGCGCGGTCGTGGCTATCGCCTCGATCCCCGAAATCAATGACGCCGCGTCCATGGGCGCGACCGTGGCGCTGCCGATCTTCTGCGACCGCCTCGACCCCAAGGGAGTTCTCGTTACCGGACCCAGCCTCAACGCCAGCTAGCAACGTATGTGGTCAAGGCGCTAGCTCTTGACGGAGCCGGCCATCAGGCCACCGATGAACCAGCGGCCGAGCAGGATGTAGACCACGAGCGTGGGCAGCGACGTGATCAATGCGCCGGCCATCGACGCGGCATAGTCCGGAGACTGGGCGCCGGCCAGGGCGTTGAGAGCGATCGTGATCGGGCCGTTGCGGGTGTTCGACAGGAAGATCGCGAACAGGTAGTCGTTCCAGGACGAGGTGAACTGCCAGATGATGGTGACCACGAAGCCCGGGATCGAGACCGGTAAAACGATCGACCGGAACGTCCGCAGCATCCCGGCACCATCCACATTGGCCGCTTCGATCAGCTCGACCGGCACCGTGGTGGCGTAGTAGTTGCGAAAGATCAGGGTGCAGATCGGGATGCCGTAGATGATGTGGACCAGGATCAGCCTCGGGATGCCCGAGGGCAGCTCGAGCAGGTTGATGCTGATCCAGTTGAGCACCTCGCCGAGCGGGATCATCACCGCCTGGTACGGGATGAACATGCCGAACAGGATCAGCGTGAAGACCACGTCCGCGCCGGGGAAGCGCCAGCGGGCCAGCACGAATCCGTTGGCGGCGCCGATGAACGACGAGATCAGCGCGACCGGGATGGCCAGTTCGAAGGTCCGTAGGAACGATGCCGACAGCGCGTTCCAGGCCTTCTGCCAGCTGGCCAGCGTCCACTGCTCGGGGAAGGTCCACTGGCCGTTGACGCCGATCTCCCGGCCCGACTTGAAGCTGGTGACCACCAGTACGTACAGCGGCATCAGCAGGACGATCACGAAGGCGATCAGGGCCGCATAACGTACCGTGCGGGCGAGCATCGAACCGCTCGAACGCGGCGGTTTCGTCGCGGCGCGGACCGTGTCCTGGCCGGGGGGAGTGGCGAGCGTGGCTGTCATGAGCGCTTCTCCGCCCGGTTGACGTGGATGAGGTAGGGCACGATGACCAGGGCCACGACCAGTAGCAGGAAGACCGAAATGGCGGCGGCCTTGGCCTGGTCGTTGGTGAGCAGGGTCTGCCACACGTACACCGCCGGCACTTCGGTGATGTACTGCGCGCCCGACACCGACATGATCAGGTCGAACATCTTCATCGACATGTGCCCGGTGATGATCAGCGCGGACAGGGCGACCGGGGTCAACTGCGGGAACAGCACGTGCCGGTAGAGCTGGTAGGTGGTGGTCCCGTCGACCATGGCCGCCTCGCGCAGCTCGTTCGGGATGCCCCGGAAACCGGCCAGGAACAGGGCCATGACGTAGCCGGACAGTTGCCAGATGGCGGGCAGTGCCATCGCGGCCATGCCCCAGTTGGGATCAGTCCACCACCGGTTCTCCAGGAAGCTGAGACCAAGGCCGTGGAAGATGGCGTTGAGACCGCCGGCGTTGTCGCCCGTGGCGGAGTTCATCAGCCAGCGCCACACCACACCGGAGGCGACGAACGACACCGCCATCGGGAACAGGTAGACGGTGCGGAAGAAGCCCTCGGCCCGCGCGCCGCGTTCGAGCAGCAGCGCCCACAGCAGGCCCATCAGAATGGTGCCGCCGATGAACACCACGGTGAACACGCCAAGGTTCTTCAGCGAATGGACGAACCGGTCGCTGATGTCGTTGGTGAACAGTGTGGTGTAGTTGTCCAGGCCGACGTAACCTTTGCTGTCACGCGCGTTGTGTTTGTCCTGTAGGGACAGATTGATGGTCCAGCCGATGAGTCCGTAGACGAACACCGCCAGCAGGATCAATGAAGGCGACAGCAACAGCAGGCCCGGGGCCCATTGCCGCATCCTCTTGCTCATCAACGGCTCCCTCGTACACATGACCGCGCGGCGGGACAGTTTCCTGTCCCGCCGCACGGCCAGTCTGGACTACTTCTTGGCGCCGAACTGCTTGGCCGCGGCCACGAACGCGCTCTGCAGCGCGGCCGCGTCACCATCGCTGGAGAACTTGCCCATGGCCGTGTTGGCCGCGCCCTGGAAGCCCTGCGAGCAGGCCGAGCCGTGGGCGCAGGAGGGAACCTGGTCCAGGCTCTTCCAGTCGGCGATGGCCGCCTGCTGGTAGGCCGGGTAGTCCGACGCGACCGCGTCGGTACGGGCCGGGATGGAGCCCTTCTTGGTGTTGAATGCCTTCTGGCCCGCGGCGCTGCCCACCGTCTTCAGCCAGCACTTGGTGCCGTCGGGGTTCGGGCCACCCTTGGGCAGTACGAACGAGTCGGCGAGCCACTGGAAGGTGCCGGTGTTGCCCGGGAACACCGAGTAGCCGTAGTCCTTGAAGCCCTTGGCGTCCAGGTCGGCGGCTTCCCAGTCACCCATGAGCTGGTAGCCGGCCTTTCCCTCCTGCACCATCTTCTCCGCGTCGGTCCAGTCGAACGTGTCGCGGTCGGTGTTGGTGTAGGTGAGCAGCTTCTTGAAGTCACCGATGGCCTTGGTGACGTCGGCGCCCGCCCAGTCGGTCTTGCCGTTCCACAGGCCGGTGAACTTGTCCGCGCCCAGGTCGCTGATGAGTACGGACTCGAACAGCATCAGCTGCGTCCAGTCCTTGCCGAGCGCCAGCGGGGTGACGTTCTTGGCCTTGAGCTTGTCGAGGTCGGCGAAGAACGCGTCGAGGGTGGTCGCGTCCTTGGCGATGCCGGCGCTGGCCACCACGGTCTTGTTGCTCCACAGCACGTTCGCGCGGTGGATGTTGGCCGGCACGGAGTAGATCTTCCCGTCCACGGTCAGGTTGTCGATGAGGCCCTTCGGGAAGGCGTTGTCAAGGCCCCAGTCCTTGTACTCGCTACTGAGGTCTTCCAATTGGCCGGCGTTGATGTAGTCGGCCAGCTCCGCCCCGGCGTGGGCCTGGAAGGTGGCCGGCGGGTCGTTGGTCTGCAGCCGCTGGGCGAGCACGGTCTTGGCCGCCGAGCCGGCACCACCGGCGATGGCTCCGTTGAGGAACGTGAAGTCCTTGCAGTCGGTGCCGAAAGTGCTGACCAGACCGTCGAGGCCGAGCTTCTCGCCACCGTCAGCCCACCAGGTGAAAACCTCCACGTCCTTGGTGGCGCCGCTGCCACCAGCAGGATCGTTGCCGGAGCCGCAGGCAGTGGCCGCGAGGAGCGCGGACAGCCCTACCACGGCGACAGCAACACGCCTGGAAAGACGCATACTTCCTCCGATCCGAACATGACATCGTTGTCTCAAGGGCGATCTCAGGGCCACTGTGGTCGGAGTGACAGGTGTTGTCAATCTGGGTTTCGGCTTCGTTTCCATTCCGATACGACGCTTTGGGCCGTCCAATCCTGGCGATTGGGGTCCGCCGCTTGGGCCCGGCTGGACAACGTTGTCTCTCGCTAGCCGCGAAGCGGACCTCCGGCCAGGCCGCGATGTACCAGATGCGTGGGCAGCACCGTGGTGGCCGGCCAGGACTGGTCTCCGCCGATGCGTCGGAACAGTTGGTCCGTGGCGACCCGGGCCAATTCGGCCGGGTCGTACGCGATGACCGAGAACGGCCGCGGCATCAGATGGGAAAATTCGAAATCGTCGAACCCGATCAGCCCGACCTCGCTGCCACGCCGCCACAGTTCCTGCAGGGCGCCCACGGTCAAGCGGTTGTTCAGGCAGAAGAACGCCGTCGGCGGGTCCGGGTAGGCGAGCATGTCGTCCACCGCGACGGCCGCCTGCGCCGGTGTCTTCACCGCGTCGCGCACGAGTGCCTCGTCGAAGCGGACCTCGGCGATGGCCAGCGCCGCCTGCGCTCCAGCCAGACGTTCCTGCATGGTGTAGGTGGACAGCGAGTCAAGCAGGATGCCGACCCGGCGATGCCCCTGGTCGAGCAGGGTCTGCACGGCCATCTGGCTGCCGCCCTTGTTGTCCACCAGGACCGTGTCGGCCAGCAGTTGTCGCGGTGGCCGGTCCAGGAACACCACCGGGATGCCCATTCTGGACCTCCGGGCGCAGGTACGAATGGTCGTGGCCGGCCGGCACCACGAGCAACCCGTCCACCCTCCGCTGGCACAGGTTGAGCAGCAGCGCCTTCTCCCGATCCGGATCCTCTTCGGAGGAGACGGTGATCAGCAGGGTGCGGTGCTCGGCCGCGATGTCCGCGGCCACCCCGGCGATGGCCGCGTAGAACGGGTTCGCGATCTCCTCGATGAGTAGCCCGATGGTCCGGCTCACCTCGCCGGAGCGCAGGGTGCGGGCGATGTCGTTGCGCCGGAAGCCCAACTCGGCCACCGAGGCGAGCACCCGGTCGACGAGCTCCCGGGCCACGGAGGCCTCACCATTGACCACTCTGGACACGGTCTTGAGACTGACGCCGGCATGGTGGGCGACGTCAATCATCGTGGGCCGGCGCATCGTGCCGGGCCGGCGCGGCCGCGAAGTACCGTGCGGCCCGGGGGCGCCGGGATGCTCGCTGGGCATGCACAGATCCTCTGGTCAGGAAGCCAACGAACTGTACGTGAGGCGCCGCGCACTGGCAACGCCCGCCCGACGCATCGACCGTGGGCCGGTAGGGTCGGGGTGGCTGGTCAGGCTGACGCGGCCGGGGTCGGTACGGCGGCTGGGGTGGGTGCGGTGGCTGGGGTTGGTGCGGTGGCCGGGGTGGGTGCGCTGAGCGCTGTGGGTCCCAGCCCGCGGTGGAAGCAGAGAGCGACCAGGCCGAGTCCAGTGAGAGCGCAGGCTATCACCGGCAACACGCCCGGACCCCACTGGTCGAGGGCGGCGCCGCCGAGCACGGCACCGCCGGCGATGCCCGCGTTGAAGGCCGACGCGTTGAGTGCGGACGCCTGTTCCGGCGCGTCCGGCGCGACCCGCAGGGTGGTCGTCTGCAGGAAGATCGGCAGGCAACCCATCGCCAGGCCGGTCGCCGCGATGCCGATCACCGCCGGTACGACCGAGGTGCCGAACACGGAGAGGATTGCGAAAGCACTCACCAGCGCGGCCGCGCCAGCCAGCATGGCCGCCCGCGGTCGGCGGTCCACGAAGGCGCCAGCCATCACCAGGCCCAGCACACCGACTGCGCCGCTCGCGGCCAGGGCCGGCCCGATGCCCTTCTCCGAGACCCCGGCGCGCAGCAGGAACGGTGCGACGTATGTGCTGAAACTGAACTGCCCCAACATGGTCACGGCGGTGACCACGACCAGCAGGGCCATCCCCGGCAGCCGCAGCACCCGGCGTAGCCGGATCGTGGCGGTCCGCGCCGACCCGGGCACCGGCGGCAGCAGGCGGAGCACGAGCAGGGCGAGGGCCACCGACGAGCCCGCAAACAGCAGGAACGCCGTCCGCCAGCCCAGCGCCACGCCGAGTGCGGTTCCGCTCGGCACACCGACCAGCACGGCGGCGGTACCGCCCGCGGACATGATCGTTACGGCCCGGCCGATCCGGTCCGGCGACACGATCCGCCCGGCGTAACCGGCCAGCATGCCCCAGAACACGCCATGGGTGAGACCACCGACCATCCGGGCCGCCAGGGTGAGGGAATAGCTGTCGCTGCAGGCGGTGACCGCGTTGCACAACGCGTAGCCGAGCAGGGCTGCCGTCATGAGCGCGCGCCGCGGCACCCGGCCCACTGCCATCCCCAGTGGCGCCGCGAACAACGCCACCATCAGGGCGAACGCGGTGACCAGCAGGCCGAGCTGGCCCTCGGTGACACCCAGGTCCCGACTCATCGCGGGCAGCAGCCCGGTGGGAAGAAGTTCGGTGGTCACCGACAGGAAGACCGCGGCCGACATCGTGAGCAGGGCCGCGATTGGCCACTGTGGACGGCCAGCGGCGGGAGAACCGCGCATGCCGTTGACCGTAGGTCACTCGGATGCCGGTCCGCCCCGCCGCCGACTCGTGAGTTCTCACACATGTCAGCTGTTCGGCTGTCAGCTGTTGGGCGGCGCGCTGTAGATGCTCTCCGCGAACTGCTTCATCTTGTCGTCCGACAACGACACGGCCAGGTCCGCCTCGCTGATGACGCCCACCAACTGGTGTTCCTCGAGCACCGGAACCCGCCGCACGGCGGACTCGGTCATCACCCGGATCACCTCGTCGGTGTCGGCGTCCACGTCCACCCAGATGGGCGTACCCTTGGCCAGCTCACCCGCGGTGGTCATCTGCGGGTCAAGTCCTTCGGCAATCACGTTTACCACGATGTCGCGGTCCGTGATTATCCCATGTAGACGGTTGTCCGGCCCGCAGATCGGCAGCGCGCCCACGTGCAGGTCGCGCATCAGTTCGGCCGCGGCGGCCAGCGTCTCGTTCTGGTCGATGCAGTCGGCGCCGAGGTGCATGACATCTCTAGCCTTGGCCATGGTCTCTGCCTCCTCCCATCGTTCTCCTTCGTCCACGCTAGGCCGCACCGACCGTGGGCGCCGGCAAACGGCCCAACCCATGCTCGCCCCCGCACCCAGCGCGGCCGGTGCGTCTGCATTGACCCCTGGGACGCCCTTGCCGGCAGTTTCGCCGTAAATCGTCCACCTCACACTCGACCATGCGCGTCCGGCCACGGGATGCGGTACTCGGGCGACCACGGTTCTGGGTGCGGGCGCGGTCAGGTGACCAGGACGCCGGCGACGAAGGTGACCAGGATGAGCAATCCGGCGACTACCTCCACGAGCATGGACATTCCGACTGCCTTGACCGCCGTCCACGTGGCTGGCCAGGCCAGTTTGGCGTCGTGGAGGCTGGCCATCTCGGCCAGGAAGACGCCGAGTACGAAGCCCAGGAACAGGCCGATCACCGGGACGACGAAAAAGCCGATGACGCCGAGTATGGCGCCGGCCAGCATTGTCCGCGTGGTGACCCCGTCACGCTTCATGTTCCGCCCGGGGAGCAGATACTTCAAGATCGTGCCGAGCACCGCGACGAACGTGGCGATGCCGAAGAACAGCCACTTGACCGGACCGCCGTCGGCGACGATGGCCCACAGGAGTATGCCCAGCCAGCTCAGCACCAGGCCAGGAACGAACGGGATGAACGTGCCGAAGATGCCGACCACGATGGCGAGGGCGGCGACGATGGTGACGGCGATGTCCGTATCAGTCATGTCCACTCCCTGGGGATGCCCAGCCGGACTTCCCACTATGCGTCCTCGGCGCAACCCCGCCGAGCGCGGTGGGGCTGGTGGACCGGATATGGGGAGGCTGACGTGCAGATCCTGGTCATCGCCCAGCAGCCCTCGGCCCAGGCGAAGACCGGGCTCTGTCCACCGTGTACTCCCGCACAGGCCGCCGCGGTCGCCGAGGCCTCATTGGCCGACACCCTTGACGCGGTCGGCGCGACCCGGGCCATCCGGCGCACGCTTGTCCTGAGTGGACACTATTCGGTGCCGGCCGGCTGGTGCGTCGTCGGGCAGCGAGGGGACGGCCTGGCCCAACGGTTGGCCAACGCCTTTGTGGACACCGCGCTGCCCGGCGTACCCACGCTGCTGATCGGCGTGGACACTCCGCAGATCACGCCTGCGTTGCTCGATCGGATCGCGCTCAGCCTGATCGGGGCCGACGCGGTGCTCGGCCCGGCTGGGGGCGGTGGCTGGTGGGCGCTGGCGCTGCGTGACCCGCAGGCCGGCGCGGTCCTGCGCGATATCCCTGTGTCCACTCCGGACACCCACGCGCTGACCTTGGCCGCGTTGCTGGCCCGCCGGTTGGTGGTTCGGCCCGCCGCCCGGTTGCGGGAGGTGGGCACCGCAGCGGATGCCCTGGCCGTGGCCCGGGCCTGTCCGCACGGCCGGTTCGGCTCGGCGGTGACCCAACATGTGGAACCGGCCGTCCGACTCAAGGCGTGGCTGGAGCCCACGAAACGTTGGCAGGAGCTCACGAAACCTTGGCAGGCGCCCGCGACCGGCACGCATGCGCCGCGCACACCCGACACGGGTGTACGCGAAAGCGAAACAGCTTCACCTGAGGTAGGCCCGGGGTGAGACCGGACCTACCTCAGGTCACGTCGCTGAGTCAGACAGGCCGGATGTTCTCGGCCTGCGGGCCCTTGGGGCCCTGGGTGATCTCGAACTCCACCCGCTGGTTCTCATCGAGACTGCGGTAACCGCTGGTCGCGATCGCCGAGAAGTGCGCGAAGACGTCGTTTCCGCCGCCATCAGGGGTGATGAAGCCGTAGCCCTTTTCTGCGTTGAACCACTTGACCGTGCCGACAACCATTGCTTTCTCCTTGACCTACGGTCCCATTACCGCGTGGCCTGGGCACGCCCACACCAAAAAGCGCCCGGGGTTACAATCCACCAGGCGCTGACACAGTCTCTGGGAACCGAAAACTACTACGCGCCGACTTTAGCACGGCCTGGGCGCGCGTGCAGTCCATCGTCACACTTCTTGAGGCATTTCAGCTTCAGGGTTCTTTGTGCTCGCGCCGCTCGTCGGTGAGCAGTCGTAGGGCCAGACGCGGGCACTGGCTCACCGCGCGCCGGGCCATCGACCGCAGCGGCACCGGGACGGTGGGCTCCGGGCCCTCCCGCGGGATGGGATATCCCCAGTCGTCGCGGTCCAGCAGTTCCGGCAACAGTTCGGTACACAGCCCTCGCCCGTCGCACGAGGTCCAGTCGATGTGCAGCCTCATGCGGTACGTCCTTCGCGGACCCGGCACCGACCGGCCAGGTGTAGGTCGACCTCCGCCGCGAAGGCCCGCAGCGTGCTGCGCACGAACCGGCTGGTGCCGTCCGGGTGGTGGCAGGCGCCGCGACCGTTGACCACCCTGGCCAGCCGGTCCACCTCGGCGGCCAAGCCGGCGTTGCGGTCGCCGTCAGCCAGCCGGGTCAACGTGCTGGCGATGCGGGGGAGTCCGTTGACGCAGGGTCCGCACTGTCCGGCCGACGCGCCGGCCAGGTAGCTGGCAACCTTGGCGCTCTCGACCAGCCCGCAGGCGCTGGCCGGCAGCGCGATCACCACACCGGCCCCCGGTGCGGCGTTGAACCTTTGCAGCGCCGAGCGCAGCAGCGGCAGTTCCCCGACCGCGGGCACCCAGGCGCCGTGGTAGCCACCGATGAGTACCGCCTGCAGGGGTTGCGTCGGCCCGCCCGCGGCCGACAGCAGACCGGCCAGCCGCACCCCGTACGGCGCCTCGTAAACGCCGGGTTCGGCCACCCCGCCGGACACGGTGGCGAGAAAGGTGCCCGGCTCCTCGGGTACGCCCTGTTCGCGGAACCAGCCGGCGCCGTGCCGGGCGATCAGTGCCAGATGCGCCAGTGTCTCCACATTCTGCACCAGGGTCGCCCGGCCGTGCGCGCCCTCCTCGAGCACCCGGCGCGGGGTGTCGCGCGGTTTGGCGACCAGACCCTCGACCGCGCAGACCACCGCCGACTCCTCGCCGGAGATGAACGCCGCCGGCGAGGCGACGATGTCCATCGAGATCCGGTCCCAGTTGGCGGCCCGGCGTCTGCCGGCGACCTCGGCGATCCAGTTCGCGATGTCGAGCGGTGCGTAGAAGTAGACCCGCCGGGCGCCCACCGCCTCGGCCGCGAGTTGCAGGCCGTCGAGCACCAGATGCGGCGAGTGCTGGATCAGGGTGCGGTCCTTCGAGCTGGCCGGTTCCCCCTCGGCGCCGTTGGCGATGACCAGCGGCCGGCGTCCCTTGGCCACCATGGCGAGCTTGCGCCAGGTCGGGAAAGCCGACCCGCCGCGCCCGGTCAGGCCAGCCGCCTCGACCGTACCGGTGAGCCGGCCGGCGGCGCCGTGCCACGGCAAGGTCCGTGCATGCGCTCGTGCTCGGACAGTTCCGTGACCGATCCGAGCAACAGCCGGCGGTGTCCGGCCGGGGCCGGGCCACCCCGGCGGGCCGACGCCTGTACGTGATGGGTCATCGGCGGCCCGCCCCGGCGTCAGTCTTCGCCGGCCGCAGCCGTTGCCGGGAACCCTCGGCGAATCCGGGCAGGACCCGCCACACCACGGCCGCGGCCACCGCGGCGGCGGTGACGATGATGACCAGCCGCATCCACAGCGACTCGCTGTCGCTGCCGGTGTTGAGGCCGTGCAGCCACGCCGCCGGCCAGAGCCCGTACGACACCCAGTGGATGGTCCGCCAGGTCCGCACCCCGATCCGGGCCCGCCACAGGCTGGTCAGCACGACGACAAGCAGGATGTCCGCGGCCAGCGTGCCCAGCCCCAGCCAGAGTGGCCGGTACACGGCCTTGAACGGGATGACCAGGTCGAGCAGTTTCAGCTGCGCGTACGGGTCGAAGAACAGGCTCGTCATGTGGAGGAGCACCAGACCGAGCGCGATCAGTGACGCGTTGCGGTGCACCAGGGCGACCGCGAACCGGGGCAGGCCGAAGGCCGGGCGGCCCGACCGGCTACCGATGCCGAGCACCATCGACACCGTCATCATGACCAGGCAGACCACGCCGGTGCCGCGGGCCAGGTACCACAGCGAGTCGATGAATCCTTCACTCATCGCCGTCTCCCGGCTCCGCGGACGGCCAGCCGTTGAGCGTCACGACCGTCAGGTCGGCGCCGACGAGCCGGGACGGCAGGCCGGTACGGCGCAGCCAGTCGACGCCACCGCGTCCGCGCACGAGTGCCGCGGTGGTGGCCGTGTTCGCGTCTACGCAGCGGGCCGCGGCCGCGGTGGCCGTACGCCAGACCGGCTCGGCCGGCTCACCGGTGCGCGGGTCGACGATGTGGTGGCGCGGATAACCACCGCGCGACCACCGGCGGCTGACCGTGCTGGACGTCGCCACCGCCGTGCCGGCCGGCACCGCGACCGTACATTGTGGATCGCCAGGTCGGTCGCGCACCAGGATCTGCCAACCGCCGGGCGGGGACTGTGCCGCGGTGGCGATGTCGCCGCCCAGGCTGACCAGCACACCCACGCCGAGCCGGGCGGCCACTCGGGCGGCTGCCGCGTCGGCCGCGTAGGCCTTGGCGGTGGCACCCAGGTCGAGCCGGGTGCCGGCGGGCACGGTCAGCCGCGCTCCGTCGAGGACCACCGCCCGCCAGTCCGGGCCCGGATGCCACCGCACTGCCGGCAGCCCGTCGCACCCCGCCAGTTCTGCGAAGTCGCGGTCATAACCGAGCGCCTCCATCAGCGTGCCGACCGTGGGGTCCACGTCGCCACCGCTGCGCCGGGCCGCGTCCAGGCCAGCCCGGACGAGGTCGGCGAGCAGGTCGCTGACCAGCACCGGCCGGCCACCCGCCCGGTGCACGCGGGCGAGTTCCGAGTCGTCCCGAAACCGGCTGCAGGCCAGCTCCACCTCGGCGAGCAGATCGTCGACCAGGCGGCGGGCCTCCACCAGCGCCGACGGGTCGGTCACCACAAGTCGGGCCGTCGTGCTCCAGATCGACCACTGGGCCACGTCCGCGGTGACGGGCAGCGTTTCCACCAGCGGCATGCTCAGGTCCCCCCGGAAGTGGCTCGGCCGGACCCACTGCCCCGGTTCACATCACCGGGCGGCGGCTGCATCTGTGGGCTGTCCGCCGGCGCGGGCTGCTGGTCGGTCGGTGCCTGGTCTCCGGGTTGCTGGGCCGGGGGTGCCCCGGAGCCCGCCGGCCCCGGCGCGCCGCTGGGTCCGGGCGTGGCAGGCGGGGTCGGGTTGTCCGCCGGCGCCTTGTCGGACTCCTTGGCCCAGGCCGCCGCGCCCACGGCGAGGGTGCCGGCCACACTCGCCACGGCGAGGCCGATGGTGACCGCCCTGATGCGCTGTTCGCCCTGGTCACGGGACCGCTCCTGATCGCGGGCGGCACGGATGGGGCCGTGAGCGCGGATGGAGCCGTGATCGCGGGTGGGCACGGGGCCTCCTGAGGGGGTCGGGTGGCTCGGCGTGGCCGCACTGCGTCGCGGTCACGCCGCATAACGTACCGCCGCCATCGACCGGCGCGGCAGTCGCGCCAAGCCGACGACGTGCCCCCGGGAGGGTTCAACGCTGTGACTGGATTGCTGAATCATGAAAATTGTCCGACATCGCCTACACCCGGCCCGTGGCTCAAGTTGTCCGGTGCGAATGGACGTTCCTAGAGTGTCATCCCGTGCCCCCTTCACGAGTGCGCAGTCTTCGCAGGAGCGTTCTGGCGTCCACCGTGGCCATCATGGTCACTCTGGTTCTCGGCGGAACCAACGCGCACGCCGACCCGACCGTGGCCGAGGTGGAGGCGCAGATCGCCACCGCCTGGAACGAGGCGGAGCCGCTGATCGAGCAGTACAACGCGATCCACGACCAGTACCAGCGCAACAAGGCCCAGCAGGAGCAGTTGCAGAACCAGATCGCGCCGTTGCAGCGCGAGGTCGACCTGGCCATGCTGCGGGTCGGCGTCATCGCGCAGCGCGCGTACATGGGCGGTCCGGCGGACAGTTTCGGTGCGCTGCTGAACGCCGGTAGCCCCGAGCATTTCGCCGCGCAGTTGACCTTCCTCGACATGCTGGCGCGCAGCGAGTCCGACTCGGTGTCCGAGGTGGTCAAGCTCAAGTCCACCTACGACGCGCAGAAGGCCCCGATCGACCTGCTCGTGGCGGACCTGGCCAAGCAGGACGCAGACCTGGCGCAGCGCCGCACCACCATCGAGGCGAAGCTCTCCGAGCTGCAGAAACTGCGTGTCCAGGCATACGGCGCGGGCGGCGGGGCGCAGGGCAAGTACCGGCCGTGGACGTGCCCGGCCGAATACCTGCCGACCAACGGCTACAAGGCCGCCGCGTTCGCCTGCGCGCAGGCCGGCAAGCCCTACGTCTGGGCGGCCGCGGGGCCCAACTCGTACGACTGCTCGGGCCTGGTCCTGGCCGGGTGGAAGCAGGTGGGCGTGTACCTGCCGCACAACGCGGCGGCCCAGCGCCGGTCCATGCCGTACGTGAACCGGGCCGACATCCAGATCGGCGACCTGGTGTTCTACTTCAGCGACCTGCACCATGTGGCGATGTACGTCGGTGACGGAAAAGTGATCAACGCACCCAACTTCGGTGATTTTGTGCGTATGACCACGATCGACGCCTGGCCGATTCACAGCATCGGCCGGCCGTAGCGGTTGCCGGCTAGGTCGCCGGCCGGCTGGTGGCCGCGCCGGTGGCCCGCAGTTCGTCGCGGACCATCGGGGCGACCTCGGTGCCGAACAGCTCGATCGCGCGCATGACATGGTGATGCGGCACGGTGCCGACCGACAGTTGAGCCAGGAACCGCTGGTGACCGAAGATGGCGTGCTGGCGGACGATCTTCTCGGCCACCTGCTCGGCGGCGCCGACCAGCAACGCGCCGTCGGGTCGCCGCGACGCCTCGAACTGTTCCCGGGTCGGTCCGGGCCCCCAGCCGCGGTCCTGCCCGATCGCGCCCATCATGGCCGCGTAGTGGGGGAAGTAGATGTCGGCCGCCTGCTGGGAGCCGTCCGCGACGAAGGTGTGCGAACTGATGCCGACGGCCAGGTCCTGGTGCCCGGCCAGGCGGCCCGCCTCGCGGTAGACCTCGGCGAGGGCGACAAACTGTTCGGGCTGGCCGCTGATGATCGCGATGGCCAGCCCGGTGCCGAGGGTGCCGGCCCGCATCGCGGAGCGCGGGTCGGCGCCCACCGCGATCCACACCGGCAGCCGCTCCTGCAGCGGGCGAGGGTAGACACCCTGGTCCCGCAGCGCCGGCCGATGCCTCCCAGACCACGTCACCCGGTCCTGTTCGCGGATGTGCAGCAGGAGTTCGATCTTCTCCCCGAACAGGTCGTCATAGTCGTCCAGCGCGTAGCCGAACAGGGGGAACGACTCGGTGAACGTACCCCGTCCGGCCATGATCTCGGCGCGGCCGGCGGAGAGCAGGTCCAGCGTGGCGAACTCGGCGAACACCCGGACCGGGTCGTCGGAGGACAGCACCGACACGGCGCTGGTGAGCCGGATCCGGTGGGTGCGTTCGGCTATCGCGGCCAGCACCACAGCGGGCGCCGAGACGGCGAAATCGGGCCGGTGGTGTTCGCCGACGCCGAACACGTCCAGCCCGACCTGGTCGGCCAGCTCCGCCTCCTCGACCAGGTCACGCAGGCGCTGCCGCGGGTCGACCCCATGCCCGGTGCGCGGGTCCGCGAACAACTCGCCGAGGTCGTAGACGCCTAGTTCCACCCCCGCGACCCTACCGAGGCGTGCGGCGAACTGTGGCGGTTCAGCCGGTTCGTCCCGTCCGATGGGCGGTGCGCCAGTTGAGGATGGAAGTCCGGCTACCGGATTCGGTGGCCGCGCTTCCACGATCACGTGGGCATCGCACGTGCGCCTTAGCTGCGCTTGCGCGAGCGGGAGCCGGAGCGGGAGCCGGAGCCGGAGCGGGCGCGCGGGCGTGCGGTGGTCGGGGTTATCTGCCGGCGGAAGACGGCGGTCAGGATGAGCGACCGCGATGCCGGCCACGACCACCTGGATGAGCAACTCGAACCAGTCGATGCCGTATTCGTACGTAATGCCGGTCCGGCCGGCCACGAACGTACCGAGAAACGCGGCTCCGATGCCGACGAGCAGGGTGAGCACGATGCCGATCGGTTGCTTGCCGGGGATCAACAGGCGACCCAGCACGCCGACGATCATGCCAACAATGATCGCGCTGACGAATCCGTTGACAGCCATGTCAAACCTTTCCGCCGGCGTGGGGGAGGCGCCGGACGTTTTGTGCCGGTACGCGAAGGGGTAGCCGCCGGCGGTCCAGACATCCTTACCCCTGCGCGGCCCGCGGGAGACCGACGACACACGTGTCTGAAGTCTCATCGGACAGTTCTGTCCGTCGGGTTGTCGTCCATTACTTGTATGGTGCAACCATGCGAGCACAGGCCGATGCGGCACGGGCCGCCGTGGATGGATTGTCCGGCCCCCGGGCAACCGCCACGGCAGCGGTGGTGGATGAGGTCCTACGGTTCGTCCGCTTGATCAAAGCGAACCAGGCCAACCCTGCCGGCCTGGATCGTGCGTCGTGGTTGCTGCTGTGGCCGCTGACCGATGGCCCCAAACGACTGGGCGAACTCGCCGACGCCAGAGCCGTCGACCAGTCCACGGTGAGCCGGCAGGCCGCCGAACTGGTCAAGATCGGCCTGGTCCGGCGTGATCCCGACCCGGCCGACCGCCGGGCCCGCCTGTTTGCCCTGACCGAGCGGGGGCGGGCGCTGTGCGAACAATTATCCCAACACCGCCTGCGTGCCGTGGCAGCCGCCTTGGCCGAATGGGATTTCGACCGTATCGACGGTTTCGCCCGCATGTTCGGCGATTTCAACCAGGCCCTGGAACGGCGAGCTGCCGAGAACCAGGACGCCGACAACCCTTCACCCCAGCTTTGACACTCCGCGGCGCCCGGGGGGCGTCGCATCACGCCAGGAGAGCGAGTGACCCAGTCAGCAGAGGTGCGGACGAGTACGTCCGAGCCAGCACCTGCGGCCCTAACCCATCGCCAGATTGTCACCATCCTCGTCGGCCTGCTGATGGGCATGTTCCTGGCCGCTCTGGACCAGACCATCGTGACCACGGCCATGCGGACGATCGCCGACGACCTCAGCGGCTTCTCGTTGCAGGCCTGGGCGACGACCGCCTTCCTCATCACATCGACCATTTCCACCCCGCTCTACGGCAAGCTGTCCGATATCTATGGGCGCAAGCCGTTCTTCCTGTTCGCGATCGCGGTGTTCATCGTCGGTTCGGCGCTGTGTGGCCTGGCCCAGTCGATGTACGAACTGGCGGCGTTCCGGGCCGTGCAGGGCATCGGCGCCGGCGGCCTCATGGCCCTGGCGCTGGCCATCATCGGTGACATCGTGCCGCCGCGAGAGCGGGCCAGGTACCAGGGCTATTTCCTGGCGGTGTTCGGCACGTCCAGCGTGCTCGGCCCGGTGCTGGGCGGCTTCTTCGCCGGCGCGGACACTCTGTTCGGCGTGGCCGGCTGGCGCTGGATCTTCTACATCAACGTGCCGATCGCGGCCGCTGCGATGGTGGTCATCATCAGGGTGCTGCACATCCCGCACAAGCGCACCGACCACCGCATCGACTGGCCGGGCGCGGTGGCGCTGATCGTCGGCCTGGTGCCGATTCTCATCGTGGCCGAGCAGGGCCGCGGCTGGGGCTGGGGTTCCGCGTCGTCGATACTCTGTTACGCCATCGGCGTGGTCGGTCTGGTGGCGTTCGTCGCGATCGAGCGCTACTACAAGGACGAGGCGCTGCTGCCGTTGCGGCTGTTCCGGATCCGTACCTTTGCCATCGGCTCGGCGAGCAGCTTCATCCTCGGCATGGTGATGTTCGGTGCGTTCATCTGCCTGCCGCTATACCTGCAGATTGTGCTGGGCGCAAGCCCCACCAAGGGTGGCCTCGAACTCATCCCGTTCGTCATCGGCATCATGGCCGGTTCGGTGCTCTGTGGTCAGCTCATCGCCCGGACCGGGCGGTATCGCATCTTCCCGATCGTGGGCAGTGCCCTGATGCTGGTCGCGCTGCTGCTGTTCATCCAGGTCGGCGCGGACACGCCGTTCTGGCGGACCGCGTTGGTGATGGTGCTGATGGGCCTCGGCCTTGGCGGCAACATGCAGCCGATGATTCTGGCCGTGCAGAACGCGGCCGGGCCGCGGGAGATCGGGGTGGCCACCTCGGCGGTCACGTTCTTCCGGTCCATGGGCGGCACGTTGGGTGCGGCGGTGTTCCTGTCCGTGCTGTTCGGGGTCCTGCCCAACAAGATCAAGGACGCGTTCACCGCGGCGTCGTCCACCGCCGACTTCAGGGCGGCCGCGGCCGCGCACCCGGAACAGCTGCAGGCCGTGCGGGACGCGGCCAGCGGGGGCGGCTCGCTCAACGACACATCGTTTGTGAGTACGTTGACCGACGCGCTGGCGCATCCGTTCAAGGTCGGTTTCTCCGACTCGATGAGCCTGGTCTTCATGATCACCGCGGCGATCATGGTGGTCGGCCTGGTCGTCGTGTTCTTCCTGCCCGAACTGCCGCTGCGGTCGGTGTCCGCCGCCCACCAGCGGGCCCAGGAAGACGCGACTTCGACGCCCTGACAGCGAGTCACGACGAAACGAGCCGGGGTGTCCGACACCCCGGCTCGTTCTCTTGTCAGGTCAGGACAGTGGTTGCCACCACGGGGTGACCTCTGGCGGGTTGTCCACGTCCACCCGCTCGCCGGGGCGCGGCACGGCCAGCGTCACGCCGCGTTCCTTGGCATCACGCCACAGCCGTTCGATCGGCTCGGCCCAGCTGTGGAAGGACAGCATGTAGGTGCACCAGTGCACCGGGATGAGCACGCCCCCGCATACGTCGAGATGGGTGCGCAGGCCGTCCTCGGGCATCATGTGGATGTCCGGCCAGCTGTCGCTGTACGCACCGACCTGGATCATGGTCGCGTCGAACGGGCCGTACTCCTCGCCGATACGGGCGAAGCCGTCGAAGTATCCGGTGTCGCCGGAATAGAACAGGCGGCGTTTCGCGCCGGCCAGCACCCAGGAGCCCCAGAGCGTGTTGTCCCGGCGCAGCCCGCGCCCGGAGAAGTGCCGGGCCGGGGTGACCGTGAACCGGATGCCGGCCACCGTGCTGCTCTCGTTCCAGTCCAGTTCGACCACGCGCTCCGAGGGCAGCCCCCATCGTTCCAGGTGGGCGCCCACGCCGAGAGGCACCAGGAACGTGGTCATCTCGTCGGCGGCCAGGGCCCGGATGGTGGCCATGTCCAGGTGGTCGTAGTGGTCGTGTGAGATGACCACCGCGTCGACCGGGCCGATCGCGTGCAGCGGCACCGGTGGCTCGTGCAGCCGGGTCGGTCCGACCAGGCGCGACGGCGAGACCCGCTCGCTCCACACCGGGTCGATCAGCACCCGGCAATCCTCGATCTCCACCAGGGCGGAGGCGTGCCCGTACCAGGTGACCTGCAGCCCTGCGGTGCCCGGCGGGATCGGCTCGGCCACGGTACGGACCAGGGGGATCGGGCCCTTCGGCTTGCGGATCTGGATGTCGGTGACGAAGTCGCGCAGCAGCTTGAGACTGGGTTGGCCGGCCGTGCCAGCCACCGTGTTGTGGAACTTGCCGTCGCGAAACTGCGGGGAGCGACGCATCCGCTCACCGCGCGGACCGGCGGTCGGGTCGCCGCCCAGCTGGGCCGGGATGTCCTTGACCGCCCACACCGCGGCGGCGGTCGCGGCTGCCCCCGCGACCAGCCCGGCCACCTTCCGGCCCGTGGAACCCTGTGCCATCGTCATACCTCGCATTCCGGCCGGGATGCCGTGCCTTCCACGGTATCCCGGCCGGTCGCGAGTTCGGCGAACGCTCAGCGCCCCCTCAGGATCAGCGCCGCCTCAGGCGGGTCACCGGTCAGCTGGGTCGCGTGCGGGCGTCGCCATTGGTCAGGCGGGTCACCAGGGCGTCGCAGATCTCGTCGAGCTGGCGCACCTGGTCGGGGGTGAGTACGTCGAAGACGAGGGAGCGGACCTCTTCGACATGGCCGGGTGCGGTGGCCACGACCTTGGCCCGCCCGGCTTCGGTGAGAACGGCGAGAAAGCCCCGCCCGTCCTCGCCGACCCGCTGGCGCCGCACCCAGCCGCGGTCCTCGAGCCTCGCCACCAGATGCGACAACCGTGATTGCGACCCGTTGGACATCGAGGCGAGTTCGCTCATCCGAAGCGACTGGTCTGGTGCCTCGGAGAGCATGGCGAGCACCCAGTATCCGAAGTGGGTCAGGTCGGAGTCGCGCTGCAACTGCGACTCGAGTGCGGCTGGCAGCAGCATCGCCACCGCTGCCAGCCGCCGCCAGGCATGTTGTTCCTCATCGGACAACCACCGCGTCACCCGCCAAGGTTAACAGTGGTTGATCGTTCAAACGCACACGGCACGAGGTGGCTATTCGGCAGTGGTGTCTGCGACCACAGAGGCATGGACCGGGGAGGTGATGGCGGGGATGGTGCCGAGCCGACCGGCCTGGTAGTCCTCGTACGCCTTGACCAGTTCTGCGCGGGTGTTCATGACGAAGGGGCCGTACGCGACGATGGGTTCCCGGATGGGCTTTCCGCCGAGCAGAAGTACGTCCATGTTCGGCGAGCGGCTCTCCTGGTGCAGGCCCGCGGTGAGGGTGAGCGTGTCGCCCGCGCCGAAGACGGCCAGCTGCCCGCTCTCGATCGGCCGGCCGCCGCCGGCGGAGCCGACGGTGCCCTTGCCACCGAGGACGTACGCGAGCGCGTTGAAGTCCGGCTGCCACGGCAGCGTGAGCGAGGCGCCGGGGCTGATCGTGGCATGCACGAGGGTGATCGGGGTGTAGGTGCTGCCCGGGCCGGCATGCCCGGCCACCTCACCGGCGATCACGCGCACCAACGCGCCACCGTCGGCGGAGGAGAGCAGGGCTACCGAAGCACCGTTGATGTCCTGGTAGCGGGGTGGTGTGTACTTCAGCGTCATCGGCAGGTTCACCCACAACTGGAAGCCGTGGAACAGCCCGCCGCTCGTGACCAGGTGCTCGGGTGGCGTCTCGATGTGCAGGATGCCGCCGCCCGCGGTCATCCATTGGGTGCCGCCGTTGGCGATGAGACCGCCGCCACCGTTGGAGTCGGAGTGGGCCATCTCGCCATCGATCATGTACGTGACCGTCTCGAAGCCCCGGTGGGGATGCCACGCGGTGCCCTTGGGGTCGCCGGGGGCGTATTCGACCTCGCCCATCTGGTCCATGTGGATGAACGGGTCGAGCATCTGCAGGTCGACGCCGGCGAACGCCCGCCGAACGGGAAAGCCTTCGCCTTCGAACCCGCGTGGCGCGGTGGTCACCGACACCACCGGCCGGGCCCGCAGCACGGCCATGTCGGGCTCGGGGATGCGGGGGAGGGTGAGGATGTTGTCGACCGTGACTGCTGGCATGGCTTCCATCTCCCTGACTCGAAGCTAGTCCGTCACCCGGCTAACCGTAGTTGAACGTGCAATATTCCGCCAGGCAAGTACTTCTCATCGTGTCCGGCCACGCGGCTTCAGCGTGGTCGCCGGAAGTTCGGGCGCCGGCAGCGGCTTGCCGTCGTAGGCGCTCACCACGCCGAAGCGGCCCGGTTCGGTGAGTCCGGCCATCCACTCCTCGCGCGCCCGCACGATCTCGGCGTGACTGCGCCCGACGAAGTTCCACCACATGACGATCTCCTCGTCGAACGGCTCGCCGCCGAGGAGAAAGACCCGCGCGGGCTGCTCGCCGGTGATCACCACCGAGTCGCGATTCGTGCCGAGGTACACCAACGTGCCCGGGCCGACGATGGCCTGGTCGTCCATCGCGACGTCGCCGGACATCACCAGCACGGCGTGTTCGAAAGCCGGGGTCAGCGGCACCTGGGCGCTCGCGCCGGCGGCCAGGGTGATCTCGGCCCCGACGAGCGGGCTGTAGGTGGTGGCCGGTGAGGTGAGTCCGCCGTGCGTGCCCATCACCACGGTGGTGGTGACCCCGGGCTCGTCGAGCACCGGCAGGTCCGCGTGGTGTTCGAAGGACGGGGCGATGCCGGCGTACCGCTCCGGCAGGGCCACCCACAGTTGCGTGCCGTGCAGCCGGCTGGAGTGGTCGCGCGGTGACAGTTCGGCGTGCGCGATGCCGACACCCGCGGTCATCAGGTTGAGCTGGCCGGGGCGGATCTGCTGGCTGCTGCCGAGCGAGTCGAGATGGTGCACCTCACCCTCGACGAGCCAGGTCACCGTCTGCAGGCCGGTGTGCGGGTGGGGCGCGACCAGCATGCCGCTCGTCTGGCCGATGTCGTCGGGCCCGTAGTGGTCCACGAAACACCAGGCGCCGACCATCCGGCGATGCTTGTGCGGCAGGGTGCGGGTGACCGTCATGGCCCGGGTGCCACCGAGCACGACCTCGCGGCCGATCAGCACCTCGTACGCCGGCGCTGGCGCGACATCGACGGTCCCGCCGGCGTCGTCCTCCTGCGGGTGGGGCTCCAGGTTGCTCATCCCAGCACTGTACGACGGTGCTGATGGCCCTGAGTGGCGCTCAGGGTCGGCTCAGGGGCGAGTCCGGGTTCGCCGGTGCTGTCCGACTTCCCGGGCGCCGATACCGTAAGGCCATGCCTGCAACCCGTAGCGCTGCCCTCGTCCTCGCAGCCCTCACCCTCGCCGCGGCCACCGGCTGTAACCCGATCTTCAACCGGCTCGAGGACGGCGTGGTCCGTGACCGAGGCGATCACCGAGGTGAACCTCGACGGTGGCGCCGGCGACATCACGGTCATCACCGACTCGACCGTGAAAGGTGTCGACATCCGCCGGAGGGTGCGGTATCTGAACGGGGCACCGTCCATAGACGACACCATCGTCTTCAGCGGTGCCACGGTGACCCTGAAGACCGACTGCGGTTCGCAGTGTTCCGCGTCCTACGAGGTCCGCATGCCGAAGCCGGGCCTTAGGGTTACCGGTGACAACGGTTCCGGCGACATCCGGCTCACCGATGTGTCTGATGTGGACATCAAGCTGGGCTCGGGTGACGTCACCATCAAGGCGGCCACCGGATCTGTCCGGGTGAAAGCCGGCTCCGGCGACATCGACCTGAAGGACATCGGCGGCGACGTCACGATCAGCACCGGTTCGGGCGATGTGACCGCAGCCGACCTGCGCGGCGCCAAGACCGCGATCGAAGCGTCCTCCGGCGACCTCAGCCTGCGCCTGCCCGGAACGGGCGATGTCCGGGCCGTCACCGGCAGCGGCGACGTCACGATCTGGGTGCCCGACCGTTGCACCCGGATCAGCATCACATCCGGCGGCGGCGACCAGCACCTGAACGTGGCACCGGATCTGAACAGCGCGCGACTGCTCGAGGTGCGTACCGGCAGCGGCGACGTGACGGTGAACCCGTCGCTCTAGCGGTCGTCCAGAGTGGACCGTCGACGCCGCGCGGCGCGGCGGAGGTCGGGACTCAGGCCGTCAGCGCCTGTTCGAGCGCGCCGAGCAGTTCCGGGGCGTCCGGCGTGGTGGCGGGACGGAACCGGCCGACGACCGCGCCAGATCGGTCCACCAGGAACTTCTCGAAGTTCCAACTGATGTCGCCGCCGAGGCCGTCGGCGTCGTGGGTGGCGGTGAGCAGGTGGTACAGCGGGTGGCGGTCCGGACCGTTCACGTCGACCTTCTCGGTCAGCGGGAAGGTGACGCCGTAGTTGACCTGACAGAAGTCGGCGATCTCCTCGAGACTGCCGGGCTCCTGGCCACCGAACTGGTTGCACGGCACGCCCAACACCACCAGCCCCCGAGGCCCGTAGGTGTCGGCGAGCTGTTGCAGTGCCGGCGTACTGGGGAGTGAGGCCACACTTGGAGGCCACGTTGACGATCAACAGGGTCTTGTCGCGGTACTGGGCGAGGTTCGCGGGTCCACCGGTCAGGGCGTCGATGTCGAGATCGTAGATGCTCACGTGGCGAACCTACGCCATCAGAGGGTCACCCGCGGTAGTGCCGGCGGCCAGCGACCATTCCACTGTGGCGGCGATGTCGGTGACCGGATAGCGCACCGCGACAATCGTGGCGTCCGCGTCGATGACCAGCACCACCCGCTTGACCCGCTCCGCCTCGGCGGCACGGAAGGTGGGCAGCCTCAGCGCGGCGGTCAACCCCAGCGCGGTGTCCGACAGCAGTGGGAACGGGATCCGTTCGGCGGCGGCGAATGCCCGCTGCTCGTCCGCGCGTTGGGTGCTGAAACCGCGTAGCGCCACCCCGGCAGCCAGAAAGCGCGGGTATGCCGCACGGAAGAGCTGGTTCTCCACCGTACACCCGGTCGCCCCGGGGATGTCCGACCAGCCCTCGGGCAGCGGTCCCGGCCGGCCGGTCGCGGGGTAGCCGAACACCACGGTCCGCCGGGCCGACGGGTCCACCACGGGCATCGGGGCGCCGGTGGTGGCGGGCAACAGCATCGGCGCAACGGTGGATCCGACCAGCTGGCGGACCCGGCGAGCCTCGGCGCCGGAGTCTTCCGCGGTGGCGGTGAGGTCGCCGCCACCGAGCAGGTACCGGTCACCCCAGTCCTGCAGCGCCACCAGTACGGGCAGCAGGGCCCGGCCCCGTTCGGTGAGCCGGTACGCATACCGCGTCGGCCCTTGCTGGTACGGCTCGCGGTCGAGCACGCCGTGGGCCATCAGCTGGGTCAGCCGTTCGGTAAGCACCTTGCGCGAGATGCCCAGCTCGACGGCGAGCTGGTCGAAGCGGTGCCGGCCGCGGGCGATGTCGCGCACGATGAGCAGGTTCCAGCCCTCGCCGACCACCGCCACCGCCTGGGCGATCGCGCAGTCTGGATCCGGTGACCAGGACGCTCGGGGCACGCCCACCTCCCCGGGATCCAGCTGCCAATTTCGGTTTGACCAGCCTAGCCACCCGGCCCTAAGTTTCCAAAGGGAACTTACGGGAGGGTCATGTTCACGGTGTGGCGGCGGCTGTGGGACCTACCAGGCTGGATGCGGATCCTGATGCTCGGCCAGGTGGTCAGTTCCGCCGGTGCCCTTGCCTGGATCTATCTGGCGCTCTACCTGGTCACCGACCGGGGGATGATCGCGTCGGCGGCCGGCCTGATCGCGGCCGGCTACGGCGCCGGCCTGATCGCCGGCAACTTCGGCGGCGGCTGGTTCGGCGACCGGTTCGGGGTGCGCCGTTGCCTGCTGTTCAGCCAGATTGCCTGGTTCGTCGCCTGTGTGGTCGTGCCGGCCGCGCCCACCGCGGCCCTGGCTGTGCTGGTCTGCTCGGCCGGGCTGTGCGCGGGAGCCTCCCGGCCGCTGGCGTTCGCGATGGTCACCTCCGCGCTGCCGACCGAACGCCGGCGCGAGGGCATGGCGTTGAGCCGAACCGCCAGCAATCTCGGCTTCAGCATCGGGCCGCCGGTGGGAGCCCTGCTGGCCACATACAACTTCGGTCTGATCTTCCTCGTCGACGCGATCACCACCGCGGTGCTGGCCGCGATCACCTGGCGCGTGGTGCCGCGCGACGCCACCTCCCGGCCCACGGCACCATCGCTGGCTGCGGCGCGGCCGGGCTCGGGGCCGGCCGCGCCCGGCCTGTGGCGGAGCCTTCGGGCCAACCCGTCGGTGCTCGCCATCCTCGCCACTGTGGTCGTGGTGGACACCGTGTACCGGCAGATCCTCACCCCGCTGCCGCTGATGCTGCACGACATGGGTGAGCCCACGCTCGCGTACGGGCTGCTGCTGGCCGCGAACGGGGCACTGATCGTGCTGTTCGAGGCGCCGATCGCGGTGCTACTGCGCAACCGGGCCGCGGTGTCCGTGATCGCCGCGGGATATGCCCTGGTCGGCGTCGGATTCCTGGTGATCGGCGCCGCGCCGGGGCTGGTCACCGCGGCCCTGGCGATCGTGGTGATCAGCCTGGGGGAGATGCTCTACAAGCCCACCGCGCCCGCGTACCTGGCCGACTGCGCTCCCGCCGACATGCAGGGCCGCTACCAGAGCCTCTACGCCGGCGCCTCGGTGAGCGGGTATGACGCTGGCACCGGCGTTGGGCGGTTTCGGGTACGAGCATGCCGGCAACCTGATCTGGCCGGTCTGCGGGGTGATCGGCGTGCTGGCCGCGACCACGTTGTCGCGACTGGGCCGGCCCAGCCGCGGTTCAGCTGACCAGGATGACGATGAGAGTCCGCGGTCCGTGCACGCCCACGACCCGGCGTAGCTCGATGTCGCTGGCGTCGCGCCCGGATGCAAAGCCGGCCGGCTGCTGAGCTGGGAGGATCAGATGGGCGGCTCGGCCGGCGCCGACGACGGCGGGACGATGGCGGGTGTGGGTGGCCGGGACAGGTGAGTGGTCGCGTTGTATTCGATCAGGCGCCCGCAACCCGATTCGCCGGTCCAGCGGGTCACCGAACAGTTGCGTACCGGCCCGTGGTCGAGAATGTCCTTGAGCGCGATGCCTTCGATGACGTAGCGCAGCAGGAGCACCACCGCGTCGTGCGCGATGATCAGCACCCGACGCCCGGCGTGGTCGTCCACGATGTCGCGCAGCACGCTACGTATCCGCAGCGCCACGTCGGCGAACGATTCGCCGCCGGCGGGCCGGAAGTAGAACTCGCCGACCAGTTCGTGGCGGGCCAGCTCGTCGGGGAACAGCCGCCGGATCGCCGCCTTCGTACGCATCTGCAGCACGCCGAGTTCGCGGTCGCGCAGCCGCTCGTCGACGAGGACCTCGGGCGCGGCGCCGGTGAGTTCACGCAGGTTGGCCAGGGCGATGTCGGTGGTCTGCCGGGCCCGCCGGTACGGCGACGACAGCACCAGATCGGGACGCGGTGACCGGGCGGCGAGCCAGCTGCCCAGATCGCGGGCCTGAACCTGCCCCAGTTCGGTGAGCGGTACCTCGGCGTCCGGCCCTGCCACCCCGCCGTCCTCGGAGCCGGCCGCGTCGGCGATCGGATATCTCTCGTTGGTCAGGCTCTGGCCATGCCGGACCGCGATCAGCTCGACCGGCCATCCCCGTATTGAATCTTCTCTGGACCGAGTCACGCCGACGAGCCTGCCACACCGGCGACCCGCGTTCCTCGCTGGGCGCTGAGGCCCGGCCGCAGGTGCGATCGCGCGCTACCGGAGCTGGTCCATGGCCCGCAACAGGCGGACCCGCGAGACCGGATACGCGGCGCGTAGGTCCTGTGCGAACAGGCTGACCCGGAACTCCTCGATCATCCAACGGATCTCCCGCACCGCCGGCTCGTCGCGCCGGTACCCGGGCAGCGAGGCGAGCAGGTCGTCGTACTCCGCCCGTACCTCGTCAACCTCATCGAGCCACTCGCGGTCCCGGGCGGCGTTGGTGGGTAGTTTCTCCATCCGCCGGCCGATCGCCCTGAGGTAGCGGGGCAGGTCGCCGAGATGCTGGCTGCCGGTGGTGGTGACGAAACCCGGCGCGATCAGGGCCACCAGTTGGGCCCGCATGTCCTCGACCGCACGGGCCAGGGCGGGCGGTGCCGGCGCCGCGAGCTGGGCGCGGACGTCGTGCGCGGCGGCCACGATCTTCTCCACGGTGACCACGATGTCTACGGTCACGTCGGTCAGGGTGGCCCGGGCCGTCTCACGCAGCCGGGCGTATCCGGCGTCGTCGAAGGCAGGCCCGCCGCCGCCCGCGATGATCGAGTCGACCGCGGCCTGGACGCAGTCCTCGAGCAGGTCGGGCACGTTGCGGTACGGGTAGCGGGTCAGCCCGAGCTTGACCTGATTGGACAGTCGGCGCGACAGCATCGGGATAGGGGTCGGCACCTCGAGCAGCAGCAGTCGCCGGGTGCCCGCCCACATCGCCTGGGCCTGTTCGGCCTGGGTCTCAAACACCCGCACCGCCACGCTGTCGCGTTCGTCGACCAGCGCGGGATAGGCGGTGACCGGATAGCCGCCGCGCCGGCGTTGCACCACCTGGGCGAGGGTGCCCGGGCTCCACGCGGTCAGGCCGCTACGTTGCACCCCATCGGCCACTTCGACGACGAGTTCCCGGGACTTCGGGGCGAGCTTGCGTTGCAGCGCGGCGAGGTCCTTGCCCTCGGCGACCGGCTTGTCGCTCGTCGCCCACCCGGAAGGTGACCCGCAGGTGCGGCGGCACCTTGGCCAGGTCCCAGGCGTCCGGCGGCACGGTCACGCCGGTCATCCGGCGCAGCTGCCGGGTCAGCGCGTCCAGCAATGGCTCCCGACGTTTCGCCCGCCAGGACGCGCCGCGTAGTCGGGCACCGGGACGAAGTTGCGCCGGACCGACTTGGGCAGCGACCGGATCAGCGCGATGACCAGGTCCTCGCGCAGCCCCGGCACCTGCCAGTCGAAGCTCTCCGCCGGCACCTGGTTGAGCAGCGGCAGCGGGATGTCCACGGTGACGCCGTCGGCCGCGGTACCCGGCTCGAACGTGTAGGTCAGCGGCAGCGTGAGCTCGCCCGGCGCCACTCGTCCGGGTAGTCGGCCTGGTCGACGCCGCCGCGGCCGCGCGTTGACCAGCAGTCGCCGGGTGAAGGTGAGCAGGTCCGGCTGTCCGCGCGACGGGTCCGTCTTCCACCAGGTGTCGAAATGCCGGCCGGAGACCACGTCGGCGGGGATCCGCTGGTCGTAGAAGGCGAAGATGCGTCTCGTCGTCGACCAGGATGTCGCGCCGCCGGGCCCGGTTCTCCAGCTCCTCGACCTCGTCGAGCAGCCGCGGTTGTCGCGGCCAGAACGATGGTGGGTCTGCCAGTCGCCCTCCACCAGCGCGTGCCGGATGAACAGCTCGCGGCGACAGCGCCGGGTCGATCCGCCCGAATTGACTTTGCGGGAGGTGACCAGCGGGATGCCGTACAGGGTCACCTTCTCGTACGCCATCACCGCCGCCTGCTTGCTTCTCCCAGTGCGGCTCGCTGTAGCTGCGCTTGACCAGGTGCTGGGCCAGCGGCTCGGCCCACTCCGGCTCGACCCGCCGGCGACCCGGCCCCAGAGCCGGGAGGTCTCCACCAGTTCGGCGGCCATCACCCAGCGCGGCGGCTTCCGGAACAGCGCCGAGCCGGGGAAGATCAGCGAAGCTTCGCACCGCGCGCGCCGAGGTACTCGTGCTTCTCCGCGTCCTTGAGCCCGAGGTGCGACAGCAGGCCGGGCAGCAGCGACTGGTGCACCTTCGGGGTGTCGATCTCCTCCGGCAGGTCGGCGTCGGCACCGCGCCGGCCCTCGCCCTTCTCCCGGCACGCAGCACCTGGCGCAGCTGGCTGACGATGTCCTGCCACTCGCGTACCCGCAGGTAGTTGAGGTATTCGGCCTTGCACATCCGGCGGAACGCGCTGGAGGACAGCGCGCGCTGCTGCTCCCGCAGGTAGCGCCACAGGTTCAGGTACGCGACGAAGTCCGACTCCTTGTCGGCGAACCGGGCGTGCGCCTGGTCGGCCTGGGCCTGCTGGTCGGCGGGGCGCTCGCGGGGGTCCTGGATGGAGAGCGCGGCGGCGATCACGACCACCTCGGTGGCGCAGCCGTTGCGCTCGCCCTCGAGCACCATCCGGGCCAGCCGCGGATCGACCGGCAGCTGGGCCAGCCGCCGGCCCAGCGGGGTGAGCCGCTTCGCCGGGTCCGTCTCGGCCGGGTCGAGCGCGCCCAGCTCGTGCAGCAGGCTGACACCGTCGGTGACGTTGCGCCGGTCCGGCGGGTCGATGAACGGGAACGCGGCGATGTCGCCCAGCCCGATCGCGGTCATCTGCAGGATGACCGAGGCCAGGTTGGTACGCAGGATCTCCGGCTCGGTGAACTCCGGCCGGGAGTCGAAGTCCGCCTCGTCGTAGAGGCGGATGCAGATGCCGTCCGAGGTGCGCCCGCAGCGGCCCTTGCGCTGGTTGGCGCTGGCCTGGGAGACCGGCTCGATCGGCAGCCGCTGCACCTTGAGCCGGCTGGAGTAGCGGGAGATCCGGGCCGTGCCCGGGTCCACCACGTACTTGATGCCGGGCACGGTCAGCGAGGTCTCCGCGACGTTGGTGGCGAGCACCACCCGGCGCCCGCTGTGCGGGGCGAAGACCCGGTGCTGCTCGGCGGTGGACAGCCGGGCGTACAGCGGCAGTATCTCGGTGCCGAGCAGGGAGCGTTCTGCTGCACCAGCTTGCCCAACGCGTCGGCGGTGTCCCGGATCTCCCGCTCGCCGCTGAGGAAGACCAGGATGTCACCGGGCCCCTCGGCGGCCAGTTCCTCGACCGCGTCGCCGATCGCCTGGATCTGGTCGCGGACGTTCTCCTCGTCGGCCTCGTCCGCCTCCTCGCGCCTCGGTGACCTCGACCAGCGGCCGGTAGCGGACCTCCACCGGGTAGGTGCGGCCGGAGACCTCGACGATCGGCGCCGGGTTGCCGTCGGCGTCGGCGAAGTGCTTGGCGAACCGGTCGGTCTCGATGGTCGCCGAGGTGATGATCACCTTGAGGTCGGGCCGGCGGGGCAGCAGCTGCCTGAGGTAGCCCAGGATGAAGTCGATGTTGAGGCTGCGTTCGTGCGCCTCGTCGATGATCAGCGTGTCGTACTGCGCGCAGCATCCGGTCGCGTCTGCAGTCTCGGCCAGCAGGATGCCGTCGGTCATCAGCTTGACCAGGCTCTGTCGCCGACCTGGTCGGTGAAGCGCACCTTGTAGCCGACCACGCCGCCCAGCTCGGTGCCGAGTTCCTCGGCGATCCGTCGGCCACCGTACGGGCGGCGAGCCGGCGGGGCTGGGTGTGCCCGATCAGGCCGGTGACGCCGCGGCCCAGCTCCAGGCAGATCTTGGGCAGCTGGGTGGTCTTGCCGGAGCCGGTCTCGCCGGCCACGATCACCACCTGGTGCTCGCCGATCGCCGCGGCGATGTCGTCGCTGCGCTCGCTGACCGGCAGGTCCGCCGGGTAGCGCAGGGTCGGCACGCTCGCCGCCCGGTTGGCCACCCGCTGCGCGGCCTGGCCATCGCCGCGTCGATGTCGGCCAGCGCGGCATCCCGCCGGGCCGGGTTCTTGATCTTCCGGGCACCCTCCAGGCGCCGGCGCAGCCGATGCTGGTCGGTGGTCATCAGATCCGCGAGCGTCGGAGGGGACGCCGGGCGCGGCGTGGAGGCAGATGTCATCGCGGTGCCAGGATAGGCACGAAACCGTACAACGACGAACCAAGTTTTCTGCCGCCACCTCCCGGCGGTGGCGGCGCGCTCCTACCTCGGGGGGACGCGCAGACAGCGAACAGCGCCCGGACACTGGGGTCCGGACGCTGCCCGTTGTCATTCAGGTGGGGCTGGTGCCCCGGCCACCCGGCGCAGGTCTCCCGGGCAGCCGCGCGAGCTCAGCCTCCCTCACCGCGGGGCGGTTGGGTGTTCGGCGGTCGACCACCGGACATCCTGGCCTCGGCGTTGGCGCGCTCCTGCGCCTGCGCCGGGGTTTCCCCCGCGTGCTTCTCGTCGGGCACCCAGCGTCCACGTCCGGCCGGCTGGTTGCCAGCAGGCCAACGCTCGCCGGTCTGCTGCATCTCACCAGGACCGTAGCCATGGCCGTAACCGGTGCCCATTCCAGCTTGCTCGTCCTCGTGGCCCATCACGCGCTGCCTGCCGCCCGTCGTGGCCGCCCAGATGACGAACACGCTGAGTGCGATGAGGAAGAACGCGAGGAGCGGGAGGAATGGGATCCAGAAGAACGACGCGACAGCAACGAGTATCACTGTCGCCACCGCTGCGGCTCTGGCCCATGCACGACCGCTGATCAGCGCGAAGGCGGTAAGCGCCACAAGCGCGCCCAGCCCGATGTGCAGCCAACCGAAGGCCGTGTTGTTCGCCTGGTATGCGAACCCGGTTGGGTCGATGAAGGTACCACCGACGACGACCGCGCGGATTCCTTCCAGTAGCTGGAAGGCCGCAAGGATGAGCATGACGGACACTGCGGCAAGCGTTCTGCCGCTCGCCACCATCATCCCGGGGCCTCTCATAC
Organism: uncultured Actinomycetota bacterium; assembly: GCA_963742855.1. Classification (GTDB taxonomy): domain Bacteria; phylum Actinomycetota; class Actinomycetes; order Mycobacteriales; family Micromonosporaceae; genus CAVUNP01. Next base: position 137,267 of record CAVUNP010000003.1, on the reverse strand, counting down.
GTGTTTGCATACTCATGCGCCTGCCCCCGTTCTAACGGATATGACCTGCGTATGACTCTGACCCTTCCCCAAGTCGGACTCGCTCGGGCGGGTTTGGCGAAATCCATGGGCCCTACGAGACCAATTCTGCACTGCCAGGCGTGAGCGCGCCGGTAGTACCCGCGAGTCACCGCGCCACGACTGTCCAAAGCGGACATGCGGGGTCAGGCGGCGTGGTAGGGCAGCCCGACCTAGTTTTCGGCCAGACTGGTCGCGGCGGCCCGGGATGAGGCGATGTCACGCAACTGGGAGAGTGGGAGCTGTTCGGCGAACGGGTCCGAAACGCCACGTCCAGCGACGTGGTTGTCGAGCTCCTGCCGCGGCAAGGGCCCGCCGATTTGTTCAAGACTGAGCGCGTGGTGGTGCCTACGGTGGGGGCATGAAACCACAACTTGACCTTGTTGGCATGATCGTTTCCGATATGGCCAGGTCGCTCGCGTTCTACCGGCGGCTGGGTCTGGACATCCCGGCGGACGCCGACACCCAGGCGCACGTCGAAATGGCGCTGCAAGGCGGACTGCGGCTGGCTTTTGACACCGAGGAGGTCATCCGCTCGTTCGATCCGACCTTCGAATCACCCACCGGCGGGCATCGGCTCGGCATCGCGTTCCGGTGTGACAGCCCGGCTGAGGTGGACCGCGTCTACGAGGAACTTGTGGCCGCCGGGTACGAAGGGCACCTCAAGCCGTGGGACGCGGACTGGGGCCAGCGGTACGCCGTCGTGCGCGACCCGGACCACAACAATGTGGACCTGTTCGCGCGGCTCGGCGCTCCGTCAACCTGAGCGGCGCCGTCAACCTGACCTGATCAGCTCACTGAGCGGGACGCCGGCGAGTTGGCGCACGTCCCGGCTGAGGTGCGCCTGGTCGGCGTACCCGGTCGCGGCGGCGACGGCGGCAAACGGCGTGCCGCCACGGGCCAGCGCCAGGGCACGGTTGAACCGTAGCACCCTGACCAGGGTCTTTGGCCCGTAGCCGAAGGCGCGCAGTGACACCCTGTGCAGTTCGCGGGGTCCGAGGCCGACCGCGTCGGCGACCGCGGCAACGGTGTGCCCGCGCCCAAGTCTGCTCGCCACGGTGTCGGTCAGCGGGTCGAGCGGACCGGCTCTGCGCAGGCGTCCGGCCACCACGGCGGCGAGGGCGGCCGGACGGTCGGTAGCCGCACCGATCCGGTCGGCGAATTGGCGTACCTCGGTGGCCGGCCAGATGGCGGCCAGGTCCGGCCGGGAATCGCGCAGTTCGTCGGCGGGCAGGCCCAGCACGGTCGGCCCCTGCCCCGGCCGGAAGCGCACGGCGACGTAGTCGCGCACCGACCCGACCGGCGACACGTTCGCCTGGGTGTCCGGGCCGGCGACCATCATCGAACCGTCGAACCAGATCAGGTCGAGACACCCGTCGGGCAGGACGCGTCGCACCTGTCGAGCCTGGGACGCGGTGTCGTGGCTGGTCCAGATGACCGCGCCGTCGAGCGGGTACGACCATTCCCGGTACATAACCAGCAGCCAACCACGCGGCTATGACATTTCAGGTCAGCGCAGGGCAGGTTCCGGGTTGCCCCAGGCGGAGCGCATGGCGTGTTCGACCAGGGCGATCAGCACCTCCTTGGCCGACTCCCGGCGCCGCGCGTCGCACATCACCACGGGTACACCTGCGTCGAGGTTCAGCGCCAGCCTGACCTCGTCGAGCTGAAGTGCTGGGTGCCGTCGAAGCAGTTGACCGCGACGATGAACGGCATCCCCCGCCGCTCGAAGTAGTCGATGGACGGGAAGCAGTCGGCCAGCCGTCGGGTGTCGGCCAGCACGATGGCGCCGATGCGCGCCCGAGCGCCAGCTCGTCCCAGACGAACCAGGAAGCGGTCCTGCCCCGGCGTGCCGAACAGGTAGAGCACCAGATCGTGGCTGAGGGTGATCCGGCCGAAGTCCATCGCCACCGTGGTGGTGGTTTTCTGCTCCACGCCTGCAGTGTCGTCGATGCCGATACCTTCGTCGGTCAGGTCTCCTCGGTCGCAGTGGTTGGATCTCGCTGACCGCTCCGACCAGGGTGGTCTTACCCACGCCGAAACCACCGGCGATGAGGATTTTCAGCGCAACCGGAAGGGCGTCGTCGTCGACGCGGGATTCAGAGTGACCGTAGGCCATCGAGGACCGCCTTGAAGACACGTTCGTGGGAAGTTGGGCGGCCGGAACGGGGGGCACGCGTCCGGATCAAACCACGGTCGAGGCAGATCACCGAGCAGGACCCGGACGGTGCCCGCAGGCCGGTCCAGTTCGGTGGCGATTCCGCGACTGATACCGGCTTTTGGCAGAGCCGGATGATCGTGAGTAGTTCGGGTTGCAGGGACGTGTCCGCCGAGCCGCTCGCGCGTGCGGCCACGATGCAGGGTGATCAGGTCGAATTCGCCACGGGCGGGTCGGGTCCGGCCGGACGTCATCGCGTAGTGCCTGACCACAGGTCCGGCTTCCTCGTCGACCCACATCTTCTCCGGCGGCTCCGGAACCATCATCGCCCCGACTACCGCTCTATGGTCGTGGCCGAGCGGGCTGGTGTGGACAGGTATTGGCCGACGCGGGTCACCAGCATCTCCATCTCGTACGCGATCAGGCCGACATCGGCGTCCTCGGAGCCGAGTACGGCGATGCAGGCTCCGTTACCGCCAGCGGTCACGAACAGGAATGCCGTTTCCATCTCGATGATGGTCTGGCGCACCGCGCCACGGCGAAACCGGCGGCCGGCGCCGCGGGCCAGGCCGTGCAGGCCGGACGCCACCGCGGACAGATGCTCGCCGTCCTCCCGGTTCAGCCCGGCCGACTTGGCAATGAGGAGCCCGTCATGGGACAGCACCACCGCCTGTTGCACGTGGGCCACCCGTTCGACCAGGTCGTTCACCAGCCAGGTGATGTCGATGGTCGCACTCGCCCTCTGCGTCACTGGGGTCATCCTTCCTCCTGCGTACTGTGTGGATCCGGCGCCGGGTCTGCGATGCCACGTCCACCGACGTCGGTGTGGTCCGGCGACATCACGCCGGGCGATGGTCCCGCCAACCGGGCGGCATCGATCCGGCCACGCAGAGTACCGGACCGGTAGGACGCCATGATGTTGCGTACGTCTTCCGGTGGCCGACCGGTGCGGCCGAGACTGCCGGTCTCCGGCGGCGTGACGATCCCGGTCTGGGCATGGGGCGCGACTGTTGGGGGATGTGCGGGCGCGCCCGTCGTCACCGGCGGCGGCTTCCTGCCACCGTGGCCCCGTTGCCGCCACGGCAGGCCGGACGGCGTCAGGATGACTGCGTCGACACCATCGCTGTGACCGTCCGGCGTGGCGGCGTCGCCCGAAGGACCGTCTCCCGGCACCGGCACCGGCCGGACATCGTTCGACGAACCGTTCGACAGGCCACCGTGAGAGAGCGCCACCGTGAGAGAGGCCACCGTGAGAGAGGCCACGGTTGGCCGAGCCGTTCGATGAGCCGTTCGACGTCTGCTCTTCCAGCGCCGTCGTCATGGTGACGAACGTGCGCGGGGTGTAGCCGTACGCCGGTTGGTCATCGTCGGTTGGCCCGCTGTGGCTGCGCTCCGGCTGCGGGTCGGGCGCTGCGTCGTTGCGGTGCCGGCCCGGGGCCAGTGCGGCCCACGAGGTCAGGTTGGCCCCGTCCACGGTGTCGGACTCGGCGTCGAGTGCGTCGAGTGCGTCGGGTCGGCTGCCCTCGCGGTCATCGGCCATCAGGGTGGCTGGCAGCAACACGATAGCGGTGGTGCCGCCGTAGGGCGACTCGGTCAGCCTGACCCGGATGCCGTGGCGTTCGGCCAGCTGGCCCACCACGTACAGGCCCAGCCGGGCGGTGCTGGCCAGCTTGAACTCGGACGGGTCGGCGAGTTGCTCGTTGGCCGTGCCCGGTCCGCGTCGCTCATGCCGAGGCCGCGGTCCTCTATCTCGATGGCGAAGCCGTTGCCCACGACCGAGCCACCGACCCGTACCACTGTCTGCGGCGGGGAGAAGGACACCGCGTTCTCGATCAGTTCGGCCAGCAGGTGGATGACGTCGCCCACGGCCCGGCCGACGAGCGACGCGGGCACCACCGGCAGTACCGTCACCCGGGTGTAGTCCTCCACCTCGGCCAGGGCACCGCGCAGCACGTCGACCATCGGTACCGGCCGGCGCCAGGCCCGTCCGGCGGTGGCGCCGGAGAGCACGATGAGGTTTTCCGCGTTGCGGCGCATGCGGGTGGCCAGGTGGTCGATGCGGAACAGTTCCGCCAGCTCCTCCGCGTCGGTCGCCCGCCGTTCCATCACGTCGAGCAGGCCGAGCTGGCGGTGCAACAGGGCCTGGCTGCGCCGGGCCAGGCTGAGGAACACGTCGCGCACGCTGCGGCGCAGTTCGGCCTGTTCGACGGCGACCCGGATGGCGGTGGACTGCACCTCGTTGAACGCCTCGCCCACCTGGCCGATCTCGTCCTTGCCGAAGTCGAGCGGTGGCGCCTCGTTGTCGACGTCGACCTTCTCGCCGTGTTGTAGGCGTTGGACCACCCGGGGCAACCGGTACGTAGGCGAGGTCCCGGGCCGCGCTACGCAGCCGCTCCAACTGCTTGACCAGGCTGCGGGCGGTGGTGATGGAAATCGACGATGGACGCGATAACGGCGAGCAGGCCGAGGCCGCCGGCCAGGATCAGCCGGACGATGACCCCGACGGCCATCGGCCTGGCCAGCTCGAGGCCATGGTCGGTGGCCTGCAGGATGGCATCGCGCTGCTCGGCCAGCATCGGGCCGATGGCCAGTTCCCATTCTGCCGCGGTGAGCGGTGGTGGCGTTCCGGCCGCCTGCGCCGCCGAGATCCGGTCTTCGAGGGCGCTGAACTGCCGGTAGGCCTGGCTGTCCGCGAGTTCCTGGTAGCGGGCCTGATCCTCGGCCGGTAGGTCCGCGATCGCCTGGTCGTAGAGGTAGCGCTGGGTACCGACCAGCTGGACGAACTGGGTGTGCTCGGCCGGACTGAGCTGGGCCGCGGTCAGCGCGCCAGCCACGAGCGCGTCCTCCTGGCTCAGCAGCTCGGTGGCCCGGCTGAGGCTCACCAGCGCCCGGCCTCGCTTGGACACCTCTTCGTCATCGAGCTTCACCAGCGATCCATACATATGGAACGTTACGTCAATGACTTCGGTGTACCAGGCCGCCGCCCGGGTGCGGTCCATCGCGCCGGAATCAATCGATGCCCGGCTCTGCGCCAAGTCGCCCAGTTGGGTCGAGACGTCGTCGAAGCGCTGCTCCAGGGCATCGTCGGCCACCCAGCGCACACCCGTCTCGGCCACGTTGGCGGAATACGTGGCCACCGTCTGGTCGGTGAGCTTGCGTTGGGAGTCCAGGGCGGCACGGTTGGCCGGCGAGCTGTCGGCCAGAAAGACCAGCGACGCACGCCGCTCCTTCTGCAGGTTCGCCACCATGTCCTCGGACGGCTTGCCGACCTCGGCCGCGAGCATAGTCAGCGACAGCAGGTTCGTGCCGTCCCGCAGAGTGACGTAGGCGGCGAAGCCCCACAGTGCCGCCAGTGAGGCGAGCAGTGCGACGACCTTGGTCCGCACCCGCGAACTGCGGGAACTATGAGAGCTCATGTCACCCGTCCGAGGCCAGGGATTATGTGTGCGGGGGGCGGCGACGACCAGATGTCGCGCACGCCCCGTGAGCGGTGCCCATGCTGGCGCGGAAGCTCGCGCGAACCCTAGCAGCGTCGCGTTACGCCGCTCAACCCGTCCGCGTCGGTCGTTGCACCCACCATGAACCGTGAATCTGTGACCAGGCAATCGGCTGTCACCGTAACGGAACATTTACACATGACACGACCTATTCACGATCGACGTACTCGGGCCATCACCTCGGGCGCGCGGTGGACCAGGTGTGACGCCTCCAGTTCCGCGGCCCGAACTATGGTGTCGGGCAAGTAAAGGTCCTTGTCATGCCACAGTGGCGGACAGATTGTCGGTCGGCGCGTCGCCGCGGTCAGCCACCGGTATCCAGCGGCGGCCGCCCGTTGTATCCGCTGGTCGTGGGCCGCACCGGTGAGCAACAGCGTCCGGATCGCGTAGGCCGTCTCCTCGGTGGTGCCGGTCCAAAGTCCCCACGACCCGTTCTTGCGCTGGCTGGCGAGTGTCCAGCCCACCGCACGGCGCACCGCCTGGCGCGGGCCGGCGCCGGTCACGCAGGCCAGCGCCACCGCGCAGCACGCGGTGGCGTAGTAGGGGGACGCATGCCACTTGTCCCGCCACGTGCCATCCGCGCGTTGTTGGTCGCACAACCATTCGGACGTCTTGGCCACGACCTTCTCGTACCAGCCGTCGCCGAGGTCGACACGGTCGGTGAACGCCTCGAGGACGTGCGCGTTGGTCGTGGGCGACGCGGTGCGTTCGCCGGCCCAGGTGCAGAAATGACTGTCCAACTCGTACGGTCGCAGGCACTCCAGGGATCCGGGGGCGCCCAGCGCCGAAAGCGCGTGTAGCGCACCCGAGGTGGTGTCGGCATCCGGTGGCAGGCCCGGGCCGCCCGACGTACCGGCCGGTCCCAGCGTGGCCTGCAGGCTGGCGACCAGTTCGTCCGGTACGTCGGCGGTCAGGCCGGCCCGGGCCAGTCCACCGAGCACCCAGGACTGTTCGAACGCGGTCACCGGAATGACACTCGGCACCGGGCCGCCGTGGCGGCGCTGCACCGCGTCCAGGTAGCGCATCGCGTGACGGGTGGACGTCGCCCGGCCGCCGAGCCAGGCCGCGGTCGCGGCGGGGGAAGCGCCGATCATGCCCAGCGGCAGTGGTCGCACCCCGGCCGCGCCGACCGCGGCCGGCCCGGCCACCTCGAGGGAATGCAACAGCTTCGTCGGTACGTCGGAGCCGGCGGCCAGCACCGCCCGGACCGTGCGCAGCAGACCATCGTCCATTCCGGACGGCAGGGGCAACCGCGCGCCGGCCCACTTCTGCAGTCCGGGCACCGGCTCGGCCGCCAGCTGTTCGTTGAGCAGCGCGACCAGGTACGGCACGATGATCTCAATGGCCGGTGTGTCGGGCAGGGTGTGCAGGCTCTGCCTGGGTAGCTCGGAGAACAATGTGGCCAGACCGTGGTCCACCGCGGCTGCGGTTCTCGCCGTGGTCTGCCCCTGGCGCAGCAATGTGAGCAGGGCCTCGGTGGCGCTGAGCGTCGGTACGATCGAGTAGCCGGCCGGGCCGCCCCAGCCGCCGGCCCCACCAGCACCGTCCCGCCGCCTCGAGTTGAGCAGGAACGACACCCGCTCGGTGTGGCCCGGCAGCCATGGTGCCGACGCGACCAGGCGGGCGGTCTCGTATACCGACGGCGAGACCTGGCCCCACGGCTGCGCCACCATGCCCGCCAGCAACCGTTGGGTCGCCTGCGCGCAGGAACACGTCGTGACTTGCGGAGCCGGTCGGGGGCGCGGGACCTTGAAGCCGGTGCGGGCCCGGACGGACTTCACTGTGGCCCCCAGAAATCGCCGACCCCGTAGAGGCCCATCGCGTAGCCGACTTGACGCTCCACATAGGACGCCAGGCGCGGCTGGTCGAGTCGCACCGAGTGCAGCAACGTCATCATGCGGTCGGTGGACTCCTCGATCTGTCCGGCCAACTCGGCCCGGGTCAGGCCGAGCCGCAACACATTCAGGTCGTCCGCGGCGACGTCGCGGTCGTAGCCGCCGAGGTCGTTGACCAGTCGCAGCACCCGCTCGGCGGCCGCCACAGCGCCGGCCAGTGCCGGGGCCATGTATGCCTGCGCCGCAGTTGTCTCGGTCAGCCACAAAGTACTGAAAACCACCGAAAAGCCGGTACTGGCCGCGTTGTCCAGGTATTCCTCCGGGCCAGGCCGCGGTTGGCCGGGCTGGGCTTGCTGGGTGGAGCGCAGGGCTGCCAGCCAGGCCTGTTCGCGTGCCACGGCGGCGAGGGTGCGGCCGAGTGCGTCGCGCCACACCGCAAGACGGGCGGTGCCTGCCGGGGCTGCGCCGGCCAATTCGGCGCGGACCACCGCCAGCAGTTCGGTCAGTTCGTCGCCGGGCTCGGGATCGCCGCCGTCGGCCACGCGGTGGCAACGGCGCACCAGCGCGTCGACCTCAGTCGGTCCCATGGCTTCGGCGCGCAGGTCGAGGCCGAACAGCCACAGGCTCATCCGGTTGACCAGGCATATCCGGGTGTGGTCCAACCACGGCGCCGATGAGGCGCCGGCCAGCGCGACCGCGCCGAACATCGCCGGGTCGAACGGGCGGCGCGGGAACAGTCCGGGAAACTTCGCGGCGACCTGGGCCAGGTCCCGCGCTCCGGCGCCGGCCAGCGCGCCGACCCGGCCGAACTCCGTACCGTCCAGCAGGTCTCGCCGCGGCGCTTCGGTCCGGACGCCAACGCGCGCCGCCTTGAAGCCGCCGCCACGCACGACGGTGAAGGCTCGGTTGCCGCGCACTGGCGTGGCACTCTTGCGCAGGGGTCGCCCGCGCCCGTTGCTGCTTGTCACGACGCCGTCCCCCAGTCCGCAATCCCTACTGGATTGTTCAAGATGCGCGGAGTTCCAAGCAAGATCATCATGCCGTTGTGCAGAAAGCCGAAAGGTTCTGTTAAGACTTCGATATCTGCGAATCCCGGCGGTACAATACCGCGTCCCGACGCCCCGGTGGGGCATCGCTGGCGGCCTCTGTACTGAACCGCCCAGGTGGTATCGCCACTGGTATCATGGTGGCGTGGCGATGACTCTGCGACTGACCGAGCATGAGACCGACGCGCTGCGGCGGCGGGCGCACCTCGAAGGGCGCTCCATGCAGGAGGTGACCCGTCAGGCGATCCGGGAGTACATCGAGAGCCACAGCCGGTCCGACCTTCTCGATCGCGTCCTGGACGAGGAACTGCCGCGCTACGCCGAAGCGCTCGAACGTCTCGCCCGGTGATCTACCTGACCCGGGCCGAGATCCTTCGGGTGGCGCAGCGCGCGGTCGGGCCCGATGTGGTGGTGCGCGACCATGGGCTGCTGGAGTCGGCCGTGGCGCGTCCGGCCACGTCCGTGTTCGGCGAGGACGCCTACCCGACCCTGGACGACAAGGCCGCCGCGCTGCTACATTCGCTGGCCCGCAATCACTCGCTTGTGGACGGTAACAAGCGGCTTGCGCTGGCCGGAGTCATCGCGTTCTACGGCATGAACGGGCGGCGCCTGACGCTCACCAACGACGAGGCGTACGATCTGATCATCGAGGTCGCGTCGGGACAGCTGGACGCGGTGCCGGCCATCGCGGCCATCCTGCGCGAGGCCACCACGGGCCGCAGTGGAACCTTCCGGCGAATCGAGGGTGCGGCATGAGAGCGCAGGCGCTCACCCCGGCGGACATCTTCGGCTATCACGTCCGCTACGTCGTACCGCTGTTCCAGCGTCCGTACGTGTGGAACCAGCAGGACCAGTGGGAACCGCTGTGGGACGATGTGCGCGCCGTGGCCGAGCGGCTGCTGCGCCTGTGGCCGGTGCTGTCCCAGCCGGGCAACGGCCTGCTCGCCCAGGTCGCGAACGGTGACCTGGCCCGACTGGTCGCGCCGCACTTTCTCGGCGCCATCGTGGTGGAGCAGGCCCCGACGCTGGTCGGCTCGATCCAGGTCTACCACGTCATCGACGGGCAGCAGCGACTGACCACGTTGCAGTTGCTGCTCGACGCGGCCAGCCGGGTCGCCGAGAAGTACGGCGATCCCGACGACGCGCGCCGGCTGCGCCAGCTCGTACGCAACGATCCCGCCGTACGCCGGGATGACGAATTCTGGAAGGTCTGGCCCACCATCGGTGACCGGGACGCCTACCTGGCCACGATGAGCGGTGCACCGGCGGGCAACGGCGCGGTCGTAGCGGCGCACGCGTTCTTCGCCGACGCGATCGAGGCATGGGCGCAGGAGGAGGGCGACGCGGGCGTGCGGCTGCACGTGCTCGCCGAGGCGATCGCTGGACACCTGCGCGCGGTGGTGATCCACCTGGATCCGGGGGACAACCCCCAGGGCATCTTCGAGACGCTCAACCATCGCGGCGCGCCGTTGTTGGCCGCGGATCTGATCAAGAACCTGGTGTTCCGGGTCGCCCAGGCGGACGGCTTCGATGTGGTTGCCCTGTACCAGAAGTACTGGGCGGACCTGGACGGCCCCTACTGGCGGGCGTATGTGCGGCGGGGCCGTCAGGTCGTACCGCGCATCGATGTGTTCGTGCACTACTGGCTGATCATGCGCCTGGTGCGGGAGGTCCGGGCCGATCAGATCTTCGCCTCGTTCCGCGACCATCTGGCCTCCGCCGGCCCGCACGTCGAGGAACTGTTGGGCGAACTGCGGTGGGACGCCCGCAGCTATGCCGCGATCGACGCCGTCACGTCCGCCCGCTCGTACCCGGTCGAGGTGTTCTGCTACCGGGTGTTCGGCGCGCTCGACGCCGGTGCGGTGACACCGTTCTACCTGTGGCTGATGCGCTGGCCGCAGTCCCAACTGCCGATCGCCGAACGCGACCGTGCACTCGCCGCGATGGAGAGCTGGCTGGTCCGGCGATGGCTGGCCGGACTGTCCACAAAGGACAACAGCAATGTCGTGCTGGATCTGATCCGGGCCCTCGACGCCGCCGGGCCGCATGCCGCCGGGTACGTGACCGAAACCTTCCTGTACGAGCAGAAATCCGGTTCCCGGCTGTGGCCGGGTGACGACGTCGTGCGCAAGGCGTTGAAGTCCGCGCCGCTGGACCCGCGAGCGCTGCGACCCCGGTTGCGGATGCTGTTCGAGGCCATCGAGGACCGGCGCCGCGAGGATCTCGGTGAGAGTTCGCCGTGCGAGCGGGATCTCGGCATCGAGTACGTGATGCCGGTCGAATGGCGCACATACTGGTCCGGGCCCGCCGTCACCGCGTCCGCCGCGTCCACACGCGACACTCTCACGCACACGCTGGGCAACCTCACCCCGGTGCGGTGGAAGCTGGATGCTGATGTGGCCAGCCTGCCGTGGACCGACGATGCCGCGCAGGCGGCCTCGCTCAGCCTGACCGGCAAGCGCACCGAGCTGGCGAAGCACGACCGATTGCTGGTCAACGCGGACCTGGTCGCCGACTATCCGGATGACTGGACCGAGACCAGCATCGTGGCCCGGACCGCACAGCTGGCCGACATCATCGTACGGGTGTGGACCCGGCCGCAGGACGCGCCGGCACCGCACATGGCGCCGGTACCGGACATGGCGCCGGCACCGCACATGGCGCCGGCACCGCTCATCGCGAAGGTGCCCGGGCAGCGTGAGGTGGTCAACGTACGGTGGAATGTCTGGTCCGGTGAGGTGTTCCACGCACACCCGGTGGGACATCTGGGCGACGAGCTGTCCTACCGCGGCCCACTGGAGTCCAATGTGGATATCATGGACGACGACGGCGGAGGTCTCGAGGACGAGGAGGTGCCCGCTGATCTGGACCCCGTTTCGGAGGCTGTCGACGACCAGCTCGCCGATTCTGATCCAGACACTGATACTGACACGGACGCCGACTCGGACACGGCCGGGGTGGCGGGCGGCAGCCGGTACGCGCTGCTGGCGCAGTTCCTCGCCGCGCAGACCGCGGATACCGTACCGATGACGTTCGAGCAGGTCGAGGACATCATGCAGGAGGCGTTGCCCGCGTCCGCACGGACCAGCATTCCGTTCTGGAGCAGCACGAACGTAGCGCTCGGGCGGGCCATCGTGTCCGGCGGCTTCAAACCAACCAATGTGGACCTGTGGAACGAGCGGGTCATCTTCGCGCGGGACATGCAGAACCGCCGGCCGCGCAAGCCCAAGCAGGCCCGCCGCCGCGGCTCCCGCCAAGGCGGCCTGGACCGCTGACGCCGTGCCTGTCGACCGTGATCGTGGGCTTTTGAGTGCAGCTCCAGCTACACCGATCTCCCACGATCACCGCGTGGCCGCGGCGGGCACATCGCTGCCCGCGCGTTGTGATCCATGCGGACTACTGGCGCCTTTGCCGGGTGCCTTCGTAGAGGGCGATGCCTGTCGCGGTGGCGGCGTTGAGCGACGACGCGGCGCCGCCGATCGGGATCCGGACCAGACGGTCGGCGGCCTCGCGCCAGGCGAACGACAAACCGGTTGCCTCCGACCCGACCAGCAGCAACGTGCCGCCGGTGAGGTCATGCTCGGCGATGTCCACGTCGCCGGACTCGTCCAGTCCCACCACCGCCAGGCCGGCCGACCTGGCCCAGCCGGTCACCGCCGCCGGATCGGCGATGCGTACCACCGGCACCGCGAACAGCGAGCCGGTACTCGCCCGTACCGTCTTGGGATCGTAGACATCGGCGGCGTGGCCGGCCACGAGTACGCCGGCGGCACCGAACGCGTCGGCGCTTCGGACCACGGTGCCGATGTTGCCAGGGCTCGCCGGCCGGTCGAGCAGCACGACCAGGGGTGCCTCACGGGTGCTGATCCGGGCCAGCTCGTCCGGCCGGGTTCGCACGACGGCGAGAAGTTCGGCGGCGTCGTCCTTCTCGCTCAACTCGGCCAGCAGGTCGGGTGCGAGCGCGACGCGTTCACCATCGGTACGTTCGAGCAGGTCTGCCGCCCACCGCGACGGCTGCTGGGCCGCGTCGTAGAGCAGCGCGCTCACCGTCCAGCCATGGCGCACGGCGAGGGTGATCGGCCGTACCCCCTGCACGAGGAACTCACCGGTGCGGTGCCGCTTGGTGCGGTTCGTCAGCAGGGCCTGCCACTGCTGGAAACGGGCGTTACGGGTAGTTACTCGCAGATCAGGTCGCATCGCAGGGGAGCCTATATCTTCACCTGTCTTGGTGACCCTGCGCCGGGTGGCCGGGGCATGATTGTGTGGTAGAGTCTAGACAGACTAGACAGAGTGGGGATGTGGGCTCATGGTCTGGCAGGTTCAGGAGGCGAAGCAGCGGTTCAGCGAGGTCGTCCGTGCGGCCCGGGCCGGCGAACCTCAGGTGGTCACCCGTCACGGCGAGGAGATCGTCGTCATTATCGACATTTCCGAATATCGCCATCTGATCGGCGAGGTGACGCCGCTGATGGACTATCTGGTCCGCGATCCGGAACTCGACGTCGAGCTGGACATCGACCCCCGGCGCGACGACTCCCGGCTGGTCGACCTTTCGTGAGTTTCCTGCTCGACACCAACGTGATATCCGAACTGCGTCGGCACTCGCCGCATCCGGCCGTGCTGGACTGGCACCGGGCGAACGCGCACACCGAGGCGTACCTGAGTGTGCTCGTGCTGGGCGAGCTCCGCCAGGGGGTGCAGCGGCTGCGGCCGCGCGATCCGAACCGGGCCGACGCGTTGGACCGGTGGGTCGCCGGCCTGCAGCGTGGATATGCCGACCGGATCCTGCCGGTGTCGGTAGAGGTGGCGCAACGCTGGGGACACCTCAACGGCACGTTACGGATCCCCGTCATCGACGGACTCATCGCCGCGACCGCGCTCGTGCACCGGCTCACCCTGGTCACCCGCAACGTGACCGACGTGGCCCGCTCCGGCGTCGCCATCGTGAACCCCTTCCAGCCCTCGTCGTAGCGCCAAGCTCGCGATCATGGGTGCCGTGCTGATCGTGGCAGCGGGCCACCGGATTCGGTGGTAGGGATTGCATGGTCGGGTGGACGGGGGAGGGGTTCAGGGGCGGGTGCGGGAGGCGTGGCGGCGTACCTTTGCGCGGTTGCCGCACCACGCCATGGAGCACCAGCGCCGGCGACCCCGTGGATTGGCGAACAGCCAGCCGCAGCCCTCGCCCGGGCAGGCGCCCACCTGGTCGCCGGCCGGGGAGGTCAGCAGTTCCCAGGCTGACCAGGCCACGGCCAGCAGCGGAAGGTCCACCCGGGACTGGTCCGCGATGCCCCAGCGGGCCGGGCGGCCGGGGACCAGGCTCGACGCGGCGGCGGCGGCACGCACCTCGCGGTCGACAACCGTCCACACGTCCGCTCCGCCGCCGGGCCCACCCTCCGGGTTGACGAGGATCGCGTAGAGGGCGCAACGGAACGCGATCGCACGCTCGAGCACGGCAGCCCCGGCGCCGGCGGCCCCGGTGGGTCGTAGCGCGGCTGGGTCGATCAGTCCGTTCTCCCGGGCCCAGACCGCGAGGTGGGCGTGGGTGTGCAGGTATTCCTTCGGGGCGGGGCTGCCCCAGCCGGCGCGGGTGTTGCAGAAGTCGAGCGCCGGATGGCCGGCGACCGAGACCGGCACGACGAGCCCGTCCACCACGAACGACGCCACCCGCATGCCTCCGATCGGTGCTAACCTGCTTTTCTCAGTTTACCGGTTAGTAAGGGAAGGTCACGTGCGCGTCGTCTGCTGGCTTGCCTGGGCCCGCCTGCGTCATCGACCCGGACGGTGGCTCCTCGTCGCGCTCGGCGTCGCGGCCGCGACGATGCTGCCGGTGAGCGCGCAAAGCAGCGCCACGGTGGTGGCCTCGCAGGCGCTGCGGCACGGTCTCGAGGCTTTGCCCGTGGGGGAGCGCACCATCGCCGCGATCCGGTCCGGCCTCAGGCTGAGTCCACAGGCGATCGACGATCTGGGTGCCGTGGCCCGCCACAGCCTGGCCGGGTTGTCCAGCGGACCGATCCAGCCGCAGATGCTGACCCGCAACATTTCTGACGGTGCTGGCGGGTCGTTCTACTTCGGCGCGGCGGACGGGTTGCCAAGGTTGGTCCGGCTCACCGCGGGCCGGCTTCCGGCCACCTGTACGCCGCAGCGGTGCGAGGTCCTCGCCGTCGGCGCGCCGCCACCGACCACATTGGACGCTGGGTTCGGCATCGTGGTGGTGGGCCAGGCCGTGCGCACCGATCCGCTGCTGTTGTCGGGGTCGTTCGATCCAGGCGACGGCGCGCCGCTGCTGCTCGCGGACGGGGTGGCGGGGGCGGCCCAACTGGACCGGATGTCGGGGTTGCAACGCTCGTACTCCTGGGTTGCCCCGGTTGACCTGGGGCGGGTTGACGCCCTCGGCGTGGACGAATACCTGGCCCGCAGCGCGCAGGCCAACATCGAGCTGTACGGAGCCCGGCTCACCCTAACGGCACCGGACGGCTTGCTGCGCGAGCAGGCCGACCGGGCCGCCGGATCGTCGCGGCGCTTCGCTCTGCTCGGTGGCGCCGCCACCGCGCTCCTGCTGGGTTTCGCGGTGATCGGCGCGATCGGGCTGCGGGCCGACCATGGCGCCACAGTGGACCTGTTGCGCCGGCGTGGGGCCCGGCGGCCTTCGGTGGCGGCGCTGGTGGCGATCACCGCCGGCGTTCCGGTCGTGGTCGGTACGGCGCTCGGCGCAGGCGCGGCCGGCCTGCTCGCCGCGTGGGCGGCCGAGCGGGCCGGGCTCGAAGCCTGGCCGTCCGCGGTCCACGCGCTGGTTGGGTCCGCTCCGGTGGTCGTCGCGGGCGCCCTCGCTGCCGGCCTGGTCGTCGCGGTCACCCTGAGCGCGGGCCGGCACGCGGGCAGCCGGTCCGCATGGCGTGCGGTCGACCTGACCGTGCTGGCCGGCATCCTGGTGGCCGGGCTGGCGCTGGCCCGGGGTGCGATCACCGTGGCATCGGTGGCGCAGGGCACGGACCCGTTGTTGCTCGCCCTGCCGGTGATCGTGGTCGTGTGCGGTGGCCTGCTGGTCGGACGGGTCTGGCCGGTGCTGGCCGCGGCCGCCGCCCGGCTGTTCTCGCGGCGAGAGCTGCCGGCGCGGTTGGCGCTGCTCGGCGCGGTGCGCAGCCCACTGCGACCGGTCGCCACGGCGGCATTCCTGGCGGCCGCCACCGGCATCGTGACCTTCGCCGGCGCGTACCAGGCCACGCTGCGTCAGGGCGCGGACGATCAGGCCAGCTTCGCCGTCCCGCTCGATGCGACCGTCCGGGTTGGACAGAGCTTGCGCCCGCCCCTGGAGGTCGCCTCCCCGGCCGAGTTCGCGGCGGCCGGGGCGAGCGTGCATCCGGTGATCCGCACTGCCGCGACGGTCTCGGTCAACGCGTCCCAGGTACTCACGCCGGACGTGATCGGGGTCGACCCGTCCGCGCTGCCACTGGTGCATTCGTGGGGCAACGTGGTGGGCGGATCGTCGCCGTCGACGGTGCAGGCGCTTCTGGGCGAAACCGCCCACCCGGCGATGACCGGGCTGGCGGTGCCGGCCGGTACCACCCGGTTGATTTTTCCCGCCACCGGGCCGGTCGACGATCTCGACATCGTGGTCTGGATCCGGTCGCCCGACGGGCGCGACATCGGTGGCCAGCTGGAACGCGCTGGCGACTCGCTGGTCCTGGACCTGCGCCGGCCTACTTCGGACGGCGCGGTGCTGTTCGCGCTCACCCTCAGCGAGGACGAGTTCTCGATGACCCGACGGCAGCACCGCATCGGCGAGGGTGATCACGACGCTGGCGCACTGGTAGGTCGGATCGCCCTGGGGGTGCCGGTGTCCGGCGACTGGACGGGGTGGGGATCGGACGACGCCACCGTCGCCACCGGCTCCGGGGCAGCTCACCGTCGACTACCAGATGACCGGAAACAAGGTCGTGGTACGTCCCGCCGCGAAGACGACGCCGCTGCCGCTGCCCGTACTGGTCGATCCGGACACCGCCAACGCCGTACGCGGTGACCTGCTGAACCTGGACGTGGGCAACGGCACGGCCATCGCCGCCCGCGTTGTCGGCGTCCTGCCGAGGTTCCCGACCGCCCGGCAGTCCTTTGTGGTCGCCGATGCCGGCCTGCTGGCCAACGCCCTGGACAATCGCGAGCCGGGCACGGGGGCGGTGACCGAACTCTGGCTCGCCGAGACGTCGCCCGCGCTGGCCCAGGCCCTGCGGGGCGCTCCGTTCGACCTGCTGCGCGTCGACCTGCGCCAGGCCCGGCTCGACCAGTTGGCCGCCGACCCGCTCGCCCGCGGCGCGGCTGACCTGCTGACCAGCAGCGCGCTGGTGGCACTGCTGATCGCCGTGGTCGCGCTCGTCCTCCTGGTCGTGGCCGAACGGCGGGACTCGTCGGCCCAGCTCTACGCCTGGGAAAGCGACGGGGTCGCGCCCCGGACGCTGCGGTGGACCCTGTTCCTGCGGGCCGTCGCGGTGGTCGCGGTCGCCGTACCCGGCGGCGTCGGGCTCGGTGCGGTCCTGTCCCGGATCACCACCGCCCTGGTACGGATCACCGCGGTCGGCACCGATCCGGTACCGCCTCTCGCGCTGGCCCTTCATCCCTTGTGGACGGCCGGGGTGGTATCGGCCGGCGTGGCGGTGGGACTCGCGGCCTGCGCCGTGGTGGCCGGCACGTCGCTGCGGGAACGTCTGCCCCGCCGTCCCGAGGAGGGCCTGTCGTGACCGGAGTGGCTGTGCGGGCGCATGACGTGTTCTGCCTGTATCCCACACCACGCGGGCATGTGGCGGCCCTGCGCGGGCTGACCCTCGATGTGCGCGCGGGCGAGCGGGTGGTGGTGCACGGTCCCAACGGTTCCGGCAAGACCACTCTGATGCGGGTGCTGACCGGCGAACTGGCGCCCAGCGCGGGCACCGTGGGCGTGTGCGGGGTGGACCTGCTCGGCGCCGGGGAGGGCGACCGTAGCCGGCTGCGGGGGCGCCGGATCGGCCTCATCGACCAGCACCACGGTCGCAGCCTGCGGCCGGAGATATCGGTGCTGGACAACGTCGCGTTGCAGGTGCGGCTGTCCGGCGTGGGTGCCCGGGCAGCCCGTAGACAGGCCGGCGAGTTACTGGACGGGTTGGGCCTGGGCGGGCTGGCCCGCAGACGGCCGGTCACGCTGTCGGGCGGACAGGCGCAGCGGGTGGCCGTGTGCGCCGCGGTGGCTCACACGCCGGGCCTCATTCTGGCCGACGAGCCGACGGGCGAGCTGGATGCGGTGTCCGCCGACGCTGTCTACGATCTGCTGGCCTCGGTGGCCGCCGCGACCGGGGCGGCCCTGCTGGTGGTCAGCCACGATGCGCGGGCGGCCCGGATCGCCGACCGGATCGTGCGCATCCGCGACGGCCGGCTGAGCGAGGAGTGGAGTCCACAGGGGACAGAGTCGCTGGTGGTGGACGACCGGGGTTGGATCCGGCTGCCGGAGAACCTGCGCCGGCACGTCCATCTGGCCAGCCGGATGCGGGCCACCGCAGCCGCAGAGTCCATTGTGCTCACCGCTGGGCCCGGTGCCGCCGCGGCTACACCGGACACTGAATCGGCCGTACCCGCCTCGGTCGTGGCGCCGCTCGGGCAGCCGCTGCTGACCGCGCGGGACATCACGGTGGCTCGCGCCGGCCAGACTGTCCTGAGTGGACTCGATCTGGACCTGCGGCCGGGCACCCTGACCGTGGTGCAGGGGCGGTCGGGGTCCGGCAAGACCACGTTGCTGCGGGTACTGGCCGGCTTGGAACGGCCCGACCGGGGACAGGTTCGCGTCGGTGACACCGACCTGTCCGGCCTCGATCGCGCCGGACTGGCCGCGCTGCGCCGCCGGTACATTGCCGTCGCCGGGCAGAGCACGGCATTGGTGGACAGCCTGGACACGGACGAGAACATCGACCTGGCCCGGGTCGCGCGCGGATTGGTGCCGGGACTGGCGCCGGGTTTGGTGCCGGGGTTGGTGTCGGGGTTGGTGTCGCAGCGGCCGGCCGACGATCCGGTCGTGGCCCTGGGCCTGGTCGCGGTGCGCGGCCGGGCCGTGCGGGTGCTCTCCGGCGGCGAACGGCAGCGGGTCGCGGTGGCCCGGGTGCTCGCCACCGAACCGGCCATCGCGATCCTGGACGAGCCGACCTCCCGGCAGGACGAGGCGCACGCTGAACTGGTCGTGGCCGCCCTGCTGGCGGCGGCCCGACGCGGCGTGGCGGTGGTGGTGGCCACCCACGATCCTGTGCTGACCGCGGCGGCCGACGAGGTGCTCGACCTCGCGGCCAGGGCCGGCGCGGCCGCGCTGGGGTAGCGTGGCCAACGCCCGTGCCGGCACGTGCGCCAACGGGCGCGATCGCGAGCGGAGGCCCGGATGCACTCGGATCAGCCTGGGCGCGGATGGGCGCCGCCCGACGGTGATGCGCGATACGACGGTGCTGCGCGGTACGACGGTGGCAGCACACCCGCCGGCCTGGATGAGGCGACGACCTGGTTACCGGCCCTCGAACCGGCGCACGGTCCAGCGGTGCCATTACCCCCTCGCGAGGGTGTGCGACCGGCGATGGCGGTGCTGGCGGCGACCGCGGTGGCGCTGTCGTTCCTCGGTGCCCTCGGGTGGTGGAACGCGCACCGTAACCAGCCGGTGGCCGCGGGCCCGTCGCCGGCAGCTGTCGGACCGGCCGTCCCGCCGCCGGCCACTGCCGACCGGGCCGCCGGTCTACGCCCTGCCGCAGGACCTCTGCGAGGCGGCCGACTTCACCCGGCTGCGGCCGACCTTCACCCGGATCGGTGATCTTCGACCGTGGCAGGACCGTACCGCGTCGTCAGGCCCGTTCGTCCAGTGCGACGGGAGTACCGGAACCGACACGGTGCAGGGCTGGTTCACCTTCCGGGCGACCGTCTACGCCGACCCGACCGTGGCACGGCGGGAGTTTGCGGCCGGCCGGGACGCGCTGGGCCCGTCGTACACGTCTGTGGCGAGCGCCGGTGAGTGGGCGTACCGGACCTTGAACGCCGGCGGCGAGATGATCGTCGAGATCTATGACGGGAACCTGCGGCTGCGGATGAGCTGGCTCGACGCGGCGCGTTCGGAAACGTTCCCAGTTGATCCGTTCCCCGCCCTGATGGACACCTGCGAGTCCACCATGCGACTGCTGCGGGCCAACTGACCATGGGACCCTACGGCTAGGGTGGCGGCGTGAAGCGCTTCCTGCAGGCCGTGGCCAGCAAGCTGGGACTCGTCCGCCGCCAGTCCACGGCCGTACCCGCGCCGCCGGCCCAGCGTCGCGCCTCGCCGGCACACCCTGAGGCTGGGCCAGTCGTGCCCGCACCCGCAGGGCCGGGCCAGGTCGCGCACGCACCGGCGCAGGGGCACCGGGCCGGCCAGCGGCGGTTGGCGTACGCGCCGCAGCTCGACGGCCGGGCCGATCCCGGCGAGATCGTGTGGACCTGGGTGCGCTACGAGGACGACCCGAACCAGGGCAAGGACCGGCCGGTTCTCGTGGTCGGGCGCGACGGCGACACGTTGCTCGGGCTGATGCTGTCCAGCCAGCATGACCGCGACGGGCAACACAACTGGCTGGCCTTGGGCGCCGGCGCCTGGGACCGGCAGGACCGGCCCAGTTGGGTCCGCCTCGACCGGGTCCTCGAAGTCGCCGAGAACGGCATCCGGCGCGAGGGAGCGGTGTTGGACCGCGGCCGTTTCGACGCGGTGGCCGCAGCGCTACGGTCCCGCTACGACTGGGTATGAAACGTGGACTGGCACGGCTGGCACGGCGACTACGACCACCCCCGGTAGCCGGCCCGCGGAGCGTACCGGGCGATCTGGTGCTGCTGTGCGGCATTTTCGGCAACGCTGTTCACCTTCGTGCCGCGCTGGTCCGACCCGCGCCTGGATCCACAGTAGACTTGCTGGCACGCCTCATCCCGCGTTGACCACGGGCAGCGCGTCCGGTGCGGTGGTGGTGTCCACCCGGGCGGCGAAGCGCAGGCCCGGTACGAGTGTGCTGACGCTCGCGCGGTCCGCGGGCACGGGCACCATGACCACGGTGAGGCGGTCGGTAGGGGCGTCGCCGACCACCGGGATGACGTGATCGAGGGTGGCGGCGATCTGCTTGGCCAGGCCCGGTCCCTCGATGTACGCGGTCATGCCCAGACGCATCCGCCGGATTTGGTCCAGCGGCACGTCCGCCTGGAAGGTCAGCTGCGCCTGGTCGTACAGGACGATGATCGGCTCGCCGCCGCGGGCGACGCCGCCGCCGCCGACCTTCACCGCGGCCACCGTGCCGGCCACCGGTGCGATCAGCACCTCGATCTGGCCCTGCGCACCGGTGACCAGAGCCAGTTCCTGCCCCACCTCGACCCGGGCGTGCTCCCGGACGTCGACCTGGGTCACCACGACCGCGTCAGGGAAGCCGACCGGCACCGCCTCGGCGGTCAGCACGACGCTGCCGAGCCGAACGTAGGCCTGGTCGGCCAGGCGCTCGTTGATGATCAGGAAGCCGCCGTACCCGGCCGCGGCGAGCAGTACGGCAACGGCGAGGAATGTGCGCAGCCGAGCGGTCGTCGGCGCGTCCCCAGGGTGGTAACGGTGGGCATGGATACCCGAGCTTGTCGACGCGGCCTGCGGTTCGGGTCGCTCGGGTCCCGCGGCGCGCCAGGCCGTCGCGGGTGGCGAGCGCCAGGCTGGTGCACCTCGGCTCGCCGGTGATCGCGGATGTGCGGTGGACATGAGGGCACTCCACTCCTCGTCCTCGCGTCATCGATCGACCTACGTCGCGGTGACGCGGGTCGCGGGTGTGGTCGCCGCCGGCACACCCGCGGGGGCAAATCTCTCGTTATGCGCGTTGGTGGTGCATACCGGGGAACAACGAGTGGTCCACCGGTACGTCGCGTGACCTGGCCGACCAGGCTGGCAAGGTGTCCACCCGGCTGGTGTCGGAGGGCCCCGCTAGAGTCGTGCGCGTGACCCGCGCCACCAAGCCCGCCAAGACACCATCGAAGGCGACCTCGACGCCTCGGCCGAAGCCGGCCGAGCCCAAGGAAACCCCGGCTCAGCGACTCGCGTCGCAACCCGTCGCTGTGGTTCTTGAACTACTCCGCGCGGAGTCGGGGGCGCTCAACGCCGGGGCGATCAAGCAGCGGTTGATGGAGTTCGGGGTGGACCGGACGACCGCCGAGTCGGCCTGGAACCGGGCCCGGGACCGGATCCGCTTCGATGATCACGTGGTGGTCGAGCGCAACACGTACCGGTTCACCGCGACCGCGCGCACCATCTCGCCGGAGGAGGCGCTGGCCCGGTTGACCAGGCCGTCCGATGCGGCCCGGCGGCCGCAACTGCTGGCGATCATCCAGGCTGCGCTGGAAGGCGGCACCCGTACTCCGGCCGCCTTGGCCGAGGCGCGTAACAAGCTGACCGCCGCGGAGCAGCGGATCGGTTCGCTCGAGCAGGAGGTTGCCAAGATCAGCGCGGAGAAGGCGGCCGAGCAGGCCGCGCTCCAGGCCGCGCAGGAAGCCGCGCAGCGGGCGGCCCAGGAGGCCGAAGTGGCCCGTTCGGTGGCGCCCGCGCCTGCGCCTGCGCCCGCGCCGGTTTCCGAGGATCCGGCACATGCCCAGTACGAGCGGGCCGAGCGCCGGCGGGCGGCCCGGGAACGGCAGGCCCGCATCGACGCCATGGCCGCGGTGGCCGAGCTGGCCGCCGAGGTGGAAGAACTCACCGCAAAGCGGGCCGCACCGGACGTGCTCCTCGAGCACACCCGCGCGCTGACCGGCGGCAGCGGTCTCGAGGCGATCGGTCGGGCGGGCGAGTCCACCCCGTACGACGAGACGCGCCACGACCCCGTCGGTGACTTCCCGAACGAGGGCGACGCCGTGATTGTCATACGGCCCGGGTATCTATGGCATGCGCCCGGCGAGGCGGTGCTCATCAGTAAAGCTCTCGTGACCAGGGCGTAAGGGGAGGCGTTGTGAGCGGCATCGGTACCCGTGCCATCGGGGTGGACTTCGGTACGTCGACATCCCTGGTCGCCGAGCGTGAAGGCGCGGCCCGGGCGGAAGTACTACCGTTGGGCCTGCGGACCAGGTTCCTGCCATCGGTGGCGGCGCTGCGTAACGGGCGCATCGTGCTCGGCGAGGACGCCGAGGCCCGGCGTAGCGACGGCATCATCCGTTCCATCAAGCGGGCCATCACGGAAAACCGCGACTCGATCGCCGTGGCCACGGAGGACGGCTTCCGTGAGGTCGTGGTCGACGAGATCGTGGTGGGCCTGCTCGGCGAGATCGCCAATCGGGCCCGCGCGCAGGATCTGCCCCTGGACGAGGAACCCGTGGTACGGCTGGGCTGCCCGGCGATGTGGACCGGCTCGCAGCGGCGCCGGCTGCTCGAGCTGGCCCAGAAGGTGGGCATGCCGGTCAGCCACGCGACCCTGGTCGACGAGCCGGTGGCCGCCGGGGTGGCCTGGCTGTCGCACCGGTATCTGGCCCACCGGGACGCGCCGCAGGGTCGGGTGCTCGTGTTCGACATGGGTGGTGGCACCCTCGACGTGGCCGTGCTGGACGTCGAGGGCGGTGAGAAGCCCGACGTGTCGGTGCTGGCCGCGGTCGGGCACGCCGAGGCCGGCGACAACCTGGACCAGGTCATCGTGGCCGACTTCGAAAACGCGCTGCTGGAACGGGGCTTTGACGTGTCCGCCCAGCCCAAGGCCTCCGACCTTCGCGGCGAACTGTTGGGACTGGCCCGCGGTACGAAGATCGCGTTGTCCGCGCAGAACGAGTGGACCGTGCCGCTGCGCGCCGACGCGTTCGGGGGCGTGGCCAGCCTCACCTACACCCGGGCCCAGCTCGAGGAGAGCTTCGAGCCGCAACTGGATCGGGCCATCCAGATGGTCTGGGCGGCACTACGGTCGGCCCGGCTGACCCAGGAGTTCGCACCCACCGCGGCCGAGATCTCGTCGCTGGGCACCGACCAGTTGCGCGCCCTCAGCGCCGCGGAACTCAGCCAGGACATCAAATATGTGGTGCTCGCCGGCGGTATGAGCCGCATTCCTCTGGTCGCGCAACGGCTGGGCGAGATGCTGCCCAAGGCCGAACTACACGAGCGGGTCGGCGACTTCCTGTCCGACGAGGTGGTGGTGGCCGGCCTGGCCGACACCGTGGGCTACGACAAGATCAGCCTGCACCGGCCGTCGTTCGACTTCGTGCTGGAATGGGACAACGGCGCGGAGCAGCGGGTGCTGTACGAGGCGTACACGCCGTTGTACGACCCGGTGCAGGTGGCCCGGGGCAACACCTTCCTCGGGCACAGCTGGCACGCCCGCTACCCCGAGGTGGCCCGCGAAGGCAGCGGCGTGCTGCGGGTGCTGTCGCCAACCGGCGAGCCGGTGGCCCTGGAGATCGACGGCCAGCAGATGGACGGCTTCCAGGTGCGGTTCGGCTCCAAGGGCTTCTCCTTCAAGATCTACGTTGGCGGCCAGATCATCATCACCGACGGCGTGGGCCGGCAACACTCGGTTCGCGTGGACAAGTGGCCCGTCGTGAAGGGGCGCGACTTCGTCGCCAAGCTTCTGATGAGCCGCGCCCCCGAAGCCCCCGAGCCCCCGGTCGCCTGGTACCACCGCGATCGCGACGAGGGCATCTACTCGCTGACGTAGTCCGGCGGGCTCCGCGGGCCGCGCTCGTCTCGCGCGCTCCACTGTGTCCATCGCACCGCGGTGGTCCGGTGTGGGCGTGAGCCGGTGTGCGTGGTCGGGTGCGCGTGGTCGGGTGGGTGTGGTCGGGTGGGTGTGGTCGGGTGGGTGTGGTCCGGTGTGATTGTGTGTCACAGGCGGTGGGCAATCGCTCCGGATCACGGTGAAGTCCTTGGGCCACCACGTCTGCTGGGCAGCCGGGGTCGCCGGGTTCGCCTTGGTACGCATGGTCCGGGCTGTTCCAACCTTCGCGGGCGCTGCGGTGGGCTGTCGCCGGATCGTGCTGGATTTGGGGTCGCCCGCGATCCTAAAGCCCTGCACGTTGTTGGGTGGCATTGCGGGCGGGGTCATTGTGTTGGTTTTGGGGTCGCGGGCGACCCTAAAGTCTGCACGTTGTTGGGTGGCATTGCGGTGTGGGCGTGGTCCGGTGTGGTTGTGTGTTGCGGGCGACGGACAATCGCTCCGGATCACGGTGAAGGCCTTGGCGCACCACGTCTTGTGGGCGGCGCGTGCCACGTTGGAGTCGCCGGGGACGCCGTGTTTCTCTTGATCCGCGGCTGCTCTGGCCTTCGCGCGGTGCTGCGGTGGGCCGTCGCCGGATCGTGCTGGATTTGGGGTCGCCGGCGATCCTAAAGCCTGCACGTTGTTGGGTGGCATTGCGGTGGGGGGGGTCGTCTGGTGTGGTTGTGTGTTGCGGGCGACGGACAATCGCTCCGGATCACGTGGGAGCCCTTGGTGCACCGCGTTTTCGGGCGGGGTGCGCCGATCCGGGCTCGCCGGGGACGCGGTGCTTCGTATGCTCGGGGGCTGTTCCTTCCTTCGCGGGGTGCCGTGGCCGGTGGGCGGGATTGTGTTGGGTTTGGGGTCGCGGGCGACCCTAAAGCCTGCACGTTGTTGGGTGGCGGGCGTGGTCCTGGTGTGGTCGTTGCGGGCGACGGCAATTGCTCCGGATCACGGTGAAGGCCTTGGCGCACCACGTCTTGTGGGCGGCGCGTGCCACGTTGGGGTCGCCGGGGTCGCCGTGTTTCTCTTGATCCGCGGCTGCTCTAGTCTTCGCGCGGTGCTGCGGTGGGCTGTCGCCGGATCGTGTTGGGTTTGGGGTCGCCCGCGATCCTAAAGCCTGCACGTTGTTGGGTGGCATTGCGGTGCGGGGTCATTGTGTTGGCTTCGGGGTCGCCGACGACCCCGAAGCCCGCACGTTGCTGGGTGGCTTTGTATCGCAGGGGACGCAATCGCTCCGGATCACGGTGAAGCGGCTCGGGGATGACGCTCCATTATGGTGCCGGTGCCGGTGCCGGTGCCGGTCCCGGGGTCGGAGTCGGTGCAGTGTCGGAGTCGGGGGCTGCGTGGACGAGGACCACGGCTACCGGGTCGAGGGTGACGGTGAGGGCGCGGTTGCGTTCCAAAGCGGCGGGTACGCTGGAACGTCGGTTGCGCAGGTTGCGGATGCGGCCGTCGTTGAGACGCCGGATGCTCGCGTCGGTGCCAGCCGCGCCAGCTGAGATCTCCTCCGAGCGCGTGATCTTGAGGTCGATGGATCGGAGCTGTGCCAGGATCCGTCCGTCGATGAGCGCCTCGTTGTCGCGGGCGCGCTCGGCTTGTGTGGCTGCCCGTCGCGCCTGAGCCGCGGCGTCGGCAAGCTGCCACAGGCCGATGAGCCCGTCAACCGGCTCGTCCTGGCCCGCCAGATCGTCCTGGCTCGCCGTCTGGTGTTGCCCCGCCTGCTCGCGCCGGCCCGTCTGCTCGTGCCGGCCTGTCTGCTCGTGCCGGCCTGTCTGCTCGTGCCGGCCCGCCTGCTTGTGTGGGCCTGCCTGCTCGTGTTGGCCTGTCGGCTTGTGTGGGCCCGCCTGCTCGTGTTGGCCTGTCGGCTCGTGTTGGCCTGTCGGCTTGTGTGGGCCCGCCTGCTCGTGTGGGCCCGCCTGCTCGTGTTGGCCTGTCGGCTCGTGTTGGCCCGTCAGTTCGTCTTGGCCCGCCGTCTGGTGTCGCCCCGCCGGCTCGTGTTGGCCAGTCGGCTCGTGGGAGCCCGCCGGCTCGTGTTGGCCAGTCGGCTCGTGGGAGCCCGTCGGCTCGTGTTGGCCCGTCGGCTTGTCCGTCGCGCCTGTGGCGTGGGCGGGCCCGCCGGCTTCCCGCTGTGCGTTCGTAGCCCCGGCCGGTGATGTCGCGTCGCCGAGGGACTCGGGCGCGTCGGTCAGCCGGCAGGCGTCGGTGAGCTGGCAGGCGTCGGTGAGCTGGCGGGCGTCGGTGGATGGGCGGGCGTCGGTGAGCTGGCGGGCGTCGGTGAGCCGGCGGGCGTCCGTGAGGGTGCCTTCGGCCAGGGCGGTGAGCAGGACCTCGCCTGCGTCCGGGTCCAGCGTACGAGTGTCCATGTTGATGGCTGTGGCCCACAGTTCCAGCAAGGGACGTAGGCCGGTGGTGGCGGCGAGGTCCACGGTGACCAGATAGCGCTGGCCGGCCGGCAGTCCGGGCACCGCGACCTCACCGAAGCGGCGTAACACGAGGGAGGATTCGGACAGCACATCGAGTGCCAGCTTGACCAGCGGGTGGCGGGACGAGAGTAGGTCGACGTCGCGCCCGCTGGCTGCTTCGGCCGACAGGGTGACCGGCATCGGTTCCTCGTCGCGGAGCATGGCGGCGAGCCGGGCCTTGGGATAGCGGCTGCCCCGGTCGGGCACCGTGCTGGACAGCAGTGCACCGGCCAGTTCGCGGGACCCGGTGAGGTGGTAGATGCCGTCGGCGTCCGGGCCGCGCAGTTGTCCGTGGCCGCGGCGGAGCAGTTCGACGAGCACCGCATGCAGTTCGGTCGGGCCGACGAACCGGCCGTGGCCCGGACCTGTTTCGGTCAGCCCGTCGACGAGCATGCTGTCGATGCCGGACAGCACGCCGCGCGACTGCTCCAGCCGCTGGATGTCGTGTAGCCGCAGCTCCGCCGCCACGGCCAGCCGCTCGATCTCGTCGTCGCGGCCGGTCGCGTCCAGTCTCGGATCGAGCAGGGTGCGGGTGATGTCGCCGATCTGTTCGCGCAGGATCGGTTCCAGCTCGCCGATCGAATTGTGGAACAGGTCGATCCGGTCGTACAGGCGCTGGAAGATGTCAGCCTCCACTGTGCCCGGTACCCGCAGGTTGTAGATGAAGATCTTCTCGTGCTGCTGGCCGAACCGGTCCAGCCGGCCGATGCGTTGTTCCACCTCCATCGGGTTCCACGGCATGTCGTAGTTGACCAGCACGTTGCAGAACTCGAAGTCGAGCCCTTCCGCGCCGACCTGGCTGAGCAGCAGGATCTCGAACGCGCCGTCGCGGAAGTCCTGCATGATCTGCTGCCGGTCGTCCATGGACACGCTGCCGTCCATGACCCGGACTGTGAAGTGTTCGCCCAGCCGCCGGGCAAGATAGCGCAATGTGGCCCGGAAGAACGAGAACAGCATGACCTGGGCGAGTCCCGCCGAGCGTACCCGTTGTAACTGCTCGAGCAGGCGGTCGTACTTGGTGTCCACTGTGATCGGTCGGGTCAGCGCGGTGACGTCGAGCCCGTCCAGGTCGGCCGCGCCCACCTCCTCGGTCACGTCGTCGGACTCTTCCCGGAACAGGTGTGGATCCTTCTGCCGCAACACTTCCTGGGCCGCCGGGATGCAACTGGCCGCCTGTCGCAACGGCATCTGGGTGGCGAACCCCGGTGGTACCCCGGTCGCTGTGGCACGGCGCAGGTACCAGGCCCGGGCGGTCTCGTAGAACTCGCGCTCCTCGTCTGTCCACTCGACATCGATGTTGTGCGGTTCCCGGATCGCCTTGTCGTTCGGGACATCCACCTTGCGGGTACGGGTGAGGATCCCGCCGAGCATGTTCAGGTCGGTCAGCAGTCGCCGGCCCTTGGCCACATCCGCGTGACTGAGTGGCCGGTCAGTGTCGAGCAGTTCGCGCAGGATGGTGTAGTCCGGCCGCTTGGTGACCGCGGAGCCGAATCTCAGCCCGGACAGTTCGTCCAGCCGGTCCAGCAGCGTACGGGGCTGCTCCCGCCCCGGCCCGACCAGTGCCCGGGCCACGTCACCCAGGATCAGGTTGGGTTCGAGTTGCGCGTCGAACACCGCGCGGTCGGAGAACGTTCCCTCATCGAGCAGGCTGACCAGGTTGAACAGGTCGTCGCTGCGCAGGTTCAGCGGGGTCGCGGACAGCAGGATGAGATAGTCCGCCCAGTCCGCCAGCAGGCTGCCGACCATATGCGACTTGGTGCCCCGGTTACGCAGGTCATGCGCTTCGTCGACGATGACGAGGTCGAAGCGTGGTTGCAGGTCGGTGAGCCGCTCCAGCACCTCGTCCGCGGTGCGCAACGTCTCCAGGGAGACCACACCCAGCAGTTCGGCGTCCGCGTCGGCGGCCAGCCGGTCGGCGAAGTCGTCGAGGTCGGCCTTCTTCAACACCCGCAGCCGCCGGTCGAACCGACGCTCCATTTCGGACTTCCACTTGAGCGTCAGCGGCGACGGCGACACCACCAGAGCCCGCTGTATGGGCGTGCGGTGCTCCAGTTCGCTCCAGATCAGGCCGGCTTCGATGGTCTTGCCCAGGCCGACCTCGTCGGCGATGAGCAACCGGCCGGCCGAGCCGCTGAGCACCTTCAGCACCGGGGTGAACTGGTAGGCCCGGAACAGGGTCTTGCTGGACGCGAACGAGTACAGCGTGTCGGTCAGCGGGTGGCGCAGCTTGGTCCAGGTCAGGGTGAGGCCGAGCTGAGCGGCGGTGGCCGGCGGTTGCGCCAGCCAGAACCGCGGGTCGTGCGGGTCACCGTCCACCTGCAACAGTTCGTCCTGGCCGTAGGAACGCAGGGTCCCGTCCAGGTCGACCCGGTAGCGGTAGCCGTGCGCGGTACGCGACACTTGGCGCACCCGGCCATACCCGGGCACGTCCCTCGCCCGTACCACGTCTCCCTCGGCGAACGCGGGTGGGCTGTCGTCTCGACGCTTGACCGGTCCGGCGTCGGCCCATCGGTCCTCATGCAGGGACCGGGCGACGATGAGGTGACCGTCGCGGGCGAACCGGTACCGGCCGGACTCCGCGCCGACCGGGTCGAGGCCGGTGAACACCGCGACCGCGTGCCACCGTCCGTCCACTTCGTACGCATAGGTGCCACGGTGCAGGACGAGTGCCCAGGTGGTGGCCTCGATCGTACGGATGTCACCGACCTGGGCCGCCGCCCACGCGTCATCCGGAGTGCCCACGCACAGGCAGGTCTGCGGGGACAGGCTGGCGAGCCAGTCGTAGCCGTCTTGCGGTGGCGCGTACCGCAGGTCCTCGTCACTCACCCGAGGAGCCTACCGGCCCCGCGGTGCTGCTCAGTACCAGCCGTTGGCCTGCCAGAACGACCATGCCGACGACGGCGAGCCGTAGCGTTCCTTGATGTACTGCAGGCCCCACGTGATCTGAGTGGCGGGGTTGGTACGCCAGTCACTGCCGGCGGTGGCCATCTTGTTGCCCGGCAACGCCTGCGGGATGCCGTACGCACCGGACCCCGGGTTCTGCGCGCTGGCGTTCCAGCCGCTTTCCTTGTTCCACAGCGGCACCAGCGCGGACATCTCGCTGGTGGCGAAACTGAAGGAGGGCAACAGGTTGCAGGCGATCAGCTGGTTGCCCGAGTAACCGGCGCAGCCGGCTGCGTTGGCTGGAGGTTTGGTCGCAGCCTTCGTCGGCGCCTTGGGCACCGTCGCGGTCTTCGCTGGCGCGGAAGCGGCCTTGGGTGGCGCGGCGGCGGTGGTGGGTGCCGGTGGCGTGGTCGGCGCCGCTGTCGGGGTGGCGGTCGGTACCGGGCTCTCGGTCGTCGGGTCGGCGGCTGTGCGGATCAGGTCCCGCGAGGCTCGTTCGCCCTCGCGGCTGGCCGCGGCCGGGTCGGGCGTCGCGTTGTGCTGCCCGATGACCGCGACTGCCCCGCCGACCAGCGCGAGCAGACCGACCACATAGGTCAGTACGCGTACGCGACGTGGGAAAACGGCACGGCGGATGTGTCCGGCCACGCCGTGCGCCGCTGCGAGGCCGTCCGGCCTGTTCTCGGTCGGTGTGTCGTCTTCCAATGACTCGTCATCGAAATCCAGCGCGTTGAATGTTTTGCCGCCCTCGAGTGTGGTGTCATCCGGGGGTGTGACGAAGACGTGCCAGGTCTGCTCGGTGCGGTCCTGCTGGGGCGAATGCTGTTCGTCGTCATGGCGGGGCATGGTGCGAAAACTCCCAAATCTCAGCCAGAGCGCGCCCGGGGGAGGGTGGCGCCTCGTGCACGCCGCCGGGGCAGCCACCCGCGCCAGGCTGGCGCGGGGCGCCCCGGAAGTGGCGCGTAGTCCCCGACCTTGCCCGCCATCGGGGCGAGCCGCCAAGGTCCGGGGGCCGGATGGTGAAACGCTTCACAGGCAGACAGGCATCGACGAGCCGCCGCGGGCAGGGGCGGCAACGAATCCGACATGACCGAAAACGTCCGGGACGGTGGAACTGTGACGTGCCATACGTTGTGAGGCGGATCACTCCCCAGCGGGGCTTGGCGCGGGTGGACAAAGCACCCAAGACGACCATCAGGTTCGTTGCGAGCACAGAGGGGGATGATCGGCAGGCAGTTGCGTCGAGGCCAGCCCTGCGGGCCGGATCCGCCGGGCCGACCAGCCACGTGCACGTTGCGGCATCCCGCTCGGCATAACGCCTTCGGGTGCGACCCGACGTGATTGACTAGAGACCGTGGAGGTGTTTTCCCCAGGTCAGCGGCTTGCTGAGCGCTATCTGTTGGTCGAGTTGATCGGGTCCGGCGGGATGTCACACGTGTGGCGCGCCATCGATGAAGTCCTCGGTCGTGCGGTGGCGGTCAAGACCCTGGACGCCGCGTTGCACGCCGACCCGCAGATGCGGGCCACGATCCGCCGCGAGGCCCGGGCGGCCGCGAGCATCGGCCACCCACGCGTGACCCAGGTGTACGACTTCGGCGAGGAACAGTTGCCCGACGGTGGGGCGGCGCCGTACCTGGTGATGGAACTTCTGGTCGGCCAGAACCTTGCCGACCGGCTGGCCCGCGGTCCGCTGGGGTGGCCGGAAGCGGTCACGGTGTGTGCCGATGTGGCCGGCGCCCTCGCCACCGCACACCGGCTCGGTGTCGTGCACCGCGACATCAAGCCGGCCAATGTCATGTTGACCGAGGGCGGGGCCAAGGTGGTGGACTTCGGTATCGCCGCGCTCGCCGCCGGTGGCGACGACGATGATCAGGCGCCGCGGGCCGGAACCCCCGCATACCTCGCGCCCGAGGTGGTCGCTGGCGGGCCGGGCACCACCGAGTCCGACGTGTACGCGTTGGGTGCTGTCCTGCACACCGCGTTGACCGGTGCGACACCATTGGCCATCCAGACCTGGGAGCAGGCGAACCTCGCCCACCAGCGCGGCGCCCGGCCTGCCCCCATCCTGATCGCCGACCTGCCACACGACGTGCGGGAAGTCGTCGCCCGGTGCCTCGCGCACACACCCTGGACCCGGCCGACCAGCGAGGAAGTGCGCGAGGTGCTGGCCCGGTGGGCGACCCCGGCCAGTCCGTTGCCCGCCAGCGGAATACTCGGCTCGCCAGGCCTGCCGATTTCCGCGGCCTATGGCTCGCCCCCGGCCGGCCCGCCTGGCCAGGCTCGCCCGTCCTGGCCAGGCTCGTCTGGGTACGGCCGGTCCGTGGGGACGGGCCCGCGCGGTGTCGCCGCCGTGCCGGCCGCAGCGAAACTCCCGGCTGATGCCATGGCCGAACTGCCGGGCGTCGGGGACGGTGCCGGCCGCATGGGTGTCAGCGCCAACGGCGCCGCAATCGACGGCGCCGCGATCAACGGCGCCGCAATCAACGGCGCCCTGGCGTGACCGGTGCCGGCCTCACGGCGACGGCGTTGACGGTGTCCGCGTCCATGGTGGCGGTCTCGTGCGAGTTGCCGCGCCGGACTCCCTGGTGGGGATTGCGCACACCCGTAACGCCCGTACATGTGCGCCACCCGACACCGGCGACGGCAGCATCGGCGCAGCCGCTCGTATCGTCAGCGCGGACACCGTCGCCGATACCGCCCCAGCGGAGCCGGACTCCGGCGTGCCCGTCGCCGACTTCGTCGCGCACATCGCCGCCGAGGCCCCGCCGGCTCCACAGTCGGCTGACCAGGCCGCTGACCAGGCGGCGCCCCCGGTGGCGCCAGGTGATCTGGCTGTGCACGCGTTCTTCTCGGCCGGACGGCATCGTGTCGCCTCGCCGGCGGACAATGCGACCACCGCGCAGGCACCGTCTGGATCTGCGACGGCCGCGGCGTTGCGGTCCACTGTGGATGGCGGCGGCCATCCCACGTTGCTCGACGCGGCCACGGCTGCCTGGCCGGACGCCTCACCCGTACCGGCGCAGCCCAACACCCGGCCGGGCCGCAGGCGGCCGCGTTCCGGTCTCGCCGTGCTCGGCGCCGGTCTCGCCCTGGTGGGCGTGCTGTTCATCTCCATCGCCGCCGGTGTGCTCACTCCAGCCGACCTGGGGTTGGGCAGCCGGGGCGGGGCCAGCCAGGGTGACGGGGTGCCCACCGGTCCCGCCGTACTGGCGCCGGTGAGTCCGACCCCGAATGATCCGAGTACGCCGAGCGCGGCGATGACCGCGATGGAAGCCGAGGTGGCCAGCGCGCTGAGTACCGGTCGCATCGACGCCCGTGCGGCCCGCGATCTGTCCAGCGACATCAAGACCATCCGTGACCGGTTGAACCGGCAGTCCGACATCCAACGCAGCGGGGCGGCGTTCCAGCGCAAGGTCGACAACCAGGTCGGCGACGGAGACATGGACGTGTCCGTCGGCGCCGAACTGAGCCGGCTGATGGACATCCTGATGCGCCTGTCGAGCAGCGCGCGCGGGTCCGCGGGCTGATCGCGCCGCGGCGGTCAGCCCGAATACGTCAGCCGGGTCAGTCAGGCCGGTGAGTCGGGCCGTAAGTCAGGGCGTGGTCAGCCCGGGTAGGTCAAACCAAAGTCGTACGGGAACAGGGCTGGCTTGCCGTCGCCGTCGTTGATCGGTTGCTGGCTGGCCGAGCGCATCCAGGTGACCGGAAGCTTGCCGGTGGGTGCGACGTCGCCGAAGAGCACGTCCGCCACACCCGCGCCCTCGCTGCCCGGCAGCCAGGCGGCGAGCAGGGCGTTCCAGCCAGGCAGTTGGGCCGTGACGTCCAGCGGCCGGCCGGAGACGAGCACCACGATGACGGGTACCCGGGCGGAGCGGAGCCGGTCGATGGTGGCGAGGTCGTCGGGGTCCAGTTGCATCGCGTCGGTGCGGTCGCCTTCGTATTCGGCGTACGGGGTCTCGCCGACCACCGCGATGGCGGCGGAGTAGCTGGCATCGATGCCGGCGCCGTCCCGGGAGTAGGTGACGCTGCCGGTCGGGCCGGCCGCCGCCTTGATTGCCTGCAGGATGGTCGTCGCGCCGGGCACCGGTCCCGGCTGGCCCTGCCAGGTCAAGGTCCACCCGCCGCTCTGCATGCCGGCGTCGTCGGCCGCCCGCCCGGCCACGAAGAGCTTGCCGGAGCGGGTCAGCGGGAGCACACCGCCATCGTTCTTCAGCAGTACCTGTGACCTGGCCACCGCCTCCCGGGCTAGCTGGCGATGCGCCGCCGAGCCGACCGACGCGGCAAGCGTTCGATCGGCGTACGGGTGCTCGAAGACGCCGAGTTCGAACTTGGCGGTGAGGATGCGCCGGTTGGCGTCGTCCACACGCGACATCGGGATCTGGTTGGTGGACACCGCCTCGCGCAGTTCGGTGACGAACCTGACATAGTCGCGCGGCACCATGAACATGTCGATGCCGGCGTTGGCCGCGGTCACGATCTCGCTGCGGGTGAACCCTTTGCGGCCGTCGATCTGGTCGATGCCGGCCCAGTCGGACACCACGAAGCCCCGGAAGCCGAGTTCCTTCTTGAGCACATCGGTGATGAGGTACTGGTGTGCGTGCAGCTTCGTGCCGTTCCAGCTGGAAAACGACACCATCACCGAGGCCACGCCACGCTCGACCGCGGCCCGGTACGGCGGCAGGTGGATCGCGCGAAGCTCCTGTTCGGACAGTTGGGTGTCACCCTGGTCGTCGCCGCCGGTCGTGCCGCCATCGGCGAGGTAGTGCTTCGCCGTGGCCAGGATGGTGGCCCGATCTCCCGCGCTGGCACCGCCCACTGTGGATGGTGGGCCCTGGAAGCCGGTGATGATACTGGACATCGCGCTGACCAATTCCGGCTTCTCGCCGAAGGACTCGTATGAGCGACCCCAGCGGTCGTCGCGGACCACACACAGGCACGGCCCGAAGGTCCAGTCCACCCCGGTGGCGGCCACCTCCTCGGCGGTGGCCCGGCCGATCCGTTCGGCCAGCCCCGGGTCGCGGGTGGCGCCGAGCCCGATGTTGTGCGGGAAAATCGTCGCGCCGGCGAGATTGTTGTTGCCGTGCACCGCGTCCGTGCCGTAGATGATCGGGATGCCCAACGGCGACCGGAGCGCGGCCCGTTGGAAGCTGTCGTACATGTCGGCCCAGCCGGTCACGGTGTTGTGGATGGGAGCCGACCCACCGCCGGACAGGATCGAACCGATCCGTAGGTCGGCCAGATCCGCGTTGCGGGCCAGGTCGCCGCGCTCCACCTGGGTCATCTGGCCGACCTTGTCGGCAACCGACATCCGCCGGAGCAGGTCGTCGACCCGTTCGGGCACGCTCAGCCTGGCGTCGCGGTAGGTGCCGGCGACGGGGTCCGGGGCGGGCTGGTCGCCGGTGCAGGCGGCGAGGCTCGCACCGACGGCGACCAGCACCAGCATCCTCGTGAACCACCCGTGTACGCGCATGCCCGGTTCCCCCGTTCCGATGGCTGTAGGGCGGAACCTACAAACCGGGCGGGTGCGGGTCAACCCCGCCGGCCGCGGGGCGGTCAGCTGGTGATGTCGCGGTTGGCGAAGCGGGCCCACGCGGCTGACAGGAAAACCAGCGAGTACGCGGCAGCCGACTGCAGGCCGCAGCGCACACCGTCCCAGGCGACCGGGTCGCGCAGCAGGTCCCCGAAGGCGGTCCACCAGTGGGTGAACAGGTAGGGGTGCAGCCATGAAAGTTGCGGGATCGAGTTGAGGATGAAGCTGGTCATGGAGAGCATCACGATCGCGATGGTCGCGCCGATCGGCTGCTCGGTGAGGGTCGACACGAACAGCCCGATCGCACCCAACGCGGCGAACCCGATGGACAGGTATACGCAGATCGCGAGCAGCCGTAGCAGCCCTTCGGCGAGCGACACCTGGCTGCCGGACAGCAACGTCACCGGGCCACCGCCGAACACGAGCAGGCCGACCACGACCCCGGTCACCGCGACGATGAGCGTGGCCACGAAGCTGAAGATCACCACGGCCGTGTACTTCACCGCCAGCAGCCGGGTGCGGTGCACCGGGACTGCCAGCAGGTATCGCAGGGTGCCCTGGTGTGCCTCACCGGCGACGCTGTCGGCGGAAATCGCGGCCACCGCGATCGGCAGGAACAGTCCCATCTCGATGCTGAGTGCGGCCAGCGCCACGAACACGCCGTTGCTGGTGACGGCGGACAGGAAGTCCGGCCCACCGCTGGTGTCGCCCGAAAGTTTCACCGCCACGGTGAGCAGGACCGGCACCGCGGCCAGGACGGCGAGGCCCGCCCAGTTGCGCCGCCGGCCGAAGATCAGGAGCAGTTCGGAGCGCAGGAACCGGCTACTGACCAGCCGGGGAGTTGTGGTGGCGGCCCGCGCCGGGCGGTCAACCAGCGACATCGAAACCCTCCCCGGTCAGCGACACGAACAGTTCCTCCAGGTCGGGGGCGACGACGGTGAAGCCGCGCACCGCGACTCCCGCGTGCACGAGAGCGGCCACCACCTTCTCCGGTGGTGTTGCGCCGAGCAGGCCGGTGCACCCGCCCGGCCGTACCGTGATCTCTTCGCCGCCGAGTTCGGCCAGGATCTGTCCCGCCCGTGCGGCCTGGTCGGTGTCGATGCGGGCCCGCGGTCGCCCGGCCGCCCGCAGTTCGGCCAGGGGCGCCTGCGCCACCAGCCGGCCCTGGTGCATCACGCCGACGTGGCCGCAGACCTGTTCCACCTCCGACAGCAGGTGGGTCGACAGCATCACCGTGGTGCCTTCCGCGGCCAGGGCACAGATCAACGCCCGTACCTCGCGGGTGCCCTGCGGGTCCAGGCCGTTGGTCGGCTCGTCGAGGATGAGCAGGTCGCGGGGGGCCAGCAGGGCCGCGGCGAGGGCCAGTCGCTGGCGCATGCCCAGGGAGTAGGCGCGGTAGCGCTTGCCGGCCGCGGCGAGCAGTCCGACCCGCTCGAGCGCGGCACCTATCCGGTGCGACGCGGTGCGGGGATCCACGGTCCGGTCGGCCGCGTCCAGCCGCAACAGGTTGTCCTGGCCGGACAGGTACGGGTGAAACGCCGGGCCTTCCACCAGGGAACCGACCCGGGGCAGGACCACCCCGGCCTGGGCCGGCAACGGCTGGCCCAACAGTTCGTGCCGACCGGCGCTGGGCCGGATCAGCCCGAGCAGCATCCGGATCGTGGTGGTCTTGCCCGAACCGTTGGGACCCAGGAAGCCGTAGACCTGGCCCCGGGGCACGGCCAGGTCGATCCCGTCCACCGCCAACTGGCGGCCGAACCGTTTGGTGAGCCCGTAGCTGGCCACGGCGAGGTCCGGCCCCGGCGGCCGTAGCCGCGCGGGGCCGGACTGTGCCAGCGTCGCTGGAACTGTTGACGTCTGGGACTGTGACGTCTGGGATCGGGGCGTTCACGAGCCCGGCTGTGCCTTCGGGTCGGCCGCCGCCTGGTACAGCTTTTCCGGTGCCACGGCGCCGGCGAGTACCCGGCCGTCGTCGGTCAGCAGCACGCTGAACAGGTGACTGGTCAGCAGGTGTCCGCTGCCCCAGCTGCCGCTCACCGCGGGCAGGTTCTTCAGCAGGGCCGACGGGTCGTCCCCGGTCTTCGTGGTCGAACCTTTGTCCGAGCCAGCGGCAGGCACGGGCAACGTGGCCACCAGGACGCTGGTCCAACCCGAACCGATGATCACCGGCCGGGACATGTCGCCGGGCTTGGCGTCCGGTTTGGCGTCCGGCTTGCCAGCGGCGGCCCGGTCACCGGGCTTGCCGGCGTCGTCGGCCCGATCGGCTGGCTTGCCGGCGTCGGTGGACTCCTCGACCTGCACACCCGGAGGCGGGTTGAAGCTGAACTGCTGGTCATCCGGACGGGCGAAGCTCACCTGGGTGAAGTAGACCTCGAAGGCAGGCTTGGCCAGACCCCGGGCGTACAACTGCACCCGTAGCGGCACATGTTCGGTCGCGTCGATGGCCAGACGTACCGAGCCGATCTTGCTGGCCTTGTCCCGCGGTGCCAGGACGAGTTCGTACGCATCCCGGTCCGCGACCCGGGCCGAACCGTCGGTGCTGACCTCGGTGCTCGGGTCGATCGCGGCCAGCGCCAGGGTGGCCATCTGCTGCGGGGTCATGTTCATGGCACCGGGGTCGGGGATGGCTACCGGTCCGCGTGCGGTGTCTGGGGAGATGGTGCGATGGGTGGCGCGGTTCTCCTTGCTCGACCAGGTCCACAGGTCGGTGCCGTTGGTGATCACGTCGGTTTCGCCCAGCGTGCCGAGCAGCGCGATGCGGGCCTTCGACGGCCCGGAGTACCAGACGCGCAGGGTGTGCGTGCCGGCCACCAACGAACCCAGTTCGGAACTGCCCTGGCCGCCGCCCAGGTTGGGCAGGGCCGGCAGGCCCAGGTCGGCCCGTTGCACCACGGTGCCGGAGAGCCCGTCGAGGCGGGCGGTGGAAAGATCGACGAGAAGTTCGGCCGCGCTACGTGGCGGCAGGGACGGGTCCGCGGCCGCGGCCAGGGCACCGACGGCGACTCCGCCGCCGATCACAGCGGCAGCCGCGGCGGCCGGCACCAGCCACCGTAGGCCGGGACGGGAATCCAGAACAGACATGTGACGCTACCTCCTACCCGACAGTCTGCCGGGCACGCGCTGTGATTGTGCTGAGGAAAGCTGGGCTCGCCCGCGCGCGCGTGACAGTCTGGGTGACATGCGAGTGCTGGTGGTCGAAGACGAGGCCCGCCTGGCCAGCGCGTTGCAGCGCGGCCTGCAGTCCGAGGGTTTCGCCGTGGACGTCGCCCCGGACGGCCCGAAGGGGCTGGACCTGGCCCGTCACGGTGAGTATGACGCGATGATCCTCGACGTCATGTTGCCCGGCCTGTCCGGCTACCGGGTCGTGCGGGCGCTGCGGGCCGAGGGGCACTGGCTGCCCGTACTGATGCTGTCCGCCAAGGACGGCGAACATGATCAGGCCGACGGGTTGGACTGCGGCGCCGATGACTACCTGACCAAACCGTTCTCGTACGTGGTGCTGCTGGCCCGCCTGCGCGCGTTGCTGCGCCGGGGCGCACCGCAACGTCCGGCCGTGCTGACCGTCGGCGAACTCGCGCTCGACCCGGCCCGGCGGCGGGTCACCGTGTCCGGTTCGGAGGTGCCGCTGACCACCCGCGAGTACGGGTTGCTGCAGTACCTGATGCGCCGGGCCGGCGACGTGGTCTCCAAGACCGAACTTCTCGACCACGTCTGGGACGCCAGCGAGGAGACCGCCCCGAACGCGGTCGAGGTCTACATTGGATACCTGCGGCGCAAGCTGGGCCGCGATGTGCTGGAGACGGTACGCGGGGCCGGCTACCGGCTCGTGCCGACTCCGGGCTGATGCTGGTGTGATGGTGCGTTGGTGGCGGCGGCGAACGCTGCGGGCGCGATTGTTGCTCATCGGCGTGGCCGGACTCTGCGTGGGTTTCCTGGTCGGCGGGGTCGCCCTGGTGGCCGCGCTCGGATTTGTCGTACAACGCTCGGTGGACTCGGAGACCCGGCACACCGCCAGCGACGTGGCCGCCCTGGTCGAGGCCAACGCCCTGCCGCAGCCGCTTCCGATCGGCGGCTCCGACCGGGTCCAGGTGATCGACACGCAGGGCCGGGTACGGGCCGCGTCGATCGAGGCCGACCGCCTGGTCGCCATGCTGCGGCCCGACCAGGTCAGCCGGGTGCGCGCCGGGGAGGCCCTGTTCATCGAGGGCGACCAGATCGGCCTGCCCAGCCCGGTGCGGGTGGTGGGCCTGGCCACCGGAGCGCGCGACGACCCGCAGACCGTGGTCGTCGCCCGGTCCATGGCGGACCTGCTCAAAGGCGTGCACCTGCTGCAGACCACCCTGCTGATCGTCTTCCCCATCCTGGTGGCGGCCCTGTCCGTGGTCGCCTGGCGGGTGATCGGAGCGACCCTGCGGCCGGTCGAGGCATTGCGCCGCGGCGCCGACCACATCACCGGTACGGGCCGAGCCGGCCGGCTGCCCGTGCCCGCCGGAAACGACGAGATCCACTCGCTGGCGGTCACCCTCAACGGCATGCTCGACCGCCTCGAAGCCGTCCGCACCCGGCAGCGTGAATTCATCGCCGACGCGGCCCACGAACTGCGTAGCCCGCTGGCCAACATGCGCACCCAACTCGAGGTGGCCCAACACCTGGGCGAACGGGCCCCGTGGCCGGACATCAGCGACGACCTGCTCGCCGACACCCAACGGCTGGCCCGGCTCGTCGACGACCTGCTGCTGCTGGCCCGCTCGGACGCATCCTCGGTGCTGGCCCGCCCCGAACCGGTCGACCTGGTGGCGCTGGTGCACGGCCTGGACACCCGCTATCCGGCGGTGGCGCTCGACTTGCCCGACGCACCACTGTGGACGATGGGCGAGCCGGACGGGCTGACCCGCGTGCTGGCCAACCTGCTGGACAACGCGGTACGCCATGCGCGGTCCTGCGTACGGGTGGGCGTCAGCGGATCACGGGAAACCTGCCTGATCACCGTCACCGACGACGGCCCGGGCATCCCGCCCGCCGATCGGGACCGCGTTTTCGAGCGGTTCACCCGGCTCGACGACGCGCGGGCTCGCGACGCCGGCGGCTGCGGCCTCGGCCTCGCGATCGTGCGCGAACTCGTGCGCCGCCACGGCGGCACCGTCCAGCTCGCCGACGCCCGCCCCGGCCCCGGCCTGCGCGTCGAGATCCGCCTGGCCCGCCTACCGGCAAACCCCGTACCGCCGCACTCTGTACCGCCACACTCTGTACCGCCACGCTCTGTACCGCCACGCTCTGTACCGCCACGCTCTGTACCGCAACAAGCCGCACCCACGAGTGACGCACCGACCTCGTTGCCCCGCTGATTTCGATGATCGCACGGGTTCGGGTAGCGCCGATGGTGTCCAACGCCGTGCGATCACGGATGTGCCGGCTAGGGGATGGGACCGTCGTGGTACTTCGACGCGATCCACCGTTCGCGCTCGGTCAGGTCGTCGTCCGGCACCGGCGTGACGAGGCTCCAGTGCTCGCCCACCGGGCAGTACTGGAAGCGAAACCAGCCCAGACGGATCGCCTTGAACGAGGCGAGGGGAATCCAGATCGTGGTGTAGAGGTGTCCCTCGCGGCATCGCACGACGACGTCCGTGCCCGGCAGGCGGCCGGTGCGCCGGGCGAGGATGACCACGCGGACGACCAGGATGCCGACGACGGCCAGCACGGCGATGGCGACCTGCGG
Organism: uncultured Actinomycetota bacterium; assembly: GCA_963742855.1. Taxonomy (GTDB): domain Bacteria; phylum Actinomycetota; class Actinomycetes; order Mycobacteriales; family Micromonosporaceae; genus CAVUNP01. The sequence continues at coordinate 96,388 of CAVUNP010000003.1, read as the reverse complement.
GGGAATCGACTCCATGCCACCCTTACCCGCCCTCCGATGATGACTGTCGCCTCAGGCCGACGGTACCGCGCGGTGGACACAACGGGTAGGCCGGTGCCAGGAACCCCGACGGCTCAAGATCGATCACCGGGTGAGCTTGCGGGTCACCTATGCTGGCCGGGCAGGCGAAGTCAGGGGAGCTGGTATGAAGCGTGCCACCATAGCGGACATCGCCCGCGCCGCCGGGGTGTCCAAGGGCGCCGTCTCCTATGCCCTCAACGGTCGGCCCGGGGTATCCGAGGCGACCCGGGCCCGCATCCTGGGCGTGGCCGAGCAGTTCGGCTGGCATCCGAGCAGCGCCGCCCGGGCACTGTCCGACGGCCGGGCCGGGGTGCTCGGGCTGATCGTGGACCGGCCGGCCCGGACGTTGGGCATCGAGTCGTTCTTCATGCAGCTCATCTCCGGCATCGAGGCCACCCTGTCCGAGCGGTCCATCGGCCTGCTGCTGCAGGTCACCGACGACCGTACGGCCGAGCTGGCCGCCTACCGGCGGTGGTGGGCGCAGCGCAACGTCGACGGCGTCATCGTGGTCGACCTGGCTTGCGACGATCCCCGGGTGGGGCTGTTGGAGCAGTTGCAGATGCCCGCGGTGGTGGTGGGCGGCCCGCGCGGCCTGGGCACCCTGCCCGGCGTGTGGAGCGATGACCGGTCCGCGGTCATCGCGGTGATCGAATATCTGGCCGCGTTGGGACACCGCCGCATCGCCCGGGTGGCCGGGTTTGACCATTTCTGGCACACCCGGCTGCGCACCGAGGCTTTGCAGGAGGCGGCGCTGCGGCTGGACATCGCCGACGTCGCCACCGTGCACACCGACTACACCGGGGAGGCCGGTGCGCACGTGACCCGGACCCTGTTGGCCCGGCGCCCGGCGCCGACGGCGATCATCTACGACAACGACGTGATGGCCGTGGCCGGCGTCTCGGTCGCGCACGAGATGGGGGTGGCGGTGCCCCATCAACTGTCCATAGTGGCCTGGGACGACTCTCCACTGTGTCAGCTCACGCACCCGCAGCTGTCCGCGGTGAGTCGCGACATCGTGGCCTTCGGCACCCATGCCGCGGACCGGTTGCTGCGCCTCATCGCAGGCGACGAGGTGGACAGCTTCGAAGACGCCGCCGCGGTGTTCGTCCCCCGCGGTAGCACCGCCCCGCCGCCGCGGCACGGGTCGTAGTTAACCGCCGTTGGCGAGGAAGCTGCCGGGCGGTCGACGATCGCGCGGACCACCGATCCGGCCGCGCCGACCGGCGGCCGACTCGCCGAGCGCTGCCGGCCGTACCGTGACCGGCGTCCACGCGGCGGTGAGCACCCGTCCGGAGATCTCCGCGACATCGGTCGGTCAACCACGGCGCGAGGGCGGTGTAGATCCCGCCGAGCACCACGGTGTCCAGATCGAGCAGGTTCACCACGCCCGCCACGGCCACCCCGAGCGCGGTGCCGGCGTCGGCCAGGGCGTCAGTGCGGCCGGGTCGCCGGCCCCGGCCAGGTCCGCCAGCCGAGCCGGCGGTGTCGGCGGGCAGGTCCGCGCCGGCCAGCCCGGCGGCGGCCAGGATCGCCTCCTGGCCGGCGTACGCTCCAGGCAGCCCTGGCCGCCGCAGCGGCACGGCCGGCCCTCGGGTCGGACCGGGAAGTGTCCGATTCGCCGCTCCAGCCGCGGGCGCCCCGGAAAAGCTCCCCGTCGCAGCACGATGCCGGCGCCGATGCCGATCTCGCCGGAGATGTGCAGGAAGCTGCGGGTCCGGGCGGCCGGCGTGCAGCTCGCCGAGCGCGGCGAGGTTGGCCTCGTTGTCGACGACGAAGGTGGCCACGTCGACGGCTGGCTCGGCGAGCGGGATGCCCGGCCAGCAGCGCGGCGGACGTCCACGTCACGCCAGCCCAGGTTGGGCGCGAGCCGGACCAGGCCGCCGTCGCCGACCAGGCCGGGCACGGCGAGCGCCGCGCCGGCCAGGGTCAGCCCGTCGCGTACGGCGGCGGCGCGCGGCTCGCCGGCGAGCGCGGCCAGCCGGGCGAGCGCGTCGGCGGGCGGCGACCGGGCGCAGGTCGGCGCGGCGCACCAGGTGGTGGCGGACCGCGCCGGTCAGGTCGACGACGCAGGCCGCCAGGTAGTCGACGTTGACCTCCAGGCCCAGCCCGGCCGGGCCGTCGGCGGCCAGCACCAGGCCCACGGGCCGGACGGCCCGCGCCGGTGCGCGGGGCGGGTTCCGCCTCGGCGACCAGCCGCCGGCGAGCAGGTCCTCGACGACGGCGGAGACGGTGGCCCGGGTCAGCCCGGTCCCGGCGGCGAGCCTCGGCCCGCGAGGGCGGGCGGTCGGCGGCGGCGCATCCGCCGGAGCACCAGACCGAGGTTCAGCTCGCGCAGGCTGCCCTGCCGGACCGCCCGCCGGTCGGTGCTGGCGCTGGTCACCGCCATCCTTGACAATGCCACATCCGCGCCAATAAATTCAACCGCTGAACAAACCTCGGGGGCTTCGCCCCAAGTTCCCGGAAATCCCCCGGGGTCGGGCTCCGGAAATCGGGGACTTCGGCTTCGGCCCCGAAGATCAAAACCTTGTGTCTATGGACTGTTGGAGGTATTGGCACCGTCCCACCTCTGCCCACGAGACAAGCTTCTCCTTCGGGCTCTGGACCGTGGGCTGGCCGGCCCGCGACCCGTTCGGCGACGCCACCCGCCCCGAGCTCGACGCCGGTCGAGGCGGTGCACCGGCTCGCCGAGCTGGGCGCGTACGGCGTCACCTTCCACGACGACGACCTGATCCCGTTCGGCGCGGACGACGCCGAGCCGGCGCGACGCACGTCGACCCGGTTCCGCAAGGCCCTCGACGAGACCGGCCTGGTCGTGCCGATGGTCACCACCAACCTGTTCACCCACCCGGTGTTCAAGGACGGCGGTTTCACCAGCAACGACCGTGACGTGCGCCGGTACGCGCTGCGCAAGGTGCTGCGCAACGTCGACCTCGCCGCCGAGCTCGGCGCGCAGACGTTCGTCATGTGGGGCGGCCGGGAGGGCGCCGAGTACGACGTCGGCCAAGGACATCCGGGCCGCGCTGGACCGCTACCGCGAGGCGGTCGACCTGCTCTGCCGAGTACGTCATCGACCGCGGCTACGACCTGCGTTTCGCGCTCGAGCCCAAGCCGAACGAGCCCCGCGGCGACATCCTGCTGCCCACCGTCGGGCACGCGCTCGCCTTCATCTCCACGCTGGACCGCCCCGAGATGGTCGGCCTCAACCCCGAGGTCGGCCACGAGCAGATGGCCGGGCTCAACTTCGCCCACGGCATCGCCCAGGCGCTCTGGCAGGGCAAGCTGTTCCACATCGACCTCAACGGCCAGCGCGGCATCAAGTACGACCAGGACCTGGTCTTCGGCCACGGCGACCTGCTCAACGCCTTCGCCCTGGTCGACCTGCTCGAGCACGGCGGCCCGGACGGCGGCCAGCGCGCTACGACGGGCCGCGCCACTTCGACTACAAGCCCTCGCGCACCGAGGACATCAGCCGGCGTCTGGGCCTCGGCGGCCGCCAACATGAGCACCTACCTGCTGCTCAAGGAGCGGGCCGCGGCGTTCCGCGCCGACCCGCGAGGTGGCGGAGGCGCTCGCGGCCAGCCAGGTCGCCGAGCTGCGCACGCCCGACGCTCGACGCCCGGCGAGGGCTACGCCGAGCTGCTCGCCGACCGGTCCGCGTTCGAGGAGTTCGACCCGGAGGCTGCCGGCGGCGAAGGGCTTCGGCTTCGTCCGGCTCAACCAGCTCGCCGTCGAGCACCTGCTCGGCGCGCGCTGAGGCGGGCCGCCGATGCCGCTCGTCGCCGGGGTCGACTCGTCGACCCAGTCCTGCAAGGTGGTCGTCCGGGACGCGGAGACCGGCGCGCTGGTCCGGCAGGGCCGCGCGCCGCACCCCGACGGCACCGAGGTCGACCCGTACGCCTGGTGGGACGCGCTGCGGGCGGCCGTCGCCGAGGCCGGCGGGCTGGACGACGTCGCCGCCATCTCCGTCGGCGGCCAGCAGCACGGCATGGTCTGCCTCGACGAGGCGGGCGAGGTGGTCCGCCCGGCGCTGCTGTGGAACGACACCCGCTCCGCCGACGCGGCCGCGGCGACCTGATCGCCGAGGCTGGCGGCGGGAGCCGGCGCGGTTCTGGGCCGACGCGATCGGCAGCGTGCCGGTGGCCGTCTTCACCGTCACCAAGCTGCGCTGGCTGGCCGAGCACGAGCCGGAGAACGCCGACCGGATGGCGGCGGTGTGCCTGCCGCACGACTGGCTCACCTGGCGGCTGGCCGGGGCACCCGGTCTCGGCGCGCTGCGCACCGACCGGGGCGACGCCAGCGGCACCGGCTACTGGTCGCCGGCCACCGGGCGAGTACCGGCTCGACCTGCTGGAGCGGGCCTTCGGCGCGCGCCGGTCCGCTGGTCCCCGGCCGTGCTGCGGGCCGGACGTGAGCGGCCGGCGACTGCCGACGAGCCGGACGGTGTCCGGCGCGGCTGCGTCTCTCGGCCCCGGCACCGGTGACAACGCCGCCGCGGCGCTCGGCGTCGGGGCCCGGGCCGGCGACGTCGTCGTCTCGATCGGCACCTCCGGCACCGTCTTCGCGGTCGGCCGACACGCCGGCCGCCGACCCCAGCGGCGCGGTCGCCGGCTTCGCCGACGCGACCGGCCGCTTCCTGCCGCTGGTCGCCACGCTCAACGCGGCCCGGGTGCTGGACGCCGCCGCCACGCCTGCTCGGCGTCGACCACGACGAGCTGTGCCGAGCTGGCCCTGTCCGCCCCGGCCGGGCGCCGACGGGCTGGTGCATGGTGCCCTACTTCGAGGGCGAGCGCACCCCGAACCGTCCACACGCCACCGGCGGCGCTGCACGGGCTGCGCCTGGCGCAACTCCACCCCGGCCCACCTGGCCCGGGCCGCCGTCGAGGGCCTGCTCTGCGCGCTGGCCGACGGTCTCGACGCGCTGGTCGCCACCGGGGCGAGTCGTGCGACGGGTCCTCCTGATCGGCGGCGGCGCCCGGTCGGCGGCGGTGCGGCGGATCGCCCCGCAGGCTCTTCGGCCGCGCCGGTGGTGGTGCCGCCGGCCGGGGAGTACGTCGCCGACGGCGCCGCCCGGCAGGCCGCCTGGGTGGCCCTCGGTGGCCAGCACGCTCCGCAGTGGACATTGGACGGGACCGAGGTGTACCAGGCTGATCCGACACCGGTCGTGCGCGAGCAGTACGGTCAGGCGAGGGAACTGGTGCTGGACCGCCCCCGGTAGGGCCTGAGTCAGGCCGTCGGCGTTTCAGACTGTCGGCCGCTGGCGGGCCCGTTCGATCGTGCGGTGCGTGCTGCCACGTGCCGTCCCCCGGCGGCGGGGGGCCAACGCGGGGCCGATCTCCGGTCCCGCTTCGGCCACCCCGTTGCCGGTCAGGGGTATCGCCATGGGCACGATGAGCGCCCACAGGTCAAGCGCCACACTGGCCGCGTCGGGGCGGTCGGTCGGGCGCCTGGCCGTGCAGCGTCGGCAGATGTCCGCGAGGCGGCGCGGTAACCCGACCGGCTCCAGCGTTGGCGCCGCGATCCCCATTGCCGCGGCTGCCGTGGGCGGTGGCAGGCCGGCCGCCGGCGAGCTGCCGGTGACCATCTCGTAGAGCAGCACGCCCAGTGCGTACACGTCGTCGGCTGGTGCGCCCGGGCCGGCGAAGTCGTTGCTGGCCCGGGTCGGGGAGGTCACGAAAGTACCCGGCTCGGGCGTGGCGACGGTGACCGCGACACCGAAGTCGATGATCCGGGCGCCATCGTCGGTGATCATGATGTTCGCCGGGGTCAGGTCCCGGTGCACCACCCCGCGCTTGTGCGCGACCGCCACCACGTCGGCCACCGTGGCGGCCACGCGTACCGCGTCCAGCCACGGCAGCGGGCCCTCGTCGAGATAGCTCGACAGGACCGTGCCATCGAGCAGTTCCAGCACCACGTACGCGATCGAGGTGCCATCCTCCTGGAGGGCTTCGCCGTACTCGTACACCCGGGGCACGCTCGGGTGGCGCATCCGGTCGGTGAGGGTGGCCTCGCGCCGGATCCGTTCCCGGACCCGTGGGTCACCAGCCACTGTGGAATCGAGCATCTTGATGGCGACGTCGCGGTCGCCGTGCAGGTCGAGTGCCCGGTACACCACGGAGACGCCTCCGTGGCCGATGGGGCCGAGGAGCACGTAGCGGCCGACGAAGGTCGTGCCCGCACGAAACCGCGCCACGACGGATCACTATTTCGTAGATCGCGGATGAGTTCAAGCCTTGGCTCTGGCAGGTCGGCAGCGTGAACTCCCGTGCCCGCAGCACCAGGCCGCGCCGGCCCAGGTCTGCTACGCCGCCGGCGTCAACTGGTGAACCCGTCAAGTTGATCAGCCCTGACAGGACACCGGGTGCCTGACAGTGGTATGAACGGGCCGTGAGCGAACCTATCTCCATGGCAGACGAGGTCGTCGAGTTCTGTCGCGATCTCATCCGGATCGATACCACCAACACCGGCGACAACGACACCTGCGCCGGTGAGCGGGTGGCCGCCGAGTATGTCGCCGAAAAACTGGCCGAGGTCGGGCTGGAGCCGGTGGTCCGGGAGAGCGCTCACGGTCGTACCAGTGTCTTCGCCCGGTATCCGGGCGTTCCCACGCCGGTCGGCCAGCCGGCCCGGGGCGCCCTGCTGATCCACGGTCACCTGGACGTGGTGCCGGCCGACGCGCAGGAGTGGACGGTGCATCCGTTATCCGGCGAGATCGCCCACGGCTTCGTGTGGGGGCGTGGGGCGGTCGACATGAAGGACTTCGACGCGATGATGCTGGCCACGGTGCGCAAGATGCGCCGCGAGGGCCGCACCCCGCCACGCGACCTGGTGTTCGCGTTCGTCGCGGACGAGGAGGCCGGCGGGCACTACGGCGGGCACTGGCTGGTCGACCACCACCCGGACCTGTTCGAGGGGGTGACCGAGGCGATCGGTGAGGTCGGCGGCTTCTCCTACTCGGTCTCCGAGGACGTCCGGCTCTACCTGATCGAGACCGCCGAGAAGGGCCTCACCTGGCTGCGGATGCAGGCCAGGGGCCGGCCTGGGCACGGCTCGATGATCCACGATGACAACGCGGTCACCCTGCTGGCCGAGGCGGTCGCGCGGGTCGCCCGGCACCGCTTTCCGGTGGTGGTCACCGACACCGTCCGGGCATTTCTCACCGAGGTCTCCGACGTGCTCGGCATCGAGCTGGACCCCGACCACCCGGAGGAGGCCATCGCCAAGCTCGGCACCGATCGCCCCGATCATCGGCTCGACCATCCGTAACACGGCCAACCCCACCCGGTTGTCGGCCGGCTACAAGGACAACGTGATCCCGAGCCGGGCCACCGCGACGATCGACTGCCGCACCCTGCCCGGCCAGCATGAAGCCTTTCTGGAACGGTTGCGCGCGGTGGTCGGGCCCGACATCGAGTTCGATATCGTCTCCGCGGCAGCCGCCGCTGGAAACCACGTTCGACGGCGCCCTGGTCGAGGCGATGTCGGCCGCGCTGCGGGCCGAGGACCCCGGCGCCCGGCCGGTGCCCTACATGCTCTCCGGTGGCACCGATGCGAAGTCGTTCAACCGCCTCGGCATCCGCTGCTTCGGCTTCGCCCCGCTGCGCCTGCCGGCCGACCTCAACTTCTCGGCGTTGTTCCACGGCATCGACGAGCGGGTCCCGGTCGAGGGACTACAGTTCGGCGTGCGTGTCCTGGACCGACTGCTCGCCACCTGCTGACCATGGGTGGCGAGTTGTGCGCGGCGAGTCGATTTCGAGGGAACTGAGATGACGGATAATCCGACGGATGGCCGGCCGATCAACCACCTGCCCGCCAGCTTCGGGTCGTCGGCCGGCACGTCCGCGGCCGAGCTGGCTGCTCTGGACGAGGCCCTCGAGCAGGTGATCTCGGCGGCCCGGACCCATCTGGCCGCGATCAAGGCGGCGCAGGGCGAGCGTGACGACGACGCCGTATGGCTGGCCTACGTGGCGCTCAACAACGCTCGCATCTCTACGACGAGCGGCTCAACGACGTGTTCGGCGAGGTCACGCCGTGGGATCTCGAATCCATCTCGCCGGATGACATCGACCGGGCCGGGATCGTGACCACGCCGGAATCGGCCGACCAGGTCCACGACGACCCGTACCCGAAGGTCGATCTCGGTCCGCCAGCGCCGCGACTACCGGGTGCCGAGCGTGGCCGCGCTGCTGCGGGCCGCGACGCAGGGAAGGCCCAGCCCGGCCGAGGGTGAGCAGTACGAACCGATCGAGACGGTGGCCGAGGCGATGCTGGAGCTGCTGCAGTCCGGTGACGGGTCGATGGCCATGCTGGACGTACCGGAACTCGAACCACTCGACGGCGTGGTGGTGGTGGCCGAGGTGGCCGCGGCGCTGTCCACCGAGGAATTCGAGGGCCCGGACGCGGCCGGCGCGTTCGAGCTGGCCGGCCCGGATCGCGCGGTGGGTCGCCTGGACGAGCGCACTCTGCTCGAGCTGGACGAACAGTAGACAACTCGTCCGTCAGTAGGACAACGCGGGAAGATGAGCAGCCCCACGCCGGCGGCGGAGCAGCACCTGCCGGGTGCCGTCGGCGAACAAGCGGACCCGGGCCAACTCCCAGCCCTCGTATTCGGCCGCGATACTCAGCTGCACCGCGGCGGTCACCCGATCGACGTTCGCTGGTAACCGCAGCGGTGCGTATTCGTAGTCCATGTTCGCATCGTGCCAAATCCGGCCGGCACCGACCAGTTCGCACACCGAGTAGATTCGCCCAACTACGCACGGTGGCCTTCGGTCTCGCCCGTGAGACGGCACTCAGACCCGACCAAACAGGCCTAGTACGCTGGGGCGACTTTGCCCCGGAACGGGAAGGCGTGTTGGAACGATGCGACCAGGGACGGTGCGACCAGGGATGCGAAGGCCGATAGGGGTAGTGCCGCGGAGTGTGCGATGCGGCTAGGGCTCAGCCTGGGCTACCAGACGGCGTGGAGCACCCCGGCCGATCACCTGGCCATGGCCCAGGAGGCCGACCGGCTCGGCTACTCGGTCGTGTGGGCCGCGGAGGCCTACGGCTCGGACGCGCCGACCATGCTGGCCTGGATCGCCGCCCAGACGAAGCGCATCGACATCGGCTGCGGTCATCATGCAGATCCCGGCCCGCACCCCGGCGATGACCGCGATGACCGCCGCGACCCTCGACACGCTGTCCGGCGGCCGCTTCCGCCTCGGCCTCGGCGTGTCCGGCCCGCAGGTGTCCGAGGGCTGGCACGGCGTCCGTTCGCCGAGCCGCTGGCCCGCACCCGCGAGTACGTCGAGATCGTGCAAGCTCGCGATCGCCCGCGAGCAGCGTCACCTACGACGGGGAGCACTACACGCTGCCGCTGCCCGACGGCCCGGGCAAGGCGCTCAAGCTCGACCTTCCACCCGGTCCGCGCGAGCACATCCCGATCTACCTGGCCGCGATCGGCCCGAAGAACCTGGAGCTGACCGGCGAGATCGCCGACGGCTGGCTGCCGTCTTCTTCTCCCCGGAGCACGCCGCCGAGCACCTCGCCGCGATCCGCGGCCGGCCGGGCCAAGGCCGGCAAGGACGCTGGACGGTTTCGACGTCGTCCCTCGGTCCCGGTCGTGGTCGGCGACGACGTGGCCGCCTGCGCCGAACTGGTCCGCTGGTACGCCGCCCTGTACGTCGGCGGTATGGGCAGCCGGGAACAGAACTTCTACAACCAGCTCGCCACCCGGATGGGCTACGGCGACGCCGCCCGCGAGGTCCAGGACCTGTACCTGGCCAAGGACACGCGCGCGCGGCCGCCGCGGTGCCGTTCGAGTTCATCGACCGACGTCGCTGCTCGGCCCGAAGGAGCGCATCGCCGAGCGGATGCGCGCAGTACGCCGCAGCCGGTGTGACCACCCTGTCGGTGACCCTGTTCGCGGCCGACACCGAGATCAGCCATCGCGACACTGCGCACGATGACCGAGGCCTTCCATCTCTCTGGTATCGGCGAGTGACTGTGGAACTGTGGAGGCCATCGTCCTGGGCATCGTCGAGGGGCATCACCGAGTTCCTGCCGGTCTCGTCGACCGGACATCTGACCATTGTGGAGAAACTGCTCGGCCTGCCGCTCAAAGATCCGGGCGTGACCGCGTACACGGCGATCATCCAGGTGGGCGCGATCTTCGCCGCGATCATCTACTTCTGGAAAGACATCGTCCGCATGGTCACCGCGTTCGTGCGGGGCGTGTTCAACGCGCAGGCCCGGCAGGCGGCGGACTGGCGGCTGGCGATCGCGGTACTGGTCGGCTGTATCCCGATCGCTATCGTCGGGCTCCTCGCCAAGCCACTGATCGAGGGTGGGCTGCGCAGCCTGTGGGTGGTGGCCGGCGGCCTGATCGTGTGGTCCGGGGTGATGGTGTTCGCCGAGCGGGCGGCCACCCAACAACGGTTCGAGCGCGACGTGACGCTCACCGACGGCCTGGTCATCGGGCTGGCCCAGTGCATCGCCCTGGTGCCCGGCGTGTCCCGCTCGGGTGCCACCATCTCCGCCGGTCTGTTGCGCGACCTGGACCGCGTCACCGCGACCCGGTTGTCCTTCTTCCTCGGCATACCGGCACTGTCCGCGGCGGGTCTGCTGGAAGCGGTGACCGCCTTCGACGACGTCAGCTCGCAGGTCGGTTGGGGCGCCACCGCGGTCGGAACACTGGTCAGCTTCGTGGTCGCCTACGCGTCGATCGCCTGGCTGCTCAAGTACGTCTCCCGGCACTCCATCGTCACCTTCGTCTGGTACCGCGTCGCCCTCGGTCTGCTCGTCCTCGGGCTGCTGTCCGCCGGAGTGATCACCGCCACCTGACCGTGGTCCTACCTGAGTCCTGACTCAGCCTGACCCGGTCCGCGACACGCCTGCCGCAGGCCGGGTTTTGGCCATTTTGTACCGCAGAATCAACCTGTGGATGGCAGCCGGCAGCTCGCGTGGCGCTCGGCGGTGGTGCCGGTGCCCGCGAAAGGGCGCTCGCGGGTCCTGCCCGAGGACGATGATCCCATCGACGCCGCCGAGGCGACCCCGGACCGATCCGGGCCGGCGGATGCCTGGGAGCAGGCCATCGCGACGATCGTGGCCTGGGTACAGGGCAGCGGGCCGCCGGTCTGGCTGGTGGAAGGACCGGCCGGTACGGGTAAGACGAGGCTCATCGCAGACGTGGCCGGCCAGCTCAGCGACACCGTCCAGTGTGGTTGGGCCCGGCCCGGGATGGCCGTGTACGCGGTGACCGCGGCCGCGCGCGACGGCCGGTCGGCGCTGTTGCTGGTGGACGACGCGGACACCCGGGCGGACCTGCTGGCAGTGCTGGACGCGTTGACCGACCTCCCGGCCGGGATCCGGGTCATCATCACCGCCCGTGACTTCGGCGGCTGGTGGACCGACCTGCTGGCCCGTCTGCCGGTCCGCCAGGGTGACCAGCTCGCGGCCGGCCGGGTGGTGATGGGCTACCGCGACGGCACCGCCGCTTCTTCGCCGTCTTCCCCGTCTGAAGGCGGGGGTGGGGTCGGCGACATCGCCGTCTCGCCGGACCGGGCGCTGGCGGCCCGCGAGGTGCGCCTCGCGCCGGCCGACCCGCGCGGGCGGGCGGTGTCTACATTGGCCAGTGCCGATCCGGGCAGTGCCCATGTGTTGCTGCGTCAGGCCGCCGTGGTGGTGGCACTGTCCACACGGGAGGGCCAGCTCGACCCGGCGGCGGTCCGGTGCGCCCTGCGCGACCTGTTCGAGGAGGACGGGGGCTACTGGCGGCGCGCCCTGGCCGAGGTGACGATCGCCGGAGCGCCCACGCCGGCGTTGCGCTCGGCCCTCACCTCGGCCGCGGTGGTGGGCGACGATGGTCTGGTTGAGGCGGCCACCGTCCTGCGGCGGGTGCCGGCCCTGGCCGTCGGCGCGGCGGACCGGCTGGCCCGGATGGCGGTGTGGTGGCACGGCCTCTACGCCCGGCTCGGCGCCTCCGCGGTGCCGATCCCGCGGTTGCCGTCCTGGTTCGCAGACCGGGTGCCCGATGGCACCGACAGCAGTGGCATCTCGTGGACGGTGGCCACTCTGGACGCCGAACGCAGGGCCACCGCGACGCTGTCCCGCATGGCGGTGGACGCCCACCGGGACGTGTGGCCGGTGGCCGCGAGCCGGTCCACCGACCTGGCCACCCAGCAGGCTGCCGAGGCCCACGACTCGTTGCGCCGGGCGGTGGCCGCCGTTGGCCCGGTCGACGAAGCGCTGGCCTGGCTCACCGAGGAACTGGACCTCGACGACCAGCAGTTGGCCGCGCTCGCCGAGACGGTCGGATATCCCAGCCGGGACCTTGGCCGGACCGGCATCGTGCTTACCCGCCGGCTACTGGCCGCCGCCGAAGACGGCTACCTGGAAGGCGATCCGGCCGCCGAGCAGCGGCGGGCCACGCTCACCGTGGGACTGGGCGCGCGGTACTGCGAAGTCGGTCGCTGGGACGATGCCCGCCGGCACACCGAACAGGCGGTGCACATTTTCCACCGGCTGGTCCTGCTGGACCGCGACCGTTACCTGCCCGACCTGGCCGGTGCGGTGGCCAACCTGGCCTCCTGCCTGGCCCAGCTCGGCGAGCGCGAAGAGGCGCTGACGCAGAGCTACGAGGCGGTGACCCTGTACCGGGAGCTCGTGGCCGCCGCGGGGGTGGCCGGACCCGGGGTGGCCCGACCCGGGGTGGCCGGGCCCACGGGTGCGCCCGGTGCGGATGGTGGCGCTGCCGGGGATGGTCTCGGGGTCGGCGGAGGCGGTTTTGGGGGCGGTTTTGGGGAAGGCGCTCGGCGGCACATGCCGGAGTTGGCCCGGGCACTGTCCAACCTGACCGCCTGCCTGTCCCGGGCCGGTCGGCGCAGCGCCGCGCTCGGTGCCGCGGGGCAATCCGTCACCCTCTACCGCGAACTGGCCAGCCACGATCCGCAGCGCTACGCCACCGAACTGGCCTCGGCCGAACACAACTGGCGGGTCTGCCGGGGCGTACTCGGCGAACCCATCGCCGGTGCCGGTCTCCCAGCCTGACGCCCCGCCCGTGCACGTGCGTGCCTGGGCGGTGATCTTGGAATCCGACACACGAAAGCGTGGGGGTTTCGGGGGCCGTCGGGGGCGCAGCCCCCGACTGTAGGCTGATCATCGTGGCTGTCGTCCTTCTCCTGCGTCACGGCCGCACCACCGCCAACGCATCCGGCACCCTGGCCGGGCGCACCGCGGTCGAGTTGGATGACACCGGGATCGCACAGGCCCGGCTGGTCGGCCAGCGCTTCGACGGGCTGCCTGTGGCCGCGGTGGTGTCGAGCCCACTGGTGCGCTGCCGGCAGACCCTCGAGTACGCGCTGCCGGCGGTCCAACCGGAGATCGAACCGTCCCTGACCGAATGTGGGTACGGCGACTGGGAGGGCCAGCCGTTGAGGAAGCTGGCCAAGGATCCGCTGTGGCGGGTGGTGCAACAGCACCCTTCCGCTGTCCGTTTCCCAGGCCCCGAGGGCGAGGAGATGGCGGCGATGTCGGCCCGGGCGGTGGGCGCGATCCGGTCGTGGGACGAGCGGGTCACCGCCGAACACGGTCCGGATGCGCTGTGGGTGGCCTGCAGCCACGGAGATGTGATCAAGTCCATTGTCGCCGACGCGCTGGGCATGCACCTTGACCTGTTCCAGCGGATCGTGGTGGATCCGGCCTCGATCAGCGTGATCCGGTACACCGGGGGCCGTCCATTTCTCGCACGGCTGAACGACACCGGTGGCGCTCTTGCCTCTTTGGTGGTACCCAAGAAAGCCAGGCGGCGCAGGGCCGCCGCGAGCGACTCGGATGCCGCGGTCGGCGGTGGCGCCGGTTCGGCGACCAACCATCCGGCCGGATAGGGTCTTGACGTGACGCAGGTCTACTCCTTCGAGCCGCCAGAGCGCTTCGTGGCGGGAACCGTTGGCGTGCCCGGGGAGCGGACGTTCTTCCTGCAGGCGCGTGGTGGCGGTCGGCTGGTCAGCGTGGTGCTCGAGAAGGTGCAGGTGACGCTGCTCGCCGAGAAGCTCGAAGAGTTGCTGGCCGAGGCGCACCGCCGTTTCGGGGTGGACGTGCCCGAACCGCCGGGCGCTCCCGATGACAACGAGCCGCTGGATCTGCCGCTGGACGAGGAGTTCCGGGTCGGCACGCTGGGGCTGGCCTGGGATGGCGACACCGACACCGTGGTGATCGAGGCGATAGCGGTCGGTGAGTACGAGGCCGAAGAACCCACCGAGGCCGAACTGGCCGGGCTGGACCGGTTGCGGGTCCGGCTGACCCCGGCTGCGACGCAGTCGTTCATCGCCAGGGCCAAGCGCCTGGTGCAGGCTGGCCGCCCGCCCTGCCCCTTGTGCGGCCAGCCGCTCGACCCGTCCGGGCATCTGTGCCCGCGACACAACGGATACCGCCGGTAGCGCGGTGTCGGAGGGACGGTCGGCCCCGCTCGCCTCGATGTTGCCGGTCGAGGACGCGATACGGCTGTTGACCCACGGTTCGATGGAACTCGAGGGCCGGCTGGTGGACGCGTCCAACGCGACCCTCCGTGCCTTCATCACCCTCGACGGCGTGTGGGCACGGTGTGTGTACAAGCCTGTCCGCGGCGAGCGTCCTTTGTGGGATTTCCCGGACGGCACCCTGGCCGGCCGGGAGGTGGCCGCGTACGCGGTGTCCGAAGCGGCTGGATGGCATGTGGTGCCGCCGACGGTCCTGCGCGACGGCCCGCTCGGTCCGGGTGCCTGCCAGTTGTGGATGGACGAGGGCGATGAGTCGCTGGTCGACTTCGTACCCGCCGACCAACTGCCCGACGCCTGGCTGCGCATCGCCGCGGCCCAGGACGACGACGGCGAACCGTACCTGCTCGCCCACGCCGACGACCCGGCGCTGGCCCGGATGGCGATGTTCGATGTGGTGGTGAACAACGCCGACCGCAAGGGCGCGCATGTACTGAACACCGTGGACGGTCGGCTCTTCGGGGTCGACCATGGACTGTGTTTCCACGCCGAGGACAAGCTCCGCACGGTGTTGTGGGGCTGGGCCGGCCGGCCGCTTCCAGACGGTGCGGCCGAAACCCTGCGGGCGTTACGGTCCCAGTTGGCCGGTCCGCTGGGCGCGCAACTGTGTGCGCATGTCATGCCGGTGGAGGTTGGCGCCACGCTGGCCCGGATGGACGGCCTGCTGTCAACCGGGCGCTTTCCGCAACCGCCACCGGACCGCCGGGCCATCCCCTGGCCGCCGGTGTGAAATGCCCTGGCCGGCCCGTTGCGCGCCGTGATCCCACGGGCTTGGAGACCGTATGTGGTCACCAGCTCCGTGTGATCACGGGCTTTGCCGCGGCTGCTGTGAGTTTGCGCTCGTTCGGGGGCGCCCGGACCGTCGGGGCCGGCGGTTAGGGTGAATCCCATGGACTCCTGGACCGCACCCGTCCTGCCGGACCTGCCTGGTACACCGCCCACCCTCGCTGTTGTACGACTCGGCCCGGCAGGGCGTCTACCCCACCGGTGACGAGCTGTCGCCGCGCCGGACGATGTACGTCTGCGGCATCACCCCGTACGACGCGACGCATCTCGGCCACGCCGCCACCATGATCACGTTCGACCTGGTGAACCGGCTCTGGCGGGACGCCGGCCTGGCCGTGTCCTATGTGCAGAACGTCACCGACATCGACGATCCGTTGCTGGAACGGGCCGCACGCGACGGCAACGACTGGGTCGTGCTGGCGATGCGGGAGACCGCCTTGTTCCGCGAGGACATGGAGTCGCTGCGGATCCTGCCGCCCGCGCACTACGTCGGCGCGGTCGAGTCGATCCCGGCCATCGCCGCTCGGGTGGCGCAACTGTTGCGGCGGGACATCGCGTACCGCCTCGAGGACGGCACCGGCGACGTCTACTTCGACCTCAAGGCGGCGCCCCGGTTCGGCTATGAGTCCAATTTGGACCGTGACACGATGGTGGAGCTGTCCGCCGAACGCGGCGGCGACCCCGACCGGATCGGAAAGCGGGACGCTCTGGATCCCTTGCTGTGGCGAGGGGCCCGCGACGGCGAACCGTCCTGGCCGGCCGGCGAGCTGGGCCACGGGCGGCCGGGCTGGCACATCGAATGCGCCGTCATCGCGCTGGACCTGCTCGGCGACATCATCGATGTGCAGGGCGGTGGCAACGATCTGGTCTACCCGCACCACGAGTGTTCGGCCGCCCACGCCGAGGTACTCACCGGAGTGGAGCCGTTCGCGCGTCATTACACGCATGCCGGCATGATCGGTTTGGACGGCGAGAAGATGTCGAAGTCGCGGGGCAACCTGGTCTTCGTGTCCAAGCTACGCGGGGATGGCGTCGACCCGATGGCGGTACGGCTGGCGCTGATGTCCACGCACTACCGGGCCGACCGGCAGTGGACCGACGAGGTCCTCGCCGCCGGCCAGGCACGGCTGGACACCTGGCGTTCGGCGGTGGCCGCATCGGCCGGGCCGCCCGCCACCGGTGTCCTCCACGCGCTGCGGGCCGCCCTGGCCGACGATCTGGACACCGTCCGCGCTCTGTCCATTGTGGACGATTGGGCGGCGCAGGCGCTGTCCACCGGTGGCACCGACGCCGACGCCCCCGCACTGGTCTCCCAATCAGTGGACGCCCTGCTCGGCATCCGCCTCTGACGCACTGCCGTACCACGGTCGTGATCCGGTGCGCTTGTCTGTCGCCGGTGACTGACGATGGCACCGGATCATCGCGTGTCCGCCGCGCTGCGTTGCGGGGCTAGTCGATCTGGTGCGGTTGTGTGTTGCCGGTGACTGACGAGTGGCACCGGATCACCTATGTGGTGAGGTCGTCCGGGAGCGGTCCGGGTACTGGGTAGCTGTCGGTCAGCGTCGTCATCGGGCCGGGCCAGGTGGCCTGGGCCACCTCGATGGGGCGGTGCTGCGCGTCGTACGCCACGTGCAGCAGGTGCAGCACCGGTGTGTCCGGCCGGATGTGTAACACCTCGGCCTCGTCCCGAGTTGGTAACCGGGCGCTGATCGAGTCACTCGCAGTGGCGTACCGGCGGCCGGTCTCTTCCTCGATCTCCTGGTAGAGCGGGCGCCCGTACGCCTGTAACAGGGCGAGCGAGGTGCCGTCGGCGTCCTCGGGGCGCAGCCAGGACGCGCCGATCTCGACCGGCTGCTGTTCCTCGGTGCGCACCAGGTGCCGGCGGACCAGCAGCGGTGTGCCATCGGGTACCCCGAACGCGTCGGCCACCTCGGCCGGCGCGGGTGCGTGGCCCACTTCGGTGAGCTGCTGGCGGTAGCGGGCGGCCAGGTCGGCGTGGTAGCCGCGGCGGGGGCCGTAGCGGGCTCGGGACAGCCGGTTGAGCCGCCGGCGGGTACCCCGCACGTAGGTGCCGGAGCCGGGCCGGGTGATGAGTAGGCCCTCCACCCGCAGCTGGTCGATGGTGCGCTGCACCGTCTGCTTCGCCACCCCGTACGCGTCGGCGATCGCCGGAATCGAGGGCAGCTTCTCGCCGGCGCCCCATTCGCCTGCCCGGATCCGTTGCCGCAGCGAGGTGGCGATCTGCCGATGTGGATGCTCCGCCGCTCCGGGATTGACCGTCACCCCTTCACCCTAGCCTCCTAGGAAGCCCAGCGATTGGTTTCTGTGCCGCGTGTCGCCGCTGTCGACCGTGACTGTGCTGCACTCACGCCCACGATCATCGTCAACGGCAGCGGAATCACCGTGATCATGTCTGCGGGGGCGCCCACCAGCGCGTTTATTGGCCCTGCGAGCATTTGCGGGCGGCTCCCGGTGCAGCGAACGACCGTGATCACGGGATTCCTCCCGGCCACGAGGTGATCGTGGGAGATCGGTGTAGCTGGAGCTGCACTAAAAGCCCACGATCACGGTCGAGCGCATCGACCATCGTGATCACGCTACTGGCGCCGGAGACCTTGGCGACCCAACGACCGGATCCGGTACACGGACGACCACGGTCGACGCGATACAGTCGATCTTGGGTGAGGAGCTACCGGATGCGGTATTTGGGCGACCACGGTTTGCGGGAGTCCCGGGCGATCCGCCAGGGCGATGGCGATCCTTGACCTGTTACCTAGCTTCCTAGGACGCTGTAGAGAGTGTGGCGTTGGGTACACCGCGCGGCTGGGGTGACGGGGGACGGTCGTATCGTCGAGGCATGCAGGTCAACCAGTCGGCGAAGTTGGCCGGAGTCTGTTATGACATCCGCGGGCCGGTGCTGCAGGAAGCCAAGCGGATGGAGGCCGAGGGCCAGCATGTGCTGAAGCTGAACATCGGCAATCCCGCCCCGTTCGGTTTCGAAGCGCCGGAGGAGATGCTCCAGGACGTCATCCGCAACCTGCCGGTGGCGCACGGCTATGGCGACTCGAAGGGGCTGGCGTCGGCCCGGCGGGCGGTGGTCCAGTACTACCAGTCCAAGAATGTGTCCGGGGTGGACATCGATGACGTGTGGCTCGGCAACGGGGTGTCCGAGCTGATCGTGATGTCGTTGCAGGCGTTGCTCAACGATGGCGACGAGGTACTTGTCCCGGCTCCGGACTATCCGCTGTGGACAGCCGCGGTGAGCCTGTGCGGGGGCAGGGCGGTGCATTACCTGTGCGATGAGTCCGCGGACTGGCAGCCTGACGTGGACGACATAGCGGCGAAGATCACTGCGCGCACCCGGGCCATCGTGGTCATCAATCCGAACAACCCGACCGGGGCTGTCTACTCGCGACAGATGCTGGCCGAGATCACCGAACAGGCCCGCCGGCACAGCCTCGTGGTGCTCTCGGACGAGATCTACGACAAGATCCTGTACGACGGGGTGGAGCACGTGGCTACCGCGTCACTCGCGCCCGACCTGCTCTGCCTGACCTTCAACGGATTGTCGAAGTCGTACCGGGTGGCCGGTTTCCGTACCGGCTGGATGGTGCTGTCCGGGCCGAAGCGGCATGCGGTCAGCTACATCGAAGGGCTGGACATTCTGGCCAACATGCGGCTGTGCCCGAACATGCCGACGCAGTACGCGGTGCAGACCGCGCTCGGCGGATATCAGAGCATCAACGATCTGGTGCTGCCGGGCGGCCGGCTGGTCGACCAGCGCGACACGGCGTGGCGGTTGCTCAACGAGATCCCCGGCGTCAGTTGCGTCAAACCCAAGGGTGCCCTGTACGCCTTCCCGCGGCTGGACCCCGAGGTGTACCCGATCGCGGACGATGAGCAGTTCGTGATGGAACTGCTCCGTCAGGAGAAGCTGCTGGTGGTGCAGGGCACCGGCTTCAACTGGCACCGGCCGGACCACATCCGGCTGGCGACATTGCCGCGGGTCGACGATCTGCGCGACGCGATCGGTCGCATCGACCGTTTCCTAGCCACCCGCTACCGGCGCTAGATCCCGGCGCTAGATCCCGCCGACGCCCGGGCCGGCGTGGCCCTGGCCGCCGCGGCGACGCAGGTAGCGCTCGAACTGTTGCGCGATTTCGTCACCGGACAGGGGCGTCAGGTCCTCGCCGGCGCGCTCCTCGAGATCGCGGACGTACTCGGCCAGTTCGCTGTCCTGCTCCGCGGCGGCCCGAAGGCGCTCCTCCCATTGGGCCGACTGTTCGGCCAGGTCAGCCATCGGTACGGGCAGGTCCAGCACCTCTTCCACCCGGTGCAGCAGGGCGAGGGTGGCTTTCGGGCAGGGCGGATTGTTCGCGTAATGCGGCACATGCACCCAGAACGACACCGCATCCAGTTCGGCCCGGCGGCAGGCATCGTGCAGGACGCCGACGATGCCGGTCGGGCCCTCGTACCGGGTCGGGGTGAGGCTGAAGCGCTCGATGTCAGCCTTGTCGGAGGCGCTGCCACTGATCGGCAGGGATCGGGTGTACGGCACGTCGGCCAGCAGGGCACCCAGCAGTACGATCCGGGACACCTCGAGGCTGTGGCACACCTCGAGGATGTTCTCGCAGAACGTCCGCCACCGCGTGCTCGGCTCGATGCCCCGGATCAGGACGACGTCACGCTCGGCCTCAACCGGAGTGGCCACGGCGAAACGGGTGGTCGGCCATTCGATCCGCCGATCCTCACCGTCGGACTGGTTGACCGTCGGCCGGTTGACCTGGAAGTCGTAGAACTCCTCCGGATCCAGTTCAGCCACGGTTTTCGCGGACCATACCTGCTCCAGATGCTCGATCGCCGCGGTAGAGGCATCGGCGGCGTCGTTCCAGCCCTCGAAGGCCGCAATAGCCACGGGAGACCGCAGCACCGGCAGCCCATCGAACTCACTCACGTACCCAGCCTAGTGCGCGCCGGGATTACGCGCCTGGGAGCACGCCGGCCGGCGAAGGGCTAGCCTGGTTCGCGTGCCATCTGCCGCATTTCTTGCTATTCTCCCGGGTCGCATCTGGTCGCCGACGGCGCCATGGGCGGGCCATCGAGCACTAAGCCGAGGACCTTGACGCCATCGGCTGACCGAGCGGGTGTCGGCTGACCTACGGGATGGCGAGGTGGGATTCGAGCCAGCCTCGGCGGAAGCGCTCCGGGTGCTCCTTGCGGGCGGCCCGGCCGGCTGGACTCCAGATGCCGTCGGCGGCCACCTCGCCACCTTCGGCGGGTACGAAGGCGAGGGCTTGGCGGTAGGCGTCGCGGATGCGGGCCTGGACGCGGTTGGCGGTGTCGTCGTCCGCGCCGTCGAGCAACCCGGTCCACCGCGCGGCCAGGGTGATCCACTGGCCGGCGTCGACGAGGGTGGACCGGCCATCACCGAAGCGGGCCTCGTCCAGGGGGTGGATTGGGATGAGCAGTCGGATCCGCGGCTGACCGGGCCCGTGGTAGCGCAGATAGAACACCTCAGCCTCACGGGAGCCGGACACGTGCCGCGCGTGGTCGATGGGCACGCCGTCCACGGCGAGGTCCAGGTAGACCATGCCCTCGAGCACCGTTCGGGCGGTCAACGCGGTGCCCTGGTCCTGCCGCCCGCTCGAGGCGTCCCGGAACTCCTCGAACTCGGCGCGCAGCTGCGACGGGATCCGGGAGACCATGTCGCCGAGGCGGAACGAATCAGCGCCGAGTTCGCCCATACGTAATGCGTTCAGCAGCGGATCGACCCGGCGGACCAGGGCCCGGGCCGCGCCCGAATAGTCACCCAGAGCCGCATAACCGGAGCTGATCTCGTCCAGTTCGTCGGCCGCGTCGTCGAAGCGTCCGGCATACAGCAAGCTGATCGTGTCGACCTCGCGTAGCTCCCATTCGCCCGCCGACCGGCGGTTTCGCCACCAACGCACCCCGGGCCTCCTGCTACCTGTCCGTTGAATCGAAGCATGGACGTCGATCACACAACACTAGCCGCGGATGTCGACTTGCCGGCTCGGCAATTCGGCTGAGAGGCCGGACTCTCGCAACGGCACTGGACCAGACCGCGACCGCCCGCCGACCGGCTTCATGCAGTCAGGCAGGATGAGGGGGTGATCAGGGAACTGCAGGCGGTCCTGTTCGACATGGACGGCACGCTCATCGACAGCGAAAAGGTCTGGGAGGTGGCGCTCAACGATCTTGCCGAGCACTGGGGTGGCGTGCTCAGTCACAGCGCTCGCGTGAGCATGGTCGGCGCGTCGTCGGACACCACCATGGAGATCATGTTGGCGGACATGAACCAGCCCTGGCGCGACCGCCAGGAAGGCTCCGACTGGCTGGACCGGCGGGCCGCGGAACTGTTCGCCAACGGCCTGCAGTGGCGGCCCGGCGCGCGGGAACTCCTGGCCGCGGTGCGCTCTGCCGGCCTGAAGACGGCGCTGGTGACCAACACCAACCGGCCGTTGGTCGAGGTGGCGCTGGGCACACTGGGGCGGGACCGTTTCGACCTGGTCGTCTGCGGCGACGAAGTGACACACCCCAAGCCCCATCCGGAGCCTTACCGGACCGCGGCCGCCGGACTCGGCGTCGCGCCGCAGGAGTGCGTCGTCGTGGAAGACTCACCGGCTGGCATCGCCAGCGGCATCGCCGCGGGCTGCGTGGTGCTGGCCGTGCCGGCGGAGATCGCACTGGCCGACGTAGAAGGCACAGTGCTGGCCAGCCTCACCGAGGCGGACGTGCCGCTGCTGCGTCGCCTCGTCGCGCGCACGAATTCGCCGGTGCCTGAACGTCGTGATCATCGCGGACTGGACGCGGTGGTCAGCTGACAGCGACGAAAAGGGGGCATCCAAGTGGATGCCCCCTCATCTCGTCCCCCCGGACGCTTACTCGTATGCGATAGCGCGCAGGACGTTGACCCTGGATGCCCGGATCGCCGGCAGCACCGCGGCGATCACGCCGACAACCGCGGCCAGGGCCAGGTAGACGGCCATCTGGGTCCATGGCAGGGCGAGCGTGGTGATGCCCTTGTCGTGCAGGGCCCGCACCACCGCCGCGCCCAGGCCGGCGCCGACGACGAGGCCCAACAGCGCCCCGAACACCGAGATCACCACCGCTTCCACGGTGACCATCCGCATCGTCTGCGCCCGTCCCAGCCCCACCGCGCGGAGCAGGCCGAGCTCCCGGGTGCGTTCCAACACCGACAGCGCGAGGGTGTTGATGACGCCGAGCACCGCGATCAGGATGGCCAATGCCAGCAGGATCTGCACCATCAGCAGGACCTGGTCGGTGGACGCGGTCTGCTGTGCGATGAACTCGCTGCGGTTGCCCACGGTCACCTCAGGGTTGTCCTTCAGTAGACCATCCACTTCGGACTTGATGATGTCCACTCTGGAGGGATCGGATGCCTGGATGAAGCCGGCGCTCGGCTGGGCCACGGTGAAGTTGTCCACTGCGGACACCGGCAGGATGAAGCCCGCGAACAGGTCGCTCTTGCCGTAGATCCCCGATACTGTCAGATGCAGGGGCTCGCCCTTGGCCAACTGGACCGTCACCGGACTGCCGATGGTCAGGCCACGATCCGTCGCGCCCGCCTCGTCCACGATGACCTGACCGTCGCCGACGGCGTTGATGCTGCCCGCGATGGTGGAGAGGGTGAACATCTGTGGCACCGGCGCCATGTCGGTGAACGCCGCCACAAACCTACGCTCGCCGTTGACCTGGGCCGGATTCTCGTAGAGTCCACTGACCGCCCGTACGCCGGACAGGTCCTTGCTGCGGTCCAACACGGACCGGTCGAAGGTGGCGCCGCTGTCCCCCGAAATGATCAGGTCTACTTTGGCCTGTTCGTCGGCCACCTGGGTGATGCTCTCCTTCGCCGAGGACAGCACCGTGTTGATGCCGATGATCAGGGCGATGCCGACCATCAGCGCGGACGCGGTGATGGCGGTACGACGTGGGTTGCGTCCGGCGTTGAGACGGCCGAGCTTGCCCGGCACCGACCAGGAGAACAACGTGCCGATCAGACCCGCGACCGGCTGGGCGATCAGCGGGGTAAGCAGGGCAGCGCCGATGAACGTGAACAACACGCCGCCGAGGATCGCCATCAGGTTGTTGCCGCCGGTGTTGCCGGTCAGGCCCAGGCCCAAACCGACCGCGCCCAGCGCCAGCACGGCCGCACCGACGATGCTGACCTTCGTCAGCGGCTTGTCCGTCGTCGCCGCGTCGCGCATCGCCGCCACGGGTGCGATCCGAGCCGCTCGCATGGCCGGAATCAGCGCGGCCAGCACGGTGACCCCGATGCCGACGGCGAACGCGCCGATGATGGCCGCTGCCGGCACGCCGATGCTGGCCAATTGCAGGCCGCCGGCGCCGAGACTGCCGAACAGGTTGGCCAGCAACGCACCCACGCCGATGCCCGCGCCGAGCCCGAGCACCGAGGCGATCACGCCGATCACCACCGCCTCGAGCAGCACCGAGCCGATCACCTGTTTGCGGGCCGCGCCGACCGCCCGCATCAGCGCGAGTTCGCGGGTGCGTTGGGCGACCAGGATGGAGAAGGTGTTGAGGATCAGGAACACCGCGACGAACAGCGCCACGAAGCCGAACCCGAGGAGGATGTAGTTGAAGAACTTCAGTGCCTGGCTGAACCCCTCCACCGCCTTGTCGGTGAGCTGCTGGCCGGTCTGCACGGTGTAGCCGTCGCCGAGGGCCGCGGCCACCCGGTCGCGCAGGGTGTCGTCGGACACACCCGGCGCGGCCTTGACGTCCACCGCGGAGAACACGTCTTTGGCGCCCAGCATCAACTGTTGGGCGACCGGCTGGGTGAACGTGACCACCTGGCTGCCACCCTGGGTGTCCTGCCCGCCCGGGAAGCCGAAGATGCCGACCAGGGTGAATGGTTGGGCCCGGCTGGCCGACGGCGTGATCACACCGACCTGGTCGCCGATCTTGATGTCGGCGGCCTTGGCCAGGGACGCGTTGACGGCGATCTCCGTGTCGGCGGTGGGGCCACGCCCCTCCCGCAGCACCACCCCATCGGATTCGCTCGGCCAGTCGGTGCCGAGCCGGGGCGGCCCGAGCGATGGCACCACCTTGCCGTTGGCTCCCACCACATGGGCACCGTCGGACATCGCACTACCGGTGACGCCGGCCACCCCGGGCACGGCCCGGATTGTGTCCAGTGTGGACGCCGCGACGGTCGCGGAGACCGTTTCGCTGTCGTCGAACTGGCCCTGGGCCAACTTCGACGTGGCCGACACCTGCACGTCGGTGTTGGCGTAGATGCCGGTGAACAACTGGTCGAACGAGCGGCCCAGGGTGTCGGTGAGGACGAACGCCCCCGACACGAACATCACCCCGAGCAGTACGCCCAGGCCGGACAGGATCAGTCGCAGCTTGCGCGAGAGCAGGCTTCGCAATGTCGCCCGGATCACAGCGTGTCCAACCGCTTCATGGTGTCCAGCACGGCCTCGGCGGTCGGGCTACGCAGTTCGGCGACCATCTGGCCCGTCGGCGAGGAAGACGACGCGGTCGGCGTAGCTGGCGGCGTTGGGGTCGTGGGTGACCATGACGATGGTTTGTCCGTGGGTGCGGACGCTGTCGCGGAGGAAGCCGAGGACTTCTGCTCCGGATCGTGAGTCGAGGTTTCCGGTGGGTTCGTCGGCGAAGATGACTTCGGGTCGGGAGACCAAGGCTCGGGCGCAGGCGACGCGTTGTTGTTGGCCGCCGGAGAGTTGGTTGGGGCGGTGGCGTAGGCGGTCGCGTAGGCCGACGGTGTCGATGACGGTGTCGAACCAGGCCCGGTCGGGTTTGCGGCCGGCGATCGCGAGCGGTAGGAGGATGTTTTCTTCGGCGGTGAGTGTGGGTAGCAGGTTGAACTGCTGGAAGATGAACCCCACCTTGTCCCGACGCAGCCGGGTCAGCCCAGCGTCGCCAAGGCCGGTCACCCGGTCGTCGCCTAGGTAGACTTCGCCCTGGCTGACCGTGTCCAAACCGGCCAGGCAGTGCATCAGGGTCGACTTCCCGGATCCAGACGGGCCCATGATGGCGGTGAATTCAGCCCGGGCCAGGTCGATGTCGACGCCGCGCAGGGCGGTGACCCGCGCCTCGCCCTCGCCGTAGACCTTCCACAAGGCTTTCGCCCGGGCCGCTGCCCGTACTCCCGCCGGAGCGACTGTTGTCGTCACCGCATTGCCCTTCTGATTGTCTTTCTCGGTCGCCTTTAATGTTCTGGGACAGGCGCCGAAGTCACGTCGACCTCCGGGGGGAGGCGAACGCGGACTTTCAGATGGGGGTGGGTCCTGACTCAGTATCAGGGTTTACCCCCGGTGCCCACCGTGTGGGCACCGGGGATGTTGGTTCTACTCGTACGCGATGGCGCGCAGGACGTCGAGCCTGGCCGCCCGGATAGCGGGTATGAGCGCGGCAACCAGTCCGACGAATACCGACGCGATCACGTATCCGATCATCAGGGACCATGGGAAGGACAGTGTGGTGAAGCCGACGTCGCGCAGCGCCTGGAACACCGCCGCGCCGAGTCCGGCGCCTACCGCAATGCCCAGTACCGCACCGAACACGGAGATCACCACCGACTCGACAGTGACCATCCACATCACCTGTCCCCGTCGGGTGCCCACCGCGCGCAACAGGCCGAACTCCCGGGTCCGTTCGCTGATCGACAGAGCCAGCGTGTTGATGATGCCCAGCACCGCGATGACCATGGCAAGGCCGAGCAGCATCTGCACGAAGATCAGCACGAAGTCGAACACCTGCGTTTGTGAGGCGACGTAGTCCGACAGTTTGGACACCGTCACGTCCGGGTCGGCCGCCAGGATCGTGTTCACCTGGTTGTACGCGTCGTCGACGCTGGCCCCGTCGTGCAGCTTCACGTATCCCTGCACCGGCCGGGGCGTGAGGAATGCGGCGACCGCGTCGCTGTGGGGCAGGTAGA
This sequence comes from uncultured Actinomycetota bacterium, assembly GCA_963742855.1. Taxonomy (GTDB): domain Bacteria; phylum Actinomycetota; class Actinomycetes; order Mycobacteriales; family Micromonosporaceae; genus CAVUNP01. The sequence goes on along the minus strand of CAVUNP010000003.1, from coordinate 70,066 downwards.
AGCCACTGTTCACCGTACTTCCGGTGTAGAGGCCCTGCACCGTGTACGAGCGTTGCGCGGCATGAGCCAGTTGCATCGTCAACGAACTGCCAACGGTGAGACCACGTTCCTTGGCGGTTTTCGCATCGACAATCACACTTGCCTGGTTGAGCGGCGTCAGCGTGCCGGACACCGGTTGCATGTCGAATTGTTTCATCGCTGCCGCCAGATCATCGGCCGCGAACACCGGATAGTCCTGGTCATCCACTTTGGCCATATCGCAGGTACACGCCCACGGCCGAGTCCACCGCGGACAGAGCCCGGATCTTGGTCAGCGAGTCGGGATCGAAACTGGCCGGGCCCGTGAAGCCGCCGCTGGCGATGACCAGATCGGAATTGATCGATTGATTGACTGCCTCCACAGTGGAGGACTTGATCGAGGAGAAGATCACGCTGATGCCGGTGACCAGCGCGATGCTCACCATCAGGGCGGCGGCCGTGATCGCGGTGCGGCGGGGATTGCGAGCGGAGTTCGCCCGGCCCAGTTTGCCGGCCGAACTCCACGCGAAGAGCCGCCCGATCGCCGCCACCACCGGTTTGGAAATCAGTGGTGTGAGCAGTGCCACCCCGACGAAACTCACCAACAGTCCGCCGAGGACACCGCTGAGGCTGGCGTCGCCCAGCTTGCCGATCAGCCCCAGCCAGAGGGCCACGCCACCCGCCGCCAGCACGCCCGCACCGGCGATCGTGAGCTTGGTCAGCGGCCGGTCCGGTGTGGCCGAATCCCGCATCGCCGCGACCGGCGCCACCCGGGAGGCCCGCAGCGCCGGCAACAAGGCGGCGATGAGCGTGATGCCGACACCGACCACGAAGGACAGGATCACCGCGATCGGTGGTACGGCCAGGCCGGCCAGCTTCAACGCGCCGCCACCCAGCACACCGGCGGCAAGGTTGCCGACCAGGGCACCGATGCCGATGCCGAGCAGCAGCCCGACCGTGGACGCGACCACGCCCACGACCGCGGCCTCCAGCAGCACCGAGCGGATGACCTGGCCGCGGCTGGCGCCCATAGCCCGGAACAACGCCAGTTCCCTGGTCCGCTGGGCCACGATGATGGAGAACGTGTTGAGGATGAGGAAGGTGCCTACAAACAACGCCACCGTGGCGAAGCCGAGAAGGATGTAGGTGAAGAACTTCAACGCGTCCCGGGTCGAGGACGCGCTCTCGTCGGCCAGTTGCGCGCCGGTCTTCACCTGGTAGCCCTCACCGAACGCGGCGGAGATCCGGTCGCGCACCTGTTCGGCGCTGGCGCCGTCGGCGGTCTTGACGTCGATGGAGTTGAACACTCCCTGCTGGCCCAGCATCAGCCGCTGCGCCTCGGGCAGGGTGAACAGCACCGTGGTCTCGCCGGCCAGCGAATCCCGGCCGCCGCTGTACTCCATGATGCCCACGATGTTGAACGGCTGGCCGTTGGGCTCAAACGGCGTACGCACCACCACCTTGTCGCCGATGCCGTACCCGGTGGTCTTGGCCAGCTTCGCGCTGATCACGATCTGGTCGTCGGCCGTGGGTGCCTGCCCACTACGCAGGTGCACGAGTTGGCTCTCGCCGGTCCAGGCGCCGCCGAAGCGGGGGCCGCCCGTGCTCGCCACCGTCTTGCCGTTCCTGCCGATGACGGCCGCGTCACCAGTGAAAACCTGGCCCGTTGCCTCCGCCACCCCGGACACGCCGGAAACCGGTCCACCGCCGACGCAGGCAGGTGACCGCCACCGGTTCGCCGGTCATCGACTGGACCTCGGTGGGCTTGGTCACCTCGATCTCGGTGTACGGTAGATCGTGCTGAACAGGCCGTCGAAGGACCGGCCGACCGTGTCGGTGAGGACGAACGCACCGGACACGAACATCACACCCAGCACCACCGCCATGCCGGACAGCGTGAGTCGCAGCTTTCGCGACAGCAGACTCTTCAACGTGGCACGGCACCTCACCGCGTGTCCAGCCTCTTCATCTTGTCCAGTACCGCCTCCGCGGTCGGCTCGATCAGCTCCGAACGATCTGGCCGTCGGCGAGGAAGACCACCCGGTCGGCGTACGCGGCGGCGTTCGGGTCGTGGGTGACCATGACGATGGTTTGGCCGTGCTCGCGGACCGCTTCGCGCAGGAAGCCGAGCACCTCTGCGCCGGAGCGTGAGTCGAGGTTTCCGGTCGGCTCGTCGGCGAAGATCACCTCGGGTCGGGAGACCAACGCCCGGGCGCAGGCGACCCGCTGCTGCTGGCCGCCGGAGAGTTGGCCGGGGCGGTGGCCTAGCCGGTCGCCGCAGGCCGACGGTGTCGATGACGGTGTCGAACCAGGCCGGGTCGGGTTTGCGCCCGGCGATCGCGAGCGGCAGGAGGATGTTCTCCTTCGGCGGTGAGTGTGGGCAGCAGGTTGAACTGCTGGAAGATGAACCCCACCTTGTCCCGACGCAGCCTCGTCAGGCCGCTGTCGTTCAGCCCGGTGACCGTCAGTGTCGGCGATGTACACCTCACCCCGGGTCACCGTGTCCAGACCGGCCAGGCAGTGCATCAGCGTCGACTTGCCGGATCCGGACGGGCCCATGATCGCGGTGTACCGGCCCCGCTCGAGGTCCGCACTCACCCCGCGCAACGCGATGACCTGCGCTTCTCCGCTGCCGTACACCTTCCACACGTCGTGCCCGGGCCGCAGCCCCCGTTGATGCTTCTGTCGCACGTCACGTCGGCCGCCCCTTTCTATCTGCTCCAGTGGCTAACGGTAGGGGGTGTTCGCACGCCGACCGTCCTGCTGAAAGACGTTTTGCGGTCCCTCTCACGGATGAGGCCCGTCATTTGGTGGCGTACATCACCCGCCGGGACGGACCAGGCCGGACTCGTACGCCAGCACCACGGCCTGCACGCGGTCACGCAGCCCAAGCTTGGTCAGCAGGTGGCCGACATGAGTCTTCACCGTGGTCTCGCTGACCCGACAGCTCCTTGGCGATCTCCGCATTGGACAGTCCCCGGGCCACCTGAACCAGCACCTCGCGTTCCCGCTCGGTCAGCGTGGCCAGGTCCCGGGGAGCGGCGGCGTCCGGGTCGGGCAGCGCGTGCGCGAAGCTGTCCAGCAGCCGGCGCAGGATGCGCGGCGCCACCACGGCCTCGCCCGCGGCCACGTTACGGATCGCGGTGACCAGGTCACCGGCCGGCACGTCCTTGGCCAGAAACCCACTCGCCCCGGCCCGCAACGCCCCCACCACGTACTCGTCCAGGTCGAAGGTGGTCAGCATGAGCACACGCACCGGCAGCCGCGCGTCACGATGGCCCGGGTGGCCGACACACCATCCATGCGGGGCATCCGAATGTCCATCAGGACCACGTCGGGCAGCAGCCGCCGGGCGAGGTCCACCGCCTCGATGCCGTCCGTGGCTTCGCCCACGATGTCCAGATCCGGCTCGCTGCCGAGCACCATCCGAAAGCCCGTACGCAACAACGGCTGGTCGTCCGCGAGCAGCAGTCGGATCGGCCGCTGTGGGCCGGCCGTACTGTCGGTTTCGCTCATGAGGTAACCCCCTCCTCGATGGGGATCCTCGCGTATACCCGGAAGCCGCCGCCGGGACGGGGTCCGGTTCGCAGCGTGCCGCCGAACAATGCCACTCTTTCGCGCATCCCGACGAGCCCGTGACCGAAGGCGCCGGCGCCTGCTGGTTCGCCTCAGCGGTCCGCGCCCGTTCCACGCGCCATGGGGGCAGGCCTACACCTCCCCGACGACGGGGGTCTCGACGCTCTGGCGCGGTTGCGGCAAGTGCTCCGGGAAGGGCGGCGGCGTGCCACCGTACGCCGGGCAGAGCGCCTTGTGCGCGCACCAGTCGCACAGACGGCTCGGCTTGGGCCGGAAGTCGCGGTCCTCGATGGCCTTGCTCGATGGCCCGCCACAACGCCACCAGGTTGCGTTCGAACCGGGTCAGTTCGTCGGCGTCCGGCGAGTAGTCGCAAGCCTCGGCGTCTTTGAGGTAGAGCAACCGCAGCGACCGGGGCACCACACCCCGTGTCCGCCACAGCACCAGCGCGTAGAACTTGAGCTGGAACAGCGCCCGGGCCTCGAACGCCTCCCGGGGCGCGCCGCCGGTCTTGTAGTCGACCACCCGCAGGTCGCCGGCCGGCGAGCACGTCGAGCCGGTCGATATAGCCGCGGATGAGCAGATGGTCGTCGACCATCGCCTCCACCAGGCTCTCCCGCTCGGCCGGCTCCAGCCGGCGTGGATCCTCGACCGAGAAGTAGCCGCCGAGCAGCTCGGTGGCCGAGGAGAGGAACTCTTCCGGCCGCGGATCAGCATCGAACATCGCCGCCAGCAGCGGCTGCTCCTCGCACAGTCGTTGCCACTGCGGTGTCACCAGGCCGGCCGCCGTTTCCGGGGTACGCTCGCCGGCCGGGTAGTCGAACAGCCGCTCCAGCACCGCGTGGACCAGCGTGCCGCGGGCCTGGTCCGGCGTCGGCGGCTCGGGAATCCGGTCGATGCTGCGCAAGCGGTACAGCAGCGGACACGTCTTGAAGTCGGCCGCCCGGGACGGCGACAGCGACGCAAGGGCACGCGCCCCGCTCTCGACAACCGTGGCGACCTCTGGGTCTTCGTTGGTCTGCTCTGACGTTTCCACCGACATGCCCTGAGGCTAGGGCACAGGTGCGACGAAACCCCGTAGCGTGCGCGGCACGAGCCGTTTCGGTCTCTGCGCATACCATCGTGGCAATGAACGCCGACACTCCGCCGGCCCCGCCGCCCGCGCCCGGCCAGCCCCAGCGGCCCAGGGGCCTCAAGCTCGGCGGCATCGCCGGTGTGCCCGATCTACCTGCAGGCATCGTGGCTGATCCTGGCCGTGGTGGTCGTGCTGCTCTACGGGCCGCTGGTCCGCCGGCTACTGCCCCAGCTGAGCGAACTGGGCGGCTACAGTTCGCGCTGTTCTTCGTACTGGCGTTGCTCCTGTCGGTTCTCCTACACGAACTCGGGCACGCGTTCACGGCCCGGCACTACGGCATCGGCGTACGGGCCATCACGTTGGAACTGCTCGGCGGCTACACCGAGATGGAAAACGACAGCCCCAACGCCAAGGCGGATCTGGCCGTCTCGTTGAGCGGGCCGCTGGTCTCGCTGGTGCTGGGGCTCGGTGCGCTCGCCGCCGAATTCCTGCCTGCCGGAGCGGACCATCCTCAATCAGCTGGCCTTCCAGCTGGCCTGGAGCAACCTGATCGTGGCCGTGTTCAACGCGCTGCCCGGGCTGCCGCTGGACGGCGGAAGAGCGCTGCGGGCCATCGTCTGGGCAATCACCGGCAACCGCCACACCGGCACCCGTGCGGCCGGTTGGATCGGGCGCTTCGTGGCCATCGGCACGGTGTTGGCCGGCCTCCTGCTGGTGGCCGGCGGGGTGCTGTCGCCGATCAGCCTGGTGTTCGTCCTGCTGGTCGGCTGGACCCTCTGGCAGGGTGCCACCGCCGCCATCCAGCAGGGCAAACTCGCCATCAAGTTGCCGATGGTGAACCTGAGACAACTGGTCCGGCCGGTCTACGCCGTGGCGCCCGGCACCTCGCTGGCCGAGGCCACGCGGCGCGCTGCCGAGACCGGCCGGCCGGACGCCGCGCTCGCGGTCGCCGACTCGTCCGGCCGGCTGATCGCGCTCGTGCACGACCCGACGCCGCGGCCGCGGTGCCGGAGCAACGGCGCCCGTGGGTGCGCGGTCGAGTCCGTCGCGAAGGCTGTCGCGCCGGAAAACACGCTGTCCGCGGATCTGAACGGCGAGGACGTCATCAGGGCGGTGCAGGCCCACCCCGCATCCACCTACCTGGTGCTGGCCGGCACCGAGGTGGTGGGCGTGCTGCGTACGGCCGACCTGGCCCGGTTGCTCGAATTCCTGACCTGGCTGGCTGCCCACCGGTGCGATCTCACCGTCTGCAAGGATCGGCCCGGTGAACAGAGGCGCGACATTCGGTCAGGGTGATCGGGTACAACTGACCGACCCAAAGGGACGTATGCACACCGTGGTCCTCGAACCGGGCAAGGTGTTCCATACCCACCGCGGCGCGTTGCCTCACGACGACCTGATCGGCCTGCCGGACGGCAGTCGTGGTCACCTCCTCCGGCGGCACGGCCTACCTGGCCATCCGGCCGCTGCTCGCCGACTACGTGCTCTCCATGCCCCGCGGCGCGCAGGTCATCTACCCCAAGGACGCGGCGCAGATCGTGGCCATGGGTGACGTGTTTCCCGGTGCCAGGGTGCTCGAGGCGGGAGCCGGCTCCGGCGCGTTGACCTGTTCCCTGCTGCGTGCGGTGGGCGAACACGGCGAGGTTTTACTCGTACGAGATCCGGCGCCGATTTCGCCGAGATCGCCCGGCGCAACGTGGAGGCTCTTCATCGGCCCCGCGCCGAGGGGTGGACTCTGCGGGTCGGCGATGTGGCCGACTGCCCAGAGACCGGTTTCGATCGCATCATCCTCGACCTGTTGGCACCGTGGGAGGTGCTCGAACTGGTCGACCGGGCATTGGTGCCGGGCGGCGTGCTCATCGGCTACGTGGCCACCACACCGCAGCTGTCCGAGCTGGTGGAGGGCCTGCGCGAGCGTGGCGGCTACACCGAACCGCGGGCCTGGGAATCCCTGGTGCGGGACTGGCACGTGGATGGCCTGGCGGTCCGGCCGGACCATCGCATGATCGCCCACACGGCGTTTCTGGTCAGCGCCCGCAAGCTGGCCCCCGGTGTGGTCGCGCCACCCCGTCGGCGCAAGCCGAGCAAGGGGGCGCAGAGCGTACGCGTTCGGCGGCGGGCCGCCCAGGTCGGTGATGTCGGACCCGGGCGTGTCTGACGTATCCTCGGCGACCTCAGGCAACGTCAATCCGCCGGTGCGGGAGGAGTGAATGGGTGAGTCATCCCGGGTTTTCCAGCGACCTGCCCGCGGTCTTTCCCGACTGGTCGCCGTACCCGGACCTGGACTCCGCGGCCCGCGCCTACCTGCGTGACCCGGACTGGCCCTGGACGCCCTCGGCGGCGTGCTGGCCGGCGCGGGGTGCTCGGCTTCACCCTGGAACGGTTCGTCAACGAGACCAACGGCGTATGGCAGGAGGTGGCCGTCTGCGACGGCAGTCGCCTGGTTCTGTGGCACGGCGAGGACGTCGCCGCCGGGCGAGGGCCCGTTGGGCTCGATGACCTCGTCATTGCGGATCCTGCCGCTGTCCGTGGTCACCGAGGTGGGCTACGCGGCGACGGCTGCAGCGACTCGACAGCGGTGGTGTACGGGTCGACGCATCGACGTCTACCTGCTGCTCAGCTCGTTCGACGAGGCGGCGCCCAGGACGACCACGCACCGGTGGCCCGCCAGGACGCGCTGCGCTTCGGAAGACCCTGGATGAAGGTGGCGCTGGTCAGATCGCCCGCCTGGAGGAGTTCGCCCGGTGTCGCCTCGTGTCGGCCGTCCCTGCTCTGAGCGCGGCCCCTCGGCAGCGTTTCCGGCTCGCTGACCCGGTTAGTCGTCGGCCTCGGGGTCCGGCCACCTCGACCTCGTCGGCGGCCCGCAAAACGTGGATGCAGTCGCCTGGGCATTCCTTCGCCGCATCGATCACATCGAGTCGCAGGTGCTCCGGCACGTCGACCCGGGCTGCCCGGGGTCAGCAGCAGCTCACCCGTACCACCCTTGACGTATGCCAAACCATCGACGTCGAACTCGAAAACCTCCGGGCGCATACTGCACACACAGCCCGTCACCGGTACAGAGGTCCTGGTCCACCCAGACCGCAGCGGTCCTCGCGTACCCCGTCACGGTCACCCCAATGTTCTCCGGCGTCCCATCGACCTTGTGACGGGACCTCGAGTACGCCGGTAACCGTCGCCGCGACGTTAGCCCTTGGCGATCAAGTTTTCGGCGACGAGCACGTTGCGCGGGACCGAATCGGGCTCATAGCGGCCAGTGTTAGCGCAGAACGTTCAAGCCCCCCGGGGAGGTGGGACGTGGCACGCACGGAAGACGCGGACGCGCGCGCCGCACGGTGGGAGAAGGAGGCCCACGATCTCTCCACGCAGGTCGCGTTCCTTCAAGAGGAACTCGCCCTGGTGCGGCGCAAGTTGACCGAAAGCCCTCGACACGTCCGGCAGCTCGAAGAGCGGCTGGCTGCCACCCAGGCACAATTGGCCCGGCTGACCGAGAACAACGAGCGGCTCGTGCGCACGCTCAAGGAGGCTCGCGCGCAGATCGTGACGCTGAAGGAGGAGATCGACCGGCTCGCCCAGCCACCGAGCGGCTATGGCGTCTTTCTCGCCAGGCACGACGACGGCACGGTTGACGTCTTCACCGGCGGCCGCAAGCTCCGGGTAGCCGTCTCCCCACGCTCGAGGTGGATTCGACCTGCGCCGGGGCCAGGAGGTCCTGCTCAACGACGCGCTCAATATCGTCGACGCGTTCGGTTTCGAGCGGGTCGGCGAAGTGGTGATGCTCAAGGAGATCCTCGACGACCCCGACGGTGTGGCCGATCGCGCGCTGGTGGTCTCGCACGCCGACGAGGAGCGCATCGTCTACCTCGCCGAGACTCGCTGGTCGCCAGCGCGCTGCGGGCCGGCGACTCGTTGCTGATCGAGCCCCGCTCGGCGTACGCGTACGAGCGCATTCCCAAGAGCGAGGTCGAGGAGCTCGTGCTGGAGGAGGTTCCCGATATCGATTACGACGACATCGGCGGCCTGGACCCGCAGATCGAGCAGATCCGTGACGCGGTGGAACTTCCCTTCCTGCACTCCGACCTGTTCCACGAGCACCAGCTCCGGCCGCCGAAGGGCATGCTGCTCTACGGCCCGCCCGGCTGCGGAAAGACGCTCATCGCCAAGGCCGTGGCCAATTCGCTGGCCAAGAAGATCGCCGAACGGCAGGGCCAGGAGAAGCACACCAGCTACTTCCTCAACATCAAGGGCCCGGAACTGCTGAACAAGTACGTCGGTGAGACCGAACGGCACATCCGGCTGATCTTCCAACGGGCCCGCGAGAAGGCCAGCGAGGGCACCCCGGTCATCGTGTTCTTCGACGAGATGGACTCGGTGTTCCGCACCCGAGGCTCGGGCGTGTCCTCCGACGTGGAGAACACCATCGTGCCGCAGTTGCTGAGCGAGATCGACGGTGTGGAGGGGCTCGAGAACGTCATCGTGATCGGCGCGTCCAACCGCGAGGACATGATCGACCCCGCCATCCTGCGGCCCGGCCGTCTCGACGTGAAGATCAAGATCGAGCGTCCGGACGCCGAGGCGGCGAAGGACATCTTCAGCAAATACATCCTGACCGGGCTGCCGTTGCACGCCGACGACCTGGCCGAGCACGGCAGCTCCCGCGAGGCGTGCGTGGCCGCCATGATCCAGGCCGTCGTGCTGCGGATGTACTCGGAGACCGAGGAGAACCGGTTCCTTGAGGTGACCTACGCCAACGGGGACAAGGAGGTCCTGTACTTCAAGGACTTCAACTCCGGCGCGATGATCCAGAACATTGTGGACCGGGCGAAGAAGATGGCCATCAAGGAGTTCCTCGCCACCAACCACAAGGGCGTGCGCCTGCAGCACCTGCTGGACGCCTGCGTGGACGAGTTCCGGGAGAACGAGGACCTGCCCAACACCACCAACCCCGACGACTGGGCCCGCATCTCCGGCAAGAAGGGCGAGCGGATCGTCTACATCCGCACGCTGGTCTCCGGCGGCAAGGGCACCGAGTCCGGCCGTGCCATCGAGACGGCCAGTAACACCGGCCAATACCTGTAAACCCACGTCCCCGACAGCGGCGGAAGGTCCTGCGGGCCTTCCGCCGCTGCTGTCAGCGGACTGGTGAACGGCCGCGTAGCCGTCGCGGACCTGACCAGCGGTCTACGCTCGACATGTGGTCGGCAACGGCCCGACCAGCAAGCGGCGAGGCGAAGGCGGAGGAGCCTGCATGAGCGTACGACGGGTCATGGGTACGGAGGTCGAGTACGGCATCTCCGTGCCGGGACAGCCCGCGGCGAATCCGATGGTCACTTCCTCACAGGTCGTGAACGCATACGGCGCCCGGCCGGAACTGGCCCGGGGTGGCCGGGCCCGGTGGGACTACGAGGAGGAGTCGCCGCTGCGCGACGCACGGGGGTTCACCTATTCGGGCGCGCTCTACGACCCCTCCGAAGCGATGGCGGACGAGGATCTCGGGCTGGCCAACGTGATCCTGACCAACGGCGCCCGCCTGTACGTGGACCACGCCCACCCGGAGTACTCCACCCCCGAGGTCACCAATCCGTGGGACGTGGTGCTGTGGGACAAGGCCGGTGAGCGGGTGATGGCGGAAGCGGCCCGGCGCGCGGCCACCGTACCGACCATCGGCTCGATCCACCTGTACAAGAACAACACCGACAACAAGGGCGCCAGCTACGGCACCCACGAGAACTACCTGATGCGCCGGCAGACCGCGTTCTCCGACATCGTCACCCACCTGACCCCGTTCTTCGTGACCCGCCAGATCGTGTGTGGTGCCGGTCGGGTCGGTCGGGGCCAGGACGGCTCCCAGCCCGGGTTCCAGATCTCCCAGCGGGCCGACTTCTTCGAGGTGGAGGTGGGCCTGGAGACGACGCTGAAGCGGCCCATCATCAACACCCGGGACGAGCCGCATTCCGACGCGGACAAGTACCGCCGGCTGCACGTGATCATCGGTGACGCGAACCTGTCCGAGATTTCCACCTACCTGAAGGTGGGCACCACCTCGCTCGTACTGGCCATGATCGAGGGCAAGGCGCTGACCCCGGACCTGGGCATCGCCGATCCGGTGGCCGAACTCAAGGCGGTCAGCCACGACCCCGGCCTGACCCACCTCATGCGGATGCGCGACGGGCGGCGGCTCACCGCACTGGACCTGCAGTGGGCCTACCTGGAACGGGCTCGCTCCTTTGTGGACCGTAACGGCAGTGACGAGATGACCGAGGATGTGCTGACCCGGTGGGAAAGCGTCCTCGGCCGGCTCGGGCGCGATCCGATGGAATGCGCTGACGAGCTGGACTGGGTGGCCAAGCTGCGCCTGCTCGAGGGCTACCGGGAGCGTGAATCGCTCGGCTGGGCGTCACACAAGCTGCAGCTGGTCGACCTGCAGTACTCCGACGTACGGCCGGAGAAGGGCCTCTACCACCGCCTGGTGGCCCGTGGGTCGATGAAGAGGTTGCTCACCGACGAGGAGGTGACCCGGGCCATGACCGAACCACCGGAGGACACCCGGGCCTATTTCCGTGGCCGGTGCCTGGCGAAGTACGCCGCCGAGGTGGTCGCGGCGAGCTGGGACTCGGTCATCTTCGATGTGGGCCGCGAGTCGCTGGTCCGGGTGCCGATGATGGAGCCGGAACGCGGCACCAAAGCACACGTCGGTGCCCTGTTCGACCGTTGCCCGAGCGCGAAGGACCTGCTGGAGGCGCTCACCGGACCCGCCACCTGAGCTGGCCGTTTGCGGTATCGACCGGCTCGTCTGATTCGCCGGGGTCCTCCGGCCGGGTAACGTCGCAAGTGCGAGCTAGGTTGGCACGCAGATGGAGCGCCGCACGGGCACCGCGGCGCAAGGTGAGGAGGACGGACATGTCTACCCGTGACACCGGCGGCCAGTCGCAGTCTGGCAAGTCCCGCAGGGACGAGGAAATCGACGAGGCACCAGCCCCCGAGGTGAACCCGGAGGCGGCCGAACGGCACGAGAAGCTGACCGAGGACGTCGACGACATCTTGGACGATATCGACCGCGTCCTGGAGAAAAACGCGGAAGAGTTCGTACGGGGCTACGTACAAAAGGGCGGCCAGTAACAGTTGAGGTGGTTTGGGTCGAGTATGCGGCGCCGGCGGTACGCCACTGGCGCACCATGTGACGCATCGCTCCGCCCAGGGCGTAACCGTGTCGCGTGGACCACGATCATTCCAGTGGCAGAGTAAGGGCACATCCCGGTTCCCGCCGGGACTGCGATCCTGACGAGAGAGGACACCAGTGGCGGTGGGATTTGATCCATCCAGGCGGCAACCAGCGTTCACCTCGCACGCTGGCTCGTCGTTCACCGATTTCCTCAGCGGTGCGGCGCCCGAGCTGTTGCCCGGCCGGCGGCCACTGCCACCGGGTCTGTCGGCCGACATAGCACCGCACGCCACCACCATCGTGGCGCTGGCGTACGCCGACGGCGTGCTCATGGCCGGTGACCGGCGCGCGACCATGGGCAACCTGGTAGCCAGCCGGGACATCGAGAAAGTCCATTCCGCGGACGGCTACTCGTTGGTCGGCATCGCCGGTACCGCCGGCATCGGCATCGAACTGATCCGGCTGTTCCAGGTCGAGCTCGAGCACTACGAGAAGATCGAGGGCACCATGCTGTCCCTCGACGGCAAGGCCAACCGGCTGGCCACGATGATCCGCAACAACCTCGGTGCGGCGCTGCAGGGCCTGGCCGTGGTCCCGCTCTACGCCGGGTACGACCTGGACGCCGAAGAGCCAGCCAAAGCTGGCCGGATCTTCAGCTTCGATGTGGTGGGCGGGCTCTACGAGGAGACCGGCTACGACGGCGTCGGCTCCGGCTCGCTGTTCGCCAAGGCCACGCTGAAGAAGCGCTACCGGCCGGGCATGTCCCGCGAGGACGCGATCCGCAGCGTGGTCGAGGCACTGTACGACGCGGCCGACGACGACACCGCCACCGGCGGGCCCGACCTGATCCGCAAGATCTTCCCGATCGTCACTACCGCCACGGCGGAGGGCACCCAACGGCTGTCCGACCAGGAAGTCGGCGCCGTGACCCAGGCACTCGTCGACGAACGTACCCGCAACCCCGGCGGCTGACCCCGTTCGCCCGGCATCTGGCGCCGGGTGGTACGAGGTGGACATGATCATCGTCAACATGGAATCGACAACGAGGAGAAGCAGCCGCCGTGGCCATGCAGTTCTACGCCCCGCCCGAGCAGCTCATGCGCGACCGCTCGGAGTACGCCCGTAAGGGCATCTCCCGCGGTCGCAGCTCGATCGTGCTCTCGTTCGCCGACGGCGTGCTGTTGGTGGCCGAGAACGTCACGTCGCTTCACAAGATCAGCGAGATCTACGACCGGATCGGCTTCGCCGCGGTCGGCCGGTACAACGAGTTCGAGAACCTGCGCTCCGGCGGCGTGCGCATGGCCGACCTGCGTGGCTACTCGTACGACCGCCGCGATGTCACGGCCCGCTGGCTGGCCAATGCGTACGCCCAAACCCTCGGGGCGATCTTCACCCAGGAAACCGAAGCCGTTCGAGGTCGAAATCTGCATCGCCGAGGTTGGCGCCACCGCTGCCGTGGACGAGCTGTATCGGATCACCTACGACGGTTCGGTCGGCGATGAGCAGGGATACGTGGCCATGGGCGGGGCCACCGAGCCGATTTCCAACCTGCTCAAGGCGGAGCACAACGTTGAACTCGACTTGAACGCTGCCCTCGCCCTCGCGGTCAAGGCACTCGGCAGCGTCGGCGGCGAGAACGGCGCGACCAGGCAGATTCCGGCCGAGCACCTCGAAGTGGCCATCCTGGAACGTGGCCGCCCCGGCCGTGCCTTCCGCCGGCTGACCGGTCACGCGCTGACCACCGTCCTCGGCACCGGCGTCGTGAGCACGGCGGCGGAGAAGCCGGAGAACCCGGAGGACAACCCGCCCACCACGCCGCCGGCCAAGCTCACCTCGAAGCCCAAGCCCGGCAGTGAAAGCGCCGCACCCAAGGCCAACCCGCCGGACTGACCGCGCGCTTGTCCATAGCCGCAAGGTTGTCCCGCCCCGCGATCGCCGCATTTCTGCGGTGATCACGGGGCGATTGCATGCCACCGGCGACGCACAACCGCACCGGATCAAGGCAATTTCGCAGCCTGGCTGCCGCGGGTACCCCGAACTGCCGTGTTCGTCGTGATCGCGGACGATGTGGTGTGCCCCGGCACTCCGTATCGTCCGTGAAAGCTGAACGGTGATGATCGCGGACGATGTGGTGTGCTCCAGCACTCCGTATCGTCCGTGAAACGGTGAAACGTTGATGATGACGGCGAGTGCGTGCGCGGCGGGGTGCTGCGAGCCGGGTGCGCGCCTCGAAATCTGTCGTGCTCGTGATGATCGCGGACGATGTGGTGTGCCCCGGCACTCCGTATCGTCCGCGAACGGTGAAACGGTGATGATCATGGGGAGTGCGTGCGCGGCGGGGGTGCTGCGAGCCAGGTGCGCACCTCGAACTAGCCGTGCACGCAATGATCGCGGACGATGTGGTGTGCCCGGGCAGTCCGTATCGTCCGTGAAACGGTGGAACGGTGACGATCATGGGGAGTGCGTGCGTGGCGGGGTGCTGTGTGCCATGCGGGTACCCGAAACCCGCCGCACTCGCGATGTTTCACGGACGAACGGTGCGCCCCACGGGCCACTCTTCCTCTGGAGGCACAACCGCACCGATCACACCATGATCCCGGGGTTTCGCCAACCCCGCGCAGTTGGACGGCGATCTGGGGCGAATGCGTGTCGCCGGTGGTGCACAACCGCACCGAATCATGGCTGGACTCCGGGGACGGCCAGCCCCGCGCAGGTGGACGCGGTGATCGGGGCGATTGTGTGTCGCCGGCGACGCACAATGATGCCGGATCACGCCCGGGAAGCGCAGCGGCGGGGTCAGGGTTGGGGGACGAGGGTGCCGTTGTCGTCGGGATCGGGCCCGTCGGCGCCTTCGTCCGTGCCGTCGGTGCCGTCGGTGGCGGACCCGGCGGACCCGGCGGACCCGGCGGCGGGCGAAGGTACGGCGGCATGGCGTACCCGCAGGGTGAGCAGGCTGCCCAGGAAGCCGGAGAAGACGATCAGGATGCCGATGGCGATCGCGGTGGAGGAGGGCAGTACGACGCGGATCGCGGCTCGGGTGTCCTGTTCGCCGAAGCCGGCCGCGCCCCAGGCTCCCAGGGCGAGAATGGTGCCCACGATGCCGACCGTGACGAGGGAAAGTCCAGCCGCGGCACAGGTTTCCAGGCGTAGGACTTTGCTCCACCGGTTCAGCCGTGGTTCCTGCACGATGCCCTCATGTCGGCCGTATACCTCGGCGAAGCCGCCGAACAGGATGAGTTGCGTGCCTACGAGTACGGCCAGGCAGGCGTAGGCGAGCGCGTTGACGTCGAACGCGATGGAGCCGATGCGTACCGGGCCGATGGTGAGCGCGACGGTGCCGATCAGGCCGAGGGCGGCCAGGGCGAAACCGGGGCGGACCAGCATTCGCCGGGGGGACAGGACGAGCAGGAAGCGCAGGTGCCGCCAGCCGTCCCGCCAGGTCTTCAGGTGCGGCGGGCGGCTGCGGCCGTCCTTGGCCAGGGTGGTGGGTACTTCGGCGATGGAGTAGCCGGCAAGGGATGCCCGCACCACCAGTTCGGAGGCGAACTCCATCCCCGGCATGCACAGTTCGAGGGCCTGGATGCGCTCGCGCGAGAAGCCCCGGATCCCACAGTGGAAGTCCCCGACACCCTTGAGGTTGAACAGCATCCGGCCGAGCCAGGACAGCACCGGGTTGCCCAGATAGCGGTGCAGGGTGGGCATCGCGTCGGGGCCGATGCCGCCCTGGAACCGGTTGCCCATGACCAGGTCGTGGCCTTCGCGAAGCTTGTCGATGAACGGGCCGAGTTGCGACAGGTCGTACGAGTCGTCGGAGTCGGCCATGATGACGTACTCGCCGAGGGCGGCGTCGATGCCGGCCATCAGCGCGCCGCCGTACCCGCGCACCGGCGCGTTGACCACCCGCGCGCCGTTGGCGACCGCGATCTCCTGGGAGCCATCCGTGGACCCGTTGTCGCTGACCAGAACTTCGCCCTTGACGCCGAGTTCGGCCAGGCAGGTGACCGCCTTGCGGACACAGACAGCCAGGGTTTCCGCCTCGTTGAGACACGGTAGGACGACGGTGACTTCCACCGGTCCTGCCCGCACATCGGTCGGCAACATGGGTCCCCTTGCGGCCGCGGTGCCATGGGCGGCCGTGCCATCAAACCGGGCCGCAAGGGTCAATATAGTGTGGCAAATCGCCTCACAATGGCGATCCGGCGTGATGTCGTGGCATATCTGATACGTCTGTTTCGAGGATCGGACGATCGGGCCGAGAGATGATCAGATGAATCGAGACACGCCCCGCCAGTACTGGCGCATGAGCTGGTTCAGCGGTCCGCGGATGGCCGGCGGCAGGTCGACCAGGGGCGTGTTCAGCTGGTCGGTCAGCACCCGCATCCAGACCCGGTCCGGTACAGTGCGCTCGGCCTGGACCTGACGGCGGCGGTCCAGGATGGTATGGCGGTTGCGCCACAGCCAGCCCCAGCCGCTCACCTTCTGTCGGATCCAGCCTTCCTTGATGGCCAGCGCGACCATGGCCACCTCGAGGGCGAGCAGGGCCGGGGCCAGCGCCAACAGCGCCCGGGCGCTCCACACCGTGGACACGAAGATGAGACGGTTGCGCTCCACGATGTAGAACTTGTTCGGATTGCGGGCGAACTCGTAGTTGTGCTGCGCCACCGCGTCCGGCACGCTGACCACCCGTTGCCCGAGCCGCCAGGTGCGGATCGAGAAGTCCGCGTCCTCGTGGTTGGCGAAGTACGGCTCGTACAGTCCGCCGAGGCGATCCCAGTGCGAGCGGCGGGTGACCAGGCAGGCGCCCATCGCGCCGGCCGTGTCGGTCACGCCGGTACGGGTATCGGGCTCGCCCAGGCCGCCGACCCAACTGATGCCGAGGACGTGCACCGGATTGCCGGAGGAGTTCAGCTTGGTCGGGTCTTCGGCCAGCAGTACGGTGCCGGCGGCCACGCCCACCCCGGGCCGGTTCAACTCCTCGACCAGTCGGGCCAGGGTGCCCGGCTCGACCACCAGATCCTGGTTGATCAGGGCCACATACTCGCCCGACGAGTTCTGTACGCCGAGGTTGCAGCCGCCGGTGAAGCCCAGGTTGTACGGCGGCGTGACCACGGTGACACCGGGCAGTTCGGCGAGGGTGGCCACATCGTTGGTCGTGCATCCGTTGTCGACCAGGATCACTTCGACCGCCACCCGCTCGGATGCCAGCAGCGCGCGCACGCTGCGCGGCAGGAACGGGTCGGCCTGCCAGGCCAGGACGACCGCGCTCACCCGCGGGGGACCACCCCGGCTGTCGCCGGACTGGTTGTTCGCGGATGCGCCACCCGTCAAGCGACCAGCCCCGGTGAGGGGCGCAACCGGCGCAGCAACGCGACCGCCATCACCGCCGTGGTGATCATCCCGGCCAGCACCTGGGCGAGCGTGGCCGCTACCACCGGGCCGACCGGCAAGGCGAAACAGGCCCCGAACGTGGTCGCACCGGCAAGCCAGGCGGTCGCCACCAGGCGATGCCCGGCGACGGCGATAAGTGCGGGTTGGAGGACTTGAATAACCATTGCCAGGATCGTACCGATAGCGAGCAGGCTGAGGGTTATGACCGACACGGCGGCGGGTCGGTCGAAGACCACCTTGATCAGCCATCGGCACAGCGGTGCGGTGGCGAACAACGCGATCGCGCCCAGCGCCCCGACCATGATCATGGCCTGCCGGATGCCCCTGCGCAGGCCGGGCAGGTCCCGGGTGGCGGCCGACCGCGACAGCGCCGGCAACAGGATCGCCTGCAAGCTGAGCAGCACGAACACGGGTACCCGGGCCAGCACGAAGGCAAATGCGAAGACCCCGGCGGTGACCGCGTCCTTCTTCGGCAGCAACGCGGTGACGATCACCGGGGCCAGGTTGGCCAGCGCGAATGACGCCCCCCACGCGGCGACCAGCCAGCCGAGCCCACCCCACAGGTCATGCTTGGTCACCCGGGGACCGGGCAGGCCCGGCCGCCACCACAGCAGGCCCACCCCGAACGCGGCGACCGAGCCGAGACCGAGGGCCAGGCCGTACGGCAGCGCGACCGCCACACCCACGCCGACCAGGGCGAGGCATCCGACCAGCCGGACCAGGCCGTCCACCCCGATGAGGACCCCATATCCGTGGAGCTTGCGCTGGCCGGCCAGCGCGCCGCGGACCAGGCAGACGCCGCCATATCCGGCCACCGAGGCGATCAGGGCGAACAGCAGCCCCCAACTGCCGTGGAAGACGCGGCTGACCAGGATCGGGCTCGCCGCCAACAGCAGCACCACGGCGGCACCAGCCATGATCGCGGACGCGCGGCCGAGCTGGTGGACCACGTCCCGGGTACCGTTGCCGAGCGCATGCCAACTGCTCACCAGGCGGGTGGTCTCCTGCTCCACCGGGACGAACAGCGCCGGCCCGATCATGGCCACCAGCAGGTAGAGCGAGGCCAGTGCGGCGTACTGGTCGGCCGGCACGGCCCGCGCGGTCAGGGTGAGAAAGACATATCCCGACGCGCCCAGCACGATCGACCCGCCGGCCACCGAAGCCGTGCCCGACAGCGAGGCCAGCCCCAGCAGAGTCCGCTTCGGCGGAGAGACGTCGGTGGGGACCGCGTCGTCGGTACCACCGGGCTTCTCCGCTGAGAGCGCGTCGTCGGGCGCCCTCAGCGGTTGTTCACCTGGCGATGTCGACGCCGGGTCTGTCACTACCGGGTCACGTGCTGTCCGCCGCCGGCCGGAGTGCGGCGAACCCGGGTCGGGTCAGCGCCTGGGAGAGGCTTTCCTGCCACGGTGCCATCGGCACGATGCCCGCGGCGGCCCAGCTATCCTGCCCGAGCACGCTGTAGCTGGGCCGCGGCGCCGGCAACACGAACGCGTCGCTGGTGGTCGGCCGTACCCGCTCCGGATCGAGGCCCACCCCGGCGAACACGGCCTGGGCCAGCCCGTACCAGGTGGTCTCGCCGGTGGCGGTGGCGTGGTAGATGCCGGCCGGGGCGGCACCACGCAGGGCCGTGCCGCCGAGTTCCACCAGCCGCCGGGCCAGCGCGTAGGACCAGGTGGGCTGTCCCCGCTGGTCGGTCACCACGTCCACGGTGTCCCGGGTGGCGGCGAGCTTCAGCATGGTGGAGACGAAGTTCTTGCCGTGTTCGCCGTAGAGCCAGGCGGTGCGTACCACGTAGCCGGTGTCCGGCAACGCCCGCAGAACCGCCTCCTCGCCGACCAGCTTGCTGCGCCCGTAGGCGCTGATCGGCTTCGTCTCCGCGTCTTCCCGGTACGGCATGGTGGCGTCACCGGGGAACACATAGTCCGTGGACACGTGCAACAGTCGGGCGCGAGCCGCCGCGCAGGCACGGGCCACGTGCGCCACCGCATGTCCGTTGATCTCGGTGGCCGCCTGCTCGTCGGCCTCGGCCCCGTCCACATCGGTCCAGGCGGCCGCGTTGATCACTACGTCGACGCCGGCCACCGCTCGGGCCACCGCGTCCGCGTCGGTGATGTCCAACGCGGCGCGGTCCAGCGCGACGAGTGTCACGCTGGGGTAGTCACGCAACACCCGTACCAGGTCCCGGCCCAGCATTCCGCCGGCGCCGGTGACCAGCCAGGTGGACGTCGGGCTTGTCATTTGTCGCCCTTCAGGGGTTCCCACCAGGCCCGGTTCTCGCGATACCAGGCGATGGTCTGGGCCAACCCGTCTTCGAACGAGTATCGCGGCGCGTAGCCGAGTTCATCCGAGATCTTGGTGATGTCCAGCGAGTACCGCCGGTCGTGGCCCTTGCGGTCCTCCACCTGGACGACCTTGTCCCAGCCCACCCCGCAGGCTTCCAGCAGCCGCCCGGTCAGCTCCTTGTTGGTCAGCTCCACGCCGCCGCCGATGTGGTAGACCTCGCCCGAGCGGCCACCGGTGAAGGCCAACTGGATGCCCAGGCAGTGATCAGCCACGTGCAGCCAGTCGCGGATGTTGCCGCCGTCGCCGTAGAGCGGCACCGTGGCGCCGTCGAGCAAGTTCGTCACGAACAACGGAACGACCTTCTCGGGGAACTGATACGGGCCGTAGTTGTTCGAGCAACGGGTGACGACCACGTCGAGCTTGTGGGTGCGGTGATAGGCCAGCGCGATCAGGTCCGAACCCGCCTTGGCGGCCGAGTACGGCGAGTTCGGCGACAACGGCCAGTCCTCCGTCCACGATCCGGTCTCGATGGAGCCGTACACCTCGTCGGTCGACACATGCAGGAACCGCCCCACGCCGTGGCGGTGGGCCGCGTCCAGCAGGGTCTGGGTACCCAGCACGTTGGTCACCACGAACGGCGCCGCGCCCTCGATGGAGCGGTCGACGTGCGACTCGGCGGCGAAATGCACCACCGCGTCGTGGCCCGGCATCAGGTCGTTGACAAGCGGAGCGTCACAGATGTCCCCCCGCACGAAGGTAAGCCGGGGATCTGCCGCCACGGGCGCCAGGTTGGCTTCATTACCCGAATAGGTGAGCTTGTCGAGAACCGTCACCGCAGTCACGCCCGACGTGCTCCACGGCTCGGACGGGTCAGACAAAAGCGAACGGACGTACTGCGAGCCGATGAAGCCGGCCGCGCCGGTGACGAGAACCCTCATGGGTCCGAGAGTCTAGCCAGCGCTTGGGGAGCCCATCGCAGGGCTCATGATGCCTCGCCGCCGCCACAGTGAGACCGGTAGGATTCGCCACCATGCGCGGAGTGCTCCTCGCCGGGGGGACGGGTTCACGGTTGTGGCCCATCACCAAGGCTGTGTCCAAACAGCTCATGCCGGTCTACGACAAGCCCATGATCTACTACCCGCTGTCCACGCTGATCCTGGCTGGGATCCGCGAGGTGCTGGTGATCACGACCCCGGCGGACCAGCCTCAGTTCGAGAACCTGCTCGGTGACGGCAGTCAGGTCGGCATGCGGGTGGAATACGCCACCCAACCGCGTCCGGAAGGCATCGCGCAGGCCTTTGTCATCGGCGCGGACTTCATCGGCGACGAATCGGTGGCGCTGATCCTCGGCGACAACATTTTCCACGGTGGTGGCCTGGGCCGGCAGCTCGCCGAGCCGAACGCGATCCGGGGCGGACGGGTGTTCGCCTACCCGGTGGCAAACCCGGCCGAGTACGGCGTGGTGGAGTTCGACGACACCGGCAAGGTGCTGTCGATCGAGGAGAAGCCGGCCAACCCGAAATCCCGGTACGCGGTGCCGGGTCTCTACTTCTACGACAACCGGGTAGTCAAGATCGCCGCCGAGCTCACCCCGAGCGACCGGGGCGAACTGGAGATCACCGCGGTCAACGACGAGTACCTCCGGCTGGGCGAGCTCACGGTCACCGTGCTCGACCGGGGCACCGCGTGGCTGGACACCGGCACGATCAGTTCGCTGATGCAGGCGGCCGAGTACGTGCGGGTGATCGAGGAGCGGCAGGGCATGAAGATCGGCTGCGTGGAGGAGGCGGCGTGGCGGGCCGGCTTCATCGATGACGAGCAGCTGATGGTGCTGGCCGAACCGCTGCGCAAGAGCGGCTATGGCCAGTACCTGATCCGGTTGCTCAATGATCCCGATGGGCTGCCCGGCTGAACCCACCCGGCGGGGTGTCCGATATCCTGCCGATGGTCCGGTTGAACCCGTTAGGGTGATCGGGTGCACGAGACGTCAACCACCGACACCGCGCAGTACACCGAACGGTTACAGCGTATCGGTGGCGCCCGATGGAAGCGGCTACTCAACACCCAGGCCCCGTACCGGTGGAACATCCGGCGGCTCAACCTCGGCCGTACTC
The DNA here is from genome assembly GCA_963742855.1 of uncultured Actinomycetota bacterium. GTDB lineage: Bacteria > Actinomycetota > Actinomycetes > Mycobacteriales > Micromonosporaceae > CAVUNP01. The sequence continues at coordinate 48,452 of CAVUNP010000003.1, read as the reverse complement.
TCGATGTGGGCTGTGGCATCGGCCGCAACCTGAGCCACATCGGCGGGAACGGGGTGGGGGTCGACCACAACCCGACTTCGGTCGACTGGTGTCGGGCCCACGGCTTCGAGGCGTACACCACCGACGAGTTCTTCGGCTCAGCGCAAGCCCGGCCGGACAGCTTCGACGCCCTGCTCGCGGCGCACCTGTTGGAGCACATGCCGGCCGACAACGCCCACGGCATCATCGCGTCCTACCTGCCGTTCGTGCGCCCGGGTGGCCGGATCGTTTTCATCACGCCACAGGAACGCGGTTACGCCAGCGACGCCACACACGTGCGGTTCGTCGGCTTCGCCGAGGCGGCGGCCATGGCATCGGCGCTGGACCTGACCCTCTGGCGCCAGTACTCCTTCCCGCTTCCCCGTAGCGCCGGACGGATCTTCACCTACAACGAGTTCGTCACGGTTGCGCACAAGCCCTGAGCCGTCTCGGGCCGGCTGATCTGCGCCTCATGCCAGCTTTCTGGACAACCTGTGGTGAGTACACCTTGTCGCTACGTACCGATTGATTCGCGGGACGGCTACTGTTTCAGACATGGATCGGCGCATCTTCGGGCTCGAAACTGAGTATGGGGTCACGTGCACCTACCGTGGCCAACGGCGCCTATCGCCGGACGAGGTGGCCCGCTACCTCTTTCGCCGGGTCGTCTCGTGGGGACGATCCAGCAACGTCTTCCTGCGCAACGGCGCGCGGCTCTACCTGGATGTCGGCTCGCACCCGGAGTACGCCACGCCGGAATGCGACTCGGTCTCCGACGTGGTGGTGCACGACCGCGCCGGTGAACGGATTCTCGAAGGCCTGCTGGTGGACGCCGAGAAGCGGCTGCACGACGAGGGCATCGCCGGCGAGATCTACCTTTTCAAGAACAACACCGACTCCGCCGGTAACTCGTACGGATGCCACGAGAACTACCTGGTGTCCCGGCATGGCGAGTTCGGTCGGCTAGCCGACATCCTCATCCCCTTCCTGGTGACCCGGCAGCTCATCTGCGGCGCCGGCAAGGTGCTGCAGACCCCGCGGGGTGCGGTGTTCTGCCTGTCCCAGCGGGCCGAGCACATCTGGGAGGGCGTGTCGTCGGCGACCACCCGGTCCCGGCCGATCATCAACACCCGCGACGAGCCGCACGCGGACGCCGAGCGCTACCGTCGGCTGCACGTGATCGTCGGCGACTCCAACATGAACGAAGTCACCACCCTGCTGAAGGTGGGCAGCGCCGACATCGTGCTGCGCATGATCGAGGCCGGCGTGGCGATGCGCGACCTGACGCTGGAGAACCCGATCCGGGCCATCCGCGAGGTGTCGCACGACATCACCGGACGCCGCAAGGTCCGGCTGGTCAACGGCAAGGAATGCAGCGCCCTGGAGATCCAGCAGGAGTACTTCGCCCGGGCCAGCGAGTTTGTCGAACGGCGCGGCGCCGACGCAACGGCCAAGCGGGTCATCGACCTGTGGGGCCGGGTGCTGGCCGCGGTCGAGACCGGTGAGCTGTCGAGCGTGGAGCGCGAGGTCGACTGGGTGACCAAGCTCCGCCTGCTCGAGCGCTACCAGGCCCGCCACGATCTGGCCCTGTCACACCCCCGGATCGCCCAGATGGACCTCGCCTACCACGACATCCGGCGCAATCGGGGCCTGTACGCCCTGTTGGAGAAGAGGAAGTCGGTCGACCGGGTGGCCTCCGAACTGGAGATCTTCGAAGCCAAGGAAACCCCGCCGCAGACGACCCGGGCCCGCCTGCGCGGCGAGTTCATCCGGCATGCCCAGGAGAAACGGCGCGACTTCACCGTCGACTGGGTGCACCTGAAGCTCAACGACCAGGCCCAACGCACCGTCTTGTGCAAGGATCCGTTCCGCGCCTACGACGAGCGCGTCGAGCGACTGATCGCGAGCATGTGAGTTGGATGTGACTGATTACCGCCCCAAGACCACCGAAGAAGACCCGTACGCGAGCCTGACCCACCTGAAGGTCAACCGCGCGCAGCGACGGCGCGAGAGGATCTCGGCCGAACTCGCCCGCAACCGCGAGGGCGGGCACCGGATTCCCACCTGGGTCATGGTGGCCACCTGTGTCACCATCCTCGGCGCCTTCGCCGCCATGGTCATTCTTGTGTGAGCAACGTGGCGGCGTGGCGGCCGGCGGCGGCCGCGGCGAGGAAGTAGGAATGGTCCGCGTCCAGGTCTCGGTCCATTGTGGACAATTTGACCGGTACGGACCGTAGCGCGTCATCCAGACCGGCGGTGTCCACCGGCACGATCCGGTGCGGGGGACTGAGCGGGGCCAGCGCCGCCCGCACGGCCCGGTCCAGCGCGGGCGGCAGTCCCAATGGCATGGCCAGGTCGGCCGGCGCCAGCGCGACCCGACCGTACGCGGTCAGCGAATGGTGGGACACGCCGTGATGACGGGCCCGGCTGTCGGCCTCGGACAGGCGCACCGCGCCCACCGGCCGGCCGCCCAACACCGCGACCGCGTTCACGACCTCGCCGATCGCGGCGCCGGAGAAGCCCCACCTCGTACCGGTACCGAGGTTGCCCGGGTCCCTGGCTGACCACCACCACGTCGGCGCACAACCCGTACCGGGCCGCAAGCAGTCCACTATGGACATTAGTGGCCTCGAGGTCGCCGCCGAAGGCCTGGCCCACCGTGACGACACCGGCCAGGCGCTCGGCGAGCGCGTCGAGGGTGTGCGAGAACCAGGCCGGCAACGCGCCACCATCGGTCATCACGTAGCCCACCCGTACGCCGGGCCGGGTGGCCTCAATGCCGGCCAGGATCGCCGGCAGCGACGAATGCAGGTCGGCCGTGACCACCGGCATACCACCGATGTCGGTCGCGCCGGCCAGGACGTCGCGGTGCGGGGAGACCTCCTCATCAGCGCCCAGCACCATGACCTGCAACGGTGTGTAGCGGGCCTTCACCATGTGCCCCGGTGCCTCCACGTCGGCGGACAACCCGTCGGCGGGCGACGGGTCGGCGGGCAACCGGTCCGGTAGGGCCACCACGAACGCGTACCCGCCCGCGCCGAGTCCGCGGGCCAGCGCGTTGAGGTTCAGCAGCACGGTGTCCCCGACCACGGGGTCGCCCACCAGCGCCGGGTACGCCAGTGCGCGTACCCGGGTGGGATCTCCCGTCCTCGGCTGCGCCAGTACCACGTCCAGTTCGACGGCGCCGCGCCATCGCCGCCCCACCACCGCCACCACCCCAGCCCGCCACCGCACCATGCCGAAACGCTACCCAGCCGCCGTACCCGACGACCTGGCTACCCGTGCGGCGAGCGCCAGCAACATGCCACGCGAGCGGAGCGAGCGCCGGGAGCTCACCAGGGCTAACATCAGCGGAGTGTCGCGGAACCGGACTGAGCGCCTTGTCAATCTGGTGATCTGCCTGCTGTCGACCCGGCGGTTTCTCACCGCCTCGCAGATCGCCGCGACGGTGCCCGGCTATGAGCACAACGCTGAGGATGTACGCGAACACGAAGCGTTCCAGCGGAAGTTCGAACGGGACAAGGCGGAGCTGCGCGATCTGGGCGTGCCGCTGGAAACCGGTACGACGAGCGCATTCGAGACCGAAGTGGGTTACCGCATCGCCCGGCCCGAGTATGCCCTGCCGGATGTACATTTGGAACCGGACGAGACCGCGGCGGTAGGGATCGCGGCGAGGCTGTGGCAACACGCAGGGCTGGCCGCGGCCGCGACCTCCGGGTTGCTGAAGCTGCGGGCAGCCGGGGTGGACGTGGACCTGCACGCGACGCCGGGCATCGAGCCGGTGGTGACCGTGGACCCGTCGTTCGGGCCGTTGCAGACCGCCGCCCGGGAGCGCTACGAGGTGCGCTTCGACTACCGCACGCCGGAAGACGACGCGGCACAGACCCGCCGGCTTCAGCCGTGGGGGGTGGTGTCCTGGCGGGGGCGTTGGTACGTGGTCGGCCACGATCTTGACCGGGCCGCAACCCGGTGCTTCCGGCTGTCCCGGGTGGTCGGCATCGTCAACCCGGTGGGCGCACCGGGTGCCTTCGACCCACCGGCCGATCCCGACCTGATCAGTCACGTGGCCCGCTGGTCCGGGCCGGTCGAGCATCCGAACCGGGCCACCGTGCTGGTCCGACCGGGTCGGGCGGCCGGCTTGCGCAGGCACGCCGAACAGGTCGTACCCGGGCCAGATGGCGACCGGGCGACGCTGACGTACGCGGATCCGGACGGTTTTGCCCGCTGGATAGTCGGGTACGGCGCCGACGTGGTGGTGCTGGCGCCGGAGGAGGCGCGCAAGGCGACCATCGCACGCCTGCGCGACATGGCCGGCCCCACCGAAGACATCCCCGGCCCCGAAGGCAGCCATGACGGCGCTGACCATGACGGCGCTGACCATGACGGCGCTGGCCATGACGGCGCTGGCCATGACGGCGTTCCCGCGATGCGGCAGGACGCCGATGCGGTGAGCGTGCCATGACGGCCTCCCGCGGGGGTGGTGACCGGCTGGCGCGGCTGCTGAACCTGGTGCCGTACCTGATGGCCCGGCCGGGCATCCTGGTCGCCCAGGCGGCCGTCGAGTTGGGCGTGTCCGACAAGCAGTTGCGGGAGGATCTCGAACTGCTGTGGGTGTGCGGACTGCCCGGCTACGGTCCCGGTGACCTGATCGACATGGCCTTCGACGGCGACCGGGTGACCATCACCTACGACGCCGGCATCGACCGGCCGTTGCGGCTCAACCAGGACGAGGCGCTGGCGCTCGTGGTCGCACTGCGGATGCTGGCCCAGGTGCCTGGCGTGCACGACCGGGAAGCGGTGGAGCGGGCCCTGGCGAAGATCGAATCAGCCGCCGGTGACGCCGCCTCCGGGTTGCCGGTGGCGGCGGTCGCGCCGGACGCGGCCACCGAACGGCTGGCGGAACTGCAGGGTGCGGTGGCCCGCCGGCGGGCACTACGGATGACGTACTACACCGCCACCCGCGACGAGGTGACCGAACGGGTGGTCGACCCCATGCGGGTGCTGTTCGTGGGCGGCCGAGGTTACCTGGAGGCGTGGTGCCGGCGGGCCGAGGCGGTACGGCTGTTCCGGGTGGACCGGATCGACTCCGCCACCGAACTGGACGAGCCGGCCGCGCCACCGCCGCAGGCACGCCACACCGATGTCAGCGACGGGGTGTTCACCGCGAGTCCGGAGCTTCCCCTGATCACACTGCGGATCGGCCGCTGGTCCCGGTGGATCACCGAGTACTACCCCTGCGAGACCGTGGTCGAGGAGACCACGGACCGCTGGCTGGTGTCGCTGCGGGCGTCCGACCTGACCTGGGCCCGCCGGCTGGCCCTGAGCCTCGGCCCGGATGTGACCGTCGTGGCGCCACCCGAGCTGGTCGAAGCCGTCCGCGCCGAGGTCCGCGAGGCACTGGCCGGCTACCCCGGCGCCTGACCCGCCCGCCGGTGCGGGTTTCGGGCAGGTGGGTGGTGGCTGGCCGCGTGCTGAATCGGCCGGGATGAGCGGCAACCGTTAAGGTCGATCTCGTGACGTGGTGGATCGTGGGTGGCGTGATCTTCCTGGGCGTGCTGCTGTTGGCATTGTCGTTGATGGCGGTGGGCCGACGGCTGCGTCCCCTGGGCCGGGCGGTACGCCGGTTGCGGCTGCGCCAGGAACAGGCCGAGGCGCTGCGGGCCAAACTGGAGGCGATGCAGGAGCAGTTGGTCACCCTGCAGCACGGTGCTGAGGAGGCAACTGCGCGCGCCGATCAGGTGAAGGCTGGGCGAACAGGGGTGTCACGGTAACCGCTTGCGTTGACGGCAGCCGAGTCGATCAGCCAGACTCCATGAGCACCCCGCGCGAGGTGTTGGTGCGAGGTCCGAGCACGTAGGATGGGCCTCGTCCTGGAGACTAAGGTGGCATTGCGATGGCTGGTGTAGTGAAGCCCTGGCACATCATCGTCCTGGTGGTGGTGTTGATTCTGCTGTTCGGCGCCAAGCGCCTGCCGGACGCGGCCCGTGGCCTCGGTCGCTCGCTGCGCATCATCAAGGCGGAGACGGCCGGCCTGCGCGACGACGATGTCAACGCCAAGGCGGAGGCGAAGTCGGGCCGTGAGCCGCTGAGCCCGGAGATCCCGGATGACCAGCCGTCGCCGCTGTACAACCCGGTGCAGCCGGGCCAGCGGTCCCGCGACAACTAGGTAGCCTCCCGCTGTGAGCCCCGCGAAGCGGCGCCGCCAGACCGACTTCCAGCGCGCGGCTGAAGGCTCGATGACGCTCATCGAGCACATTCGCGAGCTCCGTAAGCGTCTGTTCCGGGCCTGTCTGGCGATCCTGGTCGGCGCGATCCTCGGTTACCTGGTCGCGTCCAGGCTCCAGACCATCATCACCGACCCGTATTGCGACTTCATCAAGGCCCGTACCGGCACCACCAACTGCCAGTTCAACTCGGCCAGTCCGCTGGACCAGTTCATGTTGAACTTGAAGATCGCGATGTACGCCGGTCTGGTGATCGCGGCGCCGGTGTGGCTGTACCAGTTGTGGGCGTTCATCGCCCCTGGCCTGCACAAGCGGGAGCGCCGGTACGGGTATGCCTTCGCGGCGGTCGCCACGCCGCTGTTCGCCGCCGGCTTCCTGCTCGGGTTCTTCCTGGTGTCGCGCAGCATGCCGTGGTTCCTCGGCATCAATGCCAGCTACACCGTCACGGTCGACCTGGGCGGGTACTTCGATTTCGTCACGGGCGTCATGTTGCTGTTCGGGGTCGGCTTCGAGTTCCCGCTCCTGGTGGCGATGCTGAACTTCGCCGGACTGGTCAGCGCGAAGCGGCTGCTCAGCTGGTGGCGGGTCGCGATCTTCCTGATGTTCCTGTTCGCGGCGCTGGTCACGCCCACGCCGGATCCGTTCAACATGACGATCCTGGCCGTGTGCATGGCCTTGCTGTACTTCGCCGCGGTGGGTGTGGCGTTCCTCAACGATCGCCGCCGGGCCCGGCGCAACACGTACAACCAGTACGCCGACGACGAGGTGTCGCCGATCGAACCGGTGTCGCCGGTGGATGCCCCGGCCTGGGGTGCACACCGCGCCGACGACAACGACGAGAACGAGAACAGATGAGGGTAGGGCCGCACATCGCGGTCCTCCGCAATCCGCGGGCTGGACAGGGCCTTCACCGGGCGGACCTGGCCGCCGCGGTGGCGACCCTGCGCCGGACGGCTCTCGACGTACGCCTGCTCGACGAAGACACCCCGCAAGCCGCGGCCAGGGCATGCCGTGAGGCGGTGGACGCCGGCGCCCTCGCGCTTGTGGTGGCCGGTGGCGACGGCACCGTGCACCTGGCCATTCAGGCGCTCGCCGGCACCGGGGTACCGCTGGGGGTGCTGCCGGCCGGTACCGGAAACGACTTCGCGGCCGAGGTTGGCGTGCCCAGCGACATCGGCCGGGCCGCGGTCGCGGTGGCCGAGGCGGTGCTGGCCGGTCGGGCCCGATCCGTCGACCTGGCCCTGATGACCGGACCGGACGGCTACCGCGAATGGTTCGCGGCGGTGCTGGCGGCCGGTTTCGACGCGATCGTGAACGAGCGGGCCAACCGGATGCGCTGGCCGCGGGGACCACGCCGCTACGACCTGGCCATCCTGGCTGAACTGGTCCGCCTGAGCGCCCGTCGCTACGTCATCACGCTCGACCCGGGCGGCACCGACGTCCGGACGATCGAGGTGGACGCCATCCTGGCCGCGGTCGGCAACACCGCCAGCTACGGCGGCGGCATGCGGATCTGCCCCGACGCCGACGCCACCGACGGGCTGCTCGACATCGTGATCGGTGCCCGGATGTCGCGGACCACGCTGGTGCGCCTCCAGCCGAAGCTCTACCCCGGCACCCACGTCCGGCACCCGCTGGTATCGAGCTACCGCGCCCGTACGGTGCACATCCAGGCGGAGGGGATCACCGGGTACGCCGACGGGGAGCGGGCCTGCCCGCTGCCGGTCACCGTCACCGCCGACCCGGGAGCGCTGCGGCTGCTGGCCTAGTCACCGGCGTCAGGGGCTCAAGGCTTCGGGCTGGTGGCCGGTATGGCTCGCGGGCAGGGCCAGCGACAGCACCGCGGACAGGCCGTGCACGGTGCCGGGCGGGCTGGACGGCAGGACCAGCACGCGCAGGCCGGCGTCGACCGCCGCCGCGTCGGCCGGGGTGTCCCCGACCATCAGCGCGTTCTCCGGTTCCACCCCGACCGACCGGCAGGCGTGCCAGAAGATGGCCGGCTCCGGCTTGCGCCGGCCCACCTCGAACGACAGCGCCCAGGCCGACACGTAACGGGCGAAGCCGAGCGCCTCGCACACCCCTCGGATGTCGAAACCGACGTTGCTGACCACGACGATCGGTACGGAAGCCGCGTAGAGCGCCTGCATCGTGCTGACGGTGTCCGCGTATACCCGCCAGCCCTCCGGGCGCAGCAGCCGCTCGTACAGCGCCTCCGGCAGGCCGTCGACGGCGGTCTGCACGGTCGCGGCAAGCCCGGTGTACGCGGCCCGGTGCGAGTCCCCGGCGAGGTCGCGGGCGGCGTACACCTCGGCCAGATGTGGCGGCACCCGACCCGGTGGCGGACCACCGGCCCGCCCGGCGGTGACGAGCCGGTCGGCCAGCGAGGTCGCCAGGATCCGGTCGAGCCTGGCGCCGCAGGCGGCCGCGGCCGCGATGACCCATTCGACCGGGTCCTCCACCTGGGCGATCGTCCCGTGAAAATCAAAGAGAACGGCGTCCACGGGGTGCCTTCTTTGCGGACGGATCAAACGGGACGTTGGGTTCTTCCTCCGGCACGCCGTGCACCATACCGACCCACATGACCGTGACAGACCTGAGTCGCCTCGTTGTTTATGATCCAGCCCGTCCGAGCGGTACTCTTCGGCCCGCCGGCGGGCCGAGCAATACGCCCGCGTGCCGGCCCTCAGCGACTTCGTCGAGCGGCTGCGCTTCGAGCTCGACCCGTTCCAGCGGGACGCCTGCGAGGCCCTGGAGCAGGGCAGTGGGGTGCTGGTGTGCGCTCCGACCGGGGCTGGCAAGACGGTGGTGGGCGAGTTCGCGGTCCATCTCGCGCTGGCCCAGGGGCGCAAGTGCTTCTACACGACGCCGATCAAGGCGCTGTCCAACCAGAAGTACAACGACCTGGTCGAGCAGCACGGGGCGGACAAGGTCGGCCTGCTCACCGGCGACAACGCGATCAACGGGGACGCCTCGGTCGTGGTGATGACCACCGAGGTGCTGCGCAACATGCTCTACACCGGCTCGGACACCTTGCGTGACCTGGGCTACGTGGTCATGGACGAGGTGCACTACCTGGCCGACCGGTTCCGTGGCGCGGTCTGGGAAGAGGTGATCATCCACCTGCCGGAGTCGGTGACGCTGGTGTCGCTGTCGGCCACCGTGTCCAACGCCGAGGAGTTCGCCGACTGGCTGGTCACCGTGCGCGGCGAGACCCGGGTGGTGGTCAGCGAACACCGGCCGGTGCCGCTGTGGCAGCACATGCTGGTCGGCAAGCGGATGTTCGACCTGTTCCACGACGCGACCGCGGCCCAGATGCACGAGGTACATCCGGAACTGCTGCGCCACACCCGGGAGGCGGTCCGGCGGCAGTCCGAACAGGACTTCGGCCGGGGGCGGCAGGGTCGGGGCCGGCGCAACCTCGGACCTCCCCGCTATGAGGTGGTGGAACGCCTCGATCGGGAGGGCCTGCTACCGGCGATCATGTTCGTGTTCAGCCGGGCCGGCTGCGACGCCGCGGTGACCCAGTGCCTCAACGCCGGCCTGCGGCTGACCGACCCCGAGGAGAGGGCCGAGATCCGTCAGCCTGGTGGAGGCGCGCACCGCGCAGATCCCCGGCGACGACCTGACGGTGCTCGGCTACTGGGAGTGGCTCGACGGCCTCGAGCGTGGCCTCGCCGCGCACCACGCGGGCATGCTGCCGGCCTTCAAGGAGGTCGTCGAGGAACTGTTCGTGCGTGGGTTGGTGAAGGCGGTGTTCGCCACCGAGACACTGGCGCTGGGCATCAACATGCCGGCCCGGTGTGTGGTGCTGGAGCGTCTGGTCAAGTTCAACGGCGAGGCGCACGTCGACCTGACGCCGGGGGAGTACACCCAGCTCACCGGGCGGGCCGGCCGACGCGGCATCGATGTCGAGGGCCACGCCGTGGTGATCTGGACCCCGGATGTGGATCCGCGCCACGTGGCCGGGCTGGCGTCGACCCGCACCTATCCGCTGCGATCGAGTTTCCGGCCGTCGTACAACATGGCGGTCAACCTGGTCTCGTCGGTCGGTGCGGCGGCCGCGCGCAAGCTGCTGGAATCGTCGTTCGCCCAGTTCCAGGCGGACAAGTCGGTGGTTGGCATCGCCCGGCAGGTGCAGCGCAACGAGGAAATCATGGCCGCGCACACCCTGGAGCTGGGCTGCGACGCGGGCGACTTCGACGAGTACTTCGCCATCCGCACCGCGATCAAGGAGCGGGAGAAGGCGATCGCGTTCGCCAGTGCCAGCAACCGGCGGGCCGCCGCGGTGGCGTCGCTCGGCCGGCTCAAGGTGGGCGACGTGATCCGGGTACCGGCCGGCCGCCGGGCCGGGCTGGCCGTGGTGCTGGAGCCGGGCGACGCCGGGTTCGGCGAGCCGCGGCCGCTGGTGCTGACCGAGGACCGCTGGGCCGGCCGCATCTCCGCCGGGGAGTTCGCCAGCACGGTGGACGTGCTCACCCGGGTGCGGGTGCCGCGCAACTTCAACCACCGCTCACCGCAGGAGCGGCGGGACCTGGCCAGCGCGGTGCGCCAGGCCGCGATGCAGCAGGGCGTGGCCCGGCGGGCTGGCAAGGCCGCCCGCGGCGGCGGCGAGGACGAGGAACTGCTGTCCCTGCGCCGCCAGTTGCGCCGTCATCCCTGCCACGCCTGCGCGGACCGGGAAGAGCATGCCCGCTGGGCGGAACGCCGGCACCGGCTGGAACGTGACACGGAGGCGTTGCGGGACAAGGTGGCCAACCGGACCGGCTCGCTCGCCCGTACGTTCGACCGGGTCTGCGCCCTGCTGCAGTCGCGCGGCTACCTGGCCGACGGGCAGGTCACCGACACCGGCCGTACCCTGTCCCGGATCTGGACCGAAGCCGACCTGCTGGTGGCCGAATGCCTGCGCCAGGGGGCCTGGGATGGCCTCGGACCGGCGGAACTGGCCGCCGCCGTCTCGGTGGTCGTGTTCGAGGCCCGGCGGGAGAGCGACGAACGGGTGTCGGTGCCCCGCGGACCGGTCGGCGACGCGATCGACGAGACGCTCAAGCTGTGGTCGCGAGATCGAGGCGGCCGAGGCGGGCGTACGGTCTGACCCTCACCCGCGAACCGGATCTCGGCTTCGTCTGGCCGATCTACCGGTGGGCCCGTGGCGAGACCCTGTCCAAGGTGCTGGCCAGCGGTGCGGACGCGGAGATCCCGGCCGGCGACTTCGTGCGGTGGGCGCGTCAGGTGGTGGACCTGCTCGGCCAGATCGCCCAGGCGGCCGGTTCAGGTTCCCCCATGCAGTCCTCGGCGCGGTCGGCGATGGACGCGGTCAACCGGGGCGTGCTGGCCTACACCAGCATGATGTGACGTTCGCTGCGGGGGCGCGCACCCGGGTCAGCCGGCGCAGGCGTCGACGAGACGGCGGACCGAGCTGGCCAGGCCCCACTGTTCGGCGAGGGCGATGAGCATGTCGCTGTTATGGGGAGCGGTCGGCAGGGTGGTGTCGAGCGCGGGAAGAGGTATCTCACGAGCAACCCGGACGACGTCGGGAGCGACCGCCAGGTAGTCGGCCGCCGCGACCAGCTTGGCCCGCAGGCCAGGCGCGAAGTCCGCCTCCTTGTCGTCCAGGGCGGCCATGATCCCGGCCACCCCGCCGTAGCGGCTGACCAGGCGGGCGGCGGTCTTGTCGCCGACACCGGGCACTCCGGGCAGGCCGTCGCTGGGATCTCCGCGGAGTGCGGCGAAGTCGGCGTACCCGTCGGCCGGTACCCCGTACCTGTCCCGGATCGCCTTGTCGTCGAGCACTTCCAGCTTGGCCACGCCGCGGCCGCAGTACAGCACGGTCACCTCGCGGTCGTCGTCGACGAGCTGGAACAGGTCCCGATCGCCGGTGGCCACCTCGACCGGACCGGGTTCCCGGGTCGCGAGGGTGCCGATGACGTCGTCGGCCTCGTAGCCCTTCGCACCGATCGCGGTGATCCCAAACGCCGCCAGAAAGTCGAGGATGACCGGGATCTGCGGGGTCAGCAGGTCGGGCACCTCCTCGGCACCGTCCACCGCCAGCCGGTGTGTCTTGTACGAGGGGATGAGCTTGACCCGCCAGTCCGGCCGCCAGTCGGCGTCGAGAGCGCACACCATCCGGTCGGGGCGCCGGGTGCGGATCAGCTGCGACAGCATGTCCAGGAAGCCCCGCACCGCGTTGACCGGCGTGCCGTCGGGTGCCTTCGCGGCGGATTCCGGTACACCGAAGAAGGCCCGGAAGTAGAGGCTGGCGGAATCCACGAGAAGCAGCGGTCGCGTCACCGTATGAGGGTGCCACACGATACCCCTAACGTTCGTTAAGCTAGCGGCACCGACCAACGCCAGACCCACGGAGCCGTTACATGGACCGCTTCCTCCCGTCCGATGAGGCCACCGCCCTGCTCGAGCTGACCACTGAGCTGGCCGACGCCGAACTCGCCCCGCGGGCCGCTGACTTCGAGGCGCGGGGCGAGTTTCCCCGCGACCTCCTGCGTACCCTGGGCCGGGCCGGGCTGCTGGGCCTGCCCTATCCGGAGGAGTACGGCGGTGCCGCGCAGCCGTACGAGGTGTATCTGCAGGTGCTCGAAGTGCTGGCCAGCCGCTGGTTGGCGGTGGCCGAAGCGGTGAGCGTGCACACCCTGGCCTGCTACCCGGTGGCGACGTTCGGCAGCGACGAGCAGCGCAAGCGCTGGCTGCCCGACCTGGTCGGTGGCGAACTGCTCGGCGCGTACTGCCTGTCCGAGCCGCAGGGCGGGTCCGACGCGGCCTCACTGACCACCCGGGCCGAACGGGAGGGTGACGAGTATGTCGTCACCGGCACCAAGGCCTGGATCACCCACGGCGGGATCGCCGACTTCTACAACGTCTTCTGCCGCACCCGCGGGCCGGGCGCCAGCGGGATATCGTGCGTGTTCGCCCCGGCCGGTACGCCCGGCATCCATCCGGCCGCGCGGGAGCGCACGATGGGACTGCGTTCCTCGCCGGTGGCCCAGCTGACCTTCGACGGCATGCGGGTGCCGGCTGACCATCTGGTTGGCGAGGACGGCGGCGGATTCCGTATCGCACTGTCCGCATTGGACTCCGGCCGGCTCGGTATCGCGGCCTGCGCGGTGGGACTTGCCCAGGCCGCGCTCGACTACGCCGTGGGGTACGCCCGTGGGCGCGACCAGTTCGGCCGGTCGATCATCGAGTTCCAGGGCCTCGGCTTCATGCTCGCCGACATGGCCACCCAGATCTCCGCCGCCCGCGCGCTCACCCTGCACGCCGCCCGGCTCCGCGACGCGGGCCGCCCCTACAGCATCGAGGCAGCGAAGGCGAAGCTGTTCGCCAGCGACGTCGCGATGAAGGTGACCACCGACGCGGTCCAGGTGCTCGGCGGGTACGGCTACGTGGCCGACCACCCGGTGGAGCGCTACATGCGTGAGGCGAAGGCGTTGCAGATCGTCGAGGGCACCAACCAGATCCAACGCCTGGTCATCTCCCGTTCCCTGACCCGCGACTGACGCCACCCGGGCGTCATGCGGCACCTCCGTCAGTGTGCGCCGGCCGTGGGGCGATAGCTGGCTAGGCTAGGTCCGTTTCCTAGGTGGGGTCGGGGCGCTACGATCGAGCACGCCATCGGCCGGGTACGCCGATGCTCCTTGGTGGACAAAGGTGGGAATACTGCGTGGACGCAGCGGAAATACAGGCCACGACTTCCGTGGAGGACGCTCACTGGTGGTACCGCGAGCGCCGGCAGATCATCGAGCGCGAACTGCGCCGCCTTTCGCCCGGCAAAGCCATCGAGATCGGCGCGTCCGGCGGAGGCAACTGCCGGGTGCTGCAGAAGCACGGCTGGGATGTGCTGGCAACCGAGTACCTCGAAGCGGGCGTGGAGATCGCCAAGAGCCGAGGCCTCAACGCGATCCAGGCCGACGCCCGGGACCTGCCACTGCCCTCCGAGTCGTTCGATCTCCTGGTCGCTTTTGACGTACTGGAACACGTTGAGGAAGACGACCAAGTCGCGGCCGAGATCCGGCGGGTACTGCGGCCGGGGGGCACCGCGCTCGTCGCGGTTCCGTGCGACATGAGGTTGTGGTCCGAGCATGACGTGTTGAGCGGTCACTTCCGCCGGTACGACCGCGACGGCCTGACAAAAGTGATCGAGGGGGCTGGCCTGGCCGTAGAGTCGCTTTGGAGCTGGAATGTGCTGCTCCGCCCGGTGGTGAAGATGCGACGCAACGGCTCCAGCAAGGCGCAGAACGAGCACGACCTGACGGCCGTCCATCCCGTGGTAAACGCCGCGCTCGGCGCGGTCATCACGATGGAACGCTATCTGCCGGTGAAGTCGATGTCGGGCGTCTCGCTCATGATGCGGGCGACTCGGCCGCGCTAGTTCACCCGCTGGCGCACCACGTATGTCGGGCGGCCCATGCCGCTGGCGTGGATCCGCCCGACATACTCACCGAGCACGCCGATCGCGATCATCTGGGCCGCGGCGAACAGCGCCACAGTCGCGGCGATCGTGGTGAAGCCGGCGACTGTCGTGGCGCCGGTCAGGTAGCGGACGAGGATGTAGGCGAACATTGCCAGGCCGAAGGTGCCGATGGCCAGCCCCAGGTAGGTGACGAGCCGCAGCGGCAGGGACGAGTAGCCCATGATCATGTTGAACGCGTGCCGCAACAGCCCTCGGATCGTGTAGCCCGACTTCCCGTGCGCGCGCCGGTCCATCCGAACCTCGGCCGACGCGACCCGGGTTGTCGCCCAGGACAGCAGCACATCAACCGAAACGTGCGGGCCGCGGACCTGCTCGAAGCTATCGCGGACAAACGTACGGAATGCTCGGAAAGCGCCCATCCTTCGGGCGTTGTTGACCCCGAGGGGACCGGCCAGGCCCGCCTTGACCAGCCGGGAGGCGAGGCTGCGCATCACGCCATGCTCCTCCCTGTCCGGCACGCCATAGACGAGATCGACATCGTCGGTCAGCGCGGCGAGCAGCTTCGGGATCTCCTCCGGGGGATGCTGCAGGTCGTCGTCCATCGTGACGATCACGTCGTGGGCCGCGGCCCGGACGCCCGCGATGATCGCGGCGTGCTGACCGTAGTTTCGGGCCAACCGGATCGCCTTCACCTCGTCGTACTTGACGGCCAGCGCGCTCGCGGTCGGCCAGGTGTCGTCGGGGCTGCCGTCCACGACCAGGATCACCTCGTACGCCGCCGTCGCGGTCGGGAGCACGGCCGTCAGTCGCTCGATGAGTTCGGGCAGGATGCCAGCGGAGCGATAGCACGGAATGACGACGGAAACGTTCATCGGTGCTCCAGCGCGGGGTGGGGGGTGGGGGTCCATTACGCTGTGCCGCGTGGTGGATGTCCCAGAGGGTATCGGAAAGACCTGGCTGAGTCGCAGGCCAGTCGTAGGCCGACTCCTCGACGACCGCCGGGTGCGCTATCTCGCGGTCGGTGCGGCCGCGGCCGGCGTGTACTACGGACTGTTCGCGATCGGCTGGCTGGCCGGTGAGGGTGCGATCCCGTACCTGGGCATCGCGTTGGTCGCCAACCTGCTCACCGCGGCGTTGACGTATCCGCTGTACCGGCGTCTCGTCTGGCGGGCACCCCGTCAGGGACTTCGTGGCTTCCTGCGGTTCTACGCGGTTGGCCTGTGGGCGCTGTGCTTCATCCTGGTGGGGCTGCCGCTGCTGGTCGAGGTCCTCGACATGCCGGTGCTGCTGGCCCAGGCGATCCTCCTGGTGGCGAGCCCGCTCATCAACTACCAACTGTTGCGATTCTGGACCTTCCGACAGCGCCGAAGCGCACTGCCCGACTGAAGGGCTCAGGTGCCGGGCGCGCGACCCGGACGCTCGAGGTAGGTGACATCGGGAGCCTGGAAGCCGGCCTTGGCGTACAGGCCGTGGGCGTCCTTGGTGTGCAGCATCCAACGGAAGTGGGCGCCCGGTCCCTCCTCGACCACGAAGCCGACCAGTTCGACCCCGAGGCCATGCCCGCGGTGCTCAGGCAACACGTACACATCGGCCAGGTAGGCCAGTGACACGCCATCGCCAACGGCCCGGGCGAAGCCGATCATGTCGCCGGTCGGCCGGTGGTACACACCGACGAGCCGCCACGAGTTGCGGAGCTGGGTCTCGATGACCTCGCGGCTGCGCCACTGGCCCCAATATGCCTGTTCAGACATGAATGCCCACACCGCGTCGTGGTCGATGCGGTCCCGGTCGTCGTCGAGCTCGTAGTCTGGATCGGCCGCTTCCTTGATCACGCCACGGATGTTAGCACTTCGGCCGATCCCGGCCCATCTGTCCACAAAGGTGGGTTGGCTTCGACCCCGGTCATTCGGGGATTCTGCACGGCCACGCGACCCGCTAGTGTGTCTCGGTGTCCAAGTCCCGTATCCCGTTCAACCGTCCCTACCTGACTGGCGATGAAGACCGTTATCTCGCCGAGGTACTGAAAGCGGGCCACTTCTCGGGTGACGGCGCCTTCACCCGCGCGGCCACTCAGCTCCTAACCGGGATCATTGGGGCCGAGCACGCCCTGCTCGCCACCTCATGCACCCATGCCCTCGAAATGAGCGCGATCCTGCTCGCCCTGCGGCCAGGCGACGAGGTGATCGTCCCGTCGTTCACGTTCTGTTCGACCGTGAACGCGTTCTGTCTGCGCGGGGCGACGGCCGTCTTCGTCGATTGCCGGCCGGACACCCTCAACCTCGACGAGCGGTTGATCGAGGAGGCCGTCACCGCGCGCACCCGGGCCATCGTGGTCGTGCACTACGCCGGTGTCGCCGCCGAGATGGACGCGATCAACGCCATCGCCGAGCGGCACGGCCTGGTCGTGATCGAGGACAACGCCCATGGCCTGGGCGCGACCTATCGGGGGCGCAACCTCGGCCAGCTCGGAGCGATGGCGACCCAGAGCTTCCACGAGACGAAGAACGTGCAATGCGGCGAGGGTGGCGCGCTCGTCTTCAACGACCAGCAATATCTCCACCGAGCCGAGATCATTCGGGAGAAGGGCACCAACCGGAGCCAGTTCTTCCGGGGGATGGTGGACAAGTACCGCTGGATGGACATCGGGTCCAGCTACCTGCCCTCGGAGTTCCTGGCCGCGGTCCTCACCGCCCAGCTGGAGCAGTTCGCCGACATCCAGCGCCGCCGGATGGCCATCTGGGACGCCTACGATGTCGAGCTGGCCGACTGGGCGGACAGTCAGGGCGTGCGGCGACCCACCGTGCCGTCCGACCGCGAGCACCCGGCCCACATGTACTACCTGTTGCTGCCCGACCTCGAGCAGCGGCAAGGGTTGCTGGCCCACCTGGCCGGGCTCGACATCATGGCCACCTTCCACTATCAACCGCTGCACTCGGCGCCGGCCGGGCGGGCGTACGGCCGGGTGGCTCGCGGCGGTTGCCCGGTCACCGACGACGTGGCGGATCGGCTGCTCCGGCTGCCGCTCTACGCTGGCATGACGGCCGACGAACGGGACCGGGTCATCGCGGCGGTCCGGCAGTACCGTGTCCGTCCCACCGTCCCCTCGGCCCGGCCACCGGCTGCGGCTGTGAAGGTCTGAGCCCGCGTCAGGCGACCGGCGGCGGGGTGGAGTACCCCGTCATGACCGACACCATAGTCGACCCCCCGGACGGAGGCCGCTGTCCGCTACCAATGCCGAGCGCGCGCGGATGCACACTCGGCGTGTACGGTCATCGGCGTGGAAGAGATCGACCGTACGATCGTCGCGGCGCTCACCATCGACGGGCGGCTGTCCTACACGGACCTGGCCGAGAAGGTGGGCTTGTCGGTATCCGCCGCCCATCAGCGGGTACGACGTTTGGAGCAGCGCGGCGTGGTCAAGGGCTACGCGGCCCGGGTGGACTTCAGCGCGCTGAATCTTCCGCTGACCGCGTTTGTGGCGATCCGGCCGCTGGATCTGTCCCAGGTGGACGACGCACCGGACAAGCTGGCCGGACTGCCAGAGATCGAAGCCTGCTATTCGGTGGCCGGCGAGGACCACTACCTGCTACTGGTCCGGGTGACTGGCCCCGGTGACCTGGAGCGGCTCCTGCAGGAGATCCGCACCGCGGCCAACGTGGCCACCCGTACCACCGTCGTACTGTCCACTCCGTACGAAGGTCGGCCGCCCCGGATGGACGCCGGCTAGGTGGTGCGCGGTTCCCACTCGAACAGCGGCGGCAGGTCGCTCACGCTCTGTGAGGCGTCGCGCAGCCACCGGCTCACGCCCAGTGCCTCGTCGGGCGCGATGAGCAGGGTCGCGGTGACGGTGCCGTTGTCGGCCACCTGACATTGGGTCGCGTCCAGTTGCAGGGTCAGCGCGACCGCACCGCGGGTGGTGTCGTCCTCGGGCAGCGCGACCGCACGTATCGCCACCGTGGCGCCCGACAGCAACCGGTCCGACTGCTCCCAAACGATCTTGGTCTCACCGTCACTCATCCGCCCAGTATGCGCACACCCGACTCCCGGTGCCCCACGGGGACCGCGCCCTCCGCAGGCAGTTGAGGCGGTGATCGCACCGGCTTGGGCACCACCCACGGTCTCCAACCCCGTGGGATCACGGTGTAGGACATCCAGTTAGCGCACTACTGGGGCGTTCCAGCGGAGGATCACCGGTGCGGCGTGTTCGAAGCCGAGGACGGACACCGTGGCGGTGTCCAGCCTGAACAGTCCGCCGGCACTGGGCGGCAGGTCGACCCAGCGGGCGCCGACCACCCGCAGGGAGTGGCCGTGGCCGACGAGGACGACGTCGCCGTCGGCCAGCATCGGGCGTACCCGGGCCAGCAGACGGTCGATCCGGGCGCCGACCTGCGCGGGCGACTCTCCGCCGGGCGCGCCGTCCGTCCACAGCGTCCAGTTTGGATGGGTGCCACGGATATCCACTGTGGTGACGCCCTCGTACTCGCCGTAGTCCCACTCGGCCAGGTCCTCGTCCACCGCGGTGACCCGAAGGCCGGCCAGCTCGGCCGTGTCCTGGGCCCGGCGCCGCGGGCTGGCCAGCACCGCGGCGAAGCTGCGACCCGCGAAGGCCGGTGCCAGCGCTCGCGCCTCATCCTCGCCGGCGCGGGTCAGGTCCAGTTCCGTCCTCGACGTGTGCCGCCCGTCCGCACTCCATTCCGTCGCGCCGTGGCGTACCAGCATCAGGTCTCCCACCTGCGTGATTATCCCGGGACGCGCACCGGAATAGGGGCCACGAGACCGGTGATCCCGCCGGCCGTGTTTGGGCCGGTGAGCCGGTGGGCAAACAAGGAGCGACAACGCTGTCGACAGAGAGGACCGCGATCATGGGTCTCGACGACAAGATGAAGCATCAGGCCGAAGAGGCCGTCGGCAGGGCCAAGGAGTTCGTCGGCGACAAGACCGACAACGAGCAGCTGCGGGCCGAGGGCCAGGCCGAACAGTCCGAGGCTCAGCTGAAGCGGGCCGGTGACAAGGCCAAGGACGCCGCGCGCGACGTCAAGGATGCCTTCACCGGCTGACGGAGTGGGCTCCCACCCTCCGGTGGGAAATGACGTGAGGCGTAGGTGACTTCAGCCTCCCTGCGTCTCGCGCCGCCCGCCCCGCCGATACGGCAACGAGCCCGATACGACAACGAGCCTCACCCTCCACCGGAGAGTGAGGCTCGTGCTTGGGTCGTTCGGGCACTGGCGCTTTGCGGTGTTCTCGGCCACCATTGACAGGCATGTGGGCCTCCAAGCCGGGCAAACCAGACTCGACCGCGACCCGTTTCGCGGAGCTGTACGCGCAGGCCCTTGACCGGCTGGCCGATGCCCGGTCACCGATGCGGGTCGGCGCGCTGCACACGCTGGAGGCGCTCAGCCTGGACTTTCCGGCCGGGCGGCCGGCCGTTGTCGACGTGATCTGCGCCTACCTGCGCATCAGCGGCGACGGCGACCCATCCGTACGCGCCACCGCGCAGCAGATCCTCACCACGCACCTGCGCCCCGGCGGGCGGGGATTCTGGGCGCGGCGTGAGCGTGGACCTGCGCGGTGCCACGCTCACCGATCTGGACCTGTCCGGTTGCCGGATCGACGGCGACCTGCAGTTGGACCGGGCGGTGCTGCAGGGTCCGGCCAAGCTGCGTGAACTCTCGGTGGCCGGTAGCACCAGCATGCGCGGCGCGGTCTTCGCCGAGCACGCCTGGCTGGAACGGTCCAGGTTCCACGGTCCGCTCTACCTTGACCAGGCCAGCTTCCAGCAGGACGCCTGGTTCGGCACCGTCGACTTCGGTGGACCGTGCTCGTTCGTGAGCGCCGAGTTCGCCGGCCACGCCTGGTTCGGCGGCGCCACCTTCCACGCTCGCGCCGACTTCGCCGACGCGTTGTTCCGCCGGTCGGCCGGGTTCCGCGGTGCCGTCGTCAGCCAGATCAACCTCGCCGGCACCACGTTCCTCGGCCCGGCCCGGGTGTCCCGGCGGGCGGAGGGCTGGAACGTGGCCGCGCCGGGATGGGCTGTCGTGGTGGATCCGGACAACGGCTCGGTCGGCCAGCTGCTGTGGGTCGGCGAGGCCTACCGGCAGCAGCCGGCCGAGCGTCAGCCGGACGAGCAGGTCACCCCGGTGTGACCACTGTGGAGGATGCCGTCTTGCGCCACCACTGCTGGCCCGACTCGGGCAGGGTGTCGATCGGGTCGTAGTAGGCGTGCGCTTGGTACAGCGTCTCCACATCTGTCGCTCAATGGAGGTGCGGTAGTTCTTGGTCCAGTACGAGATGCCGTGCTCGCGGTCGTACTCGGTGAGCATGTGCACCCAGCGCTTGCCGACGAAGCGGCACGTCGCAGACGATGCGCGGGGTGGCGTAGCCGGGCAGGTAGCCCATGATGTCGTGCTGGAGCTGCTGGGCCTGCCAGACCGCGACGCGCCAGTGCTCCGCGTTGGGGATCATGTCGCACATGTAGAAGTAGTACGGCAGGATGCCCGCCTCGCCCTGCAGCGCGAAGCACAGGTCGAGCAGGTCGGCGGTGGTGGCGTTGACGCCGCGCATGAGCACGCCCTGGTTGCGGACGTCGCGCACGCCGACGTCGAGCAGCGGTCTGGGCGGCCTTGGCGACCAGTGGGGTGACCGACTGGGCGTGGTTGACGTGGGTGTGGATGGCGAGGTTGACGCCGCGGCGGGCGGCGGTGCGGGCGACCCGTTCCAGGCCCTCGACCACGTCGGGCTGGCAGCCAGTGCTGGGGCAGCGCCCATGAGGGCCTTGGTGGCGAGCCGGATGTCGCGGATCGTCTCGATCTCCAGCAGGCGCATGAGGTAGGACTCGAGGTTGCGCCACGGCACGTTGGCCACGTCGCCGCCGGAGACGACCACGTCCCGGACGCCGGGGTGGGCTTGAGGTAGGCGATGTGGGCGTCGTAGCGGTCGACCGGCTTGAGGGCGAGCTTGAGCTTGTCGACGGCGGGGGTGGAGTTGCCGACGAGGTCCATCCGGGTGCAGTGGCCGCAGTACTGCGGGCAGGTGGAGAGCAGTTCGGCGAGGACCTTGGTGGGGTAGCGGTGGGTGAGCCCCTCGGCGACCCACATGTCGTGTTCGTGGAGGCTGTCGCGGCTGGCGTACGGGTGTGACGGCCAGTCGGTGCGCCGGTCGGAGGCCACGGGGATCATGTAGCGCCGGACCGGGTCGGCGAGCAGCGCCTCGGTGGTCATCGGCGCGATCGGCACCATGGTGTTGATCATCTGCGGCGGCACCAGCATGGACATGGTGGCGAGGGCCTTCTGGTCGGCCTCGAGGTCGGCGTAGAAGGTCTCGTCGATGAGGTCGCCGAAGACGGCGCGCAGCTGCTTGATGTTCTTGACGCAGTTGACCCGCTGCCACTGGGCGGTCTCCCACTGGTCGCGGGTGACGTGGCGCCAGCCGGGGAAGCGGGTCCAGTCGGGTTCGACCAGGGGGTTGCGGCGGTATTCGTAGGGCTGTCCGGCGGCGGGGACGGCGACCGGCGTGGGCGGGGCTCGGGATGGTCTCCACCGGTTGGGTCTGGGTCACGGCCCCTCCTCGTCAGCGGTGCGGGTTGATCAATCTTGCGAAGGCTACTGGAAAATCTGCGGTGAAGAAATTAGTCTGCCGTAAGTTTTCCCGCGACGCGAACCCTGGCCGGGGGTTCGAGCGGCTGGACATAGGGGGTCGTCGTGACGTCACCGGTGGGTCTGCACCGCGTCGCTCAGAACCGGCGGGGGTGCTGCCGCAGGCGGCCTGGCGGCTGGACGCCTGAGCCGCGGATCGCCGCGAACGAGGTGCGGATCCGCAGTCGAGCGGCTGAACCTGGACGCGGCGAGCTTCCGGCAGCTGCTCGGAGAAGCACGGCGGGGACGGCGAGACGGTCCGCGCCGAGGTGCTGGAGATCATCTCAACCGCCGGGGGAAGATGCAGAACCCGGTCACCGGCTCTGGCGGCATGCTGATCGGCACGGTCGAGGAGGTCGGCCCGCGCTCGCCGCTGGGGCTGCGGCCGGGCGACCGGGTGGCCACGCTGGTGTCGTTGACGCTGACCCCGCTGGCCATCACCGACGGCCTGGCCGGTTGGGACGGGCGCAGCGAGCAGGTGCCGTGCGACGGGCACGCGATCCTGTTCGCCCGGTCCATCGCCGCGGTGCTGCCGGCGGACCTGCACCCGGAGTTGTCCCTGGCGGTGCTGGACGTGTGCGGGGCGCCGGCGTTGACCGCGCGGGTGGTGGCCGAGCAGGTGCGCGTGATGCCGCGGGCGGCGATCCGCGTCCGGTGCGGTGGCGGTGATCGGCGGGGCCGGCAAGAGCGGTTCGCTGTCGCTGGCCGCGGCGCGGCGGGCGGGTGCCGGCGTACGGTCGGGGTGGTGCCGGTGGCGGCGGAGCGCGACGCCCTCGTCGGCGGCCGGGCCTGGCCGACGCGGGTGGCGTTGGCCGACGCCCGTGACCCGGTGGGGCTGTCCACGGCGGTGACCACGGCGTTGGGCGCGCCGGCGGACGTGACGGTGGTCTGCGTGGACGTGCCGGGCTGCGAGCACGGCGCGATCCTGGCCACGGCGGACGGCGGCACGGTGATCTTCTTCTGCATGGCGACGAGTTCTCCGCCGCCGCGGCGTTGGGCGCGGAGGGCCTGGCGGCGGACGTGACGATGCTGGTGGGCAACGGCTACGTGCCGGGGCACGCGGAGCTTGGCGCTGGAGTTGCTGCGCGTCCGAGCCGGGGGTGCGTGCGTCTGTTCGACGGCGCGGCTGCGCGGCAGACTGCAGCCGGCAATGACGAAGTCCCCTCGACGCTGTATCGCGGCGGGCGCTGCACTGTCCGCGCCGACCCGAGCGCGACGGCGCTGCTGGTGCGTGATGGGCGGATCGCCTGGTTGGGCGCCGACGCCGACGCGCCGGCCGCCGACCGGGTGGTGGACCTGGGCGGTGCGCTGGTGACCCCGGCGTTCGTGGACGCGCACGTGCACGCCACCGACACCGGGCTGGCGTTGTCGGGGCTGGATCTGTCGGGCGCCGCGCGCTCGGCCGGCGAGTTGCTGGCGGCGGTGTCGGCGTTCGCGCTCGGCTCTGCCGGCGCGACGCGGTGGTGCTGGGGCACGGCTGGGACGAGTCGTCCTGGGCGGATGCGGTCGCTGCCGGACGCGGCGGCGTTGGACCGGGCCGGCCGGTGGCCGGCGGGTGTACCTGTCGCAGGCGTCGATCCATTCGGCGTCTGGTCGTCGGCGCGCCTTGCTGGCGGCGTGTCCGGAGCTGGCGGCGGCGCCGGGATATCGACGCGTCGGGCTGGTTGCGCCGCGACGCGCATCATGTGGTGCGGGCAGCGGCGTTTCGGTCGGTGACGCACGGCGCAGCGGGTGGCCGCGCAGCGGCGTGCGCTGCGCACGCGGCGTCGTCTGGGCATCGCCGCGGTGCATGAGTGCGGTGGTCCGGGTATCTCCAGCGAGGACGACTTCACCGGTCTGCTCGCGGCCAGTCGGCGCCGCGCACGGGCTGCCGGAGGTGTACGGGTACTGGGGTGAGCTGATGGGTGCGGCGCAGGCCCGGGACCTGGGCGCGGTGGGCGCCGGCGGTGACCTGTTCGCGGACGGGGCGTTGGGGCGCGGACGGCGCACGTGTCGCGAGGCGTACCTGGACGGCGGCGGCGCGTGCGGGCACGGGTACGTGACCGCGGAGCAGGTGGCGCGCACCTGCTCGACTGTGCGGCGCACGGCATGCAGGGCGGCTTCCACGCGATCGGTGACGCGGCCATCAGCACGGTGCTGGCGGGCTTCGCGGAGGCCGCGAGCGAGGTCGGCCTGGAGCGGTTGCGGGCCGGCGCGGCACCGGATCGAGCACGCGGAGATCATGAACAAGGCCATCATCGCGGGGTTCGTGGAGTTCGGCGTCGTGGCCAGCATGCAGCCAGCGTTCGACCGGCTGTGGGGCGGCGAGCGGCAGATGTACGCGGGCCGGCTGGGCATCGACCGGTCGCTGGAGTCGAACCCGATGGGAGCCATGCACGGGGTAGGTGTCGCGTTCGCGTTCGGCTCGGATTCGCCGGTCACCCCGTTGGATCCGTGGGGCAGCGTACGGGCGGCCATGCGGCACATCACAACCCGGCGCAGCGGATGAATGTGCGGGCGGCGTTCGCCGCGCACACCCGAGGCGGCTGGCGGGCGGTGCGCCTCGACGACGGGGTGTGCTGGTGCCCGGTGCGCCGGCGACCCTCGCGGTCTGGTCCACCCCGGCCGGACTCGCGCCACCACCGGTACTGCGGCCGTGGATCCGGAGTTGCGGGGTCGCATGATCCGACCCGTTGCCGGTCTGCCAGCGCACGGTGCTGCGCGGTGTCACTCATCTATGAGGAAGGGTCTCGTGACGAGCTAACCTTCCCCCTGATCGTTGTGGCCGCGGGCGCGGGCCTTGCGCGGCCCGGGCCGGGCAGCCCGTGGTCGACCTGGCCCGCAGCCACACCACCGTGTCGGTGGAGCGGGCCGTGCTGCGGCTGGCCGGGGTGGCCGGCGCCGACCCGGACGGCATTCCGTGGGTCAACCGCCTCGTCGACGCGGTGGCGGCCGATGTCGGGCTGGGCCACGGCGTGGCGCTGCCGGTTTCGACGCGATGGCCCGCGACGGCGTCGACGATGTCACCCTGCTGGCCCAGAAGGCGGCTGCCGGCTCGGTCCGTTTCGACCTGCCCAGCGGCCGGGCCGCCACCGCGGCGGCCAACCGGTCCCGGCGGGCGGTGGCCGGCGGCATCCGGCGCATCGACCGCAACGGGCCGAACGCGAGCGCCTGATCAAGCGGCATGGCGACCCTCGGCAGCGGCCGTGGATCTATCTCATCGTGGCCACCGGCGACATCCACGAGGACATCCCGCAGGCCCAGGCGGCGGCCCGGGCCGGCGCGGACGTGATCGCGGTGATCCGGTCCACCGGGCAGTCCCTTTTGGACTACGTGCCGGAGGGCGCCACCCGGGAGGGCTTCGCCGGCACCTACGCCACCCAGGAGAACTTCCGGCTGATGCGCGCGGCGCTGGACGAATCGTCCAAGGAGCTGGGTCGCTACGTGCGGCTGACCAACTACGCCAGCGGGCTGTGCATGCCGGAGATCGCCACCCTGGCCGGCCTGGAACGCCTCGACATGATGCTCAACGACTCCATGTACGGCATCCTGTTCCGCGACATCAACCCGATCCGGACCTTCGTGGACCAGCGGTTCTCCCGGCAGATCCACGCCCGGGCCGGCATCATCATCAATACCGGTGAGGACAACTACCTCACCACCGCGGACGCGGTCGAGGCGGCGCACACGGTCACCGTGTCCCAGTTGCTCAACGAGTACTTCGCGCACGAGGCCGGGCTGGCCGACTGGCAGTTGGGCCTGGGCCACGCCTTCGAGATCAACCCCGACCTGCCCGAGTCGTTCCGGTTGGAACTGGCGCACGCCCTGCTCGCCCGGGAACTGTTCCCGGACGCCCCGTTGAAGTGGATGCCGCCGACCAAGCACATGACCGGCGACGTGTTCCGGGGCAACCTGCTCGACGGGTTCTTCAACCTCGTCGGCGCCATGACCGGCCAGGGCATCCTGCTCGTCGGCATGATGACCGAGGCCGTGGTCACCCCGTGGTTGTCGGACCGCGACATCGCCCTGCAGAACGTGCGGTACGTGTTGAGCGCGGCCGGCGGGCTGCACGAGGACTTCGTACCGGCGCCGGGTGGCTTCATCCAGCGCCGCGCGCACGAGGTGCTCGGGGAGGCGGTGGAGTTGCTCGGCCGCATCGTCGACGACACGTTGTTGCAGGCGATCGCGGACGGCACGTTCGGCATCATGAAGCGGCCGCCGACCGGTGGTCGTGGGCTGGCTGGCGTGGCCGCACACGAGGCGGACTACTACAACCCGGCCACTGACATCCTCTCCGGTTTGGAGCCGGCCCGTGGCTGAGATCGTGCGTCCGTATGGCGACCCACCGGAGACGGCATGGTGCAGGTGAGCTTCACCCTGCCGGTGCCGCACGACAAGCGGGCTGAGGGCGCCGCACTGCAGTTGGCCAGCAAGATGGGCCTCGACCCGGCCATGGTCGTGCACGCCAAGGGTATGGGCGACGGCTTCACTTTCTTCGTGGTCTACGGCCAGGTCCGCCACCTGGTCGACCTGTCGCAGGTGGTGGTGGCGGAACGGGACTTCCCGCTGCTCGCCGCCAAGGAGATCAACACGGCGATCAAGCAGCGCCTGCGGCGCAAGCTGTGGTCGTGGGTGCCTGCATCGGCACGGACGCGCACACCGTCGGCATCGACGCCATCCTCAACATCAAGGGCATTGCCGGCGAGAAGGGCCTGGAGTACTACCGGGAGTTCACCGTGGTGAACCTGGGTGCCCAGGTGAGCGTGCCGGATCTGGTCGAGGCGGGCGCGGGCGGAACGGGCCGATGCGGTGCTGGTCAGCCAGGTGGTCACCCAACGCGACGCCCACCTGCACAACACCAGGGAGATGTCCGCCGCCTTCCGGGAGGCGTTCGCGCCGGCCCGGCGGCCGTTGCTGGTCGTGGGCGGGCCCCGGTTCGATGAACTGGCCACCACCGAGTTGGGCGTCGACCGCATCTTCGGCCGCGGCACCACCCCGCGCGAGGTGGCGAGCTATCTGGTCCACGCGTTGACCCGACCGAAGGTGGCGGCATGAAACTTGGCCTGACCGTGGTGCATCGCCGGTACGTGCCCTACGCGCACGCCCACTACGCCGGGAATCTGGTCGACGGGGCATACGCGCTCGGCCTGTTCGGCGATGTCGCCACCGAGGTGTGTATCCGGCTCGACGGCGACGAGGGCCTGTTCGCCTCCTACTCCGACGTACAGTTCCGCGCCGCGATCCGGGCCGGCGACGTGCTCGAGGTACGGGCAACGGTGAGCCGGATCGGCACCCGCAGCCGGACGATCGAGTTCGAGTGCCGGGTGGTCTGCCGCGGCCGGCCGGAGAAGTCGGAGTCCGCGGCCGAGGTGCTCGATCCGCCGATGGTCGCGGTGACGGCCACCGGAACCGTGGTGGTGCCGGCGGTATGAGCCGGATCGCGGTCTGCGCCGACGTGGGCTCCACCTTCACCAAGGTCGCCGCGATCGACCTGGACCACGGCACGTTGCTCGCCAGCGCCGCCGGTCGCACCACAGTGGACACCGATGTGTTGCACGGACTCGACGGCGCGGTCGCGGCGGCCATCGGTTCGCACCCCCCGGAATCCGTGGACATCTGCTCGTCGGCCGGCGGCGGGCTGCGCCTGGCCGTGGTGGGCTACGAGCAGTTGGTCACGGCCGAGGCCGGTCACCGGGTGGGCCTGTCCGCCGGTGCCCGGGTGGTGCACGTGGCCGCCGGCCGGCTCGACCGTACCGGCGTGGCCGGACTGCGGGCCGCGCGCCCCGACGTGCTCCTCCTGGTCGGGGGTACCAACGGCGGCGACACCGATGTGTTGCTGCACAACGCGAAACGGCTGGCCGCGGCGCGCCTGACCGCGATGCGACAGCGGGTGCCGGTGGTGGTCGCCGGGAACGTGGACGCCCGCGACGAGGTGATGGCCGTGCTGGCTTCGGCATCGGTGCCCGCGGTGGCGGCCGACAACGTACTGCCCCGCATCGGCGAGCTGAGTCCACGCTCGGCCCGCTCCGCCATCCGGGAAGTGTTCCTGCGCCACGTGATCGGCGGTAAGCGGCTGTCGAGGGGGCCGCGGTTCGCCTCGCTGGTACGCGGGCCGACGCCCGACCTGGTCCTGTCCGCGGCGGAGCTGCTGGCCGGAGAGCTCGGCGGTGACCTGCTTGTGGTGGACGTGGGTGGGGCGACCACGGACGTGTACTCGGTCGTGCGCGACGACGACGGGCCGCGGGTGGTGGCCGGCACGCTATGGCACAGCCGTACGGTCGAGGGTGACCTCGGTATGCGCTGGAGCGCGCCCGGTGTGGTCGAAGCGGCCGTGACCGAACGCTTGCTCGCGCCGGACGAACTGCCTGGGTTGGCGCAGGCCGCCCAGTTGCGGGCGGGCGACCCGGCGTTCCTGCCGATGACCGACACCGACCACCAGGCGGAGATCCGCCTCGCCCAGCTCGCCGCGGTGATCGCGGTACGCCGGCACGCCCGAGGCGAACTGTCCGGGACCGGAGTTGATCGGAGCCGGCAGCCTCGGCGGGATCTACGCCGGGTGCGGCTGCTGGTCGGCTCGGGCGGGGTGCTCCGGCACGCGCCGGGTCCGGCTGCGGCGAGTGTGCTGGACGCGGTGCTGGCCGATCACGCGGGTGGCTGGTCGCTGCCGGCCGCCGCTGCTGTGGCGGTGGACACCGACTATGTGCTGGCCCCGGCCGGTTTGTTGGCCGCGCGCCACCCCGATGCGGCATTGGCTCTGCTGCGGGCAACGGCCTGGATCGGCTCCGCAGTCCCGATTCCCAGCGCATAGGCTCCCCTGTCCGATCTTGGCCAGAACACGCCGGAACGACACGCCGCCGCCGCGCGGATCGCTCGGGCGCGGATTTGACACCCGGCCATCAATTCCGCGTACCGTCAATGCGTCCTTTCCGCGGGAGGCTCCTCGATCGGCTCCGTACAACACTTACTGGCCAATGGTCGGCCGGGTCCGGCTGCGCCTTTTCCGGCGAAGTCCGGGAGGGCGGCTGTACCAGGGCCAGTGAGTGGGGGCGGGCGAGCGCCGGGAGCTACGGCGGCATGGCCCTGTATCTGGGTGGAACAGGGGCATGGGTGGCGGGGCAGGGTGCGGCCAGTAGACAACGGCGCACGGCGGACAGCCAGTTCGTCGCGGGTCGGTCCGAAGGCAGCACATCGCTTCGCTGCCACCGGCCAGGAAGGGTCTGGGAGGGGCGCGGCCACGGCCGCGCCCCGACGCCTACGCCTCCGCCTGCCGCCTGCCCGCGAACATTCGATCGTGGAACGGGACCCACCGTTGGCGGCGGCAACGGTTCCAACATCGGGTCCGGCAGGCGCTTCGACCAATCTTTGATCTCGGTAATTCGCGATACCGGCGTCCGGTCAGGCACGATGGCGGCATGGTCGACGACGTGATCGCCCGGCACGGGGTGCCCGATGGCGTGCTGGTCGAACCGGCGTCCGCACCACAACCGCAGGCGCCCCCGCCAGCCGTGCCGGCCGCGGCATCGCAGGCCGCCCCACGGCCGCTGGTCAACCGGTGGTGGGGTCTGGCCCTCGCGGTGGCCGCCGGACTGGTACTGGTCGCGTCGTTTCCCCCCATCGGCCAGTGGTGGGCCGCGCCCATCGGCATCGGCATGCTGGCGGTTGCCCTGCACCGGCGCGGGGTCTGGTACGGCGCGCTGCTGGGGCTGATCGCCGGCCTCGTCCTGATGGTGGTGCTGCTGGAGTGGGCCGGTGGCTGATGTGGGGCCGGTCTGGCTGTTCCTGCCGGCCGGTGAGAGTGTGTTCTTCGCCCTGTTGGGTGCGGTGTCCGCGATGTCCAGCCCGGTGCTCGACCGGTGGCGGTGGACCTGGCCGGTGGTCACGGGTTCGATCTGGGTGGGGCAGGAGGCGCTGCGCGACCGCACTCCGTTCGGCGGGTTCCCGTGGGGGCGGCTGGCGTTCAGCCAGGACACTCGCCGCTGCTGCGCCTGGCCGCGCTCGGCGGCGCACCGCTGGTCACCTTCGGCGCCGCGGCGGTGGCCGGCGGGCTGCTGGTCACCCGTCGCCTGGCGCGCTGGCGCCGCCCGGGCCGGGCAGTGGCGGCCGAGCCTGGCCGCCGCCGCGGCTGGCGATGGCCGCCCTGCTCGCCGCCGTGCCGGCCGGTCCCGGCGGGGTGCGCGGCGGCGACCGTACCGCGTCACCGTGGCCATCGTGCAGGGCAACGTGCCGCGCCTCGGGTCTGGACTTCAACGCCCAGCGGCAGGCGGTGCTCGACAACCACGTCAACGCCACCCTGGACCTGGCCGCGACGGGTCGGCCGGTCGGCGCGCAACACGCCCCGACCTGGTGGTGTGGCCGGAGAACTCCAGCGACATCGACCCGCTGCGCAAACCCGGACGCCGGCTACCGGATCTCCCAGGCCGCCGACGGCGATCGGCGCGCCGATCCTGGTCGGCGCGGTGCTGCTGGGCCCGGGGCAGGGCAGGTCCGCAACGCCGGACTGCTGTGGCAGCCCGGCAGCGGCGTCGACCTGGCCCAGATGTACATCAAGCGGCATCCGGTGCCGTTCGCCGAGTACGTGCCGCTGCGGTCGGTCGCCCGCAAGGTCAGCGCGCGAGGTGGACCGGGTCCGCCCCGACTTCGTGGCCGGCGCCGCGCCCGGGGTGCTGACGCCGGGCCCGGCCACCGTCGGCGACGTCATCTGCTTCGAGGTCGCCTACGACGGCATCGTCCGGGACACCGTCACCGGCGGCGGCGCAGCTGCTGGTGGTGCAGACCAACAACGCGACGTTCGACGTGGCCGAGGCCCGCCAGCAGTTGGCCATGGTGCGGCTGCGCGCCGTGGAGCACGGCCGGCCGGCGCTGATGGCCTCCACGGTCGGGGTGTCCGGGTTCGTTACCCCCGACGGGCGGGTAGACGGGGCCACCGGGTTCAACACCCGAGCGGTGGTCGCCGGCAGATGCGGCTCGGGGACGGGCGTACCCCGGCCACCCGGGCGGGGGTGTGGCCGGAGGTGGCCTCGCGGCGTTCGCCGTCGCGGCCCTGGCCGGCGCGGCGGTGCGCGCGCGGCGGAGCGCCGGGCAGGACAGCGACGCCGGCTGACCGCGACGGAGGGTGGTACGACGGTGGGTGTGCAGCGAGCCGGCTGCATCCCGGGGTGGGACGGGTGCTCGTGGTCATCCCCACCTACAACGAGGCCGACAACGTCCGCCGGATCGTCGGCCGGCGTCCGCGCGGCGGCGCCCGCGGTGGACGTCCTCGTCGCCGACGACAACAGCCCCGACGGCACCGGCGGCATCGCCGACGAGCTGGCCGCGCGCGCGACCCGCAGGTGCACGTGCTGCACCGGCCGGGCAAGGACGGCCTCGGCGCGGCCTACCTGGCCGGTTTCGCGTGGGCGCGCGAGCGCGGCTACGACGCGGTGGTGGAGATGGACGCCGACGGCTCGCACGCCCCGGAGCACCTGCCGGCGCTGCTGGCACGCCGCCCGCGACGCCGACGTGGTGATCGGCTCACGGTGGACCCGCGGCGGCGCGGGTGCTGAACTGGCCGCTGCGGCGGCTGCTGCTGTCCCGGGTGCGCGCAACCTCTACACGCGGCTGGCGCTGGGCATGCCGGTCACGCGACGCCACCGGCGGCTACCGGGTGTACCGGGTCAGCCGGCTTGCGAAGCATCGACCTGGACTCGGTGCGCTCCCAGGGGTACGCGTTCCAGGTGGAGCTGTCCCGGCTGGCGCACCGGGCTGGGGTGCGCGATCGTCGAGGTGCCGATCACGTTCGCCGAGCGGGAGCAGGGAGACAGCAAGATGAGCCCGCTGATCGTGGCCGTGAGGCTCTGCTGGCGTGATCACCCGCTGGGGGTGCGGGACCGGCGTGCGGCGGTGCAGGAGCCCGGACAGGCCCGGTGGCCGTGAGTGCGGACGTGTCATGCTGGAGGGGCATGCGACAGCCGGGAGGTGAAGTGCGATGCGCCGCCTGGACTGATTCATCGTCCCCGCGCTGCTGCTGCTGGCAGCTGCTGGAGCTGACCGTGTTCGTCCTGGTCGGACAGGCGATCGGCTTCGGGCTGGCGCTGCTGCTGGTGTTCGGCCGCGTCCGCTGCTGGGCTGGCTTCCTGCTGCGCCGCGAGGGATGCGGGCCTGGCGGGGGTTCCGCGCCGCCGTACGGGCAGGGCCGCCCACCGGGCAGCGCGGCGACCGACGGCCTGGTGGTGTTCATCGGCGGGGTGTTGCTGCTGGCGTGCCCGGCTTGATCACGGCGCGGTCGGGCGCTGCTGCTGGTGCCGCCGATGCGCCGGCTGGGTCGCGGCGGTCGGCGCTACGGCTGTTCGGCAGCGGCGGGTGTCTCGATGGTCGCCGTTGACCCTGTTCGGGCCACGCCGGGTCCGGGTCCGCTACGGTGAGCCACAGCAGGCGACTCGTCAACCGGCAGGCCTCATCGCGACTTCTCCCGGCCATCGGGGCCGTCCGGGCCGGGCGCCGGGCCTTCGGGTCCCTCACGCCGTGCGGGGGACGACGACAGCGAGGCGATCGAGGGCGAGATCATCGACCCGCGCTGAGCCCCACAGACGCTGGAGCCCACACAAAAACGCCCACCCCGGATGACACCGGGGGCGCTTGCGTTCGTGCGCTGGTTATGAGGCGCGGCCGCGGCGGGCGCGGACCTCTTCGAGCCGCTCGTCGAGGATGTCCTCGAGCTCGGCGATGGAGCGCCGTTCCAGCAGCATGTCCCAGTGGGTGCGCGGCGGCTTGGCCTTCTTCTGCTCCGGCTCGTTGCCGTCGACCAGCCGGGCGACGCTGCCGTCGAACTTGCACTCCCAGGTCGATGGGAACCTCGGCGTCGACGGCGAACGGCACCTCGAACTGGTGGCCCCTTGGCGCATAGGTACTCGCGGGTCTGACGCGGCGCGAGCTCCGTGTTGCGGTCGGACTCGTAGCTGACCGCGCCCAGACGGCTTCCGCGCAGCATGCGCTCGCCCATGATCGGCTCTTCCTCCAGGGTCGCGGTGTTTCGTACATCTGTGGTACGGGGACGGTGGTCGTGCAGTGATCCGATGGTGTAACGACGTAACTCTGTCCGACGATTCCCTCGTTCATACGCAGGTAACGTCATGTCAAATGTAGCGAGCGTTTCAGCGTACTCACGAAGTGATCGAGATCACGTTGGCGGACTCTTCCACCGGCGGTGGTTTCGTGCCTGCCGAGCAACCTCTTCCTGTCTGTACCCGGATGCCCCGCACCTTCTACGGTAAACGTCCGGCAACGCCCACGGCCATCCTTCATAGTCGTCCTGATCGATCGAATAGCCGGGACGAAATCAAGATCGGCCAGTCCGCGGGCCGGTGGCCGACTCGCGGGGTGATCGAACTGGTGACGCGGGACGAGATCCTGCCATTGCCGCACGCGGTGCTGCGACCCGACCTCCCCGTGGACACGGCCAAGTATCCCGAAGAAGACGCGGTAGGCCCCTAGCCGCCAGCCACCGAATCCGGTGGCCCGCATTCCACGGTCAACGTGGAACCCGCCTCGGGGGGTGCCACTGGCCTGCGGCTAGGGCCGCTGTACGGGAGGGGCGGGGGAGAGGCGGGTGAGGGCGGCGGCCAGGTGGCCCACCTGCTCGGCGAGGGCAGCCGCGTGCGCCTGGGCCGCGACGAGGTCATCCCGGCTGGCTTGAGCGGAGATGCGGGCGATTTCGCCATCGCGGCGCGCTTCGTCCGCTTCCCGCCGGGCCGCCTGGGCGTCGCGCCGGGCATTGTTGGCGTCGATGCGGGAGGCTTCGGCTTCACGCCGGGTGGCGTCCGCGTCGGTGCGAGCGGCATCCCGGCTCGCCTCAGCTGTGGCCAGTTGGGCGGCCAACTCGGCTGCCCGGCGTTGGTCGGTGCGCCACTGATCGCGAAGGTCGGCCAGTTCGGCTGACATTCGGCGCTTCTCGTCCTCGGCCGCCGCGACCGCATGCTCTGCCGCTGCCTGCACTCGGGCGGTGTCCGCCGCCGCCGCGTCGGCCCGCGCGGAAGCCTCGTGGGCCACCGCCGCGTGCAACCGAGCCTCGGTGACCGCAGCCTCCCGGGCCTTCGCCGCCGCAGCCAGCTCGGTGCGCGACTCGTCGAGTTCACGCACCGCCTGCGTACGCATCGCTTCGGCGGTGGCTGCGACCTGCCGAGCGTCATCGCGATCGGCGACCGCCTCCTGGGTACGGGCGAGCGCCTCGGCCGCGGTCTTGTTCGCAGCCCGCGTCTCGGCCTCCGCGTTGGCGACCCGTTCGTCGGCCAGTGCCATGGTCTCGGCGGCCAGCGCCCTGGCTGCCTCGGCCTCGGCCAACGCCGCCGCCACCGTAGCGGCGCTTTCTTCCCGTACCCGCTGGGTTTCGGCCCAGATCCGCTCTGCCTCCGCCCGTACGGTGAGCACTTCGCGGCGGGCCTCATCGCGTTCCGTGTGCGCGGCGGCCACCCGGGCAGTCGTTTCGGCCTGGATCGCGATGAGCTGGCGGTCGACGCCGGCGGGGGAGAGTTCGGTGTGCAGAGCCTCGGTGAGGGTTTGCACCGCCTTGTCGAGCCGGTCCACGATTTCGAATGCCTGGGCCACCTGTCCGGTGAGTCCGGGCGTACTGCGTTGGCGCATCCGCGCGTTGCGGGCGGCCTTGAGACAGGCATCGTCGTTGTCGCGGCAGTACCGGAACGGACGACCCGCCGAGGCGCGCTGCGGCACGGGCCGTCCACAGTAGGCACACGGCCGCGTTTCCTGAGCCTCGTCGATGTCACCCGGCTGGGAAACGATGTGGTCGCGGTAATCGGTCGGCGCCGGCGACCCGAGCGCCGGGGCCGCGTCGTCCTCGGTGTGGAAATCGTCGTCGGGGTGATCCGCGTCCTCGTCGATGTGGGCGTGGATGACGACGGTTTTGGCGGGGGGCCTCACAAGATCTGAGTCTACGCGTCCGCCCGCAGGTCAGTCCGACCAGACGCGGCGTACCGCGGGTGCGAGTTCGAGCGCCTGGCGGCGGCCAGCCTCGGCCGACGGCGCGCGCCGGGCCGGATCGAGCACATTGCGGCCGATTGCCTTACGGGCCAGCTGGTCCGGGGCGATGAGTAGGCCACGCGCGGGCGCCAAGGCACTGAGCTGGGCAGCCGCCGAATACCGCCGGCGGAAGCTACCTGCGATCGGCGCGATGACCACGATCCGGTCGCACCCGGCCGCGAGGTCCACATTGGCGGGTGACCGCATGCCACCGTCGATGTAGCGCAGGCCGTTGATGGTGACCGGCGGCCACACTCCGGGTACGGCGCAGCTGGCCCCCACGGCGTCCACGAGGGACACACCCGATTCCCGGTCGAACACGACAAACTCGCCCGAGTCCGCGACAACTGCGGTTATCAGCAGCCGGGCATCCGGCCACTGGTCGGAAGACAACCGCGACGCGATCACCTTGCGCCGCTCGTCCTCACCAATGGTGTTCGCGGCCAAAGCCATCGCTCCGATGTAGGCCCGTGCGCGCTTCCCGTCGCGGGTACGTAGCGAGGCGAACGCCATCCTCGCCACCGTGCTGAGCCGCAGCTGTGCCGCGACCTCCGCCCCCGGCCCGGCGAGCTGGCGTTGATACAGGTCGGCCAGCCGTTGCGCTCCGGCGACCTGTGCGGCCACCGCGGAGCCGGCGGACGTACCCACGATCAGGTCAGCGTCGGTGACGTCGACACCGGCCTCGGCCAGGCCAGCCAAGATGCCCAGTTCCCAGGCCACGCCGGTGACGCCACCACCGCCCAGCACCAGTGCCCTGCCCATTTGTCGCGCCCCGTCCTCTCATCGCAATACGTCACGCTATCGCGGGCCAGCACCCCGGTGGGAGGCCTCATCGCCGTGCGAGCTCGACCCTGCGGCCGCTGCTCAGTGCGAGCCGCTGAGATTGAGCAGCACCACACCAATGATGATCAGGGCGATTCCGAGCATCCTGACCAGGCTCGCGCTCTCGTGGAAGAACACGATGCCGATGAGCACGATCAGCGCGGTGCCCACCGCCGACCAGATCGCGTACGCCGTGCCCACGTCGATGCTCTTCAAGGTCTGGGCCAGCAGCACGAACGAGATCACGTAACCGACAACCGTCGCCACCGATGGCCAGAGCTTCGTGAAACCCACGCTGAGCTTGAGTGCGGTGGTGGCGAGCACCTCCACCACAATCGCCCCGGCCAGCAAGACGTACGGCATCGCGCCAGCTCCGATCGACGATCTTGATGCGTGCATCGCCGACGGTAGCAAAACCGCCGCGGTCTTCCCCACATCCGGGGCCGGGGAAGGGGGCCTAGTTTTCCGAGCCGTTGGCTCGAATTATCGGATTACCATTAACGGTAATCCGATAATCCAAGAGAACGACTCCAATGCCGCGATTCGGACACCGACCTGTCTACATCATAATGACGGTTATGGTGTAACCCAAGATCACTGATCTTGGGTTACAAGATCATCAGATGACGGAATGCGGAAACGAATCGCCTGGTCACAGGATTGCCGCTGGCTCCCCCAGGTCGCGTCGCCCCTGTGACAGCGGCGCCTCACGCACGGACGCCTTTGCCGCCCACGGATGGCCGGCCGTCGGATCCGAGCGCCCCGAGACTTGGGTCACTGGACCACCGGATCCGGTACGCGGATGACCACGATCCACTGGAGCAGTCTCGGCAGCCGGCGCCCCACAACCGAGATGCCGGCAGACCGTGATCGCTAGACCACCGCATCCGGTTGGCGGCCGGCCAAGATCCGCACAGGTAGACCTTGGCCGCTGGGCTACCGGATCCGGTACCCAACCGACCACGGTCCGCAGCGTCGAGTAGATCTTGGGCATCCGACCACCGGATCCGGTACGCGGACGACCACGATCCACCGAAGCCTTGAGAGCCGGCGCCCCTACAAACGCGATCCCGTGCCGGTAGACCATGGTCGCTAGACCGCCGCATCCGGTCGTTCGCCAACCAAGGTCGCCGTGCCAACGCCACCAACAGTGATGGCCGACGACCCCAGGTGGCTCGCGCACCCGGCGACGCTCGGCCGACATCTGACGAACCCCGTCGTTGGAGACCGTGGTCGGTCGACTACCGGATCCGGTGGCCAACTCGCCAAGGTCCACGCGGCGAAAATGAACCTTGTTCGGCTGGCTACCGGATCCGGTGGCCGGCCGACCAAGGTTGCGGACGGGGGTGGCGGCGGACGGCTACGTGGCCACCGTCCGGAGGAGGTGCCAGGCTACGCGGTGCGGGGTACGCCTTCGGTGACCCATCGCCGGAGCTGTTGGGCGGCCTGGTCCGCGACAGGATGTCCCACCGCGCGGGTGCACAGGTCGCTGAGCGCGAACATGTCCAGTACGCGCCCCAGGTAGCCCCACTCCTGGACAAGCTCCACCTCGGCGGGGTGGTGATCAGCGAACGCCGTCCGGAAGCCGGTGCGAAAACCGTCGGGGTAGTCGGCACCGAACCGGGCCATGTTCGCGGCGTCGCCGTAGGGGCATCCGGAGTAGCTGAACTCCCAGTCGAGCACGGCGTCCACGCGCCAGCCGCCGCCCGCCCGCGTGACCAGGATGTTCTTCGGGTTCATGTCCGCGTGCACGAGCCGGGCGTGCTCATCGATGCTGGCGAGCGCCGGCGCGTGAGTTGCGCACAGGTCCACCCAGGCCTGTTGCGTGGCCTTGTCCAGCCGGGCCTCCGGGGTGGCGGTCATGCAGGTCGTGGCCATCTCGACCAACTGCTGCGACCACGGGCGCTGCGTACCGACGGTGAGGTGTGCGTCGACGAAGAAGCCTGGCCGGTCAAACGTCACCGCACCGATGCTGGCGGCAATCCGGCCTACCTCGGTGCCGAGTTCGTACAACTCCCCGTCGCTGAATTCGCCTGCGGACAGCACCTGGCTCAACGGCGTACCGTCCACATATTCCAAGACCATCGCCGGCCGGGTGCCCTCATCCACCGCGGCTGGCATGACGAGCAGCACCTGCGGGACGGGCACGTACCGGCGGGCCTCGGTCATCACCGCTGCCTCGACCGCAGGGTCTGGTCCACCGAGCCGGACGACAACCCGGCCATCGGTCAACGTGACCAGGCACGTCTCGTGCGAGAACCCTCCCGCGAGGGTGGAAACGGCCACCACCGTACTGCTCATTGCATCGGCAACACGGTGTACTTCTTCAGCCCGCATCGCCCCAGTCAACCTTAGGTCCGGATGATCTCCCGGGCGGGCACAACAACCGCGGCCTTGACGCGGACGATCTGGGCGGTGCTCGCGACGATGACGCAGAACGCGACGGGCAGGAAGAACGTGACGTTCAACGGCATGAAATGGGTCAGCGGCCCGATGATCGCGGGGCCGGCGAGCATGCCGAGGTAGCCGAGTCCGGCGACCCGGGACACGTTGGCACCGGCGGCGCCTTGTTCGGCGTGGCCAGCGGCGCTGAAGAGCTGTGGCACGCATCCGGACATGCCGATACCGAAAATGGTCCAGCCGACCAGCGCGACGGAGATCCAGGGCGACAGCGCGGCGACGCCGAGACCGAGCGCGGCCAACGCCGCGCCGTACCGGAGGATGGCGATCGCGCCGAACCGGGCGGCGACCCGATCGGTGAGCAGTCGTCCGACCGTCATCGCGGTAGCGAAGGCGCCGTAGGCGAGGGCGGCCGTAGCGGCGGGCGCGTCGAGGATGTCCTGCAGATGCAGCACACTCCAGTCGTTGGCCACCCCTTCGGAGAGCATGAGCATCAGCGCCAGTACGGCCAGCGCCCAGATGCGCGGGGGAGTCCTTACGCCGTACCGGGCTCGGGGCCGCTTCAACGGTTCTGGGCTCGGGCCGCAGCAGCGCGGGAGCGGTGGCCACGGCCGCCACGAGCGCGACGAGGGACACTCCGCCGAGGGTGGCGACCGGGCTCCAACCCCAACTGAGGGTGCGGGCACCGACGAGCGCGGCGATCACGCCGCCGATCGAGAACACGGCGTGGAAGGCGGACATGACCGGTCGCCCGTAGCCGCGCTCCACCTGGACGGCGTGGGCGTTCATGCTCACGTCCATGCAACCGTTGCTGAGTCCCAAGGCGAACAGCGCGATGCCGAGCATCCAGGCGTTGGTGGCGAGGCCGGGCAGGACGACCGAAACACTGCACAGCACCGCGCTGACCGGCACGACGGTACGGGGGCCGAAGCGGTCGGTGAGCGGGCCGACCACCTGCATGCCGGCGAGGGCGCCGGCGCCGAGCAGGAGGAGGAGCCAGCCGAGTACGGCGTGGCTGATGCCGACGCGATGTTCGACGGCGGGGATGTGCACGATCCACATGCCGAGGACGAAGCCGTTCAGGCCAAAGTAGGCGAACGTCGCCAGCCGGCCGGCACGCAGAGATCTGTTCACGGTACAAACATAACGAACAGGAATCCTGTTCGTAAAGTTGCTTTGCACGCGAGCATCTTGTTCACTGTCCGGTATGGCGAGCACAGACCGGCTGCGGCAGATCGCTGACGCCGTACGGGAGCGTGGCCAGCTCACCGTTGCGGCGTTGGCAGACCTGACCGGTGCCTCGGAGATGACCATCCGTCGCGACCTGGAAGCGCTGGCGGATCAGGGCCTCCTGGAGCGCTACCGTGGCGGGGCCAGAAGCCTGCTCCTGCGCGGCGAGGAACCGCCCTTCGCGCTGCGTTCGCAGGAAGGCGTCGAGACCAAGCGACGCATCGCCGCCGAAGTGGCCGCCCTCATCGCCGACGGGGAAGCGGTGGTCATCGACAGCGGCACCACCTGCCTCGAGGTGGCCCGCGCTCTCGAACATCGCCGGCTGACCGTCATGCCGCTGTCGCTGCACGCAGCCAACGCACTCGCCGGCGCGCCCGACCTGAAGCTACTCCTGCCCGGCGGTGAACCACGGCCGGGCGAGTTGGCTCTGACCGGTCCGTTGACCGAGGCGTCCCTGGGCGCTCTGCGGTTCGACACCGCGGTCATCGGTTGCTGTGGCTTGACCGCGGCCGGCGGTTTGACCGCACACGACCTGGCTGACGCCGCCGTCAAGCGGGCCGCCATCGCCTCGGCCCGTCGGGTCATCGCCGTCGCCGACGGTGCCAAGTTCTGTCGCACCGCACTCGCTTTTGTCGTGCCAGCGTCCGCGCTGGATGCGGTCGTCACCGATAACGACGCCCCCGTCGCGGAAACCGACGCCCTGGCCGGT
This sequence comes from uncultured Actinomycetota bacterium, assembly GCA_963742855.1. GTDB lineage: Bacteria > Actinomycetota > Actinomycetes > Mycobacteriales > Micromonosporaceae > CAVUNP01. Next base: position 8,009 of record CAVUNP010000003.1, on the reverse strand, counting down.
CTAGGCGTCACCGTACGAAGAGTCTGACCGTACGACCGTGCACGGCCGGCCGTGGTCGGATAGCCACCGCATCCGGTAGCAAACCGCGCAACACCTCCGCTGTGGAGCGTTGCAGACAACCGTGGTCGGACAACCACCGGATCCGGTGGCAAACCGCACAACGTCCACCTGGCACTCTCCACTGTAGAGCGTCGTGGTCTGACAACTACCAAATCCGGTCGCTTACCGCGCAAGTCGACGCGGTGTCCGCGATGCGCTGGCGGGTTGCGGGCGGTGGTGGGGGTCACGCTGGTGGGTCACTGTCCTTTGAGGGGGCCTACCGGAGTACGTCGGAAACCGGCAAGAGGCCGATCAGTGCAGGTCAGCGTGGGGTGCCCCCACAGCTTCTGCCCGGCTAGGTAGAGTCGCGCCCGGCGCGGGGGCCTTGTCCTGTTGTGGTCGGGCTGGTGGGTGGACCCGTGGCGTTGATGGAACGGACCGCGTATCCGCAGTTCAAGCGGGTCGTGTCTGCCCGTGAGCTGCGGGAGACGTTTACGCCGACAATCGACGAGATTCGCTGGGCCCGGGAGAAGACCGGTTCAGAACAGCATCTGCTTGCCCTGGTCGTGTTGTTGAAGGCGGTTGCTCGGCTGGGGCACTTCCCCGTTCTGTTCGAGGTGCCGATCGCGATCGTGGAGCACGTACGCATCGCGTTGGAGGTCAAACCGGACATCGAGCCAGGACATGACTCGGACCGGACCTTGCGGTTTCACAAGTCGCTGGTCCGCGAGCGGCTGGGTATCACCTCTGACCCAGAGCGGGCTAGGGCCGTGGCCGAGGCGGCGATCCGGGAGGCGGCCAGGACGAAGGACAATCCTCCGGATCTGATCAATGTGGCATTGGAGGAGCTGGTCCGGGCCCGGCTGGAGTTACCTGGTTACACCACGTTGGATGAGATGGTCGGGACGATCCGTACGCAGGTCAACACCGCGGTGTTCGCGGGGATCGCCGCTCGGATGAACGGTCCGGCCGCCGATGAGGTGGATGCGTTGCTGAAGGTGGACCCGATCCGGCGGCGTAGCCAGTTCGATCAGGTCAAGACGGTGGCCGGCGCGCCGACCGTGGGCAACGTCAAGGACCACGTGAAGCATCTGGCCTGGCTGGACGCGCTCGGCCCGACCGAGGAGTGGCTGGAAGGGGTATCGCCGGCGAAGGTGGCTCATTTCGCCGGCGAGGCCAGCCAGACCGATGTCGCTGACTTGGGCAGGTACGGCACCGCCCGCAGGCAGGCGCTGATCGTCTGCTTGGTCCACACTGCCCGGGTGCGGACCCGCGATGAGGTCGCAGCCATGTTCTGCAAGCGGATAGCCGCTATTCACAAGAGAGCCAAGGAGCGTCTCGAATCGATCCGTGAGGCGTCTCGGGCGGAGTCTGAGCGGCTGCTGGACACGTTCGGGGAGGTCCTGGCAGTGGTCCGGGAGGCGTTGGGAGTGTCCGCCGAGGACCAGGTCGTCGGGGAGACCAACGTCCCGGACTCGGTGTGTGTACAGGCGGGGCGCATGGTGCTGGGCGCCCTTGCCCAGGCCGGTGGCGTGACCGCGTTGACCAGCGCGCACGAAGAGGTGTCGGCGCACCACGGCAACAACTACCTGCCGTTCGTGGAGAAGTATTACCGGGGCAGCCGGGCAGCGCTGTTCCAGGTGCTCGACGTGCTCGACTTCCAGCCCACCAGCTCCGACCACAGCTTGTTCAAGCGCTGGAATTCCTGCGCGCCAACCGTTCCCGCAGCGGGGAGCACCTGCCGACGAAAGTCGGCGGGAAGCACGGCAAGGACGTCCATCTGGACCTGTCGTTCGTCTCGGAGAACTGGCGGAAGATCCTTCTTGATGGGCGGCGGCCCGGACGGATGGTGCGCCGGCATTTCGAGGCGTGCGTGTTCTCGTACCTGGCTTCCGAGCTGCGTAGCGGCGACATGGCCGTGGTCGGGTCGGAGTCGTACGCCAATTTCACTGATCAACTGCTGTCGCCGGTCGAGTGTGAGCCGTTGGTGGCCGAGTACTGCCGGGAGGCGGGATTGCCGCCCGATGCCGCCAGCGCGACCGCCGAGTTGCGGGCCCGGCTGGAGCATACGGCGGTGAGGGTCGACGAGGGGTACCCGGGCAACGCTGATCTGGTCTTGTCCGAGGGCCGCCCGGTCCTCAAACGCCGTAAAGGCAGACAGCGACGCCAATCGGCGTTGGATCTGGAGGCGGCGATCCTGGACCGGCTGCCCGAGCGAGGCATCCTGGACGTGCTGACCCGCACCGCGTACCTGACCGGGTGGACCCGCCATTTCGGGCCGCCGTCTGGCAACGATCCGAAGATCAGGGATGCGCTGGGCCGGTACGTGCTGCTGACGTTCACCTACGGGGCGAACCTCGGCCCGGCGCAGGTGGCCCGGCACATGGCCGGCAAGGAGAAGGCGTCGGTGCACGAGCTGTCCACCGCGAATAAGCGCGCCGACGCCAGGAAGATCCACTCTGCGTCGGTCGATGTCATCAACGCTCACGCCGCGTTGGACATGACCCTGCTGTGGGGTGACGGGACCAGGGTCGGGGCGGACGGCACGCAGATGGATACCTGGTCGGACAACCTCCTCGCGGAATCGCACATCCGCTATGGCGGGTACGGCGGGATCGCCTACCGGCACATCTCCGACAACTACATCGCCTTGTTCTCCCATTTCATCCCGTGTGGCGTGTGGGAGGCGGTCTACATCCTGCAAGGGCTGCTGGAGAACAAGAGCGACGTGCAGCCTACCGAGATCCACGCCGACACCCAGGGCCAGTCGCTGCCGGTCTTCGGACTGGCTCACCTGCTGGGGTTCGAGCTGCTGCCGCGTATCCGAAACTGGCAGGATCTGACCCTGTACCGGCCCGGCCGCGACACTCGCTACGAGCACATCGATTCCCTTTTCGGCGCGGACGCGGTGGACTGGAAGCTCATCGAAACGCACTGGGACGACCTGATGCGCGTGGTCGTGTCGATCCGCGCCGGGAAGATTTCCTCAGCGACGCTGCTGCGCCGGCTGGGCACCGAGTCGCACCGCAACCGCACCTACCGGGCGTTACGCGAGGTCGGCCGCGCGGTGCGCACCATCGTCCTGCTGCGCTACCTGTCCGAGCCTGAGCTGCGCGAGGGCATCACTGCGGTCACCAACCGGGTCGAGGCGTTCCACGGGTTCGCCAAATGGCTCTCGTTCGGTCACGACGGCATCCTGGCCGACAACGACCCAGACCAGCAGGAGAAGATCGTCAAGTTCAACGAGCTCCTCGCGAACTGCGCGATCTACTCCACCACCCTCGATATCACCACCGCCGCCAACGAGCTGATCGCGGCCGGATGGCAGGTGGATTCTGAGGACCTGGCCACCATCACCCCGTACGTCACCAGCAAGATCCGCCGATTCGGTGATTGGAAACTTGACCTCACCCCACCACCGGCGACCCTGCCCGTGGCGCTCGACCTCGCCCCGGCGAAGCCGATCCGGATCCGTGCGGGCTCGTGACATCTGGTCCCGGCCAGCGCTAGGTGCTGCGCCGGCCGGGCTTCCTGCCCAAACCCGGTGGACGCCGCCTGTGCCCAGTGCTTGGGTACGTGACGCCTGCCGCAGAGTAACCCTGAGCAACTTTGGTTGACGCGGTTATGTCGCCACTCCTGCGGTGTCGAGCTTGCCGACATGCCGGGAGATCGCTTCTTTCCTGTTCATGGCGCCACTGTGCGGGTCGTGGCCGTGCCGACGGCGTGTTCTGGGTGCCGGCCTGACGGGTGCCGGTGCGGGCCGCGGATGCGCTCTACCGGTTTCTTCGAGGCAGGAACATGGCGAGTGGGAGGAGAAGGACCGCGAACCCGACCGTCCACCAGAAGGTTTTCGCGAACGCGTGAGTGAGGATCTCGGGGGATGCGCCGCCGCTGGCCTGGTCATTGATCTGCTGTTGGAGGATCACAGCGACCAGCGCGGTGCCGAAGGACGCGCCGACACGCTGGATCACGTTGGTGGCGCTGGTCGCACGAGGGATCGCGGAGTGCGGTAGCTGGTGATACGCCGCTGCCATCGTCGGCACGAAGAAGAGCTAACTGCCCAGCAATGGTTCGAGCGAGGGCTTGCTGCTGTCGACAATGATGAACGGTTGCGCTTTTACAACGAGGCGATCCGGCTCAAGCGGACGCTTCCTCCACCTTCAACAACCGGGGCATTGTGCGGCGCGACAAAGGCGACATAGAGGGTGCGCTGCAGGATTTCAACGAGGCGATCCGGCTCAAGCCGGACTATGCCGAAGCCTTCAACAGCCGGGGCAATGTGCGCCGCGACAAAGGCGACATAGAGGGTGCGCTGCAGGATTTCAACGAGGCGATCCGGCTCAAGCCGGACTATGCCGAAGCATTTTACAATCGAGGCATTGCGCGGGGCGACAAAGGCGACATAGAGGCCGTGTTGCAGGATTACAACGAGGCGATCCGGCTCAAGCCGGACATTTCCGCCACCTTCAACAACCGAGGCATTACGCGGCGCGTCAAAGGCGACCTAGAGGGCGCGCTGCAGGATTTCAACGAGGCGATCCGGCTCAAGCCGGACGATGCCGTCCTCTTTTACAACCGTGGTAATGCGCGGCGCGTCAAAGGCGACATAGAGGGCGCGCGGCAGGATTTCAACGAGGCGATCCGGCTTGGATACAAGCCGCCCGCTGAGTGACGCCCAATCAGCACCTCCAACCCGGCGGACCGGGTGTTTTCCAACAAGGCGTTAAGAGGTAACGCCTTGTGAGAGGAGAAGATCCGGCTCAAGCCGGACGATGCCGCCGCCTTTTACAACCGGGGCCTTGCGCGGAGCGCCAAAGGCGACATAGAGGGCGCGCTGCAGGATTACAACGAGGCGATCCGGCTCAAGCCGGACTATGCCGCCGCCTTTTACAACCGGGGCAATGCGCGGAGCGCCAAAGGCGACATAGAGGGCGCGCTGCAGGATTATAACGAGGCGATCCGGCTCAAGCCGGACGATGCCGCCGCCTTTTACAACCGGGCCGTTGCGCGGCACGCCAAAGGCGAAATAGAGGGCGCGCTGCAGGATTATAACGAGGCGATCCGGCTTGGATACAAGCCGTTTCACAAAGGGTAAGTGACGGAACATTCCGCGAAGCGGCGTAAACAAAGGGTTTCGCGTGTGTCAAATGTCTAGTGCAAAAAATGGCCCCTCACCCGCGATTAAAGGGATTTAGGTTGGCGAGATGTTCCTTTCTTATTTTGCTCTTGCCCAACAGGTCTTTGCGATGGCCAGAAAGAAGCAATAATGATTTCCTTGTATTTCAAGAGCACTGTCGCCGTCATTTCAATCATTTGGCCATTTCTATCAGTTTCGTACGCTGCGAGACAAGAAGCCCTAATCCACGCGGCAGCCCATTTCCGCCGTCCACAATCGTAGCGTCCACCTTTGAAACGTTCCCCCGCCGCTTCCGCCGCAAAACCCCCTGTTTCTCCGCCACTCTGACAAAATGACGCATTTTGTAGAAACGCCAAAGCGCCCCTTCCCTGCCCTTTTGTTGTGCTCATGCAAATCGATCAGCGGCGCTGACCTTCGACATTCGCGATTTGTCGTTCGAGTTCTTCTGAACGCAGTTACCACATATTTTATGGGATTGATGGGGTCGCGTTTTTTTTGGCCACGAACGCAATCCGCATAAATTTTGCATTGGTCAAAAGTCGGTTCAAAATGCAAACATGATTTGCCGATAGCGCAAAGGAAATAATGGCAAGGAAGGACAAAGCCTAGAAGATCGGTTTTGTTCTTACTACAACCGATAAGTCTGTATGGACCCCATAACTGCAGCGATCATCGCAGCACTCACCGCTGGCGCCGCTAGCGGTCTAACCGAGGCTGCCAAAAAGGCCATCAGCGATGGCTATAGTGGGCTGAAGGCCCTGATCAGCAAGAAATTCGCCGGTAAGAGCGACGTCACCGAAGCGATCGAGAAACTACAAGCCAAACCTGAATCTCCTGGACGACAGCAAACCCTGGCTGAGGAATTGAAAGAGACCAACGCCTCTGCGGACCCAGAATTGATGGGCGCGGCCCAGTCGCTTCTGGAATTGATCAAGGCTCTGCCGCAAGGCGATCAGCACATTCAAAATGCAGTAGGAACTGGCATTGCTGAAAAAGCCGATCGGGGCAGCACAGCTTCGGATGTTTCCCAGCCCCGCCAACGGAGAGAGACAGCGATTAACTTGGAGCCTGCTGCCCAAAGCGCCCAGGGAAAAAAGTGGTATCGCTCAAGCCTATGGTCCGGGTGCTTATGGCGGGTGCAGCGTCATCAGAGAGGGATTACTCCCGCAGAACTGCAGGATGCGTTGCTAGCTGCAGGCGCGGCACAGCAGGTTGTTGTCTATAACGGAAGCAGGCAGTTAGATACTACCCTGCGAAGCGGTTCGTGGTTTCGCCGTAATTATTGTGTTCGCCAATCATGCTTCAATTCAGCTCTAATGCGAATATGAGAAAGATTTTACTGACGACCTTCCTTACTGGTTTGTTGGCTGGTGACTTTTTAGCGACAGTTGCGATGAATATCTTAGCAAACATCGCCGGAGCTATAACCGAAAAAGTTGTGGATGAGGAGATAAAGAAAGGCGCATCCTTTCAATCAGAAAAAGAAACACTGGCAGCTCACTGAGGACGCCAAAAAAGAAGGATTAACGGCAGTGCCAGAGAATAAAGTGATCCCGCTTGAAGAGCGAGCAAAAGAAGAACAAAAGCCGTTCTGGAGAAGCAGTTACTGAGGGGAGGTAGCCAGGAAGCTGTTACAGAAGCTATCAGTTGAAGTGATCGACTATATTCAATTCCACAAGGATCGAGTGGATGAGAACGGGCAACGGCTGGTCGTACGCAATGGACATCTGCCGGAGCGGGAGGTGGTCAGTGGTGCTGCCCCGGATTTCAGTTCGTCAGCCACGGGTCCGTCACCGGGACAAGGGTCGCTTTTCCAGTGTGATTCTGCCCAAGTACATGCGTCGGGTTCCCAGTGTGGATGCTTTGATTCCAGCCCTTTACCTCAAAGGGATCTCAACCGGAGATTTCAGCGAAGCATTGAGCGCCATTTTAGGCGAAGGAGCCAGTGGGCTTTCATCCACCAACATCGTGTCACTCAAGAGCAGCTGGGAAACTGACTACAAAGCGTGGAGTCAGCGTGATTTTAGTTGAAAGCGTTACGTTTATTGGTGGGCCGACGGGGTCTATTTCAACGTTCGACTTGACGAAGAGCGAACCTGTGTGATGGTCTTGATCGGAGCCACCAGGATGGCACCAAAGAATTGTTAGCAGTTGTCGATGGTTATCGCGAAAGCACTCAATCCTGGCGTGAACTGCTTGGGCAAACCAATGTTTGGGCCTATCGGCCGCGCCCAAACTGGCCATTGGTGATGGCTCGCTGGTCTTTTGCATTGCTTTGAGGAAGAGCATGGCCCGGTCGCCCAGCAGCGTTGCTGGGTCCATAAGACCGTCAATATCTTGGATAAAATGCCCAGGTTGTCCAGGCAAAGCAAGAAACTGATCCATGAAATGTATCTGGCGCCGACTCGCAAAGCCGCTCAGGCAGCTACGATCAGTTCATCTCCAGTTACCAAATCAAATTCCCAAAAGCCTGCGAAACGCGCTGGCAAAAGATAAAGAAGCGCTGTTTACCTTTTACGATCTTCCCAGCCCAGCACTGGCCGCATTTACGGACCACCAACCCCATCGAATCCACTTTTGCGACCTCGTCCGATTACGAACTCAGCGACAAGCGTCTGTGGTTCACTCAATCCGCGACCGGTCACCTGGCCTTCAACGGTCGCAAAAACCGAGAAGCATTGGCGCCGGCTGCAGGCATTCGAACTGATTCCAAAGGTAGTTACCGGTGTCCGTTTCGTCGATGGTGAAGAACAAACCCAACAGGCCGCTTAATCAATCATTTCAACAAGGTATGCGCCCGTCTCCGAAATACAACATTTGACAATATCTCACA
>CAVUNP010000002.1:0-213958 GCA_963742855.1 uncultured Actinomycetota bacterium | reverse complement strand
ACTGTCGAGGGTGGACAGGCGTTGCGGGTGACCGCGGACCAGGCGTGGTTGCGTGACCCCGTGGTGCGGGTGTTCCCGGTCCGGGTCGATCCGACCGCCACGGTGTTTCAGAGTGGTGGCGACGCATACGTCGACAACGAAGCCGGCACCGGCCCCGGCGCGCAGAATGGCACGGATCTCAATGTTGGCACCTATAACGACGGCGCCACCGCTGCTCAGTTTTTCATCGCATTCAGCGATTTCAGGTATGATCTGCCGGACAAGCGGATTGTGGGCGCCCGACTGAAGGTGTACATGTCGTGGACCTTCAACTGCACCGATCGGGTCTACTTCAACGTCCACAAGGTAGCGTCGCCGTGGACGGAGCAGGGCCTTTCCACGTCGGGCCTGTGGGGTCCAAGCCTCTCCGATTATCTTGGCGGGGCCACGCCGTCGTCGAACTCTCCGGCGTGCACGAACACGTCGGGCAATCGCAGCGTGGGTTCGTGGCAGACGGTGACTCTGAATTCGGCGGCCATTGCCGGTTGGTCGACCAACCAGAGCAGCAATTACGGGCTGGCTTTGCTCGGCCCGGAGTCCGGCACGAATTCCAAGTTCGGTTGGAAGAAGTTTACTTCGTCGAACTACAGCAACGGAGCCTACCGGCCGTACCTGGAAGTCGACTATGCCGACAACGTCCCTCCGCAGGTGACTATGCAGTATCCGTCGAACTACGCGAGGGTGTCGACGTTGAACCCGGAACTGCTCGCAACCGCTGTCGATACGGATTCGTTCCCGTCTGCGGTGCAGTATCAGTTCCAGGTCTTCGACCTGGCAGGCACGCTTCTTGCGACGTCACCGCCGCTTTCCACCGGTCGGTGGCCGGTTCCGGATCCGGTACTGAAATGGGGGCAGACCTATCTCTGGACCGTGACAGCCACCGACGGGGCCTCGCCCAGCACGTCGCAGACCGTCAATGTGCTCAGTACGGCTGTGCCGCAGCCAACGGTTACGTCAGCCTTGTCGCAGAACGGCGGCCAGGGGTTCTCCACCACCGGAGCCGGTAACTACACAACCACGGCCACTGACGGTTCCGTGGCCACAGTCGGTCCGGCCCTGTCCATCCAACGTTCGTACAACAGTCTGGACAACCGGCCCGGGGGAGGTTTCGGGACCGGCTGGTCGAGCCTGCTGGACATGAAGGTCGTGGACCCGTGGGTGTGGACCAAGTATCCGACTCCCGGAGTCGTCATCCGGTACGGCAACGGTCAAGAGGTCACGGTCGGACGCAACTGGGATGGGACGTTTGTCCCGCCCCCGGGGCGCAATTCTTCGCTATCGGTGGTAGGCGGCAAGTACCGTTTGGTAGAGAAGGACGGGACGACCTACGTATTCGCCGAACGTCTGGTACGTGGCGAGTACCCCATCGAGTCCGTCGCCGACGCCGCCGGCCGGACGCTGCAGTTCACCTACGCCTGCGTGGCTACGACCTGTCTGGCCACGAAGATGACATCCGCCTCTGGCCGGGCCTTGTATCTGGCCTACACATCGACCACCCCCGTGGGCGCGATCACGCCGCATGTCCAGTCCGTGTCCACGGATCCCGCGGTAGCTGGCGACCCGTCGTCGGCGACGACGTGGACCTACACGTACAGCGGCAATCTGCTGACCAAGGTGTGCCCGCCCACATCGGCTACCGCTTGCTTACCACCTACACCTACGGCGCCGGCACGATGCTGCCCAAGATGACACTCAACGCGCTGCCGCGTTCGTACCGGCGCCTGGGCGAGGCATCGGGCACGGCGGCCGCGAGTGCGGTGGTCGAGAACATGGGCACAGACATGGCGACGTACGTCAATGTCGCACTCGGCCAGCCTGGTCCGGTGCCGGGCTCGTCCGTGATGGCCGGTGGCTTCAACGGCACCTCATCGCGCGTTGACCTGCCCGGGCAGCCGATCGGCAGCGCTGTCACCCAGACGATCAGCTTGTGGTTCAAGGCCAATCCGGGCGACCGTGGGCCGTTGTATTCCTACACGGGTGATCCGCTCACCGGATGGGCAGGCGGTGGTTATGTCCCCGCCCTGTACATCGCTACCAACGGGCAGCTTTACGGGCAGTTCTGGAACGGCACTGTCAACCAGATCAGAACCAGCTTCGCGGTCAACGACGGTGCCTGGCACCACGTTGCCTTGACGACCCAGTCTGCCCAGATTTCCCAGAACACCCAGAAGGCCGATGGCACGTCGCAGGAGATGTATGTCGACGGTGTGTCGGTGGGCTTCAAGGACGGTCCGCTTCAGCCGTTCGGCGCCAAGTATGCGACTGTCGGTGCCGGCTTCTTTGGCCGACCTGGCCGGACAATGGCTTCCCGGTGCAGGTGCCGGCCTTCTTCAAGGGGTCGATCGCGGACGTTGCCTGGTTCGATCGCGGGTTGACCGGCCCGGACATTCAGGCGATCGCACGATCCGGTGTCGCGTCTGCACCCCTCACTTCAGTCGTGCGGCCATCGGGAAATCCGACCGTGTCCGTCTCGTACGACTCGGCGTCTGGTTCGGTGACGGACGTGACCGACGCCAACGGCGGAGTGTGGCATCTCGGTAACCCCTCCGTGGCGGGCTCATACCAGGTGCATTCGGGCAAGGTGCTGTCCGCGGACCCGGCCGACTACTGGCGACTGGCGGAGACTGGAGTCACGCAGGCGACCAACCAGGTGCGGGGCGGCACCGCGACCTACAACGACGTCACGTTGGGCGTTGCTGGCGGTCCGTTCGACGACCCGGCCCGTTCGGATGACGACACCACGGTGGCCACCTTCAACGGAACATCGTCTTACCTGTCGCTGCCGGCGTCCGACATTCCCACGACAGGCCCGGTGTCGATCAGCATGTGGTTCAAGGCGAACGCGGGTGATCGTGGGCCACTGTTCTCGTACACCGTTGATCCGATGACCGGTCCGGCGGGCCACCCGTACACTCCGGCGCTCTACATCGGCGACAGCGGGAAGCTGTATGGCGAGTTTTGGACCGGCTCGGCCAACCAGATCGTCACCGCCGCGCCGGTGAATGATGGCAACTGGCATCACGTGGTTCTGGCCGCTGCCGCCGACACCCAGACGATGTATCTGGATGGGAATCCGGTCGGTGCCAAGGCGGCGCACCTGGTGGCGACGGGTGCAAACTACGCCACCGTGGGGGCCAGCGTCTTCGGCTCCTACTGGCCGGACAATTCCTATGGTGACAATGTTGTCGGCTACTTCAAGGGGTCGATCGCCGAGGTGGCGTACTACCGAACGCAACTTGGCCAGGCCGACGTGAAAGCGCAGTATCAGGCCCGGCTGCAGTCGAGTGGCACACCGACCAAGACGGTGGTGGTGACCGACCCCGCCGGCGGTCAGTTCACGCATGTCTATGATGTGTTCACTGCCCGCAAGGTGGCCGAAGTGGACGCGCTGAACAACAAGACGCAGTTCGGCTACGACACTGGTGGCAGCCTGCGCACGGTGATCGACCCCAACGGAAACGTCACCACCACGGAGCAGGACGTCCGTGGCAACACCATCTCATCGAAGACGTGCCAGAACCGGCAGGCGTCGCTGTGCTCGACGATCTTCTACACCTACTACCCTGACTCGACCAACCCCAATCCTCCGCCGGACGTGCGTAACGACGTTCTGATGACGGTGCGCGATGGCCGGTCCTCGCGTCGGCGTCGGACAACACGTACAAGACCACGTTCGGGTATGACGCTCTCGGCAACCGGACGTCGGTGACAGACCCGTTGGGTCGGGTGACCGCGACCGCCTATACCGATGGGACGACCGTCGCCGCGGTCGGTGGTGGCTTCGCCCCCAAGGGTCTGCCGATGACGGTGACAACCGCGGGCGGAGCCGTCCAGAAGGTGGAGTACTTCCGCACCGGCGACGTCGCGAAGATCACCGATCCGGCCGGCAAGGTCACCACGATGACCTACGACGGATTGGGCAGACCGACGGGCAAGGTGGAGACGACCTCCGCATTCCCGTCCGGCCTGACCACGGTGATGAGTTACGACAAGCTCGGGCGCATGACGACGCTGACGACGCCGGCGACCACGAACCGGGTCACCGGCGCGGTGCACACCCAACAGATCACCCAACAGTACGATGTGGATGGTTTGCTGACGTCGCAGACGATGTCGGACACGACTGGTGGAGACGCGCCCCGGACCACGTCGTGGACCTACAACACCCGCGGTCAACGAGTCACCACGACCGATCCGGCCGGCAAGGTCACCAGCCTGGCGTATGACTCGTCGGGACGGGTCATACGCCAGACCGACCCGAACGGCAGCGTGGGCACGACGACCTACGATCTCAAGGGTCAATTGCTGACCACAGTCGCCGTTGGCTACACGGGCGATCCGAACAACCCTTCGGCGCCGACGGATCTGGTCACCAGCAGCAGGGCGTACGACCCGGCCGGTCGACTGGCCAGCGAAACCGACGCCATGGGCTTCCAGACGCTGTATGCCTACACGGACAACAACCTGCTCGCCACGGTGACCCGGAAGGACCCGGCGACGGGTGCCCTGTTCGTCCAACACGAGAGCACGTTCGACGCGGCCGGCAACATAATCGCCAGCAAGACGAACAACGGTGCCACGACGACCACGTACGTCGTTGATGCGGCGAGCCGGACGACTTCGTCCACGCTGGACCCGAATGGGTTGAAGCGCACGACGACACAGACATTTTCGCCGGACGACTATGTGGTCAACACGACGCAGTCCGACCCGACCGGTGTGCTGTCCAACGTTGACGTACTCAACGACCCGATGGGCCGGCCGGTGGCGACCACCATCAATTCCGCCACGCTTGCGCCGGTGGGCCGGTGGCCGCTTCGTGAAACGAGTGGTCTGACTGCGGCCGACGCGGCGGGCAACAGCCCTGCCACGGCTACGGGGACGGTCACGTGGTCCAGCGAGCGCGGCGGCTCCGCTGTGTTCAACTCGAGCTCCGCGTTGAGCACTGCCGGTCCGGTCGTGGACACCACCCGGTCGATGACGGTGTCAGCGTGGGTGAAGATGCCGGACAACACCGCCAGCAAGGCGGCAGTGTCGCAGGACGGTGCCTACTTCCGGGGTTCTCTCTGGGCTACAAGCTGTCGGCGAACCGGTGGCGGTTCATGATGTGCGACGCGAACACCGACAACGGCGGTGCGTGCACCGAAGCCGCATCGACATCGGCACCGCAACTGGGGACGTGGGTCCATCTGGCCGGCGTGTATGACCAGACCGCGGGCCAGATGCGGATGTATGTCAACGGCGCGTTGCAGGGCAGCGTGGCATGGAACCCGACCGGGAAGAGCAGTGCCAACGGACCGCTGCGGATTGGGCAGATGCGGTGGAGTCCGACGCCCGACGCCGACCGGTGGAACGGGAGTATCTCCGACGTCCAGGTCTACCAGCGGGCGTTGACCACGGGCGAAGTCAGCAGCGTCTACAGTGGAGTCGAGCCGGCCGCGAACGCGGGCGTTGTGCGGACGAGCAAGAAGCTGGACCAGAGTGGTTTGGCCATCTCCTCCACGGATCCGAAGGGCCGCACGACGGACTTCAGCCTGGACGAGACGGGCAGGGTGGCGGTGAGGACCCAGCCGGCGGTCTTGACCGAGACCGGCGGTGGCACACCGGTGCTGGCCAGGCCTGTGTCCTATGTGGGCTACGACACCTTCGGCGCTGCGGTGGAGACGAAGGACCCGAACGGGAATGTGACGGTCACCGCCTATGACGCTGCCGGTAGGGTTACGTCGACAACGGGACCCAGTTACACGCCGCCGGGCTCGTCGACGCCGATCACGCCGGTCGCCACCCGCTCCTATGACGATGTCGGGCAACTGCTGTCGTCCACGGATCCGCTGAACCACACCTCCACATACCTCTACGACCAGTTCGGGCGGGTAGCCAAGGTCACCGCCCCGGACCTAGGCGTCACCAAGTATTCCTATGACTTGAACGGCGATCTGCTTTCCACAAAGGACCCAACGGGCGCGGTGACCACCGCGACGTACGATTTCCTGGGCCGCAAGGTCACCTCGACCGATGTCGTCCGTCAGGCCGGCACCAACTACACCACCACCTACTCGTACGCGCCGGGCGGCTGGTTGGCGTCGGTGATCAGCCCCGCCGGTGTGGTGAGCTCTACCACCACCAACGCGGCCGGCGAACCGGTGACCGTCGTCGACGGGGCGAACAAGACCACAACCTACGCCTACGACGGACTGGGCCGCCGGATCCGCGAAACGGACCCGGACAACACCTATCGCACCGTGGCCTACGACGCCTTCGGATACGCGACCGCGCGGAAGTCGTACGACGCCACTAATGCATTGCTGAAGACCACCTCAGCTGGCTACGACGCGACCGGGGCGATGACCTCGCAGACCGACGCGCGGGGCACCACGACCACGTTCGGTTACGACGCCACCGGTCTGCTGGCCACGCAGACCCAGCCGATCAACTCCTCTGACGTGATCACCACAACCTTCGGTTACGACCTGGCCGGTAACCGCACCAGGTTCACCGACGGGCGAGGCAACGCATTCCTCACCACATACAACTCGTGGGGACTGCCGGAGTCTCAGATCGAGCCCGCCACGACGGCGTATCCGAATCTGGCCGATCGCACCTTCACCGTCGCCTACGACGCGGCTGGCCGCCCGGTCACGACGTTCTCGCCCGGTGGGGTGAGTGTCACCCGTTCGTACGACTCGATGAACCGGCTGACCGGGCAGTCAGGCACCGGGGCGGAGGTGGCAACCACCGCACGCACCTTCGACTACGACCTCAGCGGCCGGATGACCTCATTCTCCGGGCCTGGCGGTACCAACACCCTCACCTACGACGACCGTGGTCTGTTGCTGTCCACATCGGGCGGTTCGGGTTCGTCGTCGTTCACCTACACCTCTGACGGGAACATGGCGTCGCGGGTCGACGCGGCCGGAAACACCTCCTACAGCTACGACAGTGCCGGCCGGCTGGCAACCCTGGCCAACCCGACCACCGGCATTGCCGCGTCCTACTCGTACGACAACCTGTCCCAGGTCAACAAGATCGTCTACGGATCCAGTGGAAACACCCGCTGGTTCGGCTACGACAGCCTGCACCGGCTGACGTCCGACGAGCTCAAGACGCCTGCCGGGGCCAGCATCGCGAAGATCGCCTACGGGTGGGACGCGAACGGCAACGAGACGTCGAAGACGACCACAGGCTTCGCTGGGTCTGCCGCGAACACCTACACCTACGACCTGGCCAACCGGCTGACGTCCTGGGACAACGGCATCACCCCGGTGCTGTATGCCTACGACAAGTCCAGCAACCGGGTCCAGTCCGGCACCACGGTGTTCACCTACGACGAACGCAACCAACTCAAAACCGCGGCCGGCGTTTCAGCGGTCACATACTCATATACCGCACGCGGCACTCTGTCCGCCGTGTCGGTGTTGGGCACGTCGACGACGCTGACGAAGGCCGACGCGTTCAACCAGGTGCTCAGTCAGGACTCGGCACCGGCGACGCCGCAGACCTACCAGTACGATGCACTCGGCCGGGCGATCCGGACCGGCTTCTCCTACAGCGGCACGGGCAACTTCCTGGCCGCTGACTCGACGGCGACCTACACCCGTGATCCCGGCGGGGTCCTGTCCGGTGCCGGGACCAAGTCGGTCTGGACCGACCTGCACGCCGATGTGGTCGGACAGTTCACCCCGACCGGCGCCACGCTGGCCGGTTCGGCTACCTACGACCCGCTCGGCAAGATCGTCGCGACTGCTGCAATGGCGGGCTCACTCGGATACCAGTCGGAGTGGACCGACACCCAGACCGGCCGGGTCAACATGGCCGCCCGCTGGTACAACACCGACACCGGTCAGTTCGACACCCGTGACACGGTGGCCGTTTCGCCGGTGCCGAACTCGGTCGCCGCGAACCGGTTCGCCTACGGTGACGCGAACCCCCTCATCAACACCGACCCGACCGGACACTGTTCGGGGCTGGGATGTCTGGCCGCCGGTCTCTCCAAGGGGGCATCCGCTGTCGTCGCCGCCGGCAAGCAGGTCATCAGTACCGGGGTCAGCGTCGTCCAGGCCGGTTACAACTATGTCAAGAGCACCGTCAACGATGTCGTCAGCTACGCATCCGAAAAGCTCGACGACGCCAAGGCATGGGCGAAAGAACGACTGAAGTCGGCTGGGACGTTCATCGCGACCCAAGCCAACAACCTGAAAGCCGCTGCCGCCGCCACGATCGACAAGGCCAAACAAGGCGTCAAACAACTCGTCAACACGGCCGTGCAGAAAGGCACACAGGTTCTCGCCATGGGGGCCAGGGCGGTGTCGACCGCGACAACGATCTTCGAGAACGCGGTCAAGGCGACCGGCACCTGGATCGCTGAACACAAGGATCTCCTGATCGACATCGCCGCGATCGGTGCCGGTATCGGTGCCGGCCTCGCCTGCACACTCGCGTCCGGTGGCGCCCTGGTCGTCGGTTGCATGGTCGGCGCCGCCGCGTTGATCAATCTGACCAAGGATGCGTTCAAGGGCGACATCCACTCCGTCGGCGACGGCCTGAAGTCATTCGGCATGGGTGCGTTGACCGGCGCCCTCGGTGTCGGTGGTGGTGCACTTGGCGGCCTTGTCGCTGGCAAACTGCTCAGCGCCACCGGCCCGGCGCTGCTGGCATTCGGCGGACGCCTGCTCGGCGGCGCCGTGTCGGGCGCCATCGGCGACGTTGTCGGACAAGCCCCCCAACTCATCAAGGGCGAACCCCTCGACCTCGGAAGCCTCGCCTTCTCCGCCGGCCTCGGCGCCGTATTCGGTGGGTTCTCCAAGGCCAGCCCGAAAGGCGCGAAAGGCCCGAAGGGCTCCGAAGCCGACAAGCCGGGTGCGACGACCGGCGGAGGCTCTTGCCCGATTCCCATGAGGAACAGCTTCGCTGCGGGCACGCGGGTTGTGATGGCCAACGGTGTGGCTAAGCCGATCGAGAATATCAGCATCGGTGATAAGGTCGCGGCCACTGATCCGGTGACTGGAAAGACCGAAGCGAAGCCGGTGACGAGGCTCTTCCTCAACCGCGACCGCGCCCTCACCAACGTCAAGGTAGGTGCGGCCGCGACAGCGACCTCCTCGAGCCAAGCCTCCGACAGGGTCGAGACCGACGCGGGTCGGCCAAAAGTTGGGGTAGCGGCGGCTGTCGCTACCGCCGCGCTGGTGGGCGCCGCGGTGCTGGCTACCACGCAAGAACATCCGTTCTGGGACCAGACCACACGCGAGTGGACCAACGCAGCCGATCTACAACCAGGCGTCTCCACCCTTCTCAGCCCCGACGGAGCCACCCATTCGGTGGTCAGCGTTGACAGCTTCGCCGGCGCGCGCGACATGTACAACCTCACCGTCGCAGACATCCACACGTACTATGTGATGGCTGGCAACACACCGGTGCTTGTACACAACTGCGGTGGCGCAACATTCGTGGCGGACGCAAACGGTACTGTAGTGCCGACAAGCGCCTCACGATTGGAGGGCGGATTGCAAGCTGCGGTCGACGCAGGTGAGCCTGGATTTAGCTCGTTCCCGACGCGATCTGCGGGCTCCGGCTTCGAACTTCCTGACGGCAGCAGGATTAGAATCATGCAACCGTCCGCTAACGGCAATGCTGGGCTTAGGGCGTCATTTACCAATGGTGCTGACGCGCCGATTAGCCCGTTCACCGGTAAGCCCGTCCAGCCGCCGCGTGGAGTCAACCCGAAGCAGTACGTTCGCGAGCGAACCCACATAGAGTTGGAACCATAGTGCCATCAATAGTCGATGAAATCCGGACGTTTGTGCCGCTCAGCATCACTGCCGTCGACACTGATGTTGACGGAATAAGCCTGAGCGGGAGATGTTGGCGGCTGCGGGTCAATACGCATTGGCGGCTCGTGTCTGGCGGAAAGATTGCGAACTCATCCGGCATCATGGGCTCGGAGTCGTCATTATCATCGCGCCTGGACGACCTGATTGGAGACGATATTATCGATGTCAGCTTCCAATCGTCGCGAGCTGGATTTGATCTGAGTGCGGTAACGTCAGAGGGTCGTATTCTAGAGATCTTTAGCGACTTCCCGTATGGAGAATGGATCTTCTCTGTGTGGAATAGCGACGACCCGCAAAGGACTCCAATCTTCGACCTTGAGGGGCCCTTATCTGGAGTGGGCTGATCGCATGATCAGCGTGGACGCCGCGTAGGGACGACATCACGGTGAGCACCGGCGTGCGTGGTTGTTCGCTCCGGTTGATGTCACGGTTGATGTCAGATATGTGGGATGTATGCGAATGCTTGGATGCTGCCTTCGCCGGCAGTCAGCGGCTCACGGAAACGGACCACGACGACGCTGGCGTCCGCGTCGAACGAGTTCTTGACCAGTTCGATCAGCGCAACCTTCTCGCTGCTGATCAGGTCCGTCCCAAGCGTGCGCAGTAGCCGTGCCCGAGGGCGAAGCGCCCGCTGGCCCGAGCTCTGGAGCTGTGTCATGACGTTGTCCGGGCAGCGGTCCCTGGCGCGGCGGCGATCATGCGACCACGGCTGTGTGAATCACCAGATGTCCAGCCTCTCTGACGTCGCCGAAGTCAGGCCACCCTATCGTCACTGCGACGTCCGCGGTATCGCGTCCGCTCGGCGAGTTGAGGCGGAGCGGGACGGTGGCCGAATACCGGAGGCCGCGAGCTCGAGACAATCAGTGGTGAACTTGGACGATACAGGCTGTCAATCGCAGCTGGCGTTGACAGAGGCGCCATCGTTCAGAGTGCTGCTCGATACTGGCCACCCTCCCGCGGTGGTAGCCGAGACCACATGCACTTCGCGAGTGGGCGCGGCAGGGCCAGCCTAAGCCAAAGCGATCGCGAAGGAACTCCTGTGGGTTGGGCGGGGTCCTCGGCCTTGCTCGGAGCTAGCAGTCCACTATGGAATTCAGCTTTGTGTGCGGGCAGAACAGTCATTCTTTAGCTTCAGATTCGAACCCCCGTATTGGTTGTGCCGAAGCGCATATTTCGAGCACGCTCGCGTCCATGGTGGACATCCGGCCCTCGTCGGTCGTACGGCCCATGCCACGCTCGCGGAGTGCGCCGTCGTTGACGACATGGAACTGCCTCGTGCGGCGGACTCTGGCACTCCGCCACGCTGCGCGGACCACCCACCGAGAAGGTCGTCGCACCTGGATGAGTTAGTCCAAATAGGACGTTTAACAGTCCTTCTTCGGCTTCCCAGCTCGGCTACGTTCGGTCCGACGTGCAGGCCGTATGGGCCGCGACGTCGGGATTGTTTGGCGGCGCCGCTCTGCGAGATCGACCGCCAATTCGGCGTTGGGGACTACGCCCAGCAATGCCGGAACTCGCGAGTGGCCGCCGGCTGTGTCGTGGTCGCCTTCTCGGCGACCGTACGCTGTGAACGCAGGTACAACCACATTGACAGTGCGAGACGTCGTTCCCTGTGTTGCCGGGCCACCATTCTATGTACTAACGGTAAGTCGTGCCGACAGCGTTTGCGGAACGGCGTCCGGTATGCCGTGCGCACGTCGGTGACCTGTGGTGCGGGTGCGAACCGCGACGATCGCCACGGGTTTCGCCGCAACTCGGCAGCCCGATCAGCAAGGCCTTTCGTGGTGGCGGCACCTGCGGGTGGGCCGTATTGCTGGCTGGACTCCGGCCACGTGGCCGCATCAGGTCCGCGGCCGCGACAACCGAACACTGGTTCGAGGGCCGCGTCCGGCTGGTGCCGGCCAGTCCGCCCAAGGCCTGAACCGTCCGTTGGCTCCAGAGCACACCACGAGCACACCGACATCCACAGTGGACATGAAAATAGCTCCGATCTGCGATGTTTCCGCAGGTCAGAGCCTTGATCAACTGTGCGCCGCCAGGGACTCGAACCCCGAACCCGCGGATTAAGGGTCCGGTGTGGAGGGTGACGTTCCGTCCGTGGTGGCGCCAAACCGTCCGTTTGATGCTATCTGGTCCAGGCTGTAGCCACTACTCGTGCTGGCTGGTGCCGTTTGGTGACGGCAGTTCCGTGGCGTCCGAGCACACCACGAGCACACCTAAGTCCAATGTGGATGGTTGGAATTTTGTTCGGTGAGCTGGACGCCGTCCACGTGGAGTCGGATTTGGCCGACGCCCCACCGTGCCGGTCCCGCCTTCATGGTTATTGCATATCCTGGTGCTACGCAGCGAATCGCCCGATCTGGCGGCACGGTTGCTCGAGCCAGACTGGTTACAGGCATCCGGCTGCTTGGCGCATCGTTTGACGTGGCTGGGCTGGACAACTTCGCAATCCGAACAAGGAAGCTCATTCGGTGCATGTCACGCGGTGGCCTGCGATGCCTCCGTCAGATCTATCCCTTCGGCTTCTTCGGCTGGCATGGAGCAGTCGATGACGATGGCTTCAATGCTGCGGCCGGTCAGGCCAGCCAGCTGCCGCTTTTGCTCGTTGCCGCTCGTTGCCGCGAAGGGTACCGCGGTTACCGCGGGTCGCGTCGTTCTTCCAGTTTCCGGCCCGGTATCCATGGCTCGGGTCGAACCAGGCGATGAGGAAGAGCCCTGCCGGGTCGGCAATCGGGTTGAGGTAGCGCCCGACGAGCTGGGTCTCATGAACCGCCCCGGATCTTTTGGAGGCTCCGAAACCTGCAAAGGTAGGAGTCACCGTGCCAGCGCCGAAGAAGTATCCCGATGAGCTCCGTGAGCGTGCCGTGCGGCTCGTGTTGGAGATCAGGAAGTCCAGTGGTCAGAAGCAGGGCGTGATCGCCCGGGTGGCCGACCAGTTGGGTGTCAACCGCGAAACTCTGCGTAACTGGGTCAACCAGGCTGAGGTCGACGACGGGCAGCGGCCGGGCACGTCGACCGAGGACGGTCAGCGCATTGCCGAACTCGAGCGTGAGGTCCCGGGAACTTCGGCGCGCGAACGACGTCCTGAAAGCGGCAACAATTTTCTGGGTCTACTGCTGATCTTGTGGGTCGTGCTGGTGGTTTGAGGCTGGTCCATTGTGGAGTCGGTGTAGATCTTCTCGGTCGGGCGGTCTTTGACCGGACCGTGGTTCTCGTCCGGCGGCAAGGGGTCGCGTAGCGACCGAGCGGAGCTCGGCTTGCCCCTTGCTGGTGGGCGAGGTTCGGGGTACGCCTGTGGCGGCCGGCCGGGGAGATCTTCGAGGGAGGGTCGGGGTGTGGGGCGGAGCCCCATGGTTGTGAGCCTTATGCGGCTGGGCGGCCGGGTAGGGGTGGGCAGAGACCGCCCCGGCGCAGCATCGCCATCGCGATGAGCGCTTCGGCGGAGTGGTAGCCGTAGCCCTGGCGGGTCAGGACCCGTAGGTGGGTGTTGTTCGCCTCGATCCGGGCATTGGACAGTCCATTGTCGAGAGTCGCGTGGATGCCCGGTAGGTGGTGTCGGATCCGCTTGGCGAGACGGACGAACGCTGGTATCTGGCAGCGAGCGGCCCAGCGCAGCCACGATGCGAGCACAGCCTTGCCGGCGGGGCCGCCGACGGAGAAGATTTCCCGGAACTGCTCCTTGAGCAGGTAGGCCCTGTATAGGGGCTTGTTCGTGATCTGGATGAACGCCAGGGTGTGGCGCTGGTCTTCGGTAAGATCTTCGGGGTTGCGCCACAACGCCCACCGGGCGCCCTTGAGTGCCACGGATCGGCGGGTCCGTCCGCCTTTACCGCCGCGGGCGATGTTCCATACTCCGCGCCGTACCTCGTCCAACGCTTTGGTGGCCCAGGCGACCAGGTGAAACGGGTCCAGGCACCGCACCGCCTGCGGAGCCCGCTCGGCGACCACCGTGGTGATCCACTCGGCGGCGTCGGTGGACACGTGGGTCAACTGCTTGGCCCGCGTTTCACCCAGGGCGTCGAAGAACGCCCGCACCACCTCCTGGTCGCGGCCCTTGCCGGCCCACACCAGCCGTCCTGTGTCGTGATCCACCACGACGGTGAGGTACCGGTGGCCCTTGCGGTAGGAGACCTCGTCGATGCCGATGCGGCGAAGCCCCGCCAGCTGGTCGCGCCGGCCGGCCGCCTCGGTGACCACCCGCTCCACGATACCGGTCACGCTCCGCCAGGTCGTGCGCAGCAGCTCGGCCACCGCCGACGCCGGCGCCCGGGCGGTCAGCCACGCCGTCTGGTCCTCGAACGCGGACGTGAACCGCGACGCGTGCCGCGCCCACGACAGCGCCACCGTCGTCACACCATGCTCGGGACAACTCACCCGTGGCACGGCCGCCTCGAGCTTCACCCGCACCGCGGCGAAGTCCAGATGCCGCCACCGCCGACGCGGCCCACCCCGGTCCTCCCACGGCGCTCGGCGGCCACACCGACCACAACGCGGCACCGCGTTACGGCGTGGCCGAACCGACACCACCAGAAGATCACCCTCGGCCGTGGCCTCTATGACCACCGATTCGACGACCACACCCGGCAGGCCGAGCAGCCGCCTCCATATGCTTGTGTTGCGCACGTCGTTCCCAGTTGATCGTTTCGAGCCTTCGACAAGCCAGAAACGTATACAGGGCACGGCGTGCGCCCCAACTCGGGTCTCAACCCACCCACAAGATCAGCAGTTGAGCCAATTTTCTTCGCGCGGGAGCTCGACCCGCCACCGGCGAGATAGTCGCGTTCCTCGACGCTTACGGCGAGAACTACGGGGTCGAGCCGATCTGTGCTGTCCTGCGTGATGCAGGGCTGCAGGTCGCCCCGTCGACGTACTACGCCGCCCGTCACCGCCGTCCCTCGGCCCGGTCCGTCCGTGATGACGAGCTGTGCCAGCGTATCCAGGCCACCTGGGACACGAACTACAAGGTCTACGGCGCCCGGAAAGTCTGGCGCCAACTGCTGCGCGAAGGCGAGAACGTCGCCCGGTGTACGGTCGAGCGGCTGATGCGACGCCTCGGTCTGCAGGGCGCCCGCCGCGGCAAGCTGAAACGGACAACGGTGTCCGACCCGAACCGGCCGCAGCCGGATGACCTGCTCAAACGAAACTTCACCGCAGCCGCGCCGAACACCCGACGGGTGGCCGACTACACCTACGTACCGATCGAGGGACGGACCGTCTACGTCGCGTTCGTCACTGATCTGTACGCCCGCGTCATCGTCGGGTGGCGGAGGCGGCGCACGCGGCGGCCGAGGCGAGCGCGGCGTTCGTACTCGATGCGGCTCGTGGTCGGCTGGGGTTGGGTGGTGGATCGTCGCAGGCCTGAGCAGGGGTCATGGCCGGGCAGTAGGGCGGCGATCAGACGAGGCGGGCGTGGGTCGCGTCGGCTTGGTCGCGGACGAGTTCGAAGAACTCGCCGGCCAACTCGTCCTGATGCATTTCGTCCCCACGAAGGTCCACATCGGACGACAGGTCATTGTCCTCGGCGTCGAGTTCGTCGGAGAGGTAGTCGCTGTCGTGGGCGTCATCGATGTACTCGGCGAAGAAGAGGTGGCACGAAGCGAGCCCGTCGAGAAGGTGCTCCAACAGGTCCCGGGCCGGTCGGCGGGGATCGAGCAGGGTGGTTCTGGCCGGGGCGGCGGCCCGGGCGGCGTCGTGCTGGTCCTGCGGCAGGCGCTGCACAACCTTATCCAGGCGGGCCTGTTCGGCCAGGACGCCGGGCAGGTCGGCGATCACGCCGTCGCCGGCAGCGACCGCGGCTCTCAAAAGCTCCAGGACCACCTCGCGGGGCTGGCGGCCGTCGACCTCGACGGCTTTCACCACCATAGTGGGGACTTCGACAGAGACGGCCTGGATGTCGTCGGCTTCGACGGGCGTCGTCCCCACAAGTCGCAGATCACGCGCGAGCGCAACCGGCAGCTGCGGGTCGTGGCCGGGTGGGCATTGGGCTTACCGCTCGGGCGGGAACCCTTGTTCGGCTTACCGATCGGGGTACCTGCGTCGAACTGAGCCTTGGTCGTCAGCGGCTCATGACGCGGCTTGCTCGACCACACCCACTCACTCGGCGGGTTGACCTTCCCCGCCACTCCCCGGTCACGTGCTCGTACCCACTCCGCCATCGACACCTCCCAAAGAATCAGCCTGATGTCGAGCACTATCACCCGTCAATGCGCCAAAGTGCCGCAAACACCCCGAACGTTCATGGCCAACGCAGTAGACAAGGCCGAGCATAGGGAGGATCCCGTGCGCGCCCCACATTCAAGGCCCGTCGCGTTCACCCAGGCACATCAGGTCAAGACCTGCATCCTCACGATCTCTCGCCCAGTATCTTCTGCATAAGTTCGACAGCCAACCAGTGTCCACGATCATTGGCAATCTGCAGAGGGGTTCGTCCTTTCCCATCGGGAGCCAACGGGAGCGCTCCTCTGGCTAGCAGGAAGGCCGTTGTGTCAACGTGAAGTGGCTCACCCGTTTGATCCGCCGAGTCGATCTCGCCGTCGATAGCGTGATGTAGCAGGGTCCAGCCGTCCGAGATGGCCTCCTGGACGTCGACGCCTCCGTCCAACAAGTCACGGAGGAGCAGGGTATCTTCTAGCTCCACGGCTTGGTGCGCTGGTGTCCACATGGAAGCAGCGTACCTCCTTTCGTGCAATCGCAGGAATAGCTCCGATCACCATTCATATCACGGCAAGGCATCAGGTGCCGTAGGTAACGATCACCTCAATACCCGGATATGCTGCCTTGAACTGCTGAATGACGGCGATGCAAGCGGGGCATGGTGGTAGCTCGGAATGGAGCCATACGACTCCCTTCGAGTTCGGCGTCGCGACGTTGGCGGCTCTCTCCAAGAGCTTGTACTCGGCATCTCTTGGGCGAACCTCCCGCCCATCAGCCGATCGCGGAACGAACCGTGGAGATGCTGGCACCCCGACGGTGCCAAACCGACCAACAGTGGGAGCAGGCCCAGGATGTCCGAGTTGGCCACCAGCTCCTGAGCCTCGCTGATGCGACGGTAACGGCACAAGGACTCGACTTATCGTCTTCACATATCGCGTTGGCTTACAACTTACAACCTCACAGTTGCCGACATCCACACGTACTATGTGGTAGCCGGTAACACTGCGGTACTGGTCCACAACTGCGACGGAGAGGCGAAGATCTATCTCGACAGGGACCAGGGGCACGCCACTATATCAGTAGAGTCGAATGGGACTACTCTCCACACGGAGCAGGTCGGGTCGCCGGGGACGCCCGCGTCGGGCGGCATAAGAACGGCGCCTCACTCGGCTAACACGGACGTATTCACAATCCCGCTCCCAAATGCGGAGCTGGCCCAGGCATACCAGCGTGATACCGTGGGCGTCGTATTCGGTGAGTACAGTTTGGCCACGAGAAGTTGCGTGACGTATTGCGCTGAAGTTCTACGGTTCGGCGGCGTCGAGGGCGTGCCGGACACCTCAATGAACATAGTCCGGTGGCTTCTCGAAGGTAACTTCCCAAGGGCCAAGCTCGGTTGACGAATGCCAATGCCTGAGAGCGAAAGGGTCGATCGGTGAGCGAAGACGACGGCTGGGATTGGCTTCTGGCCCTACCACGGGACTGGGAGCGGCCCGCCGAGTTGCGGAGGCCGACCAAGAGTACCGAGTTGAACCTGGCGATTATCATGCTCGGCAGCGAGTCGATCGGCAACGACTGCATCGAATTGATCGGCGAGTTCTTGGCTCAGGTCAGTCGTTTCAATACGTGGATAGGAACCGGCGTCAAAGGAGTAGCTTCCGAAAAAGAGCTGGCTCGGCTGTACATACTTCAGCAAGACTCGATCAGGAAGGTCTACGAAGTGTGGAAGTCTTATTCCGTAGCTCTTGATTCGCGCGGGGGAGTGCTGCCTCAGCAGGAATACGACCAGCTTCTTGCTACATTACGGTCGTCAAATGCGAGTCTGGCAGAAGCAAGAAATCAGCCCTGACATCAGTCGGACGAAGGTATTTTGGGGCCGGGCGGCTGACTACGCAGAGTGGTCGACTGCGGGCCGTGTTGGCCCCGAAGTGCGAGGGCGTGCGTGACCGTTGCTGTCACGGTTGCTGTCACACAGCTTGGCTTGATGGGAATGGCTGAATGTGACAGCAACCGTCGCCGCGTGGTTCTCGTACGCGATCGATGCGATGTACGCCGATGGGTGTCAGCGGCCCGACCTGTGCGGCCATCATCCGCCTTGCGTTGTCCTGCTCGCCTGGGCTTCTGCTGGTTGGTCCCGTTGCGTGGGCGCGCGCGGGCCGGAGGTGTAGCGCGTGCGCGTGTGCCTGGCGTAGCCGGGGGCACTGTTCTTGATTAGGTAGTGCAGTTTGTAGCCAGGGCTGCATGTGGTACTGGTTCGGTCGGTTCGCTACTCGGTGGCCTTGCGGCGGCGGGTGGCGCGTTTGGCTGCTGCGGCTTCGTTCTGTTGGCGGCTGAGTTGGGCGTGGGTGGGGGTACTGCGGTTGTATTCGATCATGGCGTCCATGTGTTCGGCGGTCTTTTGGGAGGCGTAGCGGCGGGCGTAACGCATCATCTGGGTGTGGGCTTTGTCGTCGCCGGCCTCGACCGCGTCTTCGAAGATCTTCTCGGCTTCGTCGCTTTGCATGGCTTCGTTGAAGAACTCCATGTAGATACCGTAGAGGGCTGGGGGTACGAGGAGCTTCTCGTCTTCGTGGATCTTGTCTTTGGCGTCGGGGCGTAGGAAGGTCCCTTTGCCGGCCATGCCGTAGGTCAGGCCGAGGGCCTGCATCTCTCGCAGTGCCCGCTGAGCCGTCATAGAGGAGACGTCGTAGCCGTCGGAGATCTCCTTCGCCGACGGGAGCCGGTCGCCGGCTTTGAGCTGGCCGTCCTCGATCTGGTCGATGAAGTCGTCCACGATGCGCTGGAACAGCGCCCGTTTGTCATCCGGGTCGTACGCCATGCCCGAATCATAGTGCTGTGTAGGTAGCACGTGTAGCCCTGGCTGGAAATTTCTTCGCCCGAACCCTTGACGGTCGCACTGATAGCACGTGTAACCTTCGCTGCACAGTTGACGAGCCCTACTAGCTGGGCTTGCGTGTCGAAGGAGAAGAGCGATGTTGGTGTTACCGATTGATGGCGGTCGGGGTCTGTTGGTGCTGGCGCCGGCGGTCCCGCAGTTCAAGGACAAGGCGAACGGGGTCGTCGCGACCGATCGGGAGACCGGAGCGCCGTTGGTGGAGGTTCCGCTGGCCCTCACGGGCGACTCGGGGCAGCCGCAGGTGTTGCGGGTGTCGGTTCCGGCGCCTTCCGTGCCCAAGGACCTCGCGATGGGTCAGGTGGTCAAGGCGACCGGGTTGACGCTGTTCGCGGGGGAGACCAAAGGCCGGCCGTGGCAGATGTTTCGCGCTTCGGCGTTGACGGTGCTGAAGCCATGAACACCGAGGGCGTGGTCGAGAGGATCACCGCGTTGGTCCACTCGGGACAGTTGAGGCTGCTGCCGCTGGTCGTGCTGGTGCCGGTCGCCGTGTTCTACTTGGGGCGCTTTGTCGTCCAGGTCGCGCGTTATGTGTTGGCGGATCGGCCGGTGCGGCCGATGCTGCGCAGGGCGTGGCGGATCAAGGCGACGTGGAAGCGCACCGCCCGCCGGGTCGGTCTGGTGCAGACGGAACGGGGACGGCCGAGGTTCTGGTCGTCGACTCCACACACGACGGTGATTGAGCGGGAGTTTCTGCCCGCAGTCAAGGTCCAGGCGCAGTGGTGGGGTGTCATCGTCGACGCCTCCACCCTGGGTCGGATCGGGCTCAAGCAGTTCCAGGACGCGGCCGCTCACCTGGCCGACGTGTGGAAGGTGCCACAGGTCCGGGTCGAACAGCTACGGCCTGGGGTGGTGCGGCTTCGGGCGATCGTGTGCGATCCTCTCACCCAGCAGACACAGTGGACAGACAAAACCCCGCTGCCGACACCCGCGCCACGACGCGCCGCGACACCTCGGCCCGTCGCTGATCCCGGCACGTGGCACGCCGGTGTTGATGCTGATGGTGAACCGGTGACGATCCGCTCGTCGGGGGTGTCGGGCGTGGTCGTCGCCGGGCTGGCCGGGTATGGCAAGACGTCGTTCCTCAACGCGCGTATCGCCGAGTTGGCGCCGTCGCCGGCGGTGCAGTTCGTGTTGATCGATGGTAAGGGGGCACCGCGAAACTACTTGGTCAGTTTAGTTCTGATTGCTTTGTTTTGTACTATTCTGCGATTGGTCCACTGTGCACGGTGTAGTTCCATTCGCCGTGGAACGTTTGTTTTGTAAGGGGAACGGCTCGCATCTCGGCGTTGCTGACCTTGACCTTGGTTGGGTAGGTGCCTTGGTCCAGGACAGCCTCGACGGTCAGTCCGGACTTGGTGGTGGTGGCCGCGATGGTCTCGATCACGACCTGGTACTCGGTCAGCGGCCGGCCGCGCCAGTTGATGGAGATGAACGAGAACAATCGGTGCTCCACCTTGTTCCACTTGCTCGTGCCGGGCGGGTAGTGGCATACGGTGATGTCCAGGCCGGTCTCGGCGGCCAGCTTCGCCAACTCGACCTTCCACAGCCGCAACCGGTAGCCGTTAGAACCGCCCCCGTCCGCGGTGACCAGCAACCGGCAGGCGTTTGGGTAACGCTTGCTGCCCACCCGCTGCCACCAGGTACGGATCGCGTTGACCGCGAACGACGCCGTGTCATGATCCACACCCACGCTCACAAAGCCGTCATCGGCGCCCACGTCATAGACACCGTACGGGATCGCCTTGGGCACCCCGGTCGGAAAGTCATGCCCGTTGACCTGCACCGGCGCACCCTTCGGCTGATACTCCCGGCCTCCGTTGGCGTACTCGCCAACCAGTTCCTTCTTTTTGGTATCCACGCTGATCACCGGGTCACCAGCCGCCAGGAACCCGGCCGCGGTGGCGTTGATGTGCCCGAATTGGGCATCGCGGTCCGGATGGCTCGCACCCTCCTTGGTTTTGAACGTGCGCTGCAGCCGGTAGCCGGCCTGCTTGAGCAACCGGGCCACGGTCTTCTTACTCGCCTCGAACCCACCGGTGTACAAACCCTTCACCAGATTGCCCAGCGACTTGGTCGTCCACCTCAACGGCGACTCGGGATCACCACGGGTCTCCGGGCCAACCAACGCATCCAGAGCGTCCTCGATACCCGGCTGCGCTTCCTCGACAGCCGGCCGACCCGCCCCCGGCGCACGTATCCGTCCATCAGCAACGATGCCGGCGCGGATCTCGTTCACCCCCGACTGCACCGTCGTCCGCGAAGCCCCCGACAGACGGGCCACCAGCGCAATCCCGCCCCAACCGATCGCCTCCGCCTCGGCACCAAGCAACAGTCGCCACTGCCGCTCATCCAGGAACGGCCTGACTACCGCAAGCTTCGCGACGAAAGCTTCCTCTGTCTCACTGACCACGCACAAACAACGAGCGAGTCCACGATGGAACTACGACCATGTAATACATCGGTGTTCCCTAAGGGTGGCCCGGACTATGACGGCCTGTTCGCCCGCGCCTGGCTGTCGGCCAAAGACGATCCGGTGCGGGTTCGGGACCATCTGTCCACAGTGCACACCCTGATGGCGGCCCGCCAACACGCTATCCGTGACGTACTCGGTGTGAAGAACATGTGGCAGATCGGCCCATCGCAGCGGTGGCCGTTCCTGCTGGTGGTCATCGACGAGGCACACACCTTTCTCAACGAGACCAAGGGAACGGATGCCGAGTCCAAGAGACTCGACGCCTTGGCGCGGGAGTCGGCGCGACTGGTGGAGGAACTGATCCGCAAGGGCCGAAACGTCGGTATCCAAGTCATCCTCGCCACCAGAAAGCCACGGGTGATGCGATACCGACGAGGATTCGGGACAACTGCCAGGTGGCGGTGTCGTTCGCGCAACGCACCTCGGAGGCGGCCACGGCGATTCTGGGTTCGGATATCACCGGCTGGCCGGATGAGCATCCCCGCCGGCTGCAGGATCCGGCCTACGTCGGGGTGGCGTCGATGGTCGCCGCGGGTCGTCCCGGTTTCACCCTGGTACGCACTCGCTACATCTCGGACGAAGCCGCTGACCGGGTCGCCGCCGAGACCGCCTATCTGGTGGCCGACCCGATCCAACTCCTGTGTTCCACCGGACGGAAGGACGGCGGCCCATTCGACCAAGAACACTCCGCCGTCCTCCCGCGCTCGATCCACCCCATGGCTGGAGAGGACCACTTGTGATGATGCCCTACCCCTCACCTGGCGTCGAACCCGACGCACTGGCCCGCATCGCCCAAGCTGGCGACCTGGCCCACAGGATCGGCGAGTGTGAGCACCCGATCTGGATGCGCGGTCAGAGTCTGCTCGTCGACGCCGACACTGGCCAGATCCTGTCCGATCGAACCGCCCCAGCGCGGTCGATCGGGATGCGCTGCCGCAGCCGCCGCGTTTCGCAGTGCCCGTCGTGTTCGGCGTTGTACAAGTTGGACGCCTACCACGTTGTCGCCGCCGGGCTGCGCGGCGGTAACGACACCCCGCCACAGGTTTCCGACCGTCCTCGGCTGTTCGTCACGCTCACCGCACCGTCGTTCGGCCAGGTTCATCGTGGCCCGGGCCGGGAGGGGACACCGAAACGTTGCCATCCGTATGGCGACGGGTCTGGTTGCGGCCTTTGGCATCTGCCCGGCGACCCGGCTATCGGCACCCCGCTGGATGCGGCTGGCTACGACTACGCCGGGCAGGTCATGTTCAACGCCCACGCCGGACTGTTGTGGCGGCGTCTGACCATCGCTGTTCGCCGCGCTTTGGCCCGCACATTTGGCCTTTCCCGCGCGAACGCGGGCAAGCGGCTACGGGTCGTGTTCGTGAAGGTCGCCGAATTCCAGACACGCGGGGTGGTGCACTACCACGCGATCGTACGGCTGGACGGATCTGAAGGCCCCGCTTCGCCGCCACCATCCTGGGTGTCCGCGCACCATCTGGAGACGGCGATCCGCGCAGCGGTCGCCATGGTGAGCGTGAGCACCCCGACCACGGCCGTCGTCGCGGCCCGCACCCTGGCGTGGGGACGCCAGCTCGACATCCAATACCTGCCGGCTGCCAGCGACGAAGGTGCGGATCTTGGGGTGGCGCGGTATGTGGCCAAGTACACAACGAAGGCGGCCGAGGCCGCTGGAATCAGCTTGGCGCCCTTGTTCTGCCGCACCTGCGGCGGGGACGCAGTTCTGAACGTCGATGGTCGCGACGCGACGGTGTGCACTACATGTGCGGGGACCGGGCGGCGGGCCAATGTCGACCTGTCGCGCCTGTCGCCGCACGGTCGGGCGTTGGTCGACACCTGCTGGCGTCTCGGTGCTATTCCAGCCCTTCGGGAGCTGCGGTTGCGCCGTTGGGCGCATCAGGCCGGCTACCGGGGGCACTTCACCACCAAGTCACGCACCTACTCGACCACGTTCGCCGCGCTACGGGCCGAACGCAACGGATACCAGATCAACCAGCGTGCCGAACGGCTCGGCATCGCTCCGGGTCACCGTCTGGTCAACGTCGGGCATTGGCGCTACAGCGGCGACACACCGACCACACCAGAGGGCGGTGAGCCGTGATGAACCCGGACCTGCTCACCGTGACCGACGTGATGGGCCGGCTGCAACTGGGCCGCCACAGCGTCTATGACCTGATCCGCTCCCGCCGCCTGCGCTCCGTGCGTATCGGCCGCTGCCGGCGCATCCCCGCCGACGCTTTGAAGTCCTATGTGGACTCTTTGATGAAAGAAGACGAATGACATGGCCGCGAAGAAGAACGCCAACGGGACTGGCTCGGTCTACCAACGTGTCGACGGAAGATGGTGCGGTGCCGGGTATGTGATCGCCGCTGATGGCACCCGCCGCCGTGTGCATGTCTACGGGGACAGCCACAAGGAAGCCTCCGAGAAGCTGGCAGAGAAGCTCGCCGACTCGCTGCGGGGCACGGCGGTGGTGGCCAAAGACCCTAACGCGACGGTCGGGGAGTATCTGAGCGCGTGGCTGCACACCGTCGCGAAAGCCCGGCTGCGGGCGACCACGTTCAACACCTACCAGCCCATGGTGGACCGGTTCCTGATCCCGGCCTCGGGGCGCGCAAGTTGGGCGGGCTCACTGTCGCCGACGTGCGCGCGTTCCTGGACCAGATCGCCGCGGTGTGCCAATGCTGCCAGCAGGGCATCGACGCCCGCCGCAACCCGCGCCACAGGAACCCTGACAAGCGGCCCCGCTGCTGCGCTGTCGGCCGTTGCTGCCGGCAAACCATCAAACCGGCCACGGTCCGCTACCTGCGGGCCGTCCTATCCGTCGCGTTGGCCGACGGGGTACGCGAAGACCTGCTCGGCCGTAACGTCGCCTCCGCCATCCGCCTACCGGTCGCCAAGTCCGACTTCCAACCCTTCACCGTGGGCGAGGCCAGAAAGTACCTGGCCGCAGCCGCGTTTCACCGGCAAGCGGCGCTGTTTGAACTCGCTCTGCGGACCGGGCTACGGCAAGGCGAACTGCTTGGGCTGCGGTGGGATGACATCGACCTGGATGCCGGATACCTGTCTGTGCGCCGCACCTTGGCCCGGACCAAAGGCGGGCCGACGTTCCAGCCGGTCAAAACCCACCGCTCCGCGAGACGGATCATGCTTCCTCGCGAGTGCATCGCATCACTAGGCCGACACCTGCGACGGCAAGGCATCGACCAGCGCGAAGCGGGCACCGGATGGAAAGACACCGGGTTGGTCTTCGCCAACCCCACCGGCGGACCACTCCAGCCGGCGTCGGTGCACCGCAACCACAAGATCCTGTGCGACGTCGCTGACGTCCGATATGTTCGTTTTCAATGATCTGAGGCAATACTTGTGCCTCACTTCTGCTGGAACAGGGCGTGGACCTGGCCACGATCAAAGATCTCCTCGGCCACGCCCAAATCCACACAACAATTGACGTCTATTCGAACTCTCGGGAATTGCATCAGGCGGGCGTGAATCCGCAGGTCGCGATGTCAGTGCGACGTCTTGTCGGTCTTTCGAGGGCTTGCGGCATGGCTGCCTGAGCTGGGAGTTTGCCATAGTGATCCCGCTTGATGCAAGATCTTGCCCTTGTAACGGGCTGGATTTTGACGAGGTGGAGGACTGGTTGCGGCGGGCTGAGCTTGCGGGTGCGGCCCATATGGAGCTCGTCTCCGGTGTGGTTCAGCTGCGTCCGGAGGACGCGATGGTCGAGGCGATGCTGCGGGGGTGGCGTGCGCAGCAGGCGGCGCGTGGGCTGAAGGAGGACACGATGGTGCCGCGGGAGCGGCTGGTCCGTCGGTTCCTGGAGTTCACGAACGAGTATCCGTGGGCGTGGTCGCCGGGTCACATGGACGAGTGGTCGTTGCAGTTGACCGCTGAGCAGCATTTAGCGCCGTCGACGATTCGTAGCTACCAGTGTTCGCTTCGGCAGTTCACCGAGTTCGTGATCGATGGTAGGTATGGCTGGGCGGTGGCGTGTGAGCAGGCGTTCGGTCCGGGCCGGCATCCGGTGGCGATCGCTCATGAGTGGAATACGATCGCTCATCTCAATGACTACGAGGGCAATCCCGAGGCGCGGCCGTTCACTCGTGAGGAGTTGCAGCGGTTCCTGGACTACGCCGACGAGCAGGTGGAGCAGGCGGTGAAGTCCAAGCGCAAGGGGGCGTTGGCCGCCTATCGGGACGCGACCCTGTTCAAGGTGGTCTATGGGTGGGGGCTGCGGCGGACGGAGACGTCCAAGTTGGACATGGTGGACTTCGGCGGAATCCGGCGGCTCCGGAGTTCGGACGGTTCGGGATGCTCAACGTCCGGTACGGCAAGGCGAAGAAGGGCCAGCCGCCGCGCAGGCGCAACGTCGCCGCAGTGATGGGTTGGGCGGTCGAGGCGGTCGTGGACTATGTGGACAACGTGCGGCCCCGGTTCGGCTGGGGGATCATCCGGCGTTGTGGGTGACCGAACGCGGCGGGGGGGTAAAACCGGCTGAGATCAACGCTCGGTTCGTCACGTATCGGGAGGCCCTTGGGCTGCCCTCAGCCCTGGTTGTTCATTGTCTGAGGCACTCCTACGTCACGCACCTGACCGAAGACGGGGTTGACCGGAGATTTATCCAGTCTCAGGTTGGGCACGAGAGTGATACCTCGACGGCGGTGTATACCCATGTCAGCGACGACTTCATGAACACGGCGCTGCGTCGGGCTCTGGGCCCGGCGCTGGACACTGTCCATAGTGGTCTGTCGGGTTGGAAGGAGCAGGGGTGACGGCGAAGCTGGACTACCAGTGGCATCTGCGGCAGGTCATGGCCACCCGGGGCATGTTCTCCACCACGGATCTGCTCGTGCCGTTGTCGCAGCGGGGTATCAAGCTGTCGTCCAGCCAGGTCTACCGGTTGGTCGTCGATCGGCCGGAGCGCCTCAGTTTGAAGATTTTGATGGCGCTGCTGGACATCCTGGACTGCACGATGACCGACCTCGTCGAGCCCGTGCCCGCCGCGGGGCAGGACGTCAAGAAGGCCAGGGCGGCCGGCGGTGACACCGGTGTCGGTGATCTGCGGCCGAGGCGGGCCCGGATCACCCGGGCCGACGGCTGAGCGGTGAGCATTGCCATCCCCGAGGTTCTCGCCGACCCGATCGGTGTCACCGTCGACCTGGTCACCGGTGTCGAGGCTGGCATGGACCGTCGTTTTGTCGAGGCGGTGGTGGTGGGTGTCGCCGGCGGGCGGGCCAAACGCCGCAAGCTCGCCCAGGCCCTGACCCAGCGGCCGGCGATCCTCACCGACGGCCGCTCACCCGCACCCCGGGTCGTCGGAGATCTGCTCATCGCGTTGGTCGATGCCGGGGCCGCGGCGATTTCGCCGCCGTTATGCGCTGAGTGCGGCAAAGCCTTGCGCACGCTGCAGCGCCGTGGTGAGGACTGGTACTGCGGCGCTTGCGGGCCGGTTCGTGAACCCTGCGTGGCCTGCGCGAGGACCAAGCCGGTGCATTCCCGGGACCGTGATGGACGGCCCCGATGTGACAAGTGCCCGCTGGAGGACGGCGGTGATCCGGTGGACATCGTGGCTGGCATCGTCGCCGTCATCGACCCGGCTCTACCCGCCGCAGGTCGTGGCCGCTGCGGTGCGGGCGGCGGTCCCCGCAGCGGGGCGGCGTCATCAGCTGGCCTGGGCGTTGCAGGAGCGGCCCGAACTGCTCACCGGGGCGGGCGCCGAAGTCACGATTCCCGCGGTGCTACGCCTGATTGACGGGCTCTGCGAAGCGGGTGCCAACGGTGTCGTCCGGCCGCCTTGCCCGCACTGCGGCCGGGTGATCCCGTTGGTCAAGCCCCGCGGCGGGGTCCGGCTCTGCCGCACCTGCGTGGCCAAGTCGAGGGCCGAGCCCTGCTTCGGTTGCGGGCGGGTCTGTGAAGCCGCCACCCGCGACGAGCACGGTCGGGCGCTCTGCCCGAATTGTTTGGTCCGCGACCCGGCCAATCTTGAGGTCTGCGTGAACTGCGGCCGCCGCCGCGTCGTCAACACCCGTACCGTGGACGGGCCGCTCTGCCCCGGCTGCCCGCCACTGCCGACGTCGGTGTGCTCGATCTGCGGGCAGCAGCGGCCATGCGGAACGTCCCGGCTGACCGGGCTGGCGTGGTGCCCGCCGTGCCAGCGACAGTAGGCACCATGCATCCACTGTGGACACTTTGAGTTCGATCCGGCTCCGGCACCCTCACCGAGCCGATCTGCCAGGGCTGCACCGTCGCGGCGTTCCCCGACTGCGCCGCCTGCGAGACCAGCCCGCAACCGGGCCAATGCCCTGACTGCCGTCTCGAGATGCGGCTGCGGGAGCTGTTCACCGACCCCGACGGCGCCACCCACCCCGCCCTGCGTCCATTGAAGCTGGCGTTGGCGGCCACCGACCCGCCCGGCACCGCGCTGCGCTGGCTCGCCAAAGAACCCGTCGCCACGGTGCTCGCCCGACATCGCCGCGGGTCGCCGTGAACCTCGACCCACACCGAACTCGACGCGCCTGCACCAGAACGCCGATCCTCGCGCACCTCGCGCAGCGTGCTCGTGGCCACCGGGACACTGCCGGCACGCGACGAGCAAATCCGGCCCGCCTCGAACGGTTTCTCCGCGACATCCTCGCCACCCGCACCGAACCCGACCAACGTCAGATCCTGCACCGCTACGCCAACTGGCACCTGCTGCGTCGACTGCGGCGCCGCAACAACGGCCAACCCGCCACACACCAGCAGTACGCCGTCGTGCACCAACACGTCCGCGCCGCCACCGTCCTTCTCGACTGGCTCACCGCCCAACACCTCACCCTGACCACCTCCGGCCAAGCCGACCTCGACCGCGGCTGTCCGGCACCGAGGCCTCCCACCGACACCAGGCCGGGCACTTCGTCCGCTGGGCCGCCAACCAGCGCCTCACCACGCTGTCCTTCCCCGCCACCCGCTGGCACGGCCCCACCCGGGCGTTGGACAACCAAGCCCGCTGGGACGCAGCCCGCCAACTCCTCCACGCGACACCCTCGCCACCCGAGACCGCCTCGCCGGCCTCCTCGTCCTGCTCTACGCACAACCCGTTGCCCGCGTCAGCAGACTCACCACCGACCACGTCACCACCGACGCAACCACGGTGAAGATCCGGCTCGGATCAGCACCCATCGCCCTACCCGAACCCGTCGCCGACCTCACCCGGCGACTCCTGACCGGCAAACGCGGACACGCCACCACCGGCGCCGGCCACCCCTCACCCTGGCTGTTCCCCGGAGGCCAGCCCGGCCGCCCGATCAGCGCCACCCACCTCGGGCAACGACTCAAACACCTCGGCATCCAACCCGGCCCAGCACGCTCCACCGCCCTGTTCCAACTCGCCACCGAACTCCCCGCAGCCCTCCTCGCCCGAATGCTCGGCATCCACATCACCGTCGCTGTCGCCTGGCAACGCGTCTCCGCCGGCGACTGGATGACCTACGCCGCCGACGTGAGCCGCCCACCCGCCTCAGACGGCGAGACTGGCACGAACTCCGTGACCGGCCCGACGACATCGTCGGCCGGTGGAGCAGGGCCTCAACGCTGGCCCACAGCCGAGGCATTCAGACAGTTCTGATATCCGACGGTGCCGTTACACGTCCGGGTACGCCTACAACGCGGCGCCATCGAATCCATGGGCCACGCCCTGGACTCCACAAGCGACAGTCACG
Organism: uncultured Actinomycetota bacterium; assembly: GCA_963742855.1. GTDB lineage: Bacteria > Actinomycetota > Actinomycetes > Mycobacteriales > Micromonosporaceae > CAVUNP01. The sequence goes on along the minus strand of CAVUNP010000002.1, from coordinate 184,867 downwards.
AGCCCGACGACCACGACACCGACACCGACGTCCGTCACGATCCCACAGACGGCAGTGCCGACTAAACTCACCGTCGCGTCTGGTCGGTTGCCGCGCGTGCCCAGCCGAGGAACCGGTCGTGCAGTCGACCCGACGCCGCGGTGGGCAGGTCCGTACAGGCATCGATGAAATGGCCGGACAGGTACAGCATCAGCGACACCCGAGCCCCGTCGAACTCGGCGAGCAACTGACGCTTCCTGGTCGGGCACGGCCACGCCAGGGCGCACCCGTTGCACGTCCAGTCCGGCCGGACGGGCAGACGCATCGACATGGCCGATCGCTCCTCGGGCGCCTCGTCATCTACGGTGGGGAAGGCCGGACACACCATGGCAACGAAGAATGAGAGTCTTCGCTGCCGCGCCCGACCTTCCCCGGGGTGGCACCAGCCAGGTCCGGACTCCAAGCGCGTTCCCGCTGGGCCTACACGCCAGGATCAGCGGAAAGAGATGACCATGGAAGAAGATCGGCGTCTTCGGCCGTCTACAGACGACCCGACCGAGGTTCGGGCGCAGCTTCGCGCTGCCCGTGAGGCTGCCGGGCTGAGTCTGGCCGGCATGGCCGCGCTGACCCACTTCAGCAAGCCCTACCTCAGCCTGGTGGAGACCGGTCGCCGTGCTGTCACCGTCGAGATCGTCGAACGATACGAACACGTCCTGGGCGTCGCCATCGGCACCCCGCACGACCCGGTCCGCGTCACCCACGAATGGCTGATCGGCGAGGCTCCCGCAGACCAGCAGCTGCGGGCTGGTCGTCGCATCGGCGCCGCTCTAATCAGCGCGCTGGAGGCCCGCGTGGTGGACCTGCGCCACCTCGATGACACCGTGGGCAGCGTTGACCTGCTGCCGGTCATCCTCACCGAACTCGACCGAGTCGAACACCTTGCCCGTGAGGCGGCCTACCCCGACCGGCTCCGCACAAGGTTGCTCGCCGTCGTCGGGGAACTGGCGCAACTCGCCGGTTGGGTCGCTAGCGACGCAGGCCGCTACCAGCACGCCCAACGGCTCTACCTGTCCGGCGTCACCGCCGCCCGGGCCGGCGGCGACCGCGTCCTCGGTGCCCAGCTGCTGTCCAGCCTCAGCTACCAGATCGCCAACGTCGGCAAACGCGAAGACGCCCTCCTGATCGCCCGCTCCGCCGTCACCGGCGCACCGGACGCGACACCCGTGGTCCGTGCGCTGCTGCTCGAACGCCTCGCCTGGGCCGCCGCCCGACTCCACGACACCGACTCCACCCGCCGCGCCCTCGACGCCGTCGACAACGCCTACGCTGAGCGATCCGGCGGCGTCGCCGAACCCGAATGGGTGTACTGGCTCAACCGGGCCGAGATCGACGTCATGGCCGCCCGCTGCCACATCGAACTCGGCACCCCGGACGCCGCCGAGCCCCTGCTCACCCGAACCCTCGCCGACTACAACCACGCCCACGCCCGCGAAGTCGCCCTCTACCAGACCTGGCTCGCCGAAGGCTACGCCAAGACCGGCGACCTCGACGCCGCCCGCACCGCCCTCGACCGCGCCACCTCCACCGAAGCCCACACCGGCTCGGTACGCCTGCAACGCCGTGCCAGCGCCGTCACCAACCTGATCAACCGGCGCACCGGACGGCGCCCCAAGGACCGGCCGACGCCTGCCCGGTAGCTGGGCCCGGACGGAACGCTCATCGACCGACATCGTTGGATACTCGCCGCGTCACGAAAGCGTGCGTGGACGTTGCGGTCACGGTTGCGGTCAGCATCGCCGGGCATCGATATGACCGGGTCCACCGAGGCAGCAACACCGCAGGTCTCTGGCATGATCGGCACCATGCGACGACCTCGCCCACCGTAGCCCTCCCACACGTACTATGTGGTAGGTGGCGACACGCCGGTCCTCGTCCACAACTGCAACGGACCAGATTGCGTCTGTCGCAACGCAACAGATATGCCACGGGGCGGAAACGGAACCGTGCTGCGCGATGGAGCCGGGGCGACGCCTGAAGAAATTGCGGCTAGCACCGGTGGGCCGACTGGTGGTTCTCGAGTTGGCCAGGCCGAAGTTCGGCAAGATTTACTGGACGAGGCCGGAGACGGACCATATGAATGCTGGCGTTGTGGGCAAACCTCGACTAACCCAGCAGACATGCACGTGGGTCACCGCAACGTTCCGACGTCGAATGATGGTAACCTTTCGCGAGTGAATGTCTGTTTGGAGGGTGCGGCATGCAATCTGAGCACCGGCCCTCGTGGAGGTCCTTCGCCGGGCATGTCTTGTGCTGAACGCGGAAGTTGTGGAGCCCCATATGGACGATAGCCCTTTAGGCGTCGCGGGCCGTGTCATCAGGCTGCGAGTCGGGCAGAAGCGGTCAGGCGAGCCCGTATTCGAGAACGTCTTGGTGGAAGTGGTCGAGGGCGGACACATGAAGCTCTTGCATTCGCCGGGACTCGCGCTTGGAGTCGCTTCAGGTGATGTCATTGAGGTCAATTCGGCTGACAGCGTCTACAAGGTCATTTCACGTGGCGGCAACATAGCTGTGCAAGTCTATGGCCCGCCGGCTGTGGCCTTGTCAATCGAGCCCCAACTGCGTCAGATGGGTGGTTGGCATGACGGTGGAGTGAAGAATGTTACGATATTCACCATTCCCGCACACGTGGGTTTTGATGCAATTGAATCAGTACTCAACTCGCTTGCTGCCCAGTCCGATATCGAGTGGTATTACGGAAACGTCTACGGCGACGATGGAACAGACACCACTTAATTGGTGGACCGGCTAGTGGTCGTGGCGTCGTCTGGTGTAGCGCCAACACCACGTAGATAACATTGGCGCCGCCGATGTGTGATCGACGTTTAGCTATGCAATGTGTGGGTGGGTGTGCGTCATCGCTGGCGTTGCGGTTCTCCGTGACCGGAGTTGGTGTCCTTTCTGGATAGTCGGGTTGGCGGTGTGGTGGTCAGGGGTTGTTGTGGGGTAGGCCGAAGCGGGGTGGGAGCGGTCCGCGGCTGGTCGGTTTTCGGGTGCTGGTGTGGGGGAACCGCGGTCGCCACTTCTGCTGTCGGGGGCTGTGCCGGTCCCGCCCGGTGATGATCTTGTTGGCGAGGATGTGCTGGTGGGTTCGCTTGGTGGCCGCGGTTCGGGCCGCTGCGGGGGTGGTCGCGGTGACCTGGCTCTGGGTCATGGATCGGATGGCTTCGCGCCGCATGGTGGTGAACGAGATTTCGTCCGTGGTGATGTTGCCTGCGACGGCGGCGGTGTGGGCGGCGCGGCGCACCAGTTGGGTGGCGGTCAGCCAGGCCCAGATTTCCTGCAGGACCAGTTCAGGACTCTGGGAGCGCAGGATCGGTCCACGGGACGGGCCGGCGTCAGTGATGGTCGACTTGTTTTCGCCGATGGTCGTTTCGGCGGCGCTCCACCGTTGCGAGTACAGCCCGGCGATGTCGTGGCTGGAGTAGCGCTGCTGGTCGGTGAGGGTGGTCAGCAGGCAGAACAGTTCGCTGATGGTGCCGTCGGCTTTGACTACGTCGTACTCGACCACCCGGACGGTGAGCATTCGCTTGTCCGGGGTGCGGATCCAGGACAGGTAGTCGCCGTCCCCGAGTCGTTGGACGACGGGTAGGCGTACGCCGGCTTTCATTCGCATGACGAGGTGCGCGCCGGCGCCACGGCGGTGTATCGCCTCGACCAGGTCGATGCTGAAGAAGTTACGGTCGCAGACGTAGACGTCGTTCGGGGTGAACAGATGCGGGTGCGCCGCGACGAGCCGGGCGGTCAACGGCGCCTCGCCGACCGAGCTGGCGTCAACGGTGGCGGCCAGCAACGCCCGACCGGCCCGGGCGACGGCCAGGACGATGCGGGCCATCGGGAACGCGGCGCTGTCATCGGCGGTCCCCGAGGAGCCGAACGCGGCCCGGTTGGCGTCACTGTCGGGGGTCTTGACCTGGCAGCCGTCCAACGTGGCGACCCGCAACCCGTGCCACAACGCGCCCGGGCCGGTGGCGGCGGCGAAATGACCGGCGACCCGGGTGAACAACGCCTTCATCGGCGCCACGCCCAGCCGTCGGCGCCACGTCGTGACCACCGTGGACTCGGGCACCTGCCAGGCATGCAGCCACGGCAGCCGGGGCAGCACACCGACCAACTGCGCGAACACCTCCACATAGGACGCGTTCGGGATCAGAGTCATCGCCATCACCAGCCGCGCCACCAGCGGCAGCGACATCAACCGCCTGCGCTCAGGCCCCGACGGGGCCGGCGCCGCCGCCGTGACAATCTGCTCCACGACACCGTCGCCCACATACTCTTCCAACCCGCCCAGCCGCACATGGTCGGGCAGCCAACCCTCAGCACCCACCCGGCCGTGGGCATCGACCACAGCCCGGGTCACCGCGACGACCGTGCACCACGCCACCAGGTCCCCATCACGAACCCGCCCCACCATGCCCGGCGCCAACAGCTCAGTGCCGTCCGCGCCGTCGGCCACGACAAGGTCGGCGACCCGGACCGCGAGCACCCCGCCCGCCAGCCCAGCACCGACCTGCGCCGGCCGAGGCCGTCGCGAACGCATCAGACCGGGATGATCGAGTGGCAACGTTGCGGGAACGAACGCCATAGCGTACAACTGAACTCCAAGGCTCTTGTGCTGGCAGGAAACGTTGGTGGTACTTCGTTTCTACCGGAACAAGAGCCTCTACTATGGACACAGTGAGCCGGATCGGGCGGATCGTGATCCATCCGTGACACACACTGCCCCGCCACCAGCCGGCCATCGATGAACGTCATCCGCGAAACCGGCATACCACCGCGAAGCCACCACACTGCGTCGTCGCACCTCGATGCATCACAGAGCGCGGGCATCGCTGTCGATGCCCCACCTCCGCTGACCAGCGGAGACGCTATCTACGTGGTGTTGGGAGGCAGGTAGGCATCGAGGTCGAGCACCTGATCGGCGGATGGGGCCGCGATGGACACGGGAGATCCCCAGTCGCTGTAGCGGATGTCGGCTGTCGGATAGGCCCGCGGTCCTGTCCTGGTGACGATGAGCCGTCCGGGCAGGTCGTCCGGGTTGACGTACACCTGCAGTCGGGCGCCGGTGGACTGCTCGAAGTAGTCGTCGTAGCGGCGCTGCTCGGCCTCGGAAACATCGGTCAGCAGCCGGTCGCGCGACACCGTGACCAGAGCACCGCGCATGACCACGCCGTCGAGCGACTGCGTTGGCGCGTCGTTGTAGGTGAGGCCGGTGAGTGTCTTCTCGTCGCCCACATAGGGGAGAGAGGCGACCGCCTGGTCCAGCTCCGTCCACCAGAAACTGTCGTTTGGTCGAGGACCGCCCACGCTCATCCGCAACCACGTCTTGCCGACGGGGAGCGAGAAATAGTCCCCGATGTACAGCGCCCGGCCGATCAGGAGCAGCCGCAACCGGTCGCCGGAGACCGTCCCGGTCAGGTCGGCGTTCACCCCGGCGGCGCCAAACTCGAGGCTGCCGGACAGGCTGGTCGCCTCGCCGGCCGTGAGTTGCGTGACCCCGAGGGCGACCTTAACGGTGCGCTGGTCGCGCACGTTGGACGCGAGGTGGGCGGCGAGCGTCTCTGTCGCGGCCGGTGACGGGTCGATGGCGCCCGGCGCCGGTTCGGCTCGGCCGCACGCCGAGGCGGACAGTCCGACGAGAAGGGCGACGAGAGTGTACACAGTGGACCGAACGGGGTGCGGTGGGTTCGTCAACGCCACTCCTTACTCCCGGTACGGCGCGAACAAATTGTGTCACCACAGGTGGGCTGGTGGGTCGGTCCACCCCTTGCGACTACATGACTGATGTCGCGAATGGCGCAAAGTTGGCGCGCCGCGTGAACCACCGACCCTGATAAATTGTCGACCTTTCTACGTGAATGCGGGGGCGCAGGTGGCTGGTCCAACGGAACGCGGCGGCGCACGAATTGGATCTCCTGCCATTCTCGTGGGTGGGTTGACCACGTCGTGTCCTGTGTGGACGTTGTTTATGCGCGGCCGGGTAGCGGTGGGCAGAGTCCGCCGAGGGTGAGTTCGCTCATGGCGATGAGCGTTTCGGCGCTGTGGTAGCCGGTAGGCGCGGCGGGTGAGTAGGCGGAAGTGGTTGTTGGTGGCCTCTGACAGTGCGTTGGACAGTCCGGTGTTCAGTGTGTTCCAGATCAGGTCGCGTATCTTCTCGACGCTGGTGGCGACGGCGGTGAACTCGGGATGCGGCTGCGCTTGACCCAAGCGAGCCAGCCGCCGGCGCGGTAGAGCACCTTGTTATCGCGCTGGATGCTGGTTCCGGGCTCTCCACATGGGCGTTGTGGCCCAGGCCCAGGCAGCGTGACGGTGGCGGTACCCAACGTGGACAGTTGCCCGTCGGTGTTCATCGGATCGTGCTCGGCGTGCGGATCGAGCGCGTCGGCCACTGCGGCGGCGAAGGATTCGAAGGTGTAGCTGGCCTGTGCCGGCGACGCCGCCGTCGACAGCGGCGCCCCGGGCTCGCCCCCGAACTCAAGGCGCGGGGTGGGACATGCTCCAGTGAGCAGGCCGCAGGTGCTATACAAGCGGATAGTCTGCTGTACGATGGTGCAGTAAACAGTACGGCCGCATAGGAGGGGTGGGCGGTGGTCGAAGCATCACGTGGGCACGCGTTCGAGGACCTCACCGCTCGCGCCCGAATCCGGCAGGCGGCCTTGACACAGTTCGCTGAGCACGGCTACGAACGGACCACGATCCGGAGCATCGCCGCCGACGCTGGCGTATCGCCCGGCCTGCTGCGTCACCATTTCGGCTCGAAGGAGGCATTGCGCGACGCGGTGGACGCCCACGTCCTCCAGGAAATACACCGGCTCAGCACCGAGGCCATGCAGGGCAGCGACCTCGGTGATCTCGGCCCATCGATCGCCAAGCGCAACGCGATCGGTCCCTACCAGGCCTATCTCGTCCGTGCTCTCATGGACAGATCGCCGACCATCACGGCGATGTTCGACGGGATGATCGCGACCGCCGAAGAGTGGCTCGCCCGCGCGGACAAGAACCGGACCGACGCACCGTTCGCGGACCGCAAGATCCGGGCAGCCGTACTCAACGCCATGGCCCTCGGCGTTGCCCTGATGCACGACCAACTGTCACGGGTGCTGGGTGTCGACATCTTCTCCCCCGAGGGTGACCGGCAGGTCGCCCTGGCCGCACTGGACATCTATTCACACGCCCTGCTCAGCCCGGAACTCGCCGCCTCTGCCCGCGACGCGCTCGACACCCCACTCGAAGAATCCTGAAGACCTTCACACCTCCTCGAGGAGCCCACCATGACCGACGCCATTTCTGTGGCTGGACTGGTCAAAACATTCGGCCCGACCCGGGCCTTGGACGGTCTCGATCTACACGTACGTGCCGGCGAGGTACACGGCTTCCTCGGCCCGAACGGCGCCGGGAAGACCACCACGATCCGGATCCTGCTCGGCCTGATGCGAGCCGACGCCGGTACGGCCGCACTGCTCGGCGGCAACCCGTGGCATGACGCCACCGCCCTGCACCGCCGCCTCGCCTACGTTCCGGGCGACGTGACGTTGTGGCCCAACCTGTCCGGCGGCGAGGTGATCGACCTGCTCGGCCGGCTGCGCGGCGGCCTGGACCCGAAACGTCGGGCCGACCTGCTGGCCCGCTTCGAACTCGACCCGACGAAGAAGAGCCACACCTACTCGAAGGGAAACCGACAGAAGGTTGCCCTCGTCGCCGCGCTTTCGTCCAATGTAGAGCTTCTCGTACTGGACGAGCCCACCTCCGGCCTGGATCCGTTGATGGAAGAGGCGTTCCGTCAGGTCATCCTCGAGGGCCAGCGCGACGGCCGCACGGTGTTGCTGTCCAGCCACATCCTGGCCGAGGTCGAGGCACTGTGCGACCGGGTCACCATCATCCGCGAAGGACGGGCGGTGGAGACCGGCACCCTCGCCGATCTGCGGCATCTGACCCGCACGTCGATACAGGCTGAGCTGACCCGTCCGGCCACCGGACTGGTCGATCTGGCCGGTGTCCACGATGTACGCGCCCACAACAACCACATCACCTTCACCGTGGACACCGCGGCCCTGGACACCGCGCTTCGTCACCTGACCGAAGCCGGCGTACGCAGCCTGGTCAGTCAACCGCCCACATTGGAGGAACTGTTCCTGCGCCACTACAACGGCGCCGCGGCAGAGGCAATGGCTGGCACGAGTGAGGTGGCCCGGTGACCGCCATCGCCGGCACCGGTACGCTGCTGCGGCTGGCCCTGCGACTGGACCGCGTGCGGTTGTCGGTATGGGTGCTACTCCTCGCGATCATGCCCGCGGCGACGGCCGTGCAGTACATGAAGCTCTACCCCACCGAAGAGTCCATCCGTGCGGTCAGCGGCGTTGTGTCCACGCCGTCCCTGGTCGCCCTCAACGGACCATTGTTCGGGTACTCACTCGGCGCGCTGACCGCGTGGAAGATCAGTGCCACCGAACTGGTCCTCATCGCGCTGATGAGCCTGTTCACGGTCATCCGGCACACCCGCACCGAGGAGGAGACGGGCCGGTTGGAACTGGTTGGGTCCACCGTGGTCGGACGATATGCCCCACTCACCGCGGCAGTGCTGACCGCGACCCTCGCCAATGTCGCGATCGCGGTGCTGGTGACGCTCGGCCTCATCGCGACCGGGCTTGCGGTGTTGGGTGCTGTGGCGATGGGCCTGTCGTACGGCCTGACCGGCATGGTGTTCGCGGCGATCGCGGCCACCCTGGCCCAGTTCAGCGAAAGCGCCCGGGCCGCGACCGGCATCAGTGCCGCGGTGCTCGGCGGCTCGTACCTGCTGCGGGCCGTCGGTGACACGGGCCCGACCTGGTTGTCCTGGCTGTCCCCCATCGGCTGGGCCATCCACATCCGACCGTTCGCCCACGAACAGTGGTTCGTCATCGGGCTGGCCGCGGCCGTGGTGGCGGGGTTCACCGGCGTGGCGTACGTCCTGGTCGCCCGGCGCGACCTCGGTGCCGGCCTGTTGCGCCAGCGGGCCGGAGCCGCGACCGCCAGCCCGACGTTGCGCAGTCCCTTGGCGCTCGCGTGGCGGCTGCACCGGGGTCTGCTGATCGGCTGGGTGGTCGGGCTGGGGGTGGCCGGCACTGTCATGGGCGGTGCGGCACATGGCATTTCCGACGGACTCGATGTCAACCAGCAGGTCGCCGACATGCTGGCCCGGTTGGGCGGCCGTAAGGGCCTCGTCGACGCCTTCCTCGCCGCGATCTTCGGCATCATCGGCCTCGTAGTGGCCGCGTACACGGTCCAGGCCACGCTGCGGCTGCGGGCCGAGGAGACCAGCGGCCGGGTGGAGCCGCTGCTCGCCACCCGGGTCGGCCGGATCCGTTGGGCCGCCAGCCATCTGGTCTTCGCGCTATTCGGTACGGCCCTGCTCCTGGCCGTCGCGGGGATCGGTGCCGGCCTCGGGTACGGGGCACAGGTCGGCGACGTGGCTGGCCAGGTGCCGCGGCTGCTCGGCGCGGCCATGGTGCAACTGCCGGCCACGTTGGTCCTCGCCGGACTCGGCACCGCCCTGTTCGGGCTCGCGCCCCGGTGGGCGGGCCTGGCCTGGGCCTGCCTCATCGCCTGCGTGGTGCTGCTCGAACTGGGGGCACTGCTGGGCCTGAGCCAGTGGCTGGTGGACGCCTCCCCGTTCGCGCACGTTCCGAAGCTGCCCGGCAGTGCACTCAGCCCGACACCGCTGATCTGGCTCACGGTCACCGCCGCCGCCCTGGCCACCGCCGGCCTGGCCGGATTCCGGCGACGCGACATCGGCTGACCACGGCCGACCGGGGGGCCAGCTGGGCGCGCCTTCGTGCAACGCCCGCTGGCCACCGGTCGGCTCGCGATACGGTGAGGCCATGGACATCGAACGCGCGCGCCAGTTTGTCCGGAGCAACCACCGGGCTGTGCTCACCACCTACCGCCCGGACGGACAGGTGCAGATGTCGCCGGTGGTGGTGGGCGTGGACGAAACAGGCCACATCGTGGTCAGTACCAGACAGACCGCGACCAAGACCCACAACGTGGCCCGCGACCCACGAGTCGTGATCTGTGTGCTGACCGAGGCGTTCTTCGGCGCCTGGATCTTTATCGAGGGCCGGGCCGAGATCGTCCACCTGCCCGAGGCGATGCAACCACTCATCGCCTACTACCGCGGCGTCTCCGGGGAACATCCCGACTGGGACGCCTACCGCACCGCGATGGAGCACGAGCAGCGGGTCCTGCTGCGCATCTCTATCACCCGGGCCGGCCCGGACCGGCACGGCTGAAACCTCTCCCCGGAGCCTCGCACCGGGCATGTTGCGTAGGCGTGCTCAAATAGCACGATGGGCGAGGACATCGAGGAACGGCTCGCCGCGGCGACAGCGCAGCTGCGGCAGTACCAGATCGCGATGTCGCACGTTGCCGAACTGCGCGAACGCCAGCGCTACATCGAAGCCCAGATCGCGCAGCTGCGCATGACGCACGCCCTCGAGGAGCGCGATGTCGAGCGGCTCGAAGGCCTGTCCCTGACCCGGATTCTCGCCGCATTGCGTGGTTCCCTCGACGACATGATGGCCCGCGAGCAGGCCGAGGCCGACGCCGCCCACTACCGGGTGATCGAGGCCGAGGCCCGGCTCGAGGCGGTACGGCGTGAGTACGAGACCGTCCGGGCCCGGCTGGACACCCTGACCGAGGTGCCCCGCACCTATGACAACGTGCTCGAAGAGAAGGAGCGGCACCTCGCCGAGTCCACCGACCAGCGCGGCCAGCGCCTGCTGGTGCTCGCCGAGGAGAGGGGTCGGCTCACCGACGAGGTCCGCGAGCTCGCCGAGGCGATCGAAGCCGCGCAGACGGCCCGGCAGGCGCTGGAACAGCTCGGCCGTACCCTCAGCTCGGCATCGGGCTGGTCGACCTACGACACGTTCTTCGGCGGCGGGGTGATCAGCAGTGCGATCAAGCATTCGCGCCTGGACGACGCGGCGAAGGAAGCCGAGTACGCCGACCGTTGTCTGCTCGTGCTGCGCACCGAACTGGCCGACCTCGGCGGCACTGCGCAGTCTGGCTGGTCCATCCCGGTCGAGGGCCTGACCCGCTTCCTCGACGTGTGGTTCGACAACATCTTCACCGACCTCGCCGTCCGCGAACGCATCCGCGCCGCCACGGACAACGTGGGCAACTGCCAGCGCCGGGTCCGCAACCTCATCGGCGAACTGGGGCGGCGCACCGACCGGGCCCAGCACCGGCTGGCCGCCATCGACCACGAACGCCTCGACATCCTCAACGCCCCCGCAGCCTGACCCGCCGTAGGTGGGACCTCGCCGCTCGCTGTGAACCTTGGTGAGTTGACGACCGGATCCGGTCACCTATCGCCCAAGGTCTACCCGGTCGACGCCGGACGGGTTGCGCGGCTGGCGGCGTGGGTGGCCAGGTCGCGGAGGAAGACGCCGAGCTCGAAACCGGCTTCACGCAACGCGATCGGGAAGGTGGAGGTCGGCGTCATCCCGGGAGCCACATTCGTCTCCAGCACGAACGCCCGGCCGTCACCGTCGACGATGATGTCGGTACGGGACAGGTCGCGCAGACCGATTTCCCGGTGCGCGGTCAACGCCGCCCGCGCGGCCGCCTCCGCCGCCGTGTCGCTGAGCCGGGCCGGACAGAAGAACTCGGTGGCGCCAGCGGTGTAGCGGGCCGCGTAGTCATAGAAGCCACTGTCCGGCACGATCTCGACCGCGGGCAGCGCGATCGGCCCGGACCCGGTGTCGATGACGGCGACGGCCACCTCGGTGCCGGTGATCCACTGCTCCACCAGGGCCTCGTCGTGGTAGCCGAAGCAGGCCATCAACGCGGCCGGCAGCATGGCCGCGTCGTCGACCCGGGTCACCCCGAACGCGGATCCGCCGCCGCGCGGCTTGACGCACAGGGGCAGGCCGAGACGCTGCGCCAGCATGCTGGCCAGCGCGGTGGCGCCCAGGTCGTGGAACGCCTGCCGGGGCAGGGTCACCGACTCCGGCGTACACAGGCCGGCCCTTGACAGCAACGTCTTCGCCACCGGCTTGTCGAACGCCAGCCGGGCCGACGACGGTTGTGCGCCCACATAGGACACTCCGGCCATGTGGAGCACTTCGCGCAGCGTGCCGTCCTCGCCGGAAGCGCCGTGCAGCATGGGGAACACGACGTCGGGCGCGTCCGCGGCAAGCACCGCGAGCAGGTCGACGCCGACGTCGGCCACCCGCACGTCCACACCAACCTCGGCGAGGGCCTGCGCGACCTGGTTGCCCGAACGCAGCGACACCTCGCGCTCTGGCGACAAGCCGCCGGCCAGGACAAGTACCCGGTCCAGGTCAGCCACCGAAGGCATCCCGCAAGGCCAGTTCATCCCCGATCACCGCGCCGAGGCGGGCCACACCCTCGCGGATGTCGGCCGGCGGCGGCAGGCAGTACGACAGCCGCATGTGGTCGCGGCCCCCGCCGTGCGCGTAGAAACCGGTGCCCGGCACATACGCGACCCGGGCGCTGACTGCGCGGGGCAGCATCGCCTTCGCGTCCACGCCCTCGGGCAGCCGGACCCAGACGAAGAACCCGCCGCCCGGGGTGGTCCAGGTGGCACCCGGCAGGTGTGCCTGCAGCGCGCCGAGCATCGCGTCGCGCCGCTCGCGGTACATCTCCCGGAACACCTTGAGCTGTTGCGTCCACGGCTGGGTGGCCAGGTACTGCTGGACCACCATCTGGGCGAACGCGGAGTGTGACAGCATCGCGGACTCGGCGGCCAGCACGAGCCGGTCCCGCACCGCCGGCGGCGCCAGCACCCAGCCGACCCGCAGCCCGGGCGCGAGGCTCTTGGAGAAGGTGCCCAGGTACACCACCGAATCGTCGGGGGCGTCCGCGCGCAGCGCCCGAACCGGCTCGGCGTCAAAGGCCAGCAGTCCGTACGGGTTGTCCTCGACCACGAGCACGCCGGCGCGACGGCAGATCTCGATCACCTCGGGCCGGCGGGACTCGGCCAGCGTGACGCCGGCGGGGTTGTGGAACGCCGGCACGGTGTAGAACATCTTCACCCGCCGGCCTTCCGCCTGAAGCGTGGCGAGCGTCTCGGCCAGGGCCGCCGGGATGACCCCGTCGGCGTCCATCGGTACGTGCACGATCTGGGCCTGGTACGACGAGAACGTGCCGATCGCCGTGACGTAGGTGGGTCCTTCGGTGAGCACCACGTCGCCAGGATCGACGAAGATCCGGGCGAGCAGGTCGAGTCCCTGCTGCGAGCCGACGGTGACCACCACGTCCTCGGGGTGGGCGGTGATGCCCTCCAGGGCCATCACCTCGCAGATGCCCTCCCGCAGGGCCGGATCACCCTGGGCCGAGCCGTACTGCAATGCCCGCGACCCATGATCGACGACGAGGCCGCGGATCAGTTCGCTGAGCGCCTCGAGCGGCAGCGCCGACACGTTGGGCATGCCACCGGCCAGGGATACGACCTCGGGCCGGCTGGCCACCGCGAACAGGGCCCGCACCTCGGAGGCGACCATGCCGGCAGCTCGGCCGGCGTAGTGGTCGCGCCACAGATCCAGCCGTGATCCCTGCGGGTTGCCTGGCCCCATCGGTCCTCTCCCTCACGTCTTGTCGTGCCGCCACTCTAATCGCGGTGGGAAACGGGTTATCCCGCTGCGGGCCAGGTCAACCGTATATCGGGACACCTCAGCCCCCACCGCGTCCATCATTGCGACACATTCGGTGCGACGCCATAGCCGCACAGCCCGGTGACCTGGCGCGCCGCAGGGGTGCCGGGCGATTAGCATGGCCGGCGTGACGTATAACCCCGCCGCCAGCCGATACGAGTCCATGACCTACCGCCGGTCAGGACGTAGTGGCTTGAAGCTCCCCGTGTTGTCGCTCGGCCTGTGGCACAACTTCGGCCACGACCGGCCGTGGCAGACCCAACGTGAGATTTGCCGGCGCGCGTTCGACCTCGGGGTGACTCACTTCGACCTGGCCAACAACTACGGCCCGCCGTATGGCAGCGCGGAGGAGAACTTCGGCCGGATCCTGGCCACCGACTTCGCGCCGTACCGCGACGAACTGGTCATCTCCACCAAGGCCGGGTACGACATGTGGCCCGGCCCGTACGGCGAATGGGGCTCCCGAAAGTACCTGACCGCATCGCTGGACCAGTCGTTGCGGCGTCTCGGCGTGGACTACGTGGACATCTTCTATTCGCACCGGTTCGACCCGGACACTCCGCTCGAGGAGACCATGGGTGCCCTGGACGCGGCGGTGCGCGCCGGTAAGGCGTTGTACGTCGGCATCTCCTCGTACTCGTCCGAGCAGACCCGGCAGGCCGCAGCCATCCTCGCCGAACTGGGCACGCCGCTGCTGATCCACCAGCCGTCGTACTCGATGATCAACCGCTGGCTGGAAGCGGACCACCTCCTGGACACCCTGGACGAGGTGGGCGCCGGCTGCATCGCGTTCTCGCCGCTGGCCCAGGGTATCCTCACCGACCGTTACCTACATGGCGTGCCCGCCGACTCCCGGGCGGCCACACACACCAGCCTGCAGGCCTCCATGCTCACCGATTCCAACCTGGCCAAGGTGCGGGCCCTGTCGGCGATCGCCGAGCGCCGGGGACAGTCGCTGGCCCAGCTCGCGCTGGCATGGGCGTTGCGCGACCAGCGGATGACCAGCCTGGTGTTGGGTGCCAGCAGCGTGGCCCAGCTCGAGACGAACCTCGCGACATTGGACAACCTTGCCTTCACCGTCGGGGAGTTGACCGAGATCGATCAATATGCAACCGAAGGCGATATCAACATCTGGTAGCCGCCCTCTCTTACCCATCGCGGTCCCTGACCCGGCTGAGCGCGCCCGACGGGTCAGGGCTGCCCGGTCGACGGCGCCACGCTGCTGGGCGCCGTGCCAGTCGATGCCGCGGCCGCCACCGTGGGTGCCACGACGGCTGCTGTCGTGACGGTGGGTGCTGGAGCCGCGCCGCGCAGAGCCTTGACCCGCTCGGCAAGATCCCGCACGTCGGGCGTGGCCATCCGCCGGGCCAGCCCGACCCGCAGCGGTGCGAACCGGTCAACCACCCGCTGGGATCTGATGTGCTCGGCGAGATCCACCGCCTGGTTACCGACCTGCACCGCCTGCTCGACCGCGCCCTCGTCCAGCAGTAGCCAGGACAACGCGGTGAGTTCGAACGCGCGGGAGCGGGCCATCGGCAGCTCGCGCATCGCGTTGCTGAGGGTGAATCGTTCGATGGCCTGGGCCCGCTGTTCCGGGGTCGGATCAGGCAGGTAGGCCAGCGTCATGCCACGCAACGCCTGCAGTTCCGCGGAATCGAAGAATCGCAGCCAATGTGGCACCGGGTCCGGCTCCGACCGGGTATAGACGTCCCGGGCCCTTTCCGCGCTGGCCAATGCCTGCCGGGCATCCCCGTTGGCGGCGTGCGCCCAGCCGAGGTTGGCGTGCAGCAGCGCCTCGGCCCGCCCGTACTCGGTCTGCTGTGCCTGCACCAGACCCAGCTGGAACAGCCGCAGGGCCTGGCCGTGCCAGCCATGGTGCAGGTGCACCCGACCCAGCGCGTAGAGCACCCTCGCCACGAGCGACTGCTCATCGGCGAACCGGGCATGCTCCAGCGCCCGCGACATGTGCCGCCGGGCCGGCCCGATCATGCCCACGTCGAACGAGGCCCAGCCGGCCAGGTTGTGCAGGTTGGCCACGGCCACGTGCAACGCCCGGGTGGCGGTGTCCCCCACCCTGGCGCCGAGCAGTTGTTGGGCCCAGGCCAGCTGGGCGAGCACCGCGTCGCGGCAGGCACCGCCGCCGAACTCATAGTCCATGGCCCGCAGTTGGGCGGTCACGCCCTCGAGCCTGGACACGTCGGCCAATCCCACATGGTCGGGTGCCGGCGCCCAGGCCAGCGCCATCGGTTGCGCCCACTGCGCCGGGTCGACCGGCACCTCGCCCATCGTCATCTGGGTCACCCGGGCCACCAGACGGCTCGGGTCCTCGTCATCCGGCGGCGACGCACCGTCTGACGCGACCCCCACCAGTCGCGCGGTCACATCGTCATAGGCCAGGCCGAGATGCCCGCGTGGCACGCCCAGCCCGTCCGCGATGCGGGCCAGCACGTCGTACGACACCACGTGGCGCCCGCCGAGAATTTCCGATATCTCCGACTGCGACTGTCCGGTCAGTGCCGCGATCCGGCGCTGCGACACGCCTACCCGTTGCAGCAGCCGGAACACCCCCGCGATATCCCGCGCCGCCAGTGCCGCCCGCATGTCCGGACGCTGCCACAACGCGGTGTCCACCCGGTCCTGCGGCCGCCGGTCACCGATCAACATGTCCCACCTCCCCCTCTCATTCGAACAATAGTTGCACGATATGACCGGGCAGCCGCGCAGGACAAGCGGCGTGTCGCAGCCGATCGACGCCACCGCTCCGCACCGCCTCTCCTGCCACACAAGAGTTCTCGTCCTGGTGGGTGATCGGTACCTAGACTCACCTGCCGCGGCCGGCGGGCGCGTCGAAGCGACCAGACCGCCCAGCGTCCTATGTGGAGTATCGACGACCGCCACCACTGACGATCCGGTACGTCCCAGATCCGCGGGCACGGGGTACATATCCCCCGTCAACGGGGATGCAATGTTAATCCGGGTTTACCGGTCATGAATATGCTTTCTTTTCCAGCACATGCGAGGCACGAAGCCTATGGGTGATAATCGCGGTCAACGATATCGGGAAGGACCATCATGCCTCGGTATGCACCGCCCCGCCGCGGATATCGTGAACCACCGCGCACCCGTGCCGGCGGATCGGTATTCGTCCTGTGTCTCGGCTTCATCCTGATGCTGGCCGCCGCCGGCGGATACTACCTGCACCAGATCGGCTATCTGGTCGGGGACGACGGCTCGACGGAGGTGACCATCCTTCCGGTCGGGGACGTTTGTACCGAGGTCGGCGAACACAATGCGGCCTATCCGCAGCAGATAGCCGGGCTGCTCCACAAAGGCGCCGAGGACGTTCTCGCCGGCAATCAGGCCGGCGGCGACAAGGCGGCCGCGGATGCCCGCGCAATGGCCAAGGAATGGGCCGGCAAACTGCGCGCCGCCGCGGCACAGACCGACAGCGCAGGCCTGCGTGGCGCGATCGCTGACCTCGCCGACAAGTTGAAGCCCGTCGAGGACGGCACGGCCAGCCCGAACGACATGAACGCGCTCGTCGAGGACGCCAATACCTCCATCGCGGCCCATTGCCCGAAGGCGACGGCGACCACGACTCCATAGTGGCCGGGCACTTTCTTCTTCCCCGTTTCTGAGAATCCATAGTGGAGGATTCGCCGCCAGCCGTGATCGGCGGCAGTTATCGGCAGCACCAATCAATGTGGGAGCAGCGGTTCCTATCGGCCCGACTACTTACCTCGGCCGGCATCGTTGAGCAAGTCTGATCATCAATCTCCCCGACCTGCCGACCGGAAGGCCACTGTGGACCGTTCACGCGCCCACCTCACCCTTGTCACACATGTCCCCGAGCGAGACTGGCGATGGCTGGGCCTCCGCCTACGCTGCGCCCACTGTGGACTTCGATTCCCTTGTCCATCGCGACGCCAGGCCCTGCGCCGGCTGACCGACCCGGGTCCATGGGCGGTGTCCGCATGATCAGTCGTCACCAGCCGTCCCGGCCGAGCTGGCAGTGCGCCGGCTGTGGCGCCGAATGGCCCTGCCTGCGCCGCCGGGAGGAGCTGCTCGGCGAGACGACCGACAGCACGGTACCCCTGGCCCTGCTCATGGCCGGCTACTTCCAGGACGCGGTAGCCGACCACCCCACCGTTCTGGTCGGCGGTCTCTATCTCCGGTTCTTCAGTTGGCTCCGCCAGCACACGCCGTGACCGGCACAGCGCCGTGACCGCCAGGCGTCGTGACCGCCAGGGCGTCGTGACCCGCTCGCTACGCCGGCGCACGGCGGAAGCGGCTCCGCCGACGATCTCGTAGTGGGTGACCACGGTCTCCCGGTCCAGCAGGTACTCGTCGTCCTTCGGATAGAACACAGCCTGGCTGATGTCGTCGCCAGCGAAGCCGCGGATGTCGTCGAGCGACTCCCACCAGCTCAAGGTCATGACCTCGGTACGGCCGTCACCAAGAGCGCGGTCTGCGTACTGCGCAACCCGCTCGGTCGCTACCCAGCCCCGCCACAGACGTGCGATCACGTTGCCGCCTTCAGCTGCCGGGACGTGTCCGCGAAGGTTCACGGCACCCGGGAAAGGGCGGCCGCTGGCGACGGCCGCCGCAACGGTATCGGTCAGGCGAGGGCGGAGAACAGGCTGAGCAGGAGAGCCTTCTCAGCGTCGACCGTGGCGACGGAGACTACTTCGATCTCGACCGTTCCCTTGCGGGCCACCATGGTGTTGGTGATCGTGTCGCCGAACTCGACGCTGCTCTGATATGCCTCGTCGCCGACGCCCCATACGTCGCTGGTGGGTTCACCACCGGTGTCCGCGTCGCGCCGGCCATCCGCGAACGCGGCCGCGTCCCGGTCTGCCAGGAAGCGGACGATGACGGAGTTGCCCTGCATGCCGGAGAGGTACGTGCATTCCACGGTGTTGTTGGCCGACACCTCCGCCGGCGCCTGTACGTCGAGGTTGAGCTTCTCCTTGATCAGGGAGGCGGGGGCCAGGGTGCAGGAGGACTGGACAGCCGGAGACGCGGGCTCGCCAGCGGGGTCGTCGGCGCCGGCACTGGTGCCGGGTTCGTCATCCGTGGAACTCGGGGATTGTGAACTGGCACAGCCGGCGACGAGTCCCAGGCCACCGGTGAAGGCAAGGGCAAGCGCTAGTCGGAAGGTCAGGGGCACTCTCATGGCCAAGAGCCTAGAGGTTGCCCGGCCCCACTCCCGTCGCGGTGGAGGGGTCAGCCAGCCCGGCGACGGGCCCGCCGCGCGGCCAGTTCGTCCAGCTGGGCATCTGAGGTACCTTCGACGCCCGCGTCAGCCGCGTGCTCGTCCTCAGCGGCCACCGGCAGGTCCGCCAGAGACCCCTGGATCTCCTTGAAGGCGCCACCAATGGCGATACCGAACACGCCCTGGCCGCCCTGCAACAGATCCACCACCTCTTCCGCCGACCGGCACTCGTACACGGTCGTGCCGTCGGAGATGAGGGTCATCGTGGCGAGGTCTTCCTCACCCCACTGGCGCAGCGTCTCGATCGCCTTGCGGATGTTCTGCAGGGACACCCCGGCGTCGAGCAGGCGCTTGACGACCTTGAGCACCACGATGTCGCGGAAGGAGTAGAGCCGCTGTGTGCCCGAGCCGGAGGCATCCCGGACGCTCGGCACGACCAGGCCGGTGCGCGCCCAGTAGTCCAACTGCCGATAGGTGATGCCAGCGGCCGCGCAGGCGGTCACGCCCCGATAGCCCACGGCTTCCTCGATTCCGTCCACCCCGTCGGGAATCACATCCGATGCGGCGCCCGAAATCGTCGAGCCCGACGTCGCAGTGTCCAAGGCGGCAGTGTCCAACATCGCGTCGTCCAACATTGGGGCGTCCGCAATCGGATCACCTGGTCTCGCCGACTGCTGCATGCGCGACATCCTCCTCGCCGGCTGGTGCTACATATCACCCTACCGCGAGTATCGAGAGTTTCTCCGACTGCAGCGAGCGCGACACGCCGTCGTGAGCACGGCGAAAGCGGCCGGGTAGTCAGCCGGCGAAGTCCTCGGGCCTTACCTGCTCGAGGAACTCCCGGAACTTTTCGACCTCGTCCTCCTGCTCGTCCGGGATAACGATCCCGGCCTCACTGAGGACCTGGTCAGTACACCGGATGGGCGCACCCACTCGCAGTGCCAGCGCGATGGAGTCGCTGGGTCGGGCCGATACCCGTACGCCGTCACCGAGAATGAGTTCGGCGTAGAAGATGTTTTCCTTCATCTCCATGATTTCGACCGCCTGCAGCGGCGTGTTCAACGCCTGCAGGATGTCCCGGAGCAAATCATGCGTGAGCGGCCGGGCCGGCTTTACGCCCTGTTGCTCATACGCGATGGCCGTCGCCTCCACCGCACCAATCCAGATCGGAAGGTAGCGATCCCCCTCGACCTCGCGCAGCAGCACGATCGGCTGGTTGCTGGGCAGCTCGACTCGTACTCCGACCACGCTCAGCTCGCGCACCGCAGCCTCCGTACCCCTTGTTCTTGACTCTCTACAGCACGTTACACGCGCGGGGCTCGAACTGCCTGTGGCGAGCAACGCTTGAGCCCAAGCCTGTCACGTGCCGAGCCGGCTGCCCAGCGCCGCAGGCCCACCGGTCACGTGCCCAGAACCTGGCGTAGCCCCTGGCGCACGAGTGCGCCATGTAATTGAGCACACAGCACGGCCAACTCGTGCACGGTCTGCAGGGCCTGCTCCCGGCCGCCGGGGCTGGGCTGGCGGGACAGCGGCGTGATGAGTTGGGCCAGCAGCCCGACCTCCCGGTCGGCGGTGGCCCGGTACGGGCGCAGGTGGCGTCCTTCGAGGCCGTACTCGGCCAGCTGCGCGGCGATGCGGGCGACGAGCAGCGCCTCGCCGCCGTAGTAGCCGTCCAGGCCGGCCACCAGCAGGCCGTACTGCTCCAGGTCGACCAGGCCGGCCTCGTCCAGGCCGGATCGCCCGGACAGTTCGGCCCGGGTCAGGCGGGTGTCCCCCAGCCCACTGCGCTCGCTGCGGGCCGGCGCGGCGCAGACGGGCGACCCGGACGGGCCAGCCGCCGATGTGGCCGACAAGGCGGCCAGGTCGTCCGCCGTGAAATACGCCACGGAATCGACAGACCTCGGCGCCGGCGCCGAAACCGGGGCTGGCGCACAAGGAGCCGGCGGCGGTGTAACGGGAGGCGGCAGACCCAGCACCCGCTCGCCGCGATCCATCGCCGCCAACTGCTCCCGGATGACGCGAAGCGGCAGGTAGCGGTCGCGCTGGGCGGTCAGGACGAACCGCAGCCGTTCCACGTGCGCGGCGGTGTACTTGCGGTATCCGGACGGCGCCCGCTGCGGTTCCACCAGGCCCTCGGCCTCGAGGAACCGCAGCTTCGAGATGGTGACGTCGGTGAACTCGGGGCGCAGCCGGGCGAGTACCTCGCCGATGCTCATGACGGGCCCGCCGGAGGCGACCGGCGCGCCCCGACCGCCGCGGGGATCATCCCGCGTGGAAGCTGCGCCCTGTGCCGTCACCAAGCGTCACGTCACATCGTCGAGCCGGGGTCCGGCGATGAACACGAGACGGAACTTGCCGATCTGGACCTCGTCACCGTTACCGAGAGTGGCCTGCTCGACGCGCTCACGGTTGACGTACGTGCCGTTGAGGCTGCCCACGTCACGGACGGTGAATCCGCTGCCACCACGGTGAAACTCCGCGTGCCGGCGTGACACGGTCACGTCATCGAGGAAGATGTCACTATCCGGGTGCCGCCCACTGGTGGTCACGTCGTGGTCGAGCAGGAAGCGGGCACCGGCGTTGGGGCCGCGGCGCACGACCAGCAGGGCGATGCCGGGGGGCAGGGACGGCACGCGGCCCGGCACGACGTCGTTCTCGTTAGCTTCCAACACCTCGTCGAGAGACCCCATGTGCAGCGTCGAGGTGACGTCGAGCGGGGGGTACTCGTCGTCTGGGCGCGTCATGGGACCACCTCACGGTTAGAGAACGGAAGCCTGGTGCGTTACCACGCAGGCTAGGCATGTGGACCGGCGGCCTCACATGCCCCTACAACACGTCGGCCATGAACCAACGGCCGACGGGGCGAGCCTAGCCACGCGGAAAACAATGGGTCAACCGGACGCGCGGACGCCGACCGGTCAAACGGGCTTGGATTCGATCTTCGCTGCTCAGGTCCGGTCAGGTCAAACCGTCAGGACTGTTCGGTGAGGGCGGCGTAGCCGCCGGCGTCCATCAGGGCACTGACCGCGGCTGGGTCGGCCAGCTCGATCTCGATGAGCCAGCCCTGGCCGTACGGGTCCGCGTTGATCAGCTCGGGCGAGTCGCTGAGCTGGTCGTTGCGGGCCACCACGGTGCCGGACACGGGGGCGTAGATCTCGGATGCGCTCTTGGTCGACTCGACCTCCGCGAACGTCTCTCCGGCGGTGATGGTCTTGCCGGCCTCGGGCAGGTCGACATAGACGATGTCACCGAGGGCATCCTGGGCGAAGTCGGTGATGCCGATCCGCGCGGTCGTGCCGCCGGTGGTGATCCACTCGTGCTTGTCGGTGTATCGAAGGTCCTCAGGGATCACGTCACCCTCGCTTGTCTCATGTACAGACGGCTTGGCAGCCGCAGTCATTCTGCCGGTTTGGCATGTTGCAACTCCGCCGCGGGGTGCACGGCGGTGACCTTGACCGTGGCCGGCCCGTCGACCACGACCGTACCGCCGTCACGGCCCACCGAGTCGGAGACACCGCCGGGAATGGTCAACGCGGTCCGCATGGTGTTGCCCGGACCGATCACCGTGATCGTGCACGTGCCGGTCAGCTCGCTGCCATCGACTGAGATACCGTCCGCGGTGTCCACAAAGTACGTTGACGCGACGATCCGTACCGGCGGTCCGGTGGCCCCCGCGATCTGCATGACCTCGGCACCGGCGCCGCGTAGTTCCTCGACCGCCTCGAGCACCGTGGCAGCCCTGATCCGGTCGGCACCCGGCACCAGGCGAATCGTCAGGCCCTCGCCCGCCGCGGGCAGCGTGCCGGCGAGGATGCCCAGTTCGTCGGCACGCCGTCGCGCCTCGGCCAACGCCGCCTCGCGCCCCTGCGCACCGGAGTTGAGCTGGTCGAGGCTGGCCTGCAGGGTGCTGATATCCGAACGCAGCCGCAGTTCACGGTTGTTGAGGTCGGACAGGATCCGCACCAGGTCATCCTGGCGGGCGTTGTCCAGTTGGTTGTCGCCGGTGTTGCTCTGCAACTGCACCACGAGCGCGAAGGCCAGCAACCCGACCAGGAGCGCGATCATCGCACCGGCCGCGGACAACCGCTTGCGCCGGCGGATCGGGGGCGACTGCAACTCCGGCTGCGACAGCGACTCTGACTCTGGACGCGACACCGACTCTGGCTTGGCCAGCGACTCTTGTTCGTTCGTACGGTCTTCGGTCATGACGATCAGGCCCGGAACAGGTGCCGGCGAATGGCCGCCACGTTGCCGAAGATACGGACGCCCAGCACGACCACGACGCCGGTGGACAGCTGGCCGCCCACGCCGAGCTGGTCACCCAGGTACACGATGAGTGCCGCGACCACCACGTTCGAGACGAACGAGATGACGAACTGCTTGTCGTCGAAGACGCCGTCGAGTTTGGCCCGTACTCCGCCGAACACCGCGTCGAGGGCGGCCACCACCGCGATGGGCAGGTACGGCTGCAGGAACAGTGGCACGGTCGGCTCCAGCAGAACACCGGCCACCACACCGGCGAGCAGAGCGAGTACGGCGATCATCGGCCACCTGTCGGGGAAGGTCCGGAGGATCCGGTGGAGGGAGATCCGGATGGGGGTCCGGACGGTGGGGGCGTGGCATCGGACTGCGCGTAACGCAGGGATGGGTTCGGCGCGGCCGGCAGCGACAGGTCGTCCTCGCCGCGGGTGGACAGGCTCAGCCCGTACCGGCTGGCCAGGTCGCGCAACACGGTGGCCGAACCTGATCGGTTGAATGTCTTCTCCAGATCGTCCGGGCCGATCGCCGCGATGTCGTACGGGCTGATGACCGGGCGGAAGTCGACCAGGATCGCGCTGCCTGCGGTACGGATGGTGGAGGTCGAGGTGAGCCGTTGCCCGTTCACCGCGATCGCCTCGGCTCCGCTGGCCCACAACCCGTTCACGGCGGCCTGCACGTCGACGTCGAGCACCCGGTTGACCTCCGTGGTGGACGGCTTGCCGGTGGTGGGGTCGATCGGGGTTGGCGCGTCAGTCATACGGACCACGACACCGGAACCGGTCACCGCGGCCAGTCCGGCCCGGGCCTCCTGCTCGCGTACCCGGCGCAACTGCTCGGCTGAGCCGCCCAGCGCGGCCTGCTGCTGGGTGGTGACCTCGCGGCGCAGTTCATCGCTGCGCTGCTGCAGCCCGTCGGTACGGGCCTGGGCCGCCTTGATCTCCTCGACCAGGCCGACGTGCGCGCTGTTACGGTCCGGCGCGGTGGCCACCACCTCGCGGTAGGAGATGGCGAACAGGAAACCGACCGCCACCAGGGTCACCACGCGCAGCCCGAAGGCACCACGACGGCGCCACTTCGGCCGGGGACCGTAGCGGGCCAGCCGTGCCGCGGCATCGGCGTACCCCGGATCAAGCGGGTTGCTGAACAGTTCGAGCAGGAAGTTGGGCGCGAACCGGCCGCCCGGCGACTCATGGGGTGCGTTCACGCGGCGGCCTCCCGGGCCCCCCGATCCCGCAACGCGCCAACGCCCTGGACCACGTAGAAGGCCCCGGCGACCCAGTAGAGCACGAGACCCCACCAGGCCATGGCCCAGCCGAGCGGGTAGGTCCACACGTGGGTGGACGGCGCACCGGAGCCGAGCAGGAGCACCGGCAGCGCGATCAGGATCAGGAACGTGGCCGCCTTGCCGAGGTAGTGCACCGGCGGCGGGCCGTACCCGTTGCGCCGCAGTATCAGCAACAGGATGCCGAGCAACGCCTCCCGGGCGAACAACGCGACGGTGAACCACCACGGCAGCACACCGGTGATGCTCAACGCGATCAGGGTGGCCAGGATATAGAGCCGGTCAGCGAAGGGATCGAGCAGTTCGCCGATCCGGCTGACCTGGCCGAGCCGGCGGGCGAGGAACCCGTCCACCCAGTCACTCGAGCCGCCCACACCGAGCACGATGGCGGCGGCCACTTGCTGGTCTGCTCCGAAGAGCAGGTAGAGGAAGACCGGCACCCCGAGCAGTCGGGCGAAGGTGACGGCGTTGGGAATGGTCACAACCCGGTCCCGCGCCGCGGGCTCCGTGACGCCAGGTCCAGCGACGTCGCCGGACTCACCCATCAGCACTCCCCTCCTGTCGCCACCGGCGCGACTTTACCGCAGGCCGCTGCCACCGCCCCGCACGTAGGTGGCGGCCACTGCGCGTTACCGGGCCCCGGCTGTCCAGGCAGCCGAGATCTACGTCACATCAGCGGCTGCGGCCAGACCGGGCCACACCTCGGCGGCCAGCCGCTCCAGGGTCGCCTCGTCACCGGCGTACCAACTGCTCTCCCTCGACCAGTGCGTGTGCGCGTGGGTGAAACCGAGCTCCCCGGCCCGTCCCACCGCGTCAGCGAAAGCCTCCACACTGGCCAGTGAAAAGACGGGCGCGGCATCCAGGGACAGATGTCGCTCCACTGAGGACGGTTCGCGCCGGCTCCGGCCAGCACAAACGGCGGCCGGAGTACTCCTCGGCCAGCCGCCACCGCCGGGAAGCGGTCGACCAGCGCTGGTCGGGAAGGATGATGATCCCCACACGCATGGCGACTGACCCTGCGGCAGGTGTACGCCCGGATACCCGGCGCGCGCCCCGTGCCGTTGTGAGATTCAGGCGCTACCATCCGCAGCGTTCACCTTCAACTACCCGGGAAGTTCGCGAGGTCAATGTCACCGGACAATCGTCGGCCGAACTCCGACCAGAACCCCCACGTCGGTCGGGTACGAGTCCCGGGCCAGGCCCAGCCACCGAGTCCGGGCCAACCTGGGCCTTACGATCGGCAACCGCCTTATCGCTATGAGTCACCGTACGAGCGCGAGTCGCGTGAGCGCCGGCCGGGCGGTCCGGTACCACGCCCGCGTGGCAACGCCGACGGGCGCGCTGCGGTGCGCCAACCGGCCCGCAAGCGCCGCGGCGGCGCCGGCCGGCTCGTCGTGCGGTGGTCGTTGGTGCTGCTGGTGCTGGCGGGATTGGGCGCGGCGGCGAGGTTCGTGCCCGGTTCACCGTTCGCGGACACCTCGGCCTCATCGTACGGCATCGGCGGTGACGGTATGCCCAGCCCGACGGCGAGCCCGACTCCGCCGCCGCCCCCGCCACTGCGGTTCCACAATGCACCGGTCAGTGTGGACGCCAAAGGTTTCTTCTCCTGGGCGCTGATGGACCGGCGTAGCGGGGAGATCTGGGGTTCGGACACCATGACCGCCACCACCTGGCCGGCTTCGATGATCAAAGGTTGGCTCAGTGCCGACTTCCTGCGTCGCCTCCAGGAGGCCGGCAAGGAACCCACCGCCGCGCAACTGGCCATAGTGGACAAAGCCATCCGCGACAGCGACAACACCGCGGCACAGGACCTGTACGTCAAGAATGGCGGCAAGGCGAGCATCCAACGCCTCATCGACATGTGTCAGCTGACCGACACCACGACCAGCTCGATGGGCTGGAGCTTCACCGAGATCTCCGCCCGGGACACCGTGCGGATGGCCGACTGCATCGGCGACGGCACCGCCGCCGGGTCCAACCGGACCAGTTGGCTGCTCAACGAGATGGCCACAGTCCGCCAGGGCGACTGGGGCATCCGCGACGCCCTGCCGCCCGCCGAGAAGGCCACCGTATCCATCAAGAACGGTTGGTTGGACTACACGAACGACAAGATGTGGCACATCAACTGCATGGCGTTCACCGACACCTGGGCCATGGCCGTGCTGCAGCGCTACCCCATCGCCGGCGACTGGGCCACCGCCTACGCGTACGGCCAGCAGATCTGCCAGGAGACCGCCACCCAGCTGTTGAATCCGGCGTACAAGCCCACGGTGAACACCTCCGTCGCGGCCGGGTGAGTACGGCGTCGTCCTACTCCGCCGCAAGCCCTGCCCTGCTATGAGCGGGCGGTGAGCAGATCCTCGCGACCGAACATCCGGGCCGTGTCGAGCGCCGACGGGCTGCCCGCGAGGGGATCCGCCCCCGCGGTCAGGAGCACCCGCACCACCTCGTCCTCGCCCTTGAACACTGCGCCAGCAAGCGGTGTCTGACCCCGGTCGTTGGCCCGGTCCACGTCCGCACCCCGGTCCACCAGCACCTGGACCAGTTCGGCGTGGCCGTGGTATGCGGCCAGCATCAGCAGCGAGTCACCCTTGTCATTACTGAGATTCGCCGGTATTCCCTGGTCAACGTAGGCCGCCAGTTCGACGGTGGACCCGGTCCGGGCCAGATCGAACAGCCGGCCGGCGAACTCCAGGAACGCCGGGTCGAAGTCGATGTCCTCCATGTCTGCGGCCTCCGCCATTGCTCTTCCTCGCCGATCTGTCATCATCACACCACCCGAGCCGGCTCCGAGGTGACACCGGTACGCTCCACCACCACAATTCTTCCGTGACTATTCGGCGAGGAGGCGACGACCGTGAGTAACTCGGTCAAAAATCGGTCCGGAGTGGGGCTCCCGCCAAAGGCGGATCGCCGGGCGGCCGGCAAGCTCGCCCGCGAGAAGCGCCGCCGGGCCGAGGCCCGGATGCGGTGGCTCAAGGTTGGCGGCACCGTCGTGGGAGTCGTCGCGGTCGTCGTCGGTGTGGCATTCGCGTTCGGCGCCTTCGGCGGTGACGGCACGGCCACCCCGCAAGCGTCCTCCTCCGCGGCGGCGTTGGACCCGGCGCTGCAGACCCAGCCGGTGGTCACCGCCGGAACTGGTGAGGTCACCGCGCTCAAGGTGGACACCCTGATCACCGGCACCGGACCGAAGACGGAGTCCGGCCAGACGCTGTCGACCAACTACGTCGGGGTGCTCTACGCGACCGGTGAGAAATTCGACGCCTCGTGGGACAAGGGCGAGCCGATCACCTTCCCGTTGGGGGTCGGCCGTGTCATCCAGGGCTGGGACCAGGGCCTGGTCGGCATACCGGTGGGCAGCCGGGTGCAGCTGGACATCCCTTCCGACCTCGCCTACGGCCCCAACGCCGAGGCCGAAGGCAACCCCCCGGGCGCCCTGCGCTTCGTCGTCGACATCCTCTCCGCCACGTAACTTCCACCCGGGAGGCGGCCTCCTTCCCAAGATCGCCGCCTCCCGAGGTCGCCGCGGGTCAGTAGCCGGGGAAGAGCTTGCGGAGGTCGGCCAACTCGACGCCGGACACCGTGTGCGGTGGAGTGTGATCGGGGTCCAGCCGGCCGGCGATGAGGCGGATCAGCGCCTCCGCCGGCAGCGCCAGTTCAGCGGTTTGTTCGTCACCGGTCCACGGGGTCACGGTGACCGCGTCACCAGCGGTCAGCGCCAGGTCGCGTACCGGCTCAGCCGTGCGAACCCGGATGTTCGCGTACAGGCCGCTCGGCTTGGCCGCGAAACCAACCGTCTGGTCGAGACCGTCGATGAGCAGCGCCACCGGCTCCGGCGCGAGCACCGCGGTGGAGTCGAGGGCGACCTCCATATCCCAGGTGTGTATGGCGTGCTCGGTCAGCCGCATCCGTGCCATCCCGGTCACGTCGGTCTCCGCGCCCAGCAGGGTGAAGC
Source organism: uncultured Actinomycetota bacterium (assembly GCA_963742855.1). GTDB lineage: Bacteria > Actinomycetota > Actinomycetes > Mycobacteriales > Micromonosporaceae > CAVUNP01. The sequence continues at coordinate 156,464 of CAVUNP010000002.1, read as the reverse complement.
GCAGGCTACGCAGCGTGGCCGCATCGAAAGCCTCCAGTGCGCTGACGAACTGCTCGTTGGCCACAATCGCGTCGCCGGCCTGCTCCCGCGGGCTCTTCGCGTCCCACCGGTCCCAGATCGCGGCGAACTCCTCCCGCGCCGGCGCCTGCCCGTCGCGCGCAGCGGCGAGGAGCCGGCTGAAGATCTCCGCCCCGGAACCGATGTGCGACAGCACCTGCGCGATCGTCCACTCCGAGTCGTACGAGTCAGCGCCGAGCTGCTCGTCGTTGAGCGGGCCCACCAGCGCACGCAACCGCTCATGCGATCCGCGCAGCGCCTCGATCCACGGCCCGGGCCTCGTCTCTGCCGTACCGGTCGCCACATCAGAAGTCATCCCTGAACCCTACCCACCCCAAAGTCGATCTTGGAAACCTTGCTACCGGATCCGGTAGCAATCCGACCAACGTCCGGCCGACGCCGGGTGCCGCCGACGCGCGCGGTTGGCCACGGGGATGCGGTAGCTATCTGACCAACGTCCGGCCGACGCCGGGTGCCGCGTGGACCTTGCGCGGTTTGCTACCGGATCCGGTGGTCGGATGACCAAGGTCGCATCCGCCCGGGTGGCGGGCGGCGGGGCGGGGTCGTTCAGTGCGCTGGCAGGGTGCGGCAGGCATGATCACGGTTGTTGGCCATGATCGTGGGCTTGGCTGCAGGTCGGGTTTGCGTCGCCGTGCGTAACCCCTTGATCGCGGTTTCGGGTACACCGACGAAGGTGGTTAAACGCGCATATGGGCGAGGCCGCGACGGCCGATCTTGGAGTGCTTGCCACCCCGCGTGCCGCGCGGCGCTACGTCACACGACCTATGGCGTCCTAGGAAGCTAGGATGTGAGGGAAGAGCGAGTGGTAGGGCGGTCTGCGTGCTACAACGGTCGGTAGGAGAGAAGGAGCGGCAAATGGGGCGAACGGCACTGGTTACTGGCGGTACGGGTGGGCTCGGTGTGGCCGTGACCACGGCGCTGCGGGACGCCGGTTGGCACGTTGCCGTGCCCTGGGTGCACGAGAAGGAGCTGAGCCGGCTGGGCGACGACACGAAGGGGATCACGCTGCTGCAGGCCGACCTCACCGACGAGAGTTCGGTGCGCGACACGGTCGCCGCGGCCGGACCGGACTTGCGTGCGGTGGTCAACCTGGTGGGCGGTTTCGCTATGGGCGCAAGGATGCACGAGACACCGGTGGACGACTTCGAGAAGATGCTGCGACTCAACCTGCGCCCCACCTACCTCGTCTGCCAGGCCGCTATCCCCGTGTTGATGGCCGCCGGCGGAGGTTCCGTGGTGTGCGTATCGGCCCAGGCCACCCAGCGCCCGTACGCCGGGGCGCTCGCCTACATCACCGCGAAGACCGCGATCCTCGGCCTGGTCGGGGCGTTGCACGCCGAGTACGCCAAGGACAATGTGCGGGTCAACGCGATCCTGCCACTGGTGATCGACACTCCGGCCAACCGGGCCGCCCAGCCGGACGCGGACCCCAGCAAGTGGACCAAGCCGGCGGACATCGCCAGCACCATCGCCTTCCTGTGCGGGGACGAGTCCCGCGCGATAGCCGGAGCGAGGATCCCGGTCTGACCAAGGCACCTGTGCGCCATCGCCAGGCTCGTGGTCGGACCGGATCGCGTCGACCCGGCGGCGCTGGAGCCCACGGGAGCGATCGTGCGTCACCCGCAACCAACAATCGCACCCGCTCAGGCATGTCGGGGCGACCGTCACGTGATCCGGAGCCGTTGTACGTCACCAGCGACCAACAATCGCACCGGATAACCATGGCCCGGCGGCGCTGGAGCCCACGGGAGCGATCGTGCGTCACCCGCAACCAACAATCATCGCACCCGCTCAGGCATGTCGGGGCGACCGTCACGTGATCCGAAGCCGTTGTACCTCGGTACGTTGCGGGCTCTACGTGGCGCCCGTCACAGCCGGGTCCCGGAATTGATCATGCCTCGGAAGACTTGAGTCCGGCAGACTCAGCTTTCTGATCTTCTAGGGGTGTAATCACATGGCGACAGGGTCACGTCCAGCGACGTCGCTGGACTCCGAAACTTCAGCGAGCGCCGGGACGAGCGACAGCGGCGGTCCCCGCCAGGGGGTCCTGCCGGTACTGCCCCTGACCGACGCCGTACTGCTGCCCGGCATGGTCATCCCAGTGACCCTGGACCCGGCCACCCAGGCCGCGGTCGACGCCGCTCGGACGGCCGGCGGCGAAAAGACCGTCCTCGCGGTACCGCGTCATCGACGGCGAGCTACGGCTCGGTCGGCACCACCGCATCGAGCAGGTGGGCCGGCTGCCCAGCGGCGAACCTGCCGCCGTGGTCCGTGGACTGCGGCGCCCGAAGATCGGCTCCGGCGTGCCCGGCCCCGGCGCCGCGCTCTGGGTCGAGGCGACCGTGCTCGACGAGCCCGCGCCCGACCGGCCGCACCCGCGAACTGGCCCGCGAGTACCGGGCCCTGATGACCTCCGTGCTCCAGCGCGCGGCGCCTGGCAGGTCATCGACGCGATGGAGCGGATGACCGACCTCTCCGAACTGGCCGACTCGGCTGGCTACGCGCCCTGGCTGACCCTGAGCCAGAAGACCGACCTGCTCGCCGCGCCGGACGTCACCGCCCGGCTCGAGCTGCTGGTCGGCTGGGTGCGCGACCACCTGGCCGAACAGGAGGTCACCGAGAAGATCAACGACGACGTGCGCGAGGGTATGGAGAAGTCGCAGCGGGAGTTCCTGCTGCGCCAGCAACTCGCCGCGATCCGCAAGGAACTTGGCGAGGACGAGCCGGACGGCACTGCCGACTACCGCACCCGGGTCGAGAGCGCGCACCTGCCGGAGAAGGTCCGCGAGGCGGCGATGCGCGAGGTCGGCAAGCTGGAGCGGGCCAGCGACGCCTCGCCCGAGGCGGGCTGGATCCGCACCTGGCTGGACACCGTGCTGGAGATGCCGTGGAACGCGTACCACGGAGGACAACGCCGACCTGGCCGCGACCCGGGCGGTGCTCGACGCCGACCACGCCGGCCTGTCCGACGTGAAGGACCGCATCCTGGAGTACCTGGCGGTGCGCAACCGGCGCGCGGCCGCGCGACCTGCGACGTGGTCGGCGGCCGCGGCTCCGGCGCGGTGCTCGCCCTGGCCGGTCCGCCCGGCGTGGGCAAGACCAGCCTCGGCGAGTCGGTGGCCCGTGCGCTCGGCCGCAAGTTCGTCCGGGTCTCCCTCGGCGGCGTACGCGACGAGGCCGAGATCCGTGGTCACCGGCGCACCTACGTCGGCGCGCTGCCCGGCCGGATCGTGCGGGCCATCCGTGAGGCCGGCTCGATGAACCCGGTCGTGCTCCTCGACGAGGTGGACAAGCTGGCCGTCGGCTACTCCGGCGACCCGGCCGCGGCCCTGCTGGAGGTGCTCGACCCGGCGCAGAACCACACCTTCCGCGACCACTACCTGGAGGTCGACCTCGACCTGTCCGACGTGCTGTTCCTGGCCACCGCCAACGTGGTAGACACCATCCCCGGCCCGCTGCTGGACCGGATGGAGCTGGTCACGCTGGACGGCTACACCGAGGACGAGAAGGTCGCCATCGCCCGCGACCACCTGCTGCCCCGGCAGCGGGAGCGGGCCGGCCTGACCGCCGACGAGGTGACCATCGCCGACGAGGCGCTGGCGCTGATCGCCGCGGAGTACACCCGGGAGGCCGGCGTACGCCAGCTCGAGCGGGCCCTGGCCAGGATCCTGCGCAAGGTGGCGGTGACGCTGGCACCGACACGACGGCGGTACGCGTCGACACCGGCAACCTCACCGGCTACCTGGGACGGCCGAAGTTCACCCCGGAGTCGGCCGAGCGCACCGCGGTGCCCGGCGTGGCCACCGGCCTGGCCGTCACCGGCGCCGGCGGGGACGTGCTGTTCATCGAGGCCACCGCATGGAGGGCGAGCCGGGCCTGACCCTGACCGGCCAGCTCGGTGACGTCATGAAGGAGTCGGCGCACATCGCCCTGTCGTACCTGCGCTCCAACGGGCGTCGCCTCGGCATCGACCCGACCGCCCTGGCCAGGCAAGCGGATCCACCTGCACGTGCCGGCGGGCGCGGTGCCGAAGGACGGCCCCAGCGCCGGCATCACCATGGTGACCGCGCTGGCCTCCCTGGTCACCGGGCGGCCGGTGCGGCCCGAGTTCGGGATGACCGGCGAGGTCACCCTCTCCGGCCGGGTGCTGCCGATCGGCGGGGTGAAGCAGAAGCTGCTGCGCCGCGCACCGGGCCGGCCTCACCGAGATGATCATCCCGGCGCGCAACGAGCCGGACCTGGACGACCTGCCCGACGAGGTCCGCGAGGCCCTGACCGTCCACACGTTGGCCAACGTGGACGATGTGCTGGCGGTCGCGCTGCGGCGCGACGAGGCGGCCCTGCCGGTCGCCGCCTGACCGTACGGCCTACCGCTCCTCCTGGCGTCCCCTCGTTCGCCAGGAGGAGCGGTGTGCCGTTCCCACCGCGGTCGGCACCGGCGCGACAGACCGGGCGCCGCGGTAGGCGATCGGGATGCGCAGCCGATCAGGACCGCGCAGGCGATCGGGGCCGCGCCGCCGATCAGGGCCGCGGCAGGGAACCGATGGCCACCATGTGGGTGGCGAAGTCGGCCGCGTTGCGCGCGGCGATGTCCTCGAACTCCTCGGACGGCCCGGCGCCCCAGTCCGAGATCGCCTTCACCATCACCCAGTGCACCCGGTGCCGGGCGGCCGCCTCGTAGACGCTGTCCGCCTCGCCGCCCAGCGCGTCGGGATGGTGGCGGCGCAGGTCTCCGATCGGCCGTTGCGCCCCGGACATCGTGCTCGAGGACAGGATCAGTCCGAAGTGGATCCGCGCCCGGTGCCGTGACCAGCTGCGCTGGGCGGACCGGCAACGCTCCAGCAGGATCGGCGAGGGTCCGAGGTCGACGCCTCGCGACAGGACCCGGGTCGCGCCGAAGCGGTCGGCCACCCTCGGCCGGTCGACGCTCTGCACCCGTTGGGAGACCAGGATGTCGCCGATGCGCTGCTCGTCATCATCCGGCCGCAGCCCGTAGCAGGTTCCGACCATCACCACGTAGTCGGGCCGCGCCAGCCGGATCGCGGCCCGCGCCACCGCCCCGGCATCCGGCGACCGTGCCGCGTGGATCGACTCCGTCGACCTTGCCGCGTTGATCGCCTCCGTCGACCCTGCCGCGTTGATCGCCTCCGGCGACCCTGCTCCGTTGATCGCCTCCGGCGACCCTGCTCCGTTGATCGCCTCCGGCGACCCTGCTCCGTTGATCGCCTCCGGCGAAGTTACGCTGACGCCGCCCTCACCGGCCTGGGCCAGCAACAGGTCCGCCCCGCCCACCTTGCCGAGGGCGAAGACGGTGCGATCACCATTGAAGGAGGCCACCGGCGTGCGCCCGGTGCGGGCGACCACCGCATCGATCACCGCGTCCCGCTCGGTCGCGGTGACCACCAGGATGAGCACCCGCGAACGGGTGATGACGTCGGTCATGGCCGCGTCGCTATCCTCTCTCAGTTCACGATGGGCGGCGAGGTACTGCTGGCCGGCGACCACCCCGACGGCCACCGTGGTCAGGCCGCCCAGGCTGGTCAGCCAACCCAGCGCAGTGGCCTGCCAGCTGAATTCGCCGAGCCCGGCGGGGCCTGCGGTGAAGGCGGAGCCAGTGCTGAAGACGGTGCCGGTGGTGAAGGCGGTGTCCGAGAAGATCAGGCGGCTGGCCAGCCAGGCCACCGCGTCGCCGTACCCGACCCCGGCCTGCTCAGCCAGGTAGCGGGCGTTGGCGAGGGTGACCGCGGCCAGTCCACACAGGTACCAGACGAAGAAGACCGCAGCGGCTCCCCTGCTTCCGCGCCGGTCCGGACCCGAGACGCCGGCCGGGATCGGATAGGCCGGCGCCATCAGGACCAGCACCTCTCCGGATGCCGGATCCGGCGCCACCGCCATGGGCGAGGTGGGCACCAGCGCCCGCACCTGCGAGGTGGTGATCCCGCCGCTGAGGCACACCAGCGTCTCCATCGCCTCGGCCGGCCCGCCGGGCTGGCGGGCGACCAGTTGGGTCAGCCGGGCCGCGACCGCCCGGAGCAACTCGTCGGTACGCCCGGGCTGGGGTTGGTGACACAGCGACAGCGACCAGTGATCGTCCGGCCTGGCCGCGGCGACCCGCGCGTCGGGGCCAAGCGCGCCCAACTGAGCCAGTTCGGTGAACCGGGACAGCCAGCGAAGCGACACCGCCGCACGGGCCGCGGCCAGGCCGACCAGATAGGCCACCGTCGCCGACACCACCCACCAGAAGACCGGCCGGTACGGCGCAGTCACAGCCGCGCCCATGAGCAGCGCCACCAGGGGTGCGGCGAACACGACCGTGTCCCAGCGCCGGTCCAGCAGTCGCAACAGCCAGGGCGCCCGGTCGGCAGTGCTCAGGCTCCGGCCGCCCGAGCGCACCGGAGGCTCGAGCACCGCGAAGCCGTCCGCGCCGGCTGCGCAGAGGCGGCCCTCCCACGAGGCGAGGTACAGCATGATCGCCAGGGGCGCGCGGCGGCGCGCGAATCCGACCACGCCGCGTGGCCGTACGGTGGCGATGGCCTGTCGCCCGAACTCGGCCCGCCGTACCGTACGGGCAGCCTGGTAAGCGTGTCGAAACGACCACCGGTCGGGATGAGGAAAGGTAGTCATGGCCTCACACTCCATTTGTGTCATGACTACAATAAAAGTCTTTGCAGATTCATGTCAATATGACAATTAGGAAGGAATCCGGGCATGACGATCCGCGCGCGCAAGCACGCCACAGTCCGGCTCACGGTGGACCTGGTGATCCTCACGGTCCGCGACGCCACGCTCCAGGTGCTCCTGGTGAAGCGGGGCAACGAGCCGTTCGCCGGTGAGTTCGCGCTGCCCGGCGGTTTCATGCGCGATGGCGAGGCGCTCGACTCGGCCGCCCGGCGGGAGCTGGCCGAGGAAACCAACATGGACTCCGACCGGTTGCACCTGGAACAACTGAGCACCTACGCCGACCCCGACCGCGACCCTCGCGGTCGCATCGTCACGGTGGCCTACCTGGCCATCGCACCGAACCTGCCGAGTCCGGTGGCCGGCACCGACGCCACCGACGCCTCCTGGCAGCCGATCGAGCCGATACTGGCCCGCGGCGGCCCCCGCGCCTTCGACCACCACCAGATCCTGGTCGAGGGGCTCGAGCGGGCCCGGGAGAAGCTGGAGTACACCACCCTGGCCACGGCATTCTGCTCCGACGCGTTCACCATCGCCGACCTCCGCCGGGTGTACGAGGTGGTCTGGGGAGTCGCCCTGGATCCGGGCAATTTCAGCCGTAAGGTCACCAATACTGACGGCTTCGTCGAGCCGACCGGCGAGAAACGGGCCGCCGAAGCCGGCCGCCCCGCCGCCCTCTACCGCGCCGGGCGCGCCGTCGGCCTGCACCCGCCGATGCTGCGGACCCCCGCCTGATCGGGCGAGTTACTCCCCCGCCGTTGCCCGCAGTCGGCCCGGGCCGGCCTGGGAGGATGGGCTCGTGTCCTACTCCCTCGTCGCCGACGAGCAACATCACGGTGGCTTCATCCTGCTCATCGACGGCGTATCGCAGTCCTATGTGGACTCCGGTGATCAGGCCGCGCTGCGCTTCTCCTACATGCGCCGCCTGGCCACGGTGATCGACGCGCTCGCTCCGAGCAGGGCACCGATCCGGGTGCTACACCTGGGCGGCGGCGCGATGAGCCTGCCCCGCTACATCGCCCTCACCCGACCGGGTTCGCCCCAGGTGGTGGTCGACCACGACGGCGAAATGATCGACTACGTCCGCCGGGAACTGCCACTGCCCGACAACGCTGACGTCAGCGTCGTCATCGCCGACGCCCGCGAGGCGGCCGAGTCGTTCCAGGACAACAGTTTCGACCTGCTCATCACCGACGTGTACGTGGGCGCGCAGATGCCCCGCAGCGTGGCCACGGTCGAGTTCGTCCAGCACGGCGCGCGCCTGGTCGGACCCGACGGTGTCTTCGCCACCAACCTGGCCGACCTGCCACCGCTGGCCTTCAGCCGGGTCGAGGCGGCCACCCTGCGCACGGTGTTCAGCGAGGTGTGTGCGATCGGCGAGCCCGGCATGTTCCGGGGCCGCCGGTACGGCAACGTGGTGCTGGCCGCCGCCGGTAAAGCCTCCAGCCTGCCCGCGGCCAAACTGGCCCGGCTGGCCCGGGCCGACGCGAAACCGGCCCGGCTGCTGCGTGGCAGCGACCTCGACGGCTTCATCGCCGGCGCGCTGCCGATCACCGACGCGGACGCGGCCGACTGGATGTCGCAGGGCGAAACCCATCTCAAGGGCAGGTGATCCTCACCAGGCTCGCAACTGGTGCACGAACCGCACCGCCGTCGCGCCTTCGCCCACCGCGGCGGCCACCCGTTTCACCGAGCCGGAGCGCACGTCACCGGCCGCGAACACCCCGGGCAGGCTCGACTCGAGCAGGAAAGGCCGGCCCGGTTCGTCCAGCCCGGCCGGCGGTTGGCCCAGATCCGGCCCGGTCCGGATGAAGCCGTCCTGGTCGAGGGCGAGGCTGTCACCGAGCCACTGGGTGTTCGGCTGCGCGCCGAGCAACACGAACAGGCCGCCGGCCTTCATCCGGCTCACCCGGCCCGACTGGCGCAGGCCGACCTCGGCCAGGGACTCATCGCCGTCCAGATCGGTGACCTCGGTACGGGTCAGCACCTCGATCGCGCCGGTCCGCTCGATCCGGTCAGCCAGATGCCGGGACATGTTCGCGGCCAGATCGTCGCCTGGTACGACCAACCGGACCGATCCGGCGGACCCGGCCAGGAACACCGCCGCCTGCCCGGCCGCGTCGCCGTCGCCGACCACCACGACGGGCTGGTCCTGGCAACGCATCGCCTCGACCGCGGTGGCTCCGTAGAACACGCCGCCACGTTCGAACCTGTCCAGCCCCGGTACGTCCAGGCGGTGATACCGGGCACCGGTGGCGATCAGCACGGTGTGCGCCCGTACCGGTGAACCCTCGGCCGAGCCGTAGCGAGTACCGGCCGTCCCAACCTTCCAGCGAGAGCACCTCGGCCGGTACGGTCACCGTAGCCCCGAACCTGCGGGCCTGCAGCAACGCCCGCTCGGCCAGTTCGCTGCCGGAGACGCCGTCGGGGAATCCGAGGTAGTTCACGATCCGGGACGAGTGGGCGGCCTGCCCGCCGTGGTTGTCGACGTCGAGCAGGACCGTGCTCAATCCCTCGGCGGCGGCGTACCCGGCCGCGGCCAGGCCGGCCGGGCCGGCACCGACGACCGCCACATCGCATGCGCTGTCCCGGAAACTGGGTGGCCCGCCGCCGATCGTACGGGCCAGTTGGGCGTTGCTCGGATTGCGCAGAAGCCTGCGGCGCTGGTCGCCGGTGCCGAAGTTGTCCCCGTTCAGGATCACCACCGGCGTCTCCTGCGGGTGCAGGCCCAGCCCGCGCAGCAGGTCGTCGGCGCCGGTGTCCTCCTCCAGGTCCAGCCATCGGTACGGCAGCCGGTTGCGGGCCGCGAAGTCGCGCAGCCGGCGGGAGTCCGGCGAGAACCGGGAACCGACCAGGCGCAGGCCGGCACCGGGTCCGGACGACACCGAACGCCGTTGCAGGTAGGCCCGCAGCAGTACGTCACCGAAGCCGGAGTCGGCGACGGCCAGACCTGCCAGCACATCGGCCGGCACGGCCAGCACCTCGCCGGCCTGCGCCACCACCGCGCTGAAGGTGGCCGGCGACGCGGTGAGCAGGCCGGCCTCGCCGAGGAACTGGCCCGGCCCGGCCACCCCCAGCGTCTGATCCGATGCGTTGACCAGGCTGACCAGGCCGCTGGTCACCACGAAGAACTCGTCGACAATGTCCCCGGTGCGGTAGAGCGTGGTTGCCTGCTCGACCCACCGGGGCGTACCGCCGTCGCCACAACAGCCGCGCAGGCTGTCCAGCTGCTTCTCGTCCAGCGTCGGGAACGCACCCTCAGCAGGATTGATGTCCACAGTGGATCTCCTTCGGTCCGGCCACGATTGAATGCGCGACGGTGCAACGGGAACCCGCCACGTCACCCGGCTTCGGCGAGCAGTCCCTCGCGGAGATGCGTGAGCGATCGGCGCAGCAGCCGGGACACGTGCATCGCGGAAACCCCGATCTCGGTGGCGATCTGCGACTGGTTCAGGTCATGGACGAACCGCAGCGCCAGGATCCGGCGTTCCCGCTCCGGGAGTTGCGCGATCAGCTGCCGCAGAGCGGCGCGGTCGATCGCGTGGCTGTACTCCTCATCCTCCCAGCCTATGGTGTCGCCGAGCTCGGTGGACTCGTTCGGACCAGAGGTCGCGGACGGATAACTGGGCGCGTTGAGCGAATGCGGCCGGTACGCGGTGGCACACTGCAGTCCGGCGTTCACGTCCGAAACGCTGACCCGCAGCGCCGCCGCGATCTCCGCTACCGCTGGAGTATGGCCCAGTTCCTGGGTCAGTGTCGGGATCCGGCCGACGATCTCCAGATGCAGCTCCTGCATGCGCCGGGGAATGCGCATACGCCACCCCACATCCCGGATGTAGCGCTTGAGCTCACCGACGATGGTCGGCGCCGCGTACCGGGCAAACGGCACGCCACGGCCGGCGTCAAACCGGTCGACCGATTTGATCAGCCCCAGTGTGGCCACCTGGATCAGATCCTCGAGTGGCTCGCCGCTGCGCTGGAATCCGCGGGCCAGCTTGCGCGCTAGCGGCAGCGCGGCACAGATCGCCTCGGACCTCAACCGGCGCCGGTCGGGATCATCCGTGGCCAGGCGGCGCAGCAACACCAGGGGGCGCGAGAGCGGGTCAGACACCAAGACCGTCGGGGGCTGCGCCCCCGACCTCCCCCGAAACCCAGCCACACTCACAGTGAGGGGCTTGCCGGGCACCAGGGCGCGCGGGGGTACATACCTCACGCCGGTGCGGCGTACTACGAGCGTGCTCAGTGCCTCAGGCATGGGCTGCTCCGGATTCGGCCAGTCGGCTGCGCGAGGACCCTTCCAGCGTATGCGTCGGCGGGTCGGCGGCGGGCGGATCTCGCATCGCCATGGGAGATCTGGCACAGTCGCCGCGGGCGAGATCTGGCACAGTCGCCAGTGGGCGAGATCTGGCCCGGTCGTCGGCGGGGTGATCGCCGCTTCATCCGGACCGGATGAAATCGCGAGGTTACCGGCCGCACAGGGCCGGGTACGAGGGTGGTCATGTCGATGCCCCTACCCGCGCTCGGCGGCAATGTCCTGCATCGTCCCCGGTTGAGCCAGTTGCTCGATGCGGCGGTCCAGCGCCCGGTCACACTGCTGACCGCGCCGGCGGGCTGGGGCAAGACTTCGGCACTGCGGTCCTGGCTGGACCACCGCGCGGAAACCGGCCCGGTGGCCTGGCTGAACCTGCGCTCAGCCTCGGCGTTGGAGGAAGTGGGGCAACTGGTCGAGTCGCTGCTGGCCGATGCGCCGGCCGGACCGCTCCTGGTGCTGGACGACGTGCCGTCCGGCGAGGCCGCCGCCGGCCTTGTGGCGAACCTGGCGGCGTCGTCCCCGCTGCGCCTCGTCGTCGCCGCCCGGGACAGCCGCACGTTGCCGGTGCCGAGGTGGCGGCTGGCCGACCAGGTCTGTGAACTCGGCTGTGCCGAGCTCTCCTTCACCCGTGACGAGACAACCGACCTGATGGCGCAGCAGGGCCCGGCACTGTCCACCGTGGAGTTGGACGCGGTGTACGCACGGACCGAAGGCTGGCCGGCCGGCCTACGATTTGCCACCATGCGGGCCGGGTGCGCCGATCCACTCACCGAGGAGCAGCAGGATGTGGGCCGCTACCTGGACGGCGAGGTCCTGGCTGCGCTGCCGCCCCGCACGCGCGACCTGCTGCGCCGCAGCAGCCTGCTCGACCGGGTCAGCGGCGAGCTCGCCACGGCCCTGCTCGCCGACCCGTCCAGTCCCTTCTGGACCGGACGAGGCCGGACGTGACCTGGCCGACCTTTCCATCGCCGGCGGCTTCGTGCTGCCGCTGGGTGGAAACCCACCCTGGTACCGCTTCCACCGTCAGTTCCGGGAGGCGCTGCGGGCCGAGCTACGACGTGGCGAGGCACACCTGCTCGACCACCTGCACACGACGGCCGCCGGCTGGTTCGATCAGCACGGACTACTCTGCGACGCCATCCGCCACGGTGCTGTGGCTGGCCACCGGCGCGACGGAAACGCACAGGCGGCCGACCTTGCCATGGCCGGTTGCCACGTCAACGCGGCAGACCGCGAACCAGGCACGGCGGCCACTTGCGATGATCCCGACCTGGCGCTGGCCCACGTGGTGGACCGGCTCAGCCACGGTGACCTCGCCGGCGCGGACACCGGGCTGGACCTGATGCGCCACAGTGGACAACCCCGGATCGCGGTCATGGCGCTCGAACTGGCCCGCCATCGACTCAGCGCCATGCTGCCCGACATCGAGTCAAGCGCGGCAGCGCTGTATGACGCTACCGACGATGCGAGGGTCCGGTCGGTGGCGCGGGCCGCGCAGGCAGCCGCTGTCCTCGGCGGCGGCGACCTCGACGGCGCGGCGCTGGCTGCTCGCCGACAGGCCGGCCGACCAGCTCGCCGATCAGCCGGCTGACCGGGCTGAGCACACTGACCGCGATGACCACGCGGACCCGGCTGACCCGGTCTGTGCCGGTCGCGCTGTGCAGGGGCTGCGATCGTTGGTCCTCGCGGTGTCCGGCGAACTACGGGCCGCACAGCACACCGCCCAGGCCGCTCTGGCACTGCCGGCCTGTCTCGGCCAGCCACGTGACGTGCACAGCGAAGCCGCGCTGCTGGCATTGGCTCTGGTCCACCACGAATGGGACCGACCGGCCGAGGCGCAGCGGTTGCATCAGCTGTCCCTACGCTCGCGCGCGCTCACGGTCGAACCGGAACTCGACGCCTGGTCGGTGCTGATCGGCGTCCGGCTGCGGGCGGCCCGCGGCGACCTCACCGGCGCGGCCGGCGCGATCCGGGCCGCCGTACCGCCCCCCGGCATGGGGGTCTGGTACACCGCCGCGCTGGCGGAACTGAGCCTGGCTCGCGGCAGCGGCGCGGCGGCGCCGGACCTGCCTGACAATGCACCCCACGATCCGGCGGGCGAGGATCCAGCGGTCGAGGAGCCGGCCCTGGCGGTGCTGGCCGCGCTGGCCGCGCTGCGTGGCGGCGACCCGCACACCGCCGAGCGGATGCTTCCGCCGTGGTGGGACGGCAATCCGGCCGGCAGCGTCCTGTCCGTACGGTTGGATGCCGGCCTGGTCGAAGCGCAGGTGGCGCACATGCTCGGTGACCGCCGGCGAGCCGGCCAGGCCCTCGAGCGGGTCCTCGACCTGGCTGGGCCGCAGGGCTTTCGCCGCCCGTTCAGCAAGGACCCCGACGCGTTGCGGGCCCTGCTGGTCGAGCATCTCGAGTCCGGCACCGCGCACTGGTCCACTGTCGACGAGTTGGTGGGCGAGCCGGCCCGGCGCAATCCCGAGGGCCGCGGGCGGGGGCAGGAGGAGGCTCTCACGGAGCGCGAAGTAACCGTCCTGCGCTACCTGCAGAGCATGCTGTCCAATGAGGAGATCGCGGCCAAACTGTTCGTCTCGGTGAACACGGTGAAGACGCACATCCGCCACATCTACCGGAAGCTGGACGTCAACCAGCGCCGCGACGCGGTGAGGCGGGGCCGCGAGGCCCGGCTGCTCTGACGGACCTCGCGGCCAGCCGCGGTGCTGCGTTCGTCATTGACACGGTCACGACGGATCGGTGTGCGGGTGGCCGGTCGGCCACGCGGCGGCAGCCTCGTCGACCGCCTCGATCAGGTCGGCCACGGAGTATCCGCCGTCATGGCGGATGTCGTTGATGAAGAACGTCGGAGTCCCATTGACTCCACTGTGGACCCCACTGATGAAGTGTCGCCGAATCCGGTCGGCGTAGCGGTGATCGGCGAGCTCCCGCGCGATCGTATCGGCGTCGCCGATGCGCAGCTTCTCCGCCGCCAACGGCAGCGACTCGCCGTCGATGAGCTGCTGGTTGTCGAACAACCAATCGTGCATGTCCCAGAACCGGTCCCGCACCCCGGCTGCCTCAGCGGCCTCGGCGGCCACCTCCGCGTGGGGGTGGACGTTGCTGATCGGGAAGTGACGGAAGACGAACCGCGCCGTGTTGGGCCGCTTGCGAAGCAGCTCCTGCACCGCGGGGTGGGCCATACCGCAGTACGGGCACTGGAAGTCCCCGTATTCGACCAGTGTCACCGACGCGTCCAGTGGTCCTCGGATGTGGTCGTTCTCGCCGACAGGCACGGACAACCGGCCCGTCTGGTACGACAATGGTGTGCTCATGACGGTGCCCTCCGTTTCTTACGGCAGCGACTCCAGAGCATTGAGAATGCCGTCCGCGCCGGGATTCACACCCGACGGCGACAAATAGCCCCACGCGACCTTTCCATCCTTGTCCAACACGAACAGCGCACGCTCCGCCGTACCCGCGGTCGAGTCGTACGCACCGTAGCGGCGTGACACCTCGCCCTTCGGCTCGAAGTCCGACAGGAGTGGATACGTGATGCCCTGCGCCTTGGCGAACGCTCGGTGACAGTACACACCGTCCACGGACACGCCCAGGATCGCCGCCCCATATTGCTCGAACACCGGCCGGACAGCCTCATACAAGGCCATCTGATCGCTGCACACCGGGCTGAAGTCTGCCGGATAGAAGGCCAGAATGACCGGCGTCGGGCGCATCGCTGGACAGTCGCACGGGCTCCTCGGCCGTGCCCTCGAGTTCGAAATCGGGCGCGACCGTTCCAGGGGCGATCAACGTGTCGCTCATGCCTGCGATCTTCGCCGCCGCGCGGGTGACCACAGATCACCTCTCGCGGGTGACTACGCAGGCGCTCCCGACTGCCGCGGCAGGCCTGGGAGCGCGTCACGGTCACCGTCACCGACCAGTAGTCGCTTCGCTGGGATGGACAAGTCCTGGACAAGGCTGGACGGCCGCCGCACACCGCCAGGTCGGAGACGACGCCGAGCGACAATATGGTCACGACACGTCCTGCCATGGCGGACCGGGATCGCCTCGGCAGTACCGTCGAAAGGTGTCTGACGGCCACCTGTCCCGGCGACAACTCTTGGCGGCCGCGGCGGCCGCCGCAGCGACGGCGGGCCTCGCGGCCTGCGATCGATTCGCGGCCGGATGCCGCCAGGACGCCGCCCACGGCGACGCCCGGCCAGCCGATGACCGCCACCCCGCCACGGCCCGTCACCGCACCCACGCCCAACGTCCGGAATGTCGCTACAACAGAAAATCGCCAGCCTGCTCATCGTCGGATTCCGCGGCGAGTCGGTACGCGCCGGCGACTGGATCATGAATGCGATCAGCCAGCGCGGACTGGGCGGCGTCATCCTGTTCAGTACGGATCAGCTCATCGGCGGGCGGCGCAACATCGCCTCGCCGGCTCAGGTCACGTCCCTCATCCGTACCCTGCGCGACTCCTCGGCGCGGCGGCTGATCGTCTCCATCGATCAGGAAGGCGGACAGGTCTCCCGCCTCAACCCCGGCGACGGCTTCGCATCCACGCAGTCCGAGGCCCAGATCGGCGCGGACAACAACCCGACAACGACGCGCGCCTGGGCACACGACATCGCGCAGACGCTCGCCACGATCGGGGTCACGTTCAACTTCGCGCCGGTCGTCGACCTGAACGTCAACCGCAACAATCCGGCCATCGGCAAGCTCGGGCGCAGCTTCTCTGCCGACGCTGATGTTGTCGTCACCAACGCGACCGAGGAGATCGCCGCACACCGGGCGGTGGGCGTACGGACGTGTCTCAAGCACTTTCCCGGCTTCGGCAGCGCGACCGGCAACACCGACTTCGACGTGGTCGACGTCAGTACGACCTGGCGGCGGGGCGAACTCGAACCGTACCGACGCCTGGCCGCGAGCGGCATGGTCGACTCGGTCATGGTGGCACATCTGCTCAATCGACAACTCGATCCGGACCGACCGGCTTCGCTGTCGCCGGCTGTGGTCAACGACCTGCTGCGGGGAAATCTCGGTTGGCGTGGAACTGTTGTCAGCGACGACATGCAGGCTGTCGCGATCACAAGCCGGTACGGCCAGACGCAGGCGATCACGATGGCGCTCGAAGCCGGGGTCGACCTGTTCGTGTACGCCAACCAGCAGGCCTACAACCCGAACATCGTGGACGAGATCGTCGAAACGATCGCGAATATTGTCTATAGTGGACACATCAGCGAGGCTCAGATCGACCGGTCCGTCGCCCGGGTCGACGCCATCCGCCCCGCCGCCTGATCGCTGGCCCGGCCTGATCGCTGGCCCCGCCTGATCGGCGGCTCGGTCTCATCGAGCGGCTCAGGCTCTCTCGGCGGCTCGGCCGTGGAAACGACGTCATCATTCGTACGCTTGCCTGCCCGCTCAGGTTGTCGGGGCTACGGGTGGCGTGCTCGGCACAGCGGGCGGGTTGCTCGTGGCCGGACCGACCGGCGTGGGCGTCGCGGTCGGCGTCGGCAGGGCCGGGCCCTGGGTCGGCGTCTGCCCCCGCTCGTTGACAATGGTGGAGATCGCGCAGGGCACCGACCCGGTCGGGATCGGCGTGCTGGCCGCAGACGTGGCGCCGACCTCCCGGGTCTGACCCGCTGTCACGTTGGGAGCCGTCACGGTGGCCTGGCCGAAGGTGCCGTTCGGTCCGAACTGGACGATCAGCGAGTAGCTGTGCGTCGCGCTGTCGTTGTTGCGCACGAGCACGGTGCCGTGCAGGTTGACCGTGCCGTTGCTCTGGTCGGCGAAGCAGGCGCCAACCACCCACGAGGCGCTCGGCGGTGGGCCGGATGGAGTGGCTGACGGTGTCGGAGTGGGCGTCGCCGACGGTGACGGCGGCGGCACTACGGGCGCCGTTGGTGAAGGTGCGCTTGGTGAAGGTGCGCTTGGTGAAGGTGCGCTTGGTGAAGGCGGCGTTGGTGAAGGTGCACTGGGTGACGGTGCGCCTGGTGAGGGCGTGACGGTGGTGGGTTGTACGCTCGGGGTCGGTGGGGGGCTCGACGGGCCTGGGGACGACGGTGCGGCGATGGACGGCACCGGTGGCGGCGCGTTGGCCGGACCGTCCACATTGCCCGCACTGCCCGCGGGCCGGCTGAACGCGGTGCCGCTGATCGGCTCCACCAGGGTGAAGTTGTTGATGACGGTGGTGGTCGCTTGAATGGTGACGACGGTGCTGCCGCTGAAGTTCACCCACGGCGTACCGATGAACTTGGCCTGCTGCAACGAAAATGTGGTCGGCTGGGTCAACGGATTGCCACAGAAGCATTTGGTCACCGGCACCCCGTTCTTGTCCACCAGCACGGCGGTGCCGGCCTGCAGGATCGCCGGGATCGTGGTGGCCTGGCCGTTGACAAAACCATGGTTGACCACTGCGGTGTCGGTGCGCAGGATGACCGGAGTCAGCCCGGCCACGAAAGCGGGGATGGCCTCTGTCGTGATACCCAGTACGCTGGCCCACGCCTTGGCCTTGTCCGGATTCGCCTGCAGGAACGCCACCATCGCCTGCGGATTGCAACTGGCCACCCGTTCGGTGCCACCGAAAAGGCCCGGGGCGCCGCCGGACACCGTACCGCCATGCTGGGTCGCGGGCTTGACGTTGGGCCGGTCCGTGCCCACCGGTGGCGAGAACGGGTTGGCCCCGACGAAGCCAACCGGTTCCAGCTGGACCTGGGTTGGGTTGACCGGCTGCTCGGCCGGGCCACCACCACAACCCGCGACGACCAGGCCGGTTAGGGCCAGCATGATGATGGGTACCAGGCTCCGACGACAAATCGTTTGCATACCTGAGTCACTTCCGTTTGCGTGACTCGCCGGCGGGCGCACAGCGCCTGCCGGTGCTGGTGCTCGGTACGCGGATCGGACCGCGGAACCTGCTCAAACCTTCGGGCGAGCCAACCAAAACGCGCGGACGCCTCACGGTAACGCGTCCGCCGCCGTCGCGGGCGCGATTGAGAAAGTTGTTCGCTTCCACGACCGGCTGACCCCGCCTCGCGGTGGTCCGGTGCGATTGTCCGTCACCGGCGACACACAAACACACCCGAGCACCGCCAGCGCCAGCCCACCCCGCTCAAGCCATCGGCTGGGCTGTAGTCCGGTGCGATTGTCCGTCACCGGCGACACACAAACACACCCGAGCACCGCCAGCCCCAGCCCACCCCGCACAAGCCATCGGCTGGGCTGTAGTCCGGCGCGATTGTCCGTCACCGGCGACACACAAACACACCCGAGCACCGCCAGCCCCAGCCCACCCCGCACAAGCCATCGGCTGGGCTGTAGTCCGGCGCGATTGTCCGTCACCGGCGACACACAAACACACCCGAGCACCGAAAGCGCCAGCGCACCCGGACGAGCCCGACGTTCGCTCGGCATCCGGTGCTGTTGTACGTCACCGGCGACACACAAACACACCCGAGCACCGCCAGCCCCAGCCCACCCCGCACAAGCCATCGGCTGGGCAGAACCGGGCCGGCGACAGGAGGATCTTCTGGCCGGCAATCGCAGGCCACGATGGTGCCAGATGAACGCGCTGGACTGCCCCCGCGTCTGCGTGGTCATCGCACGCCGGGCCAGTGGTGGGCACCGCTGGCTGTGCGCGAGCCACGCGGCGTCCTCACCGTGCCGATCGAACCCGCAGCCACTGGCCAGATGCCCGAATACGTCGTGGACGGCCCGGAACATGTTGTTGTCGTCGCAACTGAGCAACGGATGCTGGTTGCCCGTAGCGCCGGTGGCGTAGACGCGCAGGCGGTTGTTGTCCACGACGTCCTCGGCCATGGCCACCGCTCAGGGTAGGGATCGACCGCGGATGTCTGCACCTCGATGCCGAGCCCACCCCGCGCCCGGCTCGTCGTCACCTGGTCGAACTGGATCGCGGTCTCCGCCCTAAACGCGCGGTACGCCGGCAACGCCCGGTCCGTCCAGTCCGGCCCGGCGCGGTAGGCCGCCGCGATGGCCCAGCCACGTAGGGCCAGATCGGCCGGACCCGCCGCGGAGGGGCCGGCCCGCTCGGGTAGGGCAAGGCCGGCCAGCCCAGCCATGGCGGACGGGCCCGGGCCGATAGGGCCGGGCTGGCCAGCCCCGGTGGGACCGGCAACCAGTCCTGTATCCGGTCGAACAGGCCGGCGGCTGCTCGGTGCGGACCGCCCTGGCGTGCTCGCGCTGCGCCATGAGCTCAGCCGGACCCACTATGACGCCGGGCAGTACAACCTGGCCGAACGCGGCCTGCACGAGGTGCTCGCGGCGCGGCGCGCGGTGCTCCGCCCGGATCATCCGGGCACCCTCGAGACCGCCGCGGTCCTGGCCCAGGCCCTGCGCGACCACGGCCAACTGGCGGAGACGTACGCGCGGTTGACTGAGGCGCTCGACCGGCGCCGGCGGGTACTCGGCCCCCACCACCCGGACACCCTGGTCACCGCCGCCCACCTGAGGGAGACGGGCCACCTGTTGTCATCACATCGGACGCGTGGCTGGCGCGTACAGCGCCGATCACAAGGCGGGAATCGCTAAACCAGCCGTACGGCGGGCGGTGCCAACCGAACGGATGCCAGCCGAAAGGTCAAACCTTCGTCGATCGACGAATACCCGCCAACACACCATGCGCGGGGAGAATCGATCTGTCAACATTGACCTCGTGGCCAGACAGACGGTGATGACGCCCAATGCCCCTTCGCCCCGGCGAGCACCGGCCATCGAGGACATTGTCGAGCTCGAAACGTTCCTCTCGTTCCGGATGAGCATTGTCGCGAAGCTTCTCGACCGCCGGTTGGCACACCTGGTCGGCGACCGGTTCGGCCTGGCGGTGGCAGAGTACCGGGTGCTCGCGCAGATCACCATGTACCCGAAGTCCACCATCCGGGCCATCTCGGCCCGCACCTTCGTGGACAAGGCACAGGTGAGCCGGGCGGCGGCCGTGCTTGAACAGCAGGGCCTCATCGCGCGGGCAACGCCCAGCAGCGACCGCCGCTCGCCGGTGTTCACGGCGACCCGGGCCGGCAAGGCGTTGATGAACCGCATCATCCCGCTGCGCCAGGCGCAGGAACGCGAACTGCTGGAGCGTCTCGGCCGGGGGCGCGCCGACGCGTTGGCCGAGTCGCTGAGCGGACTGATGCAATGGCTGGCCGAACCGCTGCCGGGTGGCGCGGCGGAGCCGACCGCGCACCAGCGACGCCAGGCCATCCGCAACAACCGCCTGTCCCACTCGAAGACGCGCGCTGTGACCTGATCGGTCGTGCTCCCGACGACAGCGGGCTGCGGTGCGCATTCGACCCCGCCGGCTGGCCAACCCCGGCAAGGGTGATGCCCACGCCCAGGCTGTGCGGCGAGCTACCGGGGCCGTAGCGGCAACATCCGCCGGAGGCGCCCGGTCTCGCGGAGCGTTCTGATGCCGGCACCCTGCGAGCGTCCACTGTGGCAAGCCGCCGCGGCGACAACCACTACCACCCCGACGTGGTCAGCGTGGCGTTCGACGCGATCCTCGGGGAGCGGCCCAACCAGATCCGTCGACGCGACGACGTCGCGCTCACCCCGGCCGGCCTGCTCGACGCCGCCTCCACCCCCCGGCGCCGTCGCTGAAGCCGGGCCGCGCAGCAAGGTCAACGTGGCGTTGCAAGGGGCGCGCCACGGTGGATGTGGTCACAATTCGGGTCTGGCGCACGTGCCCTGGACGGCATCGCCCTTAACATCCGTTCATGACTGTCCCGCCGCAACAGCCAGCCGCGCGAGCCCCAGCGGCACCACCGGCGCCGTCACCGGCCTCCGCGGCGCAGTGGCGCGAGGCCGCCTTGGCCGTGTTGCGCAAGTCCGGCCGGGCCGACGCGGACACGCCGGCCGAAGCCGTGGACGACCTGCTCGCGGTCACCACCTACGACGGCATCACGGTACGGCCGCTCTACACCCGCGATACCGTGCCGGCACAGGTGGGGGTACTGGGCGCTGCCCCGTTCACCCGTGGCAGCCGACCACCGGGCCAGCCGGGCTGGGACATCCGGGCACATCATGCCGATCCGGACGCCAAGGCCACCAACGAGGCGATCCTGGCCGACCTGGAGGGCGGGGCCAGTTCGGTCTGGCTGGAGTTGGGCGGCGCTGGCCTGGCAACGGCGGACCTGGCGACCGCGCTGCGCGGCGTCTACCTCGACCTGGCCGATGTGGTGCTGGACGCCGGACCCGAGACGGAGGCTGCCGCCGCGGCTCTGTTCGCGTTGGCACCGGACGGACAGCCACGCGGAAACCTGGGCGCCGACCCGCTCGGCTGGCAGGCCCGCACCGGTGACCCGGCCGACCTGACCGTGGCGACCCGGCTGGCCCAACGGTGCGCCGGCGTTGCGGGACCGGGTGTCGCCAGGCTGCGCGCGATCACCGTCGACGCGACGCCGTATCACGACGCCGGTGGCAGCGACGCCCAAGAATTGGGCTGCGCGGTGGCGACCGGCCTGGCCTACCTGCGCTCGCTCACCGCGGCCGGCCTCGACCTGCCGGCCGCCTTCGGCCAGCTGGAGTTCCGCTACGCGGCGAGCGCGGACCAGTTCCTCACCATCGCCAAGCTCCGGGCCGCTCGGCGGCTGTGGGCCCGGGTCGCCGAGGTCTGCGCGGTGCCGGAGGCTGGGGCGCAGCGCCAGCACGCGGTGACCTCCTCCGCCATGATCAGTGCCCGCGACCCGTGGGTGAACCTGTTACGCACGACCCTGGCCTGTTTCGCCGCCGGGGCGGGCGGCGCGGACGCGGTCACTGTGCAGCCCTTCGACACCGCGCTCGGGCTGCCTGACGCCTTCTCCCGCCGGATCGCCCGCAACACCCAGTCGCTGCTGCTCGAGGAGTCCCAGGTGGCCCGGGTGGCCGACCCGGCCGGCGGTTGCTGGTACGTGGAGCGGCTCACCGAGGACCTGGCCACCGTCGCCTGGGACTGGTTCACCGAGATCGAGCGCAACGGCGGCATGGCGGCGGCCCTGCACACCGGCCTGGTCGCGGATCGCCTCGCGGCCACCTGGGCCCGGCGCGCGGACAACCTGGCGCATCGCCGGGACGCCCTGATCGGGGTCAGCGAGTTCCCCAACCTGGCCGAACGCCTGCCGGTGCGACCGCCACGGCACAGACCGCCCCACCACAGACCGCCGCAACCCAGCGGCGGCGGCCTGCCCCGGCATCGCTACGCCGAGGTCTTCGAGACGATCCGCGATCGCGCCGACGCGCACGCGCAAAGCCATGATGGCAACCGGCCGACCGTGTTCCTGGCCACCCTCGGGCCGCTGTCGGCGTACACCGCCCGGACCTCCTTTGCCAGCAACCTGTTCGCGGCGGGTGGCATCGCCACCGTCGTGAGTGGATCGGCTGGACTCGTCGCGACCGTGCCCGGTAGCGGCGACGAGGTGGAGCAGACGGTGGCCGCCTTCGCCTCCACCGCCACCACCGTTGCCTGCCTGTGCTCCAACGACAAGCTGTACGAGCGGGACGCGGCCCGGCTGGCCACCGCGCTGCGGGCGGCCGGCGCCACCCGGGTCTGGCTCGCCGGCCGGCCGGCCGGCTACGAAGGCGTGGACTCCTATGTGTATTCCGGCTGCGACGCCGTCGAGGTGCTCAACACCACTCTGCGGGATCTGGCGGTGGCGTGATGACCATTCCTGACTTCTCTACAGTGGAGCTCGGTACACCCACAGTGGACACCCGGCCGGCCGCGGCGGTCCCGGCGAGGCCGGCCCCGGCAACGATTGGCAGACCCCCGAAGGCATCGCGGTACATCCGGTCTACACGGCCGACGACCTCACCGGCGTCGAGCACCTGGACTCGTACCCGGGCATCGCGCCGTTCGTGCGGGGGCCCTATCCGACCATGTACACGACCCAGCCGTGGACGATCCGCCAGTACGCCGGGTTCTCCACCGCGGAGGAGTCCAACGCGTTCTACCGGCGCAACCTGGCCGCCGGCCAGAAGGGGCTGTCCATCGCGTTTGACCTGGCCACGCACCGGGGCTACGACTCCGACCACCCCCGGGTGGCCGGCGACGTCGGCATGGCGGGGGTGGCCATCGACTCCATAGTGGATATGCGGCAGCTGTTCCAGGGCATCCCACTGGACCGGATGAGCGTCTCCATGACCATGAACGGCGCGGTCCTGCCGGTGCTGGCCCTCTACATCGCCGCGGCGCAGGAGCAGGGCGTGGCACCGGAGCAGCTGTCCGGGACCATCCAGAACGACATTCTCAAGGAGTTCATGGTCCGCAACACCTACATCTATCCACCCGGGCCGTCGATGCGGATCATCTCCGATATCTTCGCCTACACCTCGGCCCGGATGCCCCGGTACAACTCGATCTCCATATCCGGCTACCACATCCAGGAAGCGGGCGCGACGGCCGATCTGGAACTGGCCTACACCCTGGCCGACGGGGTCGAGTACCTGCGCGCCGGTCTCGCCGCCGGGCTGGACATCGACAGCTTCGCCCCCCGGCTGTCATTCTTCTGGGGCATCGGGATGAACTTCTTCATGGAGGTGGCCAAGCTGCGCGCGGCGCGACTGCTGTGGGCCCGGCTGGTCGGCCAGTTCCAGCCCAACGACCCGAAATCGCTCAGCCTGCGTGCGCACTGCCAGACGTCGGGTTGGTCGCTGACCGCCCAGGATGTGTTCAACAATGTGGTGCGCACCGGCATCGAGGCGATGGCCGCCACCCAGGGACACACCCAGTCCCTGCACACCAACGCCCTCGACGAGGCACTCGCGCTGCCGACCGACTTCTCCGCCCGGATCGCGCGCAACACGCAACTGTGCTGCAGGCGGAGTCCGGCACCACCCGGGTGATCGACCCGTGGGGCGGAAGCTCCTATGTGGAGCGTCTCACCCACGATCTGGCCGAGCGGGCGTGGCAACACATCCAGGAGGTGGAGGCGGCCGGCGGGATGGCTCGCGCCATCGACGAGGGCATCCCGAAACTTCGCATCGAGGAGGCCGCGGCACGCACCCAGGCCCGCATCGACGCCGGCGTGCAACCGGTCATCGGGGTCAACAAGTACCGGGCCGAGTCCGACGAGCCGATCGACGTGCTGAAGGTGGACAACACCACGGTGCGGGCCCGCCAGATCGACAAGCTCCGCCAGCTACGTGCTGACCGGGACTCCGCCGCCGTCGAGGCCGCGCTGGACGCGCTCACCCGGGCCGCCGCCGCGCCACGTCTGGGGATGCAGGGTCGGCGGAGTCGGGCGACCTGGACCAGAACCTGCTCACCCTCGCCGTCACCGCGGCCCGCGCGATGGCCACGGTCGGCGAAATCTCCGACGCGCTGGAGAAAGTGTACGGGCGCCACGCCGCGCAGATCCGTACCATCTCCGGGGTGTACCGGGAGGAGTCCGGCCAGGCCGGCATCATCGAGCGGGTACGGGCGGCCACCGCCGACTTCGCCCGGGCGGAGGGGCGCCGGCCCCGGATCCTGGTGGCCAAGATGGGCCAGGACGGCCACGACCGCGGCCAGAAGGTGATCGCCACCGCGTTCGCCGACCTCGGCTTCGACGTGGACGTGGGCGCGCTGTTCCAGACCCCGGCCGAAGTCGCCCGGCAGGCGATCGAGGCGGATGTGCACATCGTCGGGGTCAACTCTCTCGCGGCCGGACACCTGAGTCTCATGCCGGCCCTGCGCGACGAGCTGGCCTCGCTGGGTCGCGATGACATCCTGATCGTCGTCGGCGGGGTGATCCCGCCGCAGGACTACGACGAGCTGCGCGCCGCCGGCGCCGCGGCGATCTTCGGCCCGGGCACGGTGCTGGGCGAGGCTGCCCTCGACCTGCTGGCCGAGCTGTCCCGGCGGCTCGGGCACCCGGCGGCCTGATTGACCGCGCCACTGGGACCGCCGGACGCGACCAATGTGGACGAGTACGTCGCTGGCGTACTCGCGGGTTCCCGCGCCGTGACCGCCCGGGCCATCACACTGGTCGAGTCGACCCGCCCCGACCACCGTGAGCTCGCGCAGCAACTGCTGGTACGCCTGACGCCGCACGCCGGCAGTTCCCGCCGCGTCGGCGTGACCGGAGTACCCGGCGTCGGCAAGTCCACTTTCATCGACGCGCTCGGCAGCCAGCTCACCGCGACCGGCCGGCGGGTGGCGGTGCTCGCGGTCGACCCCTCGTCGACCCGCAGCGGCGGCAGCATCCTCGGCGACAAGACCCGGATGTCCACATTGGCCACAGACCCGGCCGCGTTCATCCGGCCCTCCCCCACCGCGGGCACTCTCGGCGGCGTGGCCAAGGCGACCCGGGAAGCGATCATCGTGGTGGAAGCGGCCGGATACGACGTGGTCATCGTGGAGACTGTCGGGGTAGGACAGTCGGAGACCACGGTGGCGGACATGGTCGACACCTTCGTCCTGCTCGCCCTGGCCCGTACCGGCGACCAACTCCAGGGCATCAAGAAGGGCGTACTGGAACTCGCCGACGTGATCGCGGTGAACAAGGCCGACGGCCCGCACGCCGCGGACGCCCGCACCGCGGCCAGCGAACTACGCTCAGCCCTGCGCCTGTTGCGCTCGCAGGATGCCGGCACGCCCACGGTGCTCACCTGCAGCGCCCGCGAACGCAACGGTCTGACCGAAGTGTGGGAACAGGTCGAGCGCCACCACGACGACCTCGCCAGTACCGGCGAACTCGACCGTCGTCGTCGCCGCCAGCAGGTGGGCTGGATGTGGGCGATGGTCCGCGACGCTCTGCTCGACCGGCTACATCACGACACCGCGGTCGCGGCTCTCGCGCCCGAGGTGGAGCAGGCCGTGCGCGACGGCACGGCAACCCCGGCCAGCGCGGCCCAGGCCCTGCTCGCGGCGTTTCGCGGCTGAGCTGACCGCACGCCCTACGGCCCCCCACACCGTACGGCCGGCCGGAGCGCCACGGGCGCGAACAGCACTATGCGTCGCCCCGCCACCAGGCAAAATCCCCATCCTGGGCGGGTTGCGCGGCGTTGCCTCGCCAGCCGGGGTCGCGTCGGTATAGTCGGTCGCGGCGGTCAGCAAGGGGTTGTAGAGCCGGTCCCGCCGCCGCGACCGCGAGCGAGAATCCGCCCGGTGCCGGCATCCGTGACGAGCCGATTCATATGTTCGTGCCCCCATAAACGGTAGGGGCACGGCGGGCGCGCGCCCGTGTGGGACAGGAGAGGCAGAGCATGGCTTTACCACTCGGTACCGCGACCGCGGCCCCGGTTGAGGCTGATCTTCGTCCGGCGCTCACCGTGTTGTCTGGCTTTTGGCCAGAATCCACTCTCGGCGTGGCCCGCGCCCTGCTCGCCGACGATCTGTCGCTGATCGTCATCCGCCACGACCTGGCCGGTGTCCGGGCCGGGCACGTCCACCGCATCGTGCGTACCGGCACCGACGTACTGGAGGACACAGAGGTCGATCTGGTGCACGGGTGCACCTCCTGCACCTTGCGCGAGGACGTCCTACCTACTCTGGTCCGGCTGGCCCGATCCCACCCCCACCGCGATCTGGTGCTGGTACTGCCAGAAGCGGTCGAGCCCGATGCCCTCGCGCAGGCCTGCGCGTCAGTACTGGTCCAGGGCGCGCCGGTGTCCGATGCGCTACGGATCGACTCGTTCGTGGCCGTGGTCGACGCCGAACGGGCCATGGCCGACCTGGGCACGACCGACGACCTGATCCGGCGGGAGATGCACGCCGGCGAGGACGACCACCGCGCGGTGGCCAGCGTGGTGGCCCGGCAGATCGAGTACGCCGACACCATCGTCCTGTATGGACAGTCGCCGGACGGCGCCGAGGCCACCGCCCGACTGTCCGTGCTGCTGCAGCGGTTGGCTCCGTGGGCCACCCAGTTCGCCCACGACGACCCGGGCCTGGCCTATCGGCTGCGCCGGACCGGGCGACAGCGTGCCGCGGTTGCGGGCGTGCTGACCCGGGGCCTGGAAGGCATGGCGGTGGCGGAGGCGGACGTGGCGCCGGAACTGGACGTGGTGTCGACGGTGTTCCGGGCCCGCCGGCCATTTCACCCGTACCGGCTGCACCGGGCCTTCGCCTCGGTCACCACCGGCGTACTGCGCTCCCGCGGACACCTGTGGATCGCCAGCCAACCAGAACTCGCCCTGTCCTGGGAGTCGGCCGGCGGCCGGGTGGTCATGGGCCGCCTGGGCGAATGGCTCGCCAGCGCGCCGGAAGAGCGGTGGGCCGAAGCGAGCGAACAGCGCCGGCTGGCCGCCGCGATGGAATGGGACCCCTATTACGGCGACCGCAACAGCTATCTGGTCCTCGTCGGCCTCACCCTCGACCCGGCTGGACTGACCAGACGTCTGACCGCGTGCCTGCTCACCGACGACGAGCTGGCTGCGGGCGAGGAAGGCTGGCAGGCCCTGCCAGACCCGTTCGCCGGCCTGTTCGACGAGCAGTCCGAACGGGAAGCCTACCTTACCGATTCCGAAGGGAGCCTGAGATGAAGAAGGATGCTCACCCCGACTACCACCTGGTGGTGTACCGCGACAAGGCTGCGGACTATGCGTTCCTGACCCGGTCCACCGCCACCAGCCGCAACACCGTCGAGTGGACCGACGGCAAAACGTATCCGGTGATCGACGTGGAGATCTCCAGCGCCAGCCATCCGTTCTGGACCGGCCGGCAGCGGGCGTTCGACACCGCCGGGCGGGTGGAGAAGTTCCGGGCCAAGTACGCCCGCAAGGGCAAGTAGCCCGCCGAGACATCGACCGGAAGAACGTTCATTGCCGCCGGATGAGCGTGGCGAGAATGTGGGCGCGCAGGCCGGTCGGGTCGTCCAGGCCTGGAGGCCAGGTGCAGCAGATATCCACGGCGACCACCCGTCCAGTGTCGAGCACCCGCCCGGCCGCGGCCAGCACTCCAGCGGCCGGCGGACCGCCGGATGCGGGAAACCGCAGACCGGTCAGCTCCTCGGGGTCGATCACGTCGAGGTCCAGGTGCAACACCAGCGGCCCGTCCGGCAGCAGGTATGCAGTTAGGTCGTTCACGGCGATGCGGCGCAGCCCCGATGCAGCCAGGAAGTCGACCTCCGGCGGGTCCAGATCGCGACCGTCGACGAGCAGGGCCTGCGCCGGGGTCAGCGGGGTCAGGCCCAGGCGTCGTGCGATGAGCTCCGGGCGATAACCGAGAAGGATCCGCAACGGCATGCCGCCGAGGTATCCCGACGTGGTCGTCTCGAGAGTCTGTACGTCGCCGTGCGCGTCGAACCAGACGATGGACGGGCTGATCCCGGCCCGTTGCAGCCCGGCCACGGTACCCAGCGCGACGCAACAGTCGCCCGACACCACGGTGGACATCTCACCGGCCCGGGCAGATGTCGACACCGCGGCGGCCACCATCTTGTGCAGGTGACCCAGTCTTGACCAGACGCTCGCCTCGGCCAAATCCTTTCCGGCCATGTCCTCGTCGACAACCGTGGTGGTGACCGCGACACCGGCAGGCAGAGGTATGTCCAGGTCAGGCGTGTGCTCGTCGAGGTGGTACGGCACAATGATGATCGACATTCGGCCACCATACCTCTGTCGGCGAACCTGCGCAGGGTCCTATGTGGACTGGTTACCCTATCCGTCATCGGGCCCTCGCCCCATCGGGGGTGGAGACTATGTCGCGGGGGCGACCGTCGGGTCGGGTGACGCGGACGGTGTTGGCGACCGGGTCGAAGGCGAGGTTCCAGCCGTACTCGTGGACGACGACGTGGTGGAACCTGCACGTCAGCACGTCGCAGACCCAGAACCTGACGTGGTCAGCTTCGCACCAGTCAAGCGGAACATGAGTCACAGCCTCGATGACAGGCGTCTGTGCTGGTCAGATGCACTGCCGGCGTGGGATTGACGCAAGCCCCATCGTGCATCCAGGTTGGGTGACTCCGGGAGTACCTTGCTGAGAGTTCGACACCTGCGGAGGGTGGCGTTGGTTGCGGAGATTCAGTCCACCGTGGAGCACGACCCGTCGGACTGTGGCTCGGCAGGCGCAGACTCAAGATTTCGCTGCGAGAGCCACGCTCCGCTCGGTCGACTGGCGATTCCTGGCACCGGTGGAGAATCGACGTCTGGTCACGGACCGCAACCGACAGTACCCGTCACACTCCACAAAGGACCGAGGCACGCTACCCACGGGAACGGCAGTAGCGGTACTTTGGGAACTGGCGCATGAAACCAAATATGTATATGGTCAATTTCCGAAAAACGTTCGCCGGCTGATGCAGGTGAGCGTCATACATCCGTCGGGGGGTGCGGCTGCGGTGCCAGAACACCGCAGCCGCTGTGTCCTCCCGCCTTCAGCAAGGAGATGCAGTGAGGACCAGGAACAGACTACTCTCAATTGTCACGGCAGCGGTGGTGACAGTTGCCGTGGCGCTTAGCACCGCACCATCCGTAGCCCAAGCCGCTCCAAACCACTTGCGCGCAGACGGGGCAGCGGAGAGCGTCCGGACCACAGCCAACGCGATTCAGGCCGCGACGGCAGGCATGGAGGACCCAATTGTCGGGAAAGCATCAGTAGATACTGCATTCGACGCCACCGTTGCCGACAAGCGCGTGAGCATTGGGGCCAGCGCCGATAGCCTCGTCGTGATGAACGCTGCAGGAGGTAGCCTGAGCCTTCGACTGCCGAAGGTCAATAACGCGAAGTCGACGCAGACCAGTGACGGCACGGTCATTCGCGCCGGTCGGGACGTGTCGACAGCAATTCAGGTGTTGCCAGACGGCGCCATCCGCGCACTCGTCACGATGAACAACGAGCAAGCGCCAAACTCCTACTCGTTTGGCTTCGACCTGCCACCCGGACTCAAGCTGCGCCAGGGTGAGGCTGGCCGGATTGACATCGTTACGGTAGGCGGCGAAGCGGTGGCAGGAAGCATCAAGGCGCCGTGGGCCAAGGATGCTCGAGGGAAGGCACTTCCCACGTACTATGATCTCAATGGTAGTACGGTGACTCAGCATGTTGACACGACCGAGGCTCAGTACCCGATCGTCGCCGATCCAGATTACGTCTATAACTGCGGATGGACCTCATGTAACTGGACCTTCACCCGGTACTACACTGCCAACGTCATGTATCCAGCCATCACCGGGGGTGGGAGTGTCGCCAGCATTCTCGCTGGCGCGGTGCTATGCGGCAAACTCGGCGGCGCTGCGGGCGCTGCCTGCGCGCTTTGGGTCGTAATAAACTACATGCAGGCTTACTGGCATGTCATCAACGCCAAGGCTCACAACGCATGCTTCGTCGCAAGGTTCCAGTACGTCGGAATTGTATCCCCTATCAATGCATTCAATACCGGGGAAGTGAACGACAGCAACTGTATCAACTGACCTACAAAAGGATAAGGCAATGGCTCTCAAGATTCTGGCCGCTCTGCTTGCGACCGTCGTGGGCGTAAAGTTCTTTGTTGTTCCGCAAGCTCGAACGATTCTAGCGACAAGCCGGCAACCCAAAGCCGGTATCGCGGGGGCCCTCGCCTTTGGACTCATGTTTGCCTGTCTAGGTGCCGTACTGGTCATTGACAACGAGTCGGCGCGCAAATTCAACGCCGCATTGATAGTGGTCTTCGCGATCATTGGCGCAGCCTTGATGATATTTGCCGCACGATCACCAAAGCCCTGACCAGAGAATACAGTCACGTCCGAACCGAGACGCGAGTCGCGCTCACATTTTCCCGCTTGGGCAGGGCGGGTGTCGAGTTCGTGTCAGCGAACTTGACACCCGCCGTCCCAATCCGACAGGTATCACCTACGGCAGTGGGCCGACGATACCCATCACGAGTTGGCCTCAGCCTTTCGCTAAGCCGTCGCGAGAGGGTTGATGATCTTCCGAAGGCGGCTGATCTTGGCTGTGGTGGGTAGTGACGCTGACGCCCCGGCATGAGGCCGGGGTTTCTCCGTCAGTCACTTGTGGATGGTCGGGGGTCGCTTATCAGGCTATCGGTCCGGGAAGCGCGGCGAGCCGGGTGAACCCGGTGACGAGGTAGTTGGCCCAGGGCCAGCGACAGCACGAGGCGGCGCCACGCCGGACCGGCGATACCGGGCGTCGGCATGCTTGCTGCTGAACACCACCACGTCGACGACGCCTTGCTGGAGCGCTTCGGCATATCCGGGAGTGCATCGGTCGCCGACAGCGAGAACGCGCCACTGGCCGGGATGGGCGGCATAGAGCGGCGCTGGATCGCGCGCGGCCATGACCACTTCCGCCCGGCCGGACCGCCGGGCCGACAGGGTGACCAGCGCACCCGGCCGTCTTCGACCTCTGATGACGCCAGAAGTTTGTGGATCTGGCACGATTTTGGTTATTCGGGCGTAGTCAGCGGTGGATGATGCGGAGCCGGAGCGGGTCGAAGTTCGCAATTCGCACTATGGCACCAACTGCCGCGGATGAGAGCCAAGGCCGCGGGCAAGCCGCTGACCTCCGGCGCCTACATCTACGCCCAACAACAGTTCGTCGCGGGCAAGTCCTTCCTGACCTGGCTGTCGCAGACCAACCGGCGCCCCGGCTCACGCGTAGAAGGATGTCGCCGAACGGCTCAGGGACAGGGCTTGGCGGATTCCCGTCGTTGCTGGGCCGGGTGTTGCTGGGCCGGGCCGGCGGACCGCAGGTCGTCGCGCCGGCATGTCCCTGGCCGCGATCGGCATCCGCACCGGACGGTCGGCCGTCACCGTCACCGTCACTCTCACCGTCACCCATGCCGGCTCCGCTGTCGCCAGTGTCGCCGTTGTCCGCGTTGGTGTTGCGGGCTGTCGGGTGGCCGTGGAGGAGGGTGTCGAGGGGAATGGTGACGGTCACGTGGGGTTTCTCGTCGCCGGTCAGGGATCGGTCCTTGTTGGCCAACGCGACCGTGACGATGTCCGCCAGGGCGTCAGCGCGTCGTTGCCGCGGCGTGCGGCTACGGTCTTTGTCCGGGCCGGGCATGTAGGCGGCGAGCGCGGCCTGCACGGCGGCGCCGGTGATCGGGTCGAGCATTGCTTCCAGGTGGACCATGCCGTCGAACGTGGTAGCTGACTGTAGCCACCGTCCTTCGTACATGCGGACCTGGCGTTCTTCGGCGCTTTCCTTGCTGATGATATGCGATTTGATCATCCGGCCGAGTTGCCGCACGTCGGTGGAGTTCTTGACCAGTGCGTACTCGAGCAGGACCTGTTCGAGTTGTCCGTCAGCCATGGCCGCGTCACCCAGGTCGGCCGCGACGTGACAGATCGCGTCGGCGTGCTCTAGCGAGATGCGCCCCTCCGCGAACGCGGCGGTCACCGCGCGCAGCTTACGTAGCCCGACCGCAACCCGGATGAACTTGCCCGCTTCCCCGCCACTCATCCGCAGCCGGGTCCGAAGAAGCGCGGTAGTCGACGCGAACGCGTCAGCGGTGGCCGCACCGGCGACGTGAATGTCACCGATCCGTTCGGTCACATGCGCGGACAGGGCACACACCTGCGGCCACAATTCCCGCAGCGACGTCAATCGCGACACGTCCGAGAACGTCGACGCCCACTCCGACCGCAACACCGAAATCGCGTCACCGAGCAGAACGACACCAGGCGAAGGCGACGTCGCCGCCTCGATCCCCTCACCCGTACCCATGTTCGACATCATAACAGACCCATTAATATGTCACAAGGATTATCTGAAGTCCACATAGGACATGGCAACCCAACAGATCCCTCGCGCAGGGTAGCCAACGCTCCCCGACTCCCCGTATCGTGCCTGTCGTAACATCCATCCACGGAGGTCATCCTTGTCCGAGCTGATAGAGCACGACGGGCCGGTCATCGTACTGTCCGATCTGGACAGTCTCGATCCGCCAGCTCGCCGAAGGCACCCGCTGACGACCAGAAGGTTCAGCGTCCTGGCCCTGGCGGCGGTGCTCCTGGCCGGGATCGCGCTGGGCGGCGTGGCCAGCTATGTATGGCAGGCCGAGCGCGCCCGGATCGCCGACGAGGCGGCCCTCGAACTCGTCCTGCTTCCCGACCAGTCCACGCCGAGCGACGTGAGCGGCGATGCCTCCCTGGTCCAGTTCCGGCAGAGGTTGACCGTGATGAACCTGGGCCCGCTGCCAGTGGAGGTGACCGACGTGCGGGGCCAGGAGGGCGGCATCGAAGTGCTCGGCCTCTCCGAGAGTCGCGTGATCAATCCGGGCGTGAGCCAGCTGGAACTCAACCTCAGGGTGTCCTGCGTGCCCAGTACGTTGAACCAGCCGGTAACGGTCGAGATGACCGTCCGAAACCGATCCGACGGCACGACCGGCAGGAGGCTGACGCGTGTGATCAGCTTGTACTCGCCCCAATCCGCCGAGTGGACCGAGCTGTCCTGCGGCCGGGGACCACGGACGGTCACGCTGGTCAACGTGTTCCGCTAGCTACTACGGCGTCGTCATCCCCCGCAAGGGCAAACCCGGCAAGGCCCGCCGGGACCTTGAGCATTCACCCGAGTTCCGCAGCCTCGTCAAATGGCGAACCGGTTGCGAAGGCCGCATCAGCCACCTCAAACGCCGCTACGGCTGGGACCGCAGCCTCCTCACCGGACGCCAACGGCCACCCGACCCTGGTCCGGAACCAACCGCTCACCGAAACCGGCGACAGCCACCACCCTGGCACCTTCGGGACCCCCTTTCAAGGGGAAGTAGCTAGTCCAAGTACCGCCCAACTCGTCGGCGGATCAGTCCGCCAAGGGTGTCCCGACGTGGTCGTCTCGAGAGTCCATGTCGCCACCGCTCTGTTCGTACCGGCAATGGTCCAATGTAGACCGGTGAGGGAGCTGACTGACCACGACACCCTGGGCAGCAACCCGAATAGTTCGTCGGACAGAGTTGCGCTACCCGCTCGGTTGACCTTCGCCGGAACCATGAAGACCACAAGCCGGTATGCCACAATAGCAACATGACGGACAATCAGGCCACTAGCCCGCTCTGGGCACGAAACCGGGCAATGCGGATCCGGCTGGACACCATGCCCGTCCGCGTGGGCCGTCAGTGGTGGCGGCCGATGCCGGGATGAGCATTTCGTACTGCGCGACCCAGCCGTACCCACCCGCGTCGGCGCCGCAGCCGATGGCGGTGATGATGCCGTCGGGTGCACAGCGGCCGCGGTTGACGTTCCTGGGTACTGGTTATCTCGGGTCGACCTATGCGATCTGTTTCGCGGAACTCGGTTATGACGTGCTCGGGTTCGATGTCGACAAGGCGAAGATCGCGAAGTTGTCGGCCGGTGCAGTGCCGATCCACGAGCCTGGTCTTGATGACATGTTGCGACGCAACCTGGCCGCGGGGCGGTTGCGTTTCTCGACCGACTACCGGGAGGTCGCGGACTTCGGGGACGTGCACTTCATCTGCGTGGGTACGCCGCAGCGCCGGGACGGGTTGGGAGCGGATCTCAGTTATGTGGAGACGGTGGTCACGTCGCTGGCGCCACATCTGACCCGCAAGGCGCTCATCGTGGGTAAGTCGACGGTGCCGGTGGGTACGGCCGGGTGGGTGGAACTGTCGGTGGGCAAGCATGCGCCGGTCGACCTGGACGTGGAGGTGGCGTGGAGTCCGGAGTTCCTGCAGGAGGGCTTCGCGGTCGAGGATGTGTTGCGACCCAACCGGCTGGTCCTGGGGGTGAAGTCGTCGTGGGCGCATTCGATGCTGCTCGCCGCGCACAAGGGTGTGTTCGACCTGGCCCTCAACGAGGACCGGGAGGTGCCGGTCGTGGTCACCGATTTCGCCACCGCCGAACTGGTCAAGGTGGCCGCGAACGCGTTCCTGGCCACGAAGATCTCCTTCATCAACGCGATGGCTGAGGTGTGTGAGGCCTCCGGCGCCGACGTGAGCCAACTCGCCCGGGCCATCGGGTACGACGACAGGATCGGCAAGAAGTTTCTCCGCGCCGGAATCGGGTTCGGCGGCGCCTGTCTGCCCAAGGACATCCGCGCGTTCCAGGCCCGGGCTCAGGAACTTGGCGCCGGTGAGGCAATCCGGTTCCTGCACGAGGTCGACCTGATCAACCAGCGTCGCCGCGCCCGGGTGGTGCAGCTCGCCGCGGAGTTGCTCGGCCGTCCGTACGGCCCGGCCGGCCCCGACCTCAGCGGCCTGCGCATCGCCGTACTCGGAGCCACCTTCAAGCCGGGCACCGACGACGTCCGAGATTCACCCGCCCTGGCCGTGGCCAGCACCCTGGCCCGTACCGGTGCCCAAACACGGTGTACGACCCTGAAGGCATGGACAACGCCCGGCGGGAGCTGCCCGAAGTAGGCTACGCCGCCAGCGTCACCGACGCGGTTCGCGACGCCGACCTCGTCTGCGTACTCACCGCGTGGGAAGAGTTCCGCCACGCCGACCCCCACGCGCTCGGCGAGCTCGTCAAGGGCAAACGGGTCATCGACGGCCTCAATTGCCTTGACCAACCACTATGGACAGACGCGGGCTGGGAGTTCCGCGGCATGGGGCGGCCGAGCCCCTGACCGATGAATCTCTGACCGTTTCCGCGCTTCACGTGGGTATTAGCCAATTTTGAGGGGATGTAAGGTGGCATCGGAAAACACCGCCGGGCGTGCCTTGGTACCGCTCGCCGACTCTGACCCATCGGCTCAGCCGATGCACTCGTCGGCGGACCCACGGTCGCGTCGATTGCGGGGATTGCGCGGACTGGTCCGGCGTCACCGGCGCGCTGTGACCGCCGCGGCCGTCGTCCTCGGTCTGGTCATGGTCGCCTGCGGCTGGGTGGCGCTGCGCGGGGTCAGCGCGCGCAACCATCTGCAGACCGCTGCCGGGTTGATCGGTCGCCTGCATGACGAGATGTCACGAGGTGACCTCACCTCCATGCACAACACGCTGACGCTGCTGGCAGAGCAGACAGGGGCAGCCGTCCGGCAGACCCAAGATCCACTCTGGCGAATCGGCAGCCACCTTCCCGTGGTGGGTGACGACCTGGCCGCGGTCACGACGATCGCGCGGGCGATCGACGATCTGGTGCACCAAGGTCTGCCACCTCTGGTCGAGGTGGCGGGCGGGGTCGGCCTGGCCGCGTTCGTCCCGGTCGGCGGTCGGATCGACGTCGCCGCGCTGGCGCGGCTGCGGGAACCGGTACTCAAAGCGGACGCGGCCGCGCGAAAGGCGCGCGACCAGGTGGCGGCGATCGACACGGACGGCCTCACCGCCACGGTTGGCGCCGCCGTCGCCACACTGCGCAGCGAGCTGGATCGCGCCGTCAGTATCACCCGCACGGCGGCCCTGGGCGTGACCCTGCTCCCGCCGATGTTGGGCCTGGACGCGCCCACGTACCTATCTGGTGCTGTTTCAGAACCTGGCCGAGCCACGAGCGACGGGCGGCGAAATGGGGGCGTTCGCCGTGCTGCGGGCGGCCCAGGGCAAGATAGACGTGGTCGCGCAGGGGACCGCCTCCGGTCTGCAGACGTTTCCCGCTCCGGTGCTGCCGCTGGATCCGGGCATGCGGCAGCTCTACACGGACCGGCTGGGCACTTTTCCGGCGGACGTGAACGCCACCCCACATTTCCCCACGGCGGCGGCCTTGGCCCGGGAGATGTACCGGTTGCGTAGCGGGCAGACTGTCGACGGGGTGGTAGCCACGGATCCGGTGGCGTTGTCCTACCTGCTGCCCGCGACCGGACCGATCACTGCCGGGTCGGGTACTCGGCTGACCCCGGACAATGCGGTACGTCTGCTCCTGTCGGAGGTCTACTCTCAGATCGCTTCCCACACCGAGCAGGACCAGTTCTTCGCGGAGATCGCCCGCACCATCCTCGATAGACTCTCCGCTGGCCCGATGGACTCGGCCGCGGCGGTGGCTGGCCTGTCCCGCGCCGCCGCCGAGCGTCGGATTCTCGTATGGAGTGCCGATCCCGCGGAGCAGGCACTGCTCAGTGACACCGTGCTGGGCGGTTCGCTGCCGGAGGAGGACGCCGCGGCCCCGATCGTCGGGCTCTTTCTCAACGACGGCACCGGTGCCAAGCTCGGCTACTACCTGACCCGGTCGACCGAGATTCGGCCGGGCGCATGCCTGCCCGACGGTCGGCGCGAGTTGACCATCAGCCTCACGCTGGGGCTGGCGGCACCGGCCACCGGTCTGTCCGATGTCGTCACCGGCGACGGCACAATCGTGCCGCTGTACACGCTGCGCACGATTGTGATGTCCTTCAGCCCGGCCAAGGGTGCGATTGTGTCCGCACGCCGCGACGGTGCGAGTGTGCCACTGGGTACCGGGATCGAACGAGGTCGGGCGGTCGGAGTCGTTGGCGTCGACCTGACTCCGGGCACGACCACGACGGTGGAGATGACCGTGCTGACCGGGGTGCCACCCGCCGACGCGGCGGGTACGTTCACCCCTACATTGTGGACAACCCCGGGTGTACGCAACTGGCCCAGCACCGTCGAACCCACCACCTTCTGTCCACGACCGAGCTAAACCTTCCCGGCATCCGTGAGGCGGTAGACGTAGACGCGTGACAGGGTGCCGCGATGGATCGACGTGTACCCACACAGTTGCGCGCCGACCTTTGTGTACAGACCATGGCCGCGCACCTGCTGTTCGCCGGTGACGATCTTCACCGCAGCGCAGCCTTGCGCATCGAACCATTCCATGAGGCATCCGAAGAGCGCCGCGGCGACGCCTCGCCCGCGCGCCACCGGCGCCACCACGAAGTTGATGATCTCCGCCCGGGGCAGTTCAACATCGGCGTGCCGCGGATAGCGGAGCGTCTCCAGTGCACGCCGGATCCGACTTGGCGAAAGAAGTTTCGGCACCAGCGTTGGCAGGGCCACCCACCAACGGTGCACCAGGAACTCGCGATACAGGGCCGAGGCATCGACGGTGCCGCAAATGTAGCCGATTGGCTGGTCCGTGTCCGGCCCGGCGTACGCGACGAACAGTCCGCATCGACGGCTCGAGGCGATGTGTTCGTAGAGCATGCGCAGAACCGGCTCGCCCAAAGAGGACAGAAATCCCTCGCTGACCTCCGCCCGATGCAGCCGGGCGACCTGCCCGAGCTGGTCTCGGGACAACGGGGAACCCTGCAGCCGCACGGTCAGCTCAGGCATCGCAGCGATCCCGAAGCTGGGCGAGGAGGTCGAGCGACCGATCGACGTCCTCGAATCGCGTGGTGGCCCGCACGGGCAGGGTCACCACGTGCTTGGCGGCCCATTCCGCGTTCGGACAGGATCCCTGGTGGTAGCCGACGGTATGCAGGTCCTCGTCGACCAGCGGATGCACCGGCGTGTTGTACCAGTCGCCCATCTCGACACCGTGACGCCGGGCGGCGGACAGAACACGCTCCTTCGCGG
This sequence comes from uncultured Actinomycetota bacterium, assembly GCA_963742855.1. Lineage (GTDB taxonomy): Bacteria > Actinomycetota > Actinomycetes > Mycobacteriales > Micromonosporaceae > CAVUNP01. Next base: position 118,139 of record CAVUNP010000002.1, on the reverse strand, counting down.
CCACGGCCACCGGGATCCGCATCGCCACGGCGTCGGTATGGTCGGGAACCGCCTGCCTGGGAAAGCCCATCGCCGCCAGACCGGCCCAGTAGCGTGCTTCTATGTCCTCGCGCCAGTCGAGGTCCTTGCGGGCCTTCACCTCGCATCGGGACAGCCGCATCCGCACCGTCCGGGTCATGCGCCAGCCGTACTCCGGATTCGCCCGGGGATCAGCGTCGTACGAGCCGACGATGACGCCCGACTTCGACAACCTGCCGTAGAGGGCACGGACCTGCCAGAAGAGGCCGCTGCCCGGTAGCACGCGGTGGGCGAGGTACTGCAGCGACATGACAAGCTCCCGTCGTAGCGGCGGTGCGGCTAACGACGAGTACTGTTCGCGCATCCGCCGGGCGAGGCCCGCCTCGTTGGTGACCGCGGTCCCGCCCACCCCCGCGACGACCGGCTTACCCCACTCGTGGGAGAAGAACGCGGCCGCACCGAAGCTGCCGAGCGGCTGACCACCCAGACGCGCCCCGAGGACGTGCGCGCAATCCTCAATGACGGGAACGCCGGCCGGTTGCGTAATCCTCAGCGCACCCACCAGATCCGCCGGAACGCCGAACGTGTGCTGCACGACGACCGCCCGGGTCCGGCCGGAGACGGCGTGTCGCAAACTGTCGAGATCCATCGTCAGGGTGTTCCGATCGATGTCGACGAAAACCGGCCGGAGGCCCAGATGTACCAGTGAGTTCAGCACGGCCACGCAGGTGTAGGCCTGCACGATCACCTCATCGCCGGCGACCACGCCCAGGCTCCTGAGTATGGCAGCCAGGGCCACCCGGCCCCGGTAATAGTGCAGCGTCACGGCGGACGACGTCATCGGGGAACCCGCGCTGGTGACCGCGATGGCGCGATCATCCCCCACACCGATCCGAGGCCGTAGACGACGTGCGTCGTGGCGAAGATGAGCGGCATCGCGACGAGCAGTCCAGGATCGCGATGCGCCCGTGCCAGGCGGACGGAGGACCATGCGGCCACGGATCCATAGACTGCCAGCATCGTCGCCGTGAGAATGCCGATCGGCGGTATCGCGGCCCCCAGGGCGGTGCCGGCGGCCGCGGCGAGCACAAAACCCGGTGGCACGACATTGCGCCACGATCCGATCCACCGGCCAGCCAGGCGACTGGCATGGTATGGCCAGTATCCGGCCTCGAAGATCCACGTACAGAATTCCCGGAAGTCGCTCCGAGAGTAGTAGGTGCACTCGATGTCCGGAAGCAGCAGGATCTTGCCACCCGCGTCTCGTAGGCGGCGATTGAACTCCCGGTCCTGAGCGCGGATCAGCGTCTCGTCGAAGAAGCCGATTTCCTCGAACACGCTACGCCAGTAGCAACCACCAAAGACCGTATCGACCCACTGTGGACGCGATGCCCCGGTGCGGTACCGAGGGTTCCCGGCTCCGAAACCGTCCATGGTGGACAGCGCGATCGCGCGTCCGATGAGGGTGTTGTTCCGCGCCTTTGACCTCCGAATTCCGCCGACGTTGTCCGCGGCGGGATGTTCGAGAAGGCCACGTACGCACTTGGATATGTAGTCGTGGTGGTACTCGGCGTGTACATCCAGTCGGATGACGATATCTCCCAGGGACTCACGGATTCCCATGTTGAGCGCCGCCGGCTTGGTCCGCCGCGGATTGTCGATCATACGGAGATGCGCAGATCCCGCTTCATACGTGCGCACAATCTCACGGGTACCGTCATCGCTCATCCCGTCGACGACGATGATCTCAAGTCGGTCCTCCGGGTAGTCGTTCGCCAGGACGGAGTCGAGGAACGCCGCGACGAACTCCACCTCGTTGCGGCACGGGATGACGACGCTGACCAGTGGGAGGGTCGTGGTGGCGTCGTTCACGCATGGTCTGGGTTGTGGGCTCACCGCCTTGGCGCCATCTCGGTCTCAGACGCCGACCGGGGTCGCGCGTAGATCTCCAGGCCGGTCGTGCAGAGGTCGGTGACGTCGAAGTGCTGAAAATCCGAATGGAGCGGAAAGCCGTTGCTCAGTGCCGCCAGACTGCGTTCATCGACGGTTCGGTAGGAGCGTTCGATGCTGAAGCCACAGTCCAGGAATACCTGTTCTAGCTCCGATGCACGAAGCCGGTTGGAGTACGAGAATTCGTTCCCGCCAAGCCGACGCCATTCGCGGCTCGAGAAACGTAGGAAGTTGATTCTCGTGATGCTGCTGTCCTGGTGGGCAAAATGGTCGCTCGGGTCAATGAGGTGTGCAGCAAGGCCATGTGGCCGCAGCACCCGGCGGGCCTCGGTCAGGATGCGGCGCATCGCGTCCGTTTCCACGTGTTCAAGCACGGTGATGGAGAAGCTCAGGTCGAATGTCGCATCGGCATCAGGTATCCGCGCCGCGTCACCAGGTGCTACATAGTGGATCCCGATCTTTTCGAGGAGATCAAATGGCCGACCGATCAGGGTTTTGACAAGGGCCAGCCGCTCACGTAACTGCTGCGCCTCCACCAACCCGTCGTACAGCCTGACCAACCGGTCCTCGGACGCCACGAGCCGGGCGAGCATCTCGCTTGTCAGCGCAGGGTGCAACCGCCGGTGGAGGTCAACGGTAACGACCTCGCCCGCGCCAGCAAGATAGAAGGCGACCGGCGCAATGGGCAGATGCCCGGTCCCGACTTCAAGACAGCGCGCTCCGTCGGTATCGAAACCATACTCGGACAGGTTTCGGATCAGCGAGGCATGCTGCGGCAGTCGTCGAAATGGATCGGCATCGAGCCTGCCGAAGCGTTGCTGTAGCTGCCGATAGAGGATTCGCCCCAGCGGCGCGCGGGCACAGGCCCTCTGGATCCTCGCCTTGTGCGTCCACCGCATGGCCTAACTCCCAACGTTGCTCTGTGCTCCGCGGCCGGTCGACCACCGGAGGATGTGCCATGAGTGCGGTTGCGGGCGGAGGCAACCCACACACCCCGCGACGTCCGCGCGGTGGCGTTGATCGGCCACACCGACGGTGTGGCCCGCGTAGGTGACGCGTTGATCCGGTCGCCAGCCCGAACAGTCGGCTTGTCATGACGACTCCTGTGCCATGGCTGGATTGCGCAACGACTCCGTGGTCGCCTCTGCGACCGATGGCGGGACCGGGGTATGGGTCGGGGTCACAGTCGCCAGAGCGAGAAATACCCACATGAGCCTCGCGTCATAGTAGTCACCGGAGAAGAGGCTTGCCGCGCCGATGAAGATGGCGCACGCGGCGGCAAACCGTGCTTCGAGCGTGCGCGGTCGGCCCCTGACCGCGAGGCACGGGCCTACGATGGCGGCGGCGAGAAGAAGAATCCCGATGATGCCGCCTTCGGCCGCCACGGCAAGCGGAAGATTGTGTACGTAGAAGTTGCCCAGAAGCGACCCGTTGATCGCGTAGAAGCCGCCCAGTCCAACCCCGCCAATCGGGTGCTCCTGAAACATGTCGATCGCCGCGCTGAAGAGCGCATCTCGGTTCGAGGTGTACCCATCCTCGATGGTCAACTTCACGAACCGCTGCTGTACCACCTGCGATACCGCCCCGCCTGCCAACAGCCAGGTCAGGCCAGCAAGAGGAATCGCCGTCATCGCGACGCGGACCAGGCCAGACCAACGCAGCCGCGTCAGGCTCGGTATCGCACAAAGGACGATGACCGAGGCAAAGGCCAGAAGGCCACCACGAGAGCCGGAAAACAAGACTCCGACGGCGAACGCGGGGATCGGGAAGAGCCAGACGATACGCCCGCTGCGGCAGTAGAAGTACACGGCGGCGATCGAGGCAAGGACCATGATTCGTACGAAGACGTTGGGTCCGCCGCCCAGAGCCGCCCACCGACCGCTCGCATCGTGGCCGCTCCCGCTCGCGGCGACGAGGAAGTAGACGACCCCGGCCACGAGGAAACACCCGAGTGTCACCCGCGTGACCCGCTCCCGATCCCATCTCGCCAGGGCAGCATATGCGATGACGAGCAGTCCCAGTGCCGCGATGTCGGTGAGTTCCAAGATCAGGCGCGCACCCTCGGGTGCCCACACGGCGGAGGCCGCCTGGTAGCCGAGGAAGAGCATGATCGGATAGACAAAGCGCCTGTCCACAGGCGCCAGACGCGGAATGTGCCGACTGGCGTTGCTCGTCTCGGCCGCGACACCTGCCATCAACAGCACGAAAACGATGGTCCGAGGATCGTTGAGCAGGGGCTCGCTGATACCGACCCGATCGAGTGTGAAGCGACCCTCCAACAAGGCTGCGAACGCCAGCAGCAGGATGGGAAGGCCGGGAACTCGGCTGGTGGTGGCGCCAGCCGTCACCCTGCCTCGCGTTGTGCCCCGCGAGTGGCCGCGAGCAGGGCCACATAGGACAGGATGCCCAAGAACGCCATCGCGACGTCCAAGCCGAGCACTGCCGCGTAGACCGGAGCGAGCATGCGGCCCGCCAGAATGGTCACGACTACTTCCAAAACCAGGCTGCCAATCATAAGCTTGACGGTCACGGGCGAACTTTGGATGGCATCGAGCGCCGGACGGGCCGCATAGAACGCCGCCAGCGGAACAGACGCGAGCAGACCTAGACGCACGATCGGCACCGCGTCGGAGAATCCATCACCCAGATAGCCCTGAATCAACTCCGGCGCCCACAGGCTCAACCCCGTGCTGCCGACACGGCAAGTGCCGAGGCGGCCAGGGGCAATGCGCGCAGCCCTTTCCAGACCGGGGCCGAGACGCCCGTGCCGGCCAGCTGCCGACTCAACCGTGGCATGAGTACGGGACTGAGAACTCCGAACAACGAACAGATCAAGGTGATGGCCGACGCAGTGAAGCCGATGTAGCCGGCCTCGGGTGACGTGCGCGTCGAGCCGGCGACGAAAAGCGGGGGTAGGCGAGCAGCGCGGGCAACGCGATGTCTCCCGGCGTTCGACGCATGCCATAGCGAACGAGGGCGTGAGGCTCCGCTTCGGCAACGGTCCGTCCCGGCAAGGCGGGAGTGGCTGCGCCGACCGGCCACCGCGATGCCGCACGCCGCGACGACCACCGTTGTCACCCCCTGAAGGAAGAGGAATGCGTCGATCTCGCCTCCAGAAGAATCGCGACCAGCGGCATCACGCCCAAACCCAGCAGGCCGATCGTGTTGGACGCCGGACCTGGTGGGTGCCGCGCAGTCCGGCAGCCGACACGGACACCAAGCAGACCCCACCCAGGGCCACGAATGCCGCGAGTACCGACCGGGTGCCGCCGATGACCCCAAGCAGATCCGCCAGGTCGCGGGCGAGCAGCCAGCCAACCGCACCGAAGGCGGTGACCGCGGCCAGCTGAACCCAGAACGCCTGGCGCACCAGGCGTTGCCCGCCGCCAGCGACCCGGGGCACATACCGTTGCAGGCCCAACACCAGACCGATCGTCGCCACCGGGTGCAGCGTGGCGATCAGGCCTCTCGCCACCTGATATTGGCCGAAACCCTCCGCGCCGACCGTCTGGGCGACAACATGAAACAACAACAACCCCAACAACACCGTCAGCATCTGGACGGCGATCGTGGCAGCGTAGTCCTTGCGCACGCTTACCGGGATCCACGACACCATGGACCGCAGGCGTGTAACGCGCGACACCTGCGTTGAGCCTTCCATCAGCCGACCCGGTTGGCGTTGGACGGTGTCGGGGTTGGTGTCTGGCTCAAAGTCCCGGGCGTAGTCCGGCTCAGTGCCCGGGTCAGCAGGGCATCCGCGCGTGACGGCTGGAGCACCGCGCGGACCGTCAACCACAGGATCGAGAGGTCCGTACGAAGACTCCGTCGCTGCACATAGGTAAGACCAAGCTCGAGCTTGCGAGGGCGGATCAGTTCATCGTAGGCACGGTCAGGGTCGGCGTGCCCGGCCAGAATCGTGCCTTCGTTGCGGAACAAGACCGACGCCCAGTCGGTGATGCCCGGCCTCACGCTGAGCAGCCGCCGCTCGTTGCTGGTGTAGCGGGCGACGTCCTGCGCAACCTGGGGCCGCGGGCCGACGAGGCTCATCTCACCGCGTAGCACGTTCGCGAACTGCGGCAACTCGTCAAGCTTCCACTTCCGCAGGAACATGCCGGCGCGGGTGAGTCGGGGATCGTCGTCGGCCGTCGAAGGTCCGCCGATTCGCGCGGCGTCCACCACCATGCTCCGGAATTTGAACATCGGAAATTCACGACCGTCGCGACCGACCCGCGCTCCTCTATAGAGAATGGGACCACCGTCCTCCCCCTTGATCCGCAACGCCACATACGCGGCCAGGGGGGAGGTCACCACCAGAACCAGCACAGCTGCCACGACGTCGATGAGCCGCTTGGTCAGCTCGGAGTACCGCGATGGCCGCGTCACCAGATCACCTCGCATCCGGGTTGCCGTTACGAGACACCGAAGAACCGGCGAACGCTCGATCCGACGAACTCGACCTGTTGGTCGGTGAGTTCGGCGTGCATCGGCAGGGAGAGCACCCGGTGACACAGCCGCTCGGTGTTGGGCAGTCGCCAGTGGTCCAGCCCGAGCCCGCGCTGCTTGTGTATCGCGAGCGGCCAGGAGACGAGGGTCTCGATCCCGTCGGCGCGCAGGTGCGCCACGAGCCCGTCGCGGTCGTCGGTCGTGATGGCGTAGTTCTGGAAAACGTCCACGCGTTGTGTGTCGTCGTCGGGACCCACCGGAAGCTCAAGCTTGTCCACCGTGCTCAGCATCGCGGTGTACATCCGGGCGACCGCACGCCGCCGCTCGATCCAGGCCGGCAGCTGGCTGAGCCGCCAGTCCAGAATGGCCGCCTGCAGATTGTCGAGGCGGCAGTTGAAGCCCCAGCCGTCGACATCGCTCTTGGTGACGCGGCCATGATCACGCAGTTGGCGCAGGCGGGCAGCAAGGGCCGGGTCATCGGTCAGGACGGCGCCGCCGTCACCCATCGCGCCGAGCATCTTGGCGGGATAGAACGAGTACGTACTCGCGAGGCCGAAGGTGCCAGCCGTTCGCCCGGCGAAGGAGGCGCCGAGTGCCTGCGCGGCATCCTCGATCACCACGGCCCCGACAGACTCGGCTGCCTTCATCACGGCTGCCATGTCCACCGTACGTCCGTTGAGGTGAACGGGGATGATCACCCGGGTCCGCTCGGTGATGGCGTCGATGAGCTGGTCGGTGTCCATCAGATGGTCGGCGCCGATGTCGACGAACACCGGCTTCGCGCCGCGAAGGACGAACGGCGAAATCGTGGCGATGAAAGTGTGCGCGACGCTGACCACCTCGTCGCCCTCGCCCACGTCGAGCGCGTGCGCGAGCATGCGGAGTCCGTCGGTGCAGTTGCTCACCCCGACCGCACACCTGGAACCGTTGAACCGCGCGAGATGCTCCTCGAAGTCGACCAGTTGCTGACGCAGCATGAGGTCGCCTCGGGCGATGGTGTCCTCAATGATTGGCAGCAGATGCTCGCGCTGGCGACGCCACTGCTCCGGATAGTCAACGAATTTGACGCGCCAGTCCACGACTCTCCTCCAGTTGTTTGAGCACTCGGGCGGACACTGCGGCCGGATCGAGGCCATGCACCGACCGCAGGTAGTTCTGATCCCCGACCGGGGACGTGAAGCGCGGCGGTAGGGCGACCCGGGTGAGCGGCGCGGCGCCCGGAATCTCGGCGAGAATCTCAGCCACGGCACTACCGAGCCCACCGACGATCGAATGTTCCTCGACGGTCACGATCGCCTCGTAGCGGTCAGCGGCCACCAGGATGGCCGCAATGTCGAGGGGATCGAGCCAGGGAAAGGACCGTAAGCTCACGCTGATCCCGGCCAGCTCCAGCAGATCGGCGGCTTCGGCGGCGAGTTCGAGGATCGCGCCGGTGGTGAACATGGCGATATCGCCGCCCGCGCGAAGCTCCAGCGACTCGCCCCGCTCCATCCGCACCGCACCGGTATGCATGGTGCGCTCGCCAGTCTTGCCGAGACGCAGGTACGCCGGGCCTGCGTGGGCGAGCAGGTCGGCGACCACGGCCTCCGTCTCGGCCGGGTCGCCCGGCGCCGCCACGGCGAGGCCAGGTATCGCGCGCATGATCGCGAGGTCCTCGGTCGCGTGGTGGGACGGCCCCAGCGCGCCGTAGGCCAGACCGCCCCCGACGGCCACCACGGTGACGTCGGCGCCGTGATAGGCGACGTCGTTGCGGATCTGCTCCACGCAACGCAGCGTCGGGAAGTTGCCGATCGAATACGTGAAGACCTTGCCACCGGCGAGGGCGATGCCGGCGGCCAGGCCGGTCATGTTCTGCTCCGCCACTCCCGCGTTGATGAACTGCCCGGGACATGTCGCGATGAAAGGCTCGAGCACTCCGAACCCCAGATCGCCGGTAATGAGGACGATGTCGGGATTCTCGACGGCCGCCGTCAGGAGACGGGCGAAGAAGGTGGTCCTCATCGCCGGCCCACCTCGGCCAGCGCTGCCGCGAGCTCGTGGTCGGACGGCGACCGATAGTGCCAGAGCACCTGATTCTCCATGAATGAGACCCCCTTGCCCTTGGTTGTGTGGGCGAGCACACAACGGGGTGGACCCGGTGGCGCGTCTCGACCTACGCCGAGGGCGGCGGCGAGTTCGTCGTGGTCGTGCCCGTCCACCTCTGTCACGTCCCAGCCGAACGAACGCCATTTGTCGGCGAAAGGCTCGAGCGCCAAGGTCTGCTCGGTGGTGGTGAGTGACTGGAGCTTGTTGTAGTCGACCACAGCGACCACATTGGACAGCTGGTGATGAGCGGCGAAGAGTACCGCTTCCCAGACGCTGCCCTCGTCACACTCCCCGTCGCTGAGCACCGTGAACGTCCGCCAGCCCTCTGCGCGTTGCCGTGCTCGCCAGGACATGCCCACGGCTACGGACAGGCCGTGACCGAGCGACCCGGTGGAGAACTCGACACCGGGGATGCCCACGTGACTCACATGCCCCGACAGCAGGGAACCGTTGCGGTAATGCTGCGAGAGCAGTTGCGGGTCGAGGAATCCGCGCTCCGCGAGGACCGCGTAGACGGCCGTACCGGCGTGTCCCTTGCTCATGATGAAACGATCCCGGTCGGGCCATGCCGGATCTGCGGAGTCAACGCAGATGACCCGCGAATACAGCACCGAAAGAATGTCCACACAGGACAGCGCCGAGCCCACGTGGGAGCTCCCGCCGCCGTTGGCCATCCGCAGGACGTGACACCGGACGGCCCGAGCGAGATCATGGGAGGTAGGTAGCGCGGTCATGTCACAAGACCGCATAGGCGATGTACGGATCGAAGTCGAACCGCCGCAACTCCAGCCGGCCAAGGCCGACCTCGTCCAGCATGGCCATCGTCTCACCCGGCCACAGCGGATTGTCCAGTTCGTCGAACGCGAGGACCGCTCCCTTGGGCATCCGGGGCAGGAAGGTGCGCAGGGCGACGATGGTGGGCTCATACAAATCCAGATCGAGGAACAGCAGGCTCACCACGAGGTGGCTGTTCTCCCGCACGAATTCAGGTACCGTCTGGGCGACATCACCGCGGATCAACCTCGCCTTCGGGATGTGGCCGAGGAATCGGTCGGTGTCGTAGATCTTGAGAAGTTCATTGAGCTCGGCGAAGCTGTCTGCCGCGAGATCACCCACGGACGCTCCCGTCTGGCGCGGACAGTCGTGGGCGGAGACGGATGGGAAGCCGCCGAAGGAGTCGAAGCCGTAGATCCGCCGGGTGAGGTTGGTCGGCTCGAGTGCGGCGCTGAGCTGAGCGAAGGTCATGAAGCTCGCGCCCCGGAACACTCCGCACTCCACAATGGAGCCCTTGACCGGAAGCACCAGCTTGAACAGCTCATAGAGCGCGGCGAACCGAGTAACCTGAGCCCTTCTCGCATAGCGCTGCATGTTGGCCAGGCGGGTGGGGAGATCGTCAGCGCTCCCGGCGAAGACGTCGGCGATAGCCGTGGGCACCCGGCGCTCGACCTCCGTCTGAAGGCCACCTGGCGCACTGGTGAGCGTTGGCTGCATGGGTTACATGCTCCCACACGTAACGTGATGTTCGATACTATACCGTAGATAAGCGGGCGATAAGGGACAGATAAGCCGAGAAGGCAGCCCGCGGTGGCTGCCACGACCGGCATGACGCTGAAAGGCTATGCCCCCAGACGGGCCAGCCTGACCTCGACGCTGGGGCGGGACTCGCCAGAATCCATATCGGACGGTGCGCCGGAGAGGGCGACCGCGCGTAGGGCCTCACCGAGCGGTCGCGGGCCGACCTGGTCACAGGCGGTGTCGTCGGCAAGGGCCTCCACCAGCAGGGCCACCGCAGCCCGGGCGGTACGCGCACCGGGCAGGAACGGCAAGGCCGCCTGCCACGCGACGAACGGCAACACAACCAGATCGTGGCGCTGGTCGAGGTGGGCCCGTTCGTGCGCGACCACCGCGGCGAGAGCGCCTGGGGTGAGATCGCGAAACACCGCGGACGTGACCACGACGCGCGGCCGTAGTCCCGGTAGGCAATAGGCCATCGCGGTGGCTGAGTCCACCAGCATGGCGGAATCCAGGACCCGGCCGCCGGGCAGCGCCGGCAGCGGGGTGCCGACCAGGTCGAGCACCATCCGGTGCCGGCGCCGCCGGGCCAGTGTACGGACGGTCACTGTGATCATGACGGCGAGCAGATACAGCGCGACCGCCACCGCCGCCACCCCGACCGCGAGGCTAGGTCCTGACCGGTGACTCAGCCAATAGGCGATGCCGGCACCGACCGCGGACAGCCCGGTGCCCAGCCCGACGGCCTGCCACAACAGCAACGCGGCCACCGGATGGCGCAATGCGAGCACGCTGCGAGCCAACAAGGAAGGCACCGGCCAGATCAGGACCACGCCCAACACAGCAAGCCACAGCGCGATCATGGACGCCGCAACGAACGCAGGGCGCGGCGCAGCACGTCGGCCTCCTCCGCGGAGGCCTCACCCACGAACCGGGCGAGGGCGGCGTCGCGGTCCCCGGCCGTGCCCAGCGCCTCACGCATGAGTTGGGCCACATGGTCCTCCCGGGTCGCGGCGGCGGCGTAGGTGTGCGCCCGGTCTTCCCGCCGGCGGGTCACCATCCCCTTGCCTTCCAGCCGCGACAACACTGTCAGCACGGTGGTGACGGCGAGCGAGCGCGCGGAGGCCGAGTCCAGTTCGTCGCAGATCGCCTTCGCGGTCAACGGTAGCGGGGCGGCCCACAACACCTCCATGACGGACCGTTCCAGTTCTCCCAGACGTGGCATGCCTCACCCTTTCCACCTTCGCCGCACGCGCCGCACCCGGTCTATTCTACAGCGCGTAGAAGTTCTACGTAACGTAGAAGACGAGAGGCTGCCCATGCTGGACAACCTGACCGCGGCCCGCGAACAGATGGCCTTCTCGCTGACCTTCCACATCATTTTCGCCGTCTTCGGGATGGGCCTGCCGTGGCTGCTGCTCTACACCGAGTGGCGGTGGTTGCGCACCGGCGACGAGGTCTGGTACCAGTTGTCGCGCCGCTGGGCCAAGGGCTTCGCGGTCCTGTTCGCGGTCGGCGCGGTCAGCGGCACCGTGCTCTCGTTCGAGTTCGGCATCCTATGGCCGACCTTCATGAGCCGCTACGGCGGCGTGTTCGGCATCGCGTTCACCCTGGAGGCTTTCGCGTTCTTCCTCGAGGCCATTTTCCTCGGTCTCTACCTGTACGGCTGGGACCGGATGTCACCGCGGTTGCACTGGTGGATGGGTGTGCCGGTGGCGGTGGCCGGCATGGCATCTGCCGTCTTCGTCACCACCGCGAACGTGTGGATGAACACGCCGGTCGGTTTTGTCGAGTCCGGCGCAAAGGTGATCTCGGCCGAACCGCTCGCGCCGCTGTTCGCCCCGGCCACGCCGCACCAGGTCACCCACATGGTGCTGGCCGCCCTGATGTGCACCGGATTCGGCGTGGCCAGCGTCTACGCGGTGGCCATGCTGCGCGGCCGCCGGGACGCCTACCACCGCCGGGGGCTCGCGGTCGGGCTGGTCCTCGGTGCGGCGGTGGCCCCGGTGCAGGTCATCGTGGGTGACTGGGCCACCCGGGCGGTGGCGGCGCAACAGCCTGTCAAGCTCGCCGCGCTCGAAGCCCTGTGGCACACCGGACCCAAAGCCCCATTGTCGGTCGGCCCGGTGGAACTGCCCGGCCTGCTGTCACTGATGCTGCACGGCCGTACGGACGCGGTGGTCACCGGCTTGGACGTGGTCGCACCCAGCGACCGGCCGCCGGTGTTGTTCACCCACTACGCGTTCGACCTGATGGTGGGCATCGGCATGGGCCTGCTCGCATTGGCCGGCTGGGTCTGGTGGCGTTACCGGGCCAGGCGCAGGGCCGCCTTCTTCGACAATCGCTGGTTCCTGCGGGCGATCGCCGTCTCCGGGCCGGCGGCCGTGGTCGCCCTCATCGCCGGTTGGGTGGTCACCGAGGTGGGCCGGCAACCCTGGATCGTGCATCTCACCCTACGTACGGCGGACGCGGTCTCCGACGCACCCGGCCTGTACTGGTACTTCTACGCCACCGTCGCGGTCTACACGGTGCTGGCGGTCTCGCTGATCGCGGTGCTGCGCAAGCTCGCCAGGACACCCCGATGACCGCCGCGGACGGGATCCTCGCCATCATCGGGGCCGGCGCGGTCGCCTACACGGTGTTGGGCGGGGCCGACTTCGGCGGCGGCGCCTGGGATCTGTTCGCCCGCGGGCCACGCCGCAAGGCGCAGCGCGACCTCATCGCCACCACCATGGGCCCGGTGTGGGAGGCCAACCACGTCTGGCTGGTGTTTGTCCTCATCGGACTGTTCAGTGGCTTCCCGACCGCGTTCGGCCAGCTCACCCGGTTGCTCGCGGTGCCACTGGGCATCGCGCTTGTGGGCATCGTGCTGCGGGGCTCCGCGTTCATATTCCGCCAGTACGGCGCATCGCCCAGCGGCCCGGACGTACGCGGCACCGCGACGTGGGGCCGGGTCTTCGCGATCGCCTCCACCGCGACGCCGGCCATGCTGGGGTTGTGCGCGGGTGCGGTCGCCACCGGCCGGCTGGGTGGCATCTTCCCGCCGGTCGCGGCGGTGCTGGCGCTCGTCTTCTGCACCTACCTGGCGGCGGTATTCCTGTGCCAGGAGGCGCGCCGCCTCGGCCGGGCCGACCTGGCCGGCGACTTCCGTCGGCGCGCCATCGCGGCCGCGGTGGTCTGCGGTGCCGTCGCCGTGCTGGCTGTGCCGGTGCTGGCCATCGATGCGCCGGATCTCGCCGGCCGGCTGACCGACCGGGCGCTGCCCCTGCTTTTCGCCTCGGCCGCCGGTGGCGCCAGTTCGATCGTGGCGCTGCTCGTGCGCCGGTTCGTGCTGGCCCGGGCGGCCGCGACCGTGGCGGTGGCGAGCGTGGTGGCCGGTTGGGCCGTGGCCACCTATCCGGTCATCCTGCCGCCCGACCTGACCGTCGACCAGGCCGCCGCACCCGGCCAGACCCTGCCGGTGACGCTCGGGGTGCTGGTCGCCGGCTTCGCGGTGACCGTGCCCGCCCTCATCCTGCTGTGGCACATCTTCAGCCGCCCGGCTGAGCCGATGAGTTCGGCGCCACCCCGCTGCGTTTCGTGACGAACCCGGGCCTGCCAGACGCGCCACGTGGTCCGGACCTTGCGGGCCCAGACCACGTGGCGCGGCGGGTCAGGATTCGACCTTGCTGGTACGCCGTCGCACCCGCGCGAAGACGAGCAGCGAGGCACCGGCGAGGACTATCGCCGAGCCGATCAGGATGATGCCGAGGTAGCTGCCGTCGTTACCGGTGGTGGGAAGTTGACTTCCCTCGGGCAGGACCTTCACGGTCACCGAGCCGGTGCGGCCGGTGGTGCGGCCAGTCGCGACGAGCACGTGGGTGCCCACGCGGTCCAGGCGGACGGTGACCGAGAAGTGGCCGGTGTCGTCCGCTGTGACGGTGACATCCTTGCCGGCCAGCAGACCACCGCGTGCACTGCGCCCGAGCTGGCCCATTGCCGCGCCCTGGAAGTTGTCGATGACGTCGATGATCTCGCTCGCGCCGAAGTTGCTGCCCGAAACGACAACGCTTTCGCCAACGATGATGGTTGCGCGGTCGACCGTTACGACAGGCGGGGGAATGGGATAGGGTTCAGCCGCCTGAGCCAGGCCCGCGCCGGACACCAGCAGGGCGCACACCGCCACGGCGAGCGTAAGGAGACGCCGAACACACCGCATGATCTTCCTCCGTCAGTCCGCATTCCGCAAAGTTCACAACGAGTACGTCGACGTGACGCTAACCCAGAACTGCGCAATTGCGGGCGGAAGCGACATCCGGCCGATCGGATTTCACTCCTCCGATCACGTACCAGGACTCCCGTGGACGTCTGGCTCATACGCCCCGTTTCACACCTTTTTCGGAGATTTGGGTGAGATACTCGGTACGGCACCCATGGAAAGGTGGTCGCGATGCTCGGGGACGCGGTGCGCCGCGGGCGACTCGACCGGATCGGCGCCCGCGTCCATCCGCTGCTGCTCGGACCGCTCGGCTCGGTCCTGGTGTCGGCGTGGCGGCGGGAGCCGTGCCTTGTCCGCCGGTTCGAGGACGGCTGGATCCAGCGCTACCGCGAGGGGATCGCGGTGCATCCGCGCCTGGGCGGGCCGTCCGCCCGCCACCAGGACCAGTTGGCCCGCGACCACTTTCTCTACCGCTACTCCCCCCGCCGCGGTGATGTGGTCGTCGATGTAGGCGCCGGGGCCGGTGCGCAGGTGCGGCTGTTCTCCCGACTGGTGGGCGCCACCGGGCGGGTCATCAGCGTCGAACCGCATCCGCACCTGTTCCGGTTGCTCGCCCGTACCGTGGCCCTCAACCGGCTGACCAATGCGACCGCCCTGCTCGCCGCGGTGACCGGAACGAGGCAGAACGTCTATCCGGACCAGGACCGGGCCGAGATCGCGGTGGCCGGCCTGCCCCTGCCGGACGTGATGGAACTGGTCCGGGTCGACCGGATAGACCTGCTGAAGATCGACGTGAACGGAGGTGAGCTGTCGGCACTGCGGGCCGCCACGCACGTGCTGGCCGCGGTACGCAACATTGTCGTGTCCTGTCATGACTTCCGGGCCAGCCTACGCGACCAGCGCGGCGGCGACGACGGCGAGCGGCATCGAACCTACCGGCCGGTCACTGATCTGTTGCACGACGCCGGTTTCACTGTGTGGTCGCGCCCCACCGACGCCCGTCCGTCGATCCGCTACTACGCCTACGGCGCCCGCTGAGGGGCCACCGGTTCAGCGACGCCGGGCGGGTGGAGCCGGCGGTCCGCGGGTGCGGTGACGCCGGAGCGCCGGACCCTCGCCGGCACCCCGACCACGGTGACGCCGGCCGCGACATCCCGGGTCACCACGGCGCCCGCGCCAGCGGTGGCCGAGTCGCCGATGGTCACTCCACGTAGGACAGTCGACCGGGCACCGAGCCAGACGTCGCGACCAATGGTGATCGCGTTGGCGACATGGTTGCCGTCCGTCAGCGGCCGGCCCCCGGCCCGGGACAGGTTGGCGTCGCGGATCACCGACATCTCGGCAACCATGGTGCCGGCGCCGATCCGGATGCCCTCCCGGGCGGCGAGCACCGAATGCTGTCCGATCCAGACGGAGGTGAGCAGCAACTGCGCGCCACCGCCGACATCCACCTCGCAGCCCCGGCCGAGGTGGACCTGCCGGAACACGATGCGACTACCGCGGCCGATGTTGAACTGGCAGCCCGGCCCGATGTAGCAATCGAAGCTGATCGAGACATCGGGGTAGGCCAGGCACAGGTAGGAGATCCTTGCCATCGACGCGGCGCGGACCACGACCCGACGTATGCCGCGCAGCCCCCAGCGCAACGCTTTCCTCACCACAATCGCTCCCCGATGATTGATCGGGGCCGGTCGGAGCGGGCGCCGGCCACGCACCGTTCGGCCGTATTAGGGTACTGGCAGCACATCAAGGCAACGCCCCAGGTAAGGGCACCATGATCCTGTTCGTCTGCCATGCCAACATCTGCCGTTCGGCCATGGCCGAACGGCTGGCCCGCCTCGCGCTCGTCGAGCTCGGAACCCCCGCCGCAATCACCGCGACCAGTGCCGGTACGCACGCACGGTCCGGCGACGACATGCATCCCGGCGCGGCGCGGACCCTCGCCGAACTGGGCGCCGACCCGGCCGGCTTCCGCAGCCAGCCGCTGTCCGCCGACCTGGTCAGTTCGGCCGGACTGGTGCTCACCGCCACCCGCGAGCAGCGGGCATTCTGCGTCCGGCTCGCGCCGGTGGCGCTGCGGCGGACCTTCACCATCCGCCAGTTCGGCCGGCTCGCCGAGGCGCTCAGCCAGCAAGGGGCCACCGTGGCACCGGCGGGCGAGACGCTGGCGACCTTGCTGGTCCGCCTGGCAACTGTGCGGGGCAGCCTGCAGCCGGTCGAAGCCGACCACGATGACCTTGCCGATCCGGTGAACGGCACGGCCGCGGACTTCCGGGCGTGTGCCCACCAAATACAGCTTTCGCTGCGACCCGCGCTGACGCTTATCGGCCCGGGCTGACGCTGCGCCGGCCAAAGCTGTCGGGTGTCGGATCCTGGATGATCGTGGGTTCGCCATCGTCGAGCAACGCGGTGAGGCTGACCCGGTGCTCAGGTGACGGCCCCGGAGGCTGGGCCGGGGCGAGACGGCCCGATCCGGCACCGGGGACGGCCGCCGTGCCGTGCCTGCCCTGCTCACTGCGGTAGTAGGTGCCGTAGTAGTGGTCGACATTGCCCTTCGTCGGCTGCATGTTCAGCACACACCCGAGGATCTGCGAGTCGACCGCACGGAGGCTGGCCAATGCGGTGCGGACGCGGGTGGTGGCGGTCTTGCCGGATCGCGCCACCAGCACAGCGCCGTCGGCATGGGTGGCCACCACGGCCGCGTCGGTCACCGGCAGCAGCGGCGGCGTGTCGATCAGGATGATGTCGAAGTCGGTGCGCAGTCGGGTCAGCAACGCCGACATGTTGCGCGAGCCGAGCAGCTCACTCGGGTTCGGCGGTATGAAGCCACTGGCCAACACCTGCAGATATCCGTGCCCCCAGGGTTGGAGTACGTCAGCCACAGCCACCTGTCCGGCGAGCACATTGGACAGACCGACCGCGCCCTCGATGCCCAGGTACTCGGCCATGCGTGGGCGGCGCAGGTCGGCCTCGATGAGCACCACCCGGCGGCCCATCTCGGCGAACGCGATGGCCAGGTTCACCGCGGTGGTGGACTTGCCCTCGTCCGGCACCGAACTGGTGATCACGATGGCCTTCACCGGACGGTCGACGTCCACGAACTGCAGGTTGGTACGCAGATGCCGGATCGCCTCCGCCCGGGCGGAGTGCGGGTCGCCGGCCATCACGAGCGGGATCTGCCGGGCACTGGTGTCGAACGGGATCACGGCCAGCACCGGCGCCTCGGTCACCGACCCCAGCGTCTCGGCGGTCTTGATGGTGACATCCAGCATCTCGCGCAGGATCGCTAAGCCGGCACCGATCAGCAGTCCGACCAGGGCGGCCAACGTCAACATCCGTACCGGCCGGGGTGAAACCGGTTCGGGGTCGAGGATCGGCCCTGCCACCACATCCACCTTGATCGCCGGTTTGCCGCCGGCGACCGGGGTCTCCAGCGACTCGACCAGGGTGGCGAAATGCTTCGCCAGCGAGTTGGCGACCCGCTCGGACCGGCCCGCATCGCTGTCCATCACGGTCACCCCGAGCAGGACCGTGTCCGGCACCGCCCGCGCGGTCACCATGCTTTGCACCGCCGCGGGGCTCAGACCAATGTCAGGATCTGCGGCGACATCCCTGGCCAGCCGGTCCCCGGTGAGCACCTGGGCGTATGACTTCACCCGCTGCATGGAAAACAGACCGCCCTGGTACGAGTCCGTGACGCCGCCCTGGCTCGGGGTCGTGACGAACAAGGTCATCGTGGTGGCGTACTGAGGCACGGACAGCGCAATCAACGCCCCGGCCAGACCGAGCGCGGCGATCATCACCGACCCCACCAGCCACCAGCGCCGTCGGGCCGCCCTCAGATAGTCACGTAGATCCACAGTCCAGCCTCCGATGTCGCATGCCTTCGGCAAGGTTAGACGAGTTTCGTCTACTTTTATCCTCGTATTGCCCTTCAAAAGGTGATTGATAGGCCAGAGCGGCCTTTCGTGCCACATCGGCAGCCTCAGTGGGATGCAATACACCGTTAGAACCTAAATGTCCCCTACATCACGGGTGGGTTGGCACACGATGGACCCAACAGCACGGAGCTCGCTCAGGCGTAGCGGCCGTCCCGGACCACGTCCGGCGACAGCTCTCCTCTTCGACTCCGCGGCCTGGCTGACCGGCATCATGATGTCGGTCTGGACGCGGTACGAGTTCGATCTCACCCGGTCCCAACTGATCCGGGCGATCAGCATGGCCGCACTGGCCATCGGGCTACAGGCCCTGATCGGGCACACCCAATACCTCTACCGGGGCCGCCACGGCCTGGGCACCTTCGACGAGGCTGGTGCGGTGTCCGCGACCGTGCTGGGCACCGCCGCGCTGCTGCTCGGCTTCGATCTGGCCCTGGCAGACCGCCTGGTCCCGGCCAGCACTCCTCTGGTGGGCGGCACCGTCGCGCTGGTGCTGATGCTTGGCCGCCGCTACCACAGCCGGCGCAGCCACGAGCGGCGCCTGCGGCCCGACCGGCAGGTGGCCACACCGGTGCTGTTGTTCGGAGCCGGATCTGCCGGCCACGATCTGACCAGGGCCATCCTGCGCGATCCGACCAGCACGTACGTACCGGTGGGGCTGCTCGACGACGATCCGGACAAGCGGCACCTGCGCGTGCACGGGGTGGCCCTGCTGGGCAGCCGGCAGACATACCGTCCGCGGTCGCGAAGACCGGCGCCACCACCGTCATCTTCTCCGTGGCCAGCGCCAATGCCGACGCTGATCCGGGAGGTGCAGCGGATCTCGCTCGAGGCCGGCGCGGCGTTCAAGGTGGTGCCGTCGGTGGGTGAACTACTGGACAACCGGGCCCGCCTGGCTGACGTGCGCGACGTGCAGATCTCGGACCTGCTCGGCCGGCGCCAGCGAGTCGCCGATCTCGCCCCGATCGCCGGGTACCTGGCCGGCAAGCGGGTCCTCGTCACACGGGGCGGGCGGCTCGATCGGCTCAGAACTGTGCCGGCAGATCCGGCTGTTCCACCCGGCCGAGCTGATCATGCTGGACCGGGACGAGTCGGCGCTGCACGCGGTGCAGCTGTCGTTGCAGGGCCGGGCCCTGCTCGACTCGGCCCGAACTGATCCTGGCCGACCTGCGCGACCCGGAGGCCATCGCGCGAGGTGTTCGCCGACCCGGCGGCCCGAGGTGGTGTTCCACGCTGCCGCGCTCAAGCACCTCCCCCTGCTCGAGCGCTACCCCGGCCGAGGCGGTGAAGACCAACGTCTGGGGCACCCTAGACCGTGCTCGAGGCGTGCCCGCGACGTGGAGAAGTTCGTCAACATCTCCACCGACAAGGCGGCCAACCCGGTCAGCGTGCTGGGCTACTCCAAGCGGATCACCGAGCGACTCACCGCGACTACGCCGCAACCGCGGCATCGGCGGCACGTACCTGAGCGTCCGCTTCGGCAACGTGCTGGGCAGCCGCGGCTCCGTGCTCACCGCGTTCCAGGCGCAGATCCGCCGCCGGCGGTGCCGATCACGGTCACCGACCCGGACGTGACCCGCTACTTCATGACCGTCGCAGGAGGCGGTCGCATCTGGTCTCCAGGCGGCCGCCATCGGCGGCGGCGGCGAGGCGCTGGTGCTCGACATGGGCGAGCCGGTGCGCATCGCCGACGTGGCCGCCGGCTGGCCGCCGAGGCGGACCACGCCGGTCGAGATCGTCTACACCGGGCTGCGGCCGGGCGAGAAGCTGCACGAGCACCTGTTCGGCGACCGACGAGACGGACCAGCGGCCCGCTGCACCCGCTCATCTCACACGTGCCGCGTGCCGCCGTTACGCCCGGACCGGGTCCAGCTGATCGATCCCGGGGTGGACCCGCACGCGCTCATCGCGGAGTTGTGCCGGCTCAGCCAGGCCGACCTCACCCCGCCGACGCGGGCCACATCGGCGCGCAGCGCGCCGGGTGGGGTGGTGGGCCGGCAGTACACCGGGTCGTAGTGCGCCAGGCGCGGCGCAGCCCCCAGCCTGCCATCCCTGCGACTGGGGCACCGGACACGACGTCCGACCTCACCCGACAGAGTGTCACCATAGACACACGCGCATGTCCTGCGGCAGAACTGAGTAGATCCCGACCCAATCCGCCGACATGCAACAAAGGTCCAACCGCGACCGCGCGCTCTATTCTGGGTCATATGAATGGCAAGGCGGGACCCGACGGCCCGACGGGCGATGTTCCCGACAGCCGGCTCTTTCCAGAACCGGTGGCGGTCATATCCCTGCGCAACGCGGTTACCTTCCGCGACGTGGACGAGGACGGTCAGCCCATTCTGATCATCACGGACGGGGTGACCGCGGTCGCGCTGGACAGTGGCCTGGCCGGCCTGTCGGTGAACGTCGTGGTCGCCTCGCACCGCCTCGCCGACGCGGTCCGGGACTTCGCCACGTCCATCACCGCCCGCTGGCAGTTGCGCGAGCGCGGTGGGGCCGGCCGGCACCGACGCAACCGTCGCCCGTTCACCGCGCGCCCACCTCGGGGCAACACCCCGAGCCGCTAGGCCTGGATGAATATCCGTATCCCGGATACAGAAACAACCTCGACGCACAGAATGTGCGACCTGGAGAACCAAGAATTCGGATATGGAAAAACGGAAGCCCGGTCCGAGGAACTCATTCCATCGGACGACCCCGGGACGCCATATCGTGGCTATCCTGATACCCATGAATGGGCCCAACGGATCAGACCTGCCGACCACCGAACTGGCCGGCCAACGCGGCTTCCCCGAACCAATCGCGGCAATCTCGCTCCGTGATGTGACAACCTATCGGGAAATCGACGAGGACGGACAGCCGATTCTGATCATCACCGATGGGGTCACCTCGGTAGCTCTCGACAGCGGGTTGTCCGGACTTTCCTTCGGCGTGGTCTCGGCCTCGCACCGGCTGGCCGACGCGGTGCGCGATTTCGCCCAGTCCATCACATTGCGGTGGCAAAAACGGGAAGGCGCCGGGCGCCCCGCCTCAACCGCAGGCCGCTTCCGGCCCGGCGTCCGCGAACGAACGCATCCACCCGTTGACATCCACAGTGGATGGTGTTGGGTTACGGCGGGATGTCTGGTTGCGGCGGGATGTCTGGTTGCGGCGGGATGTCTAGTTGCGGCGGGAGCGGGACAGTACTACGCCGGCGGCTCCGATGGCCACGGCCAACAGCAGCACGCAGCACAGCAGGCCGGCGCCGGTTCTGAGGATACCCATGCGCGCATAGTAGGCCCCACGACCAGCCGGGTCGCCTGGGCCTACCATGCTTGCGTGCGTACCAGGCCCGCTAGCGTGCGTTGGCGCTGGACAGCCAGTCGCGCAGTCCGGACACCTCGAGCAGTCGGCTCACGAAAGCCGACGGGTTGCGCACCCGAAAGCGCACCCCCAACTGGGCGCAGATGCGGTGACCGACCACCAGGGTGCCCAGACCCAACGAATCCATGAAGGTCACGCCGGCCAGGTCGAGTTCGACGTCTGTCGGGATGGGTCGCTCGGCCAGCAACGCGGAGATCTCAGCCCGCAGGTCCATGGCGTTGCGTAGGTCGAGCTCACCCTCGATCACCACACGGTAACGCTGCGGTTGTACATGTTCACGCCGCAACGTCATCGCGGCTCGGGTCTCGCTGCCGGTGAAAGAGCGGTCGCCGGACATCGCGCCCCCTTCCTGCTTCGATGCACTGCGCGCGTTTGCCGCACCCGCGCGCATCGGACGCCACCAGCCAGAGTGCTCTCCGCGCACTCTTGATCAGTCGCACTTTTTGTCCCTTTTATCCGTTTTTAGGCGGTCCGGATCCGTTCCCGGTCCCGCTACCCCCACAACGGTCAGGGCAGCGGGATCCACTCGGTCGCCGTGGTCACCTCATCGAGCACCGTCAGGTCAGGCGCGATACCCAGGCCGGGGCCGGTGGGTACCCGAAGGTGTCCGGATTCCAGCACGAACGGCGGGGTGATGTCGGGGCGTAATACCGGTCCGAAGCGGAGGTGTCACCAGGCAAGGTGAAGCCGGCAGCGCGGCCAGGGCCACGTTGGCGGCCCGACCGAGTCCGGTCTCCAACATGCCACCGGACCACACTGCCACGCCGTTGGCGACGCACACGTCGTGGATGCGCCGTGCCTCCAGGTAACCACCAACGCGCCCCGGCTTGATGTTCACGATGGAGCAGGCGCCCAGCGCGATCGCGTCAGCCGCCGCCGGGCACAGGTGATGGACTCGTCCAGACAGATCGGGGTGCGCATCAACCGGGCGAGTTCGGCATGCCCGCGCACATCGTCCTCGGCCAGCGGCTGCTCGATCAGCAGCAGGTCGAACGGGTCGAGCCGGGCCAACTGCCGCGCGTCGGACAGCGTGTAGGCGGTGTTCGCATCGACCTGCAGCAACACGCCGTCGCCGAAACGCTCACGCACCGCGCGGACGGGTTCGACATCCCAGCCGGGCTCGATCTTCAACTTGATCCGCAGATAGCCAGCGTCCAGATAGGACTCCACCGCGTCCAGCAGGTGCGGTATCGCATCCATGATGCCCACCGAGACACCGGCCGGGACGCTAGGGTGTACGGCACCGAGGTATGACCGAACGACATTCCAGCGGCACGCAGCTGGGCGTCGAGCACCGCCGTCTGCACCGCGGCCTTCGCCATCGGGTGGCCCTTCACCTTCGCGAAGACCGGCTCCACGGAGACGGCGTCCACATGCGACAGTCCGGCCAGCGCGGGTACCAGGAACCGCCGGATCACCTCGGCCGCGCCGTCCACGTACTCCGGCGAGTACAGCGGTTGCGACATGGCGACGCATTCACCCCAGCCCTCGGCGTCCGGGGTCACCCACCGCACCAGCAGCACGTCGCGGTCGTACTCGGTCCCGAAGGATGTTCGAAACGGCGCCACCAGCGGCATCGCCACCCGCCGCAACTCCAGCCCGTTGTCGCTCATCGTGCCTCCAACCCGGCCACAGCCACCACCGGCCGGTCAGCGTTCGCTTGTGCAGCCGGTACGGTCAGGGCGTACACACCGTCACGGGAAATGCCACACACCTGGTAGCCCGCGGCCAGCGCGGCGGACATCGCCTCACGCACCGCATACCGCCATCGGGCCGCCGCGGCCGGATCCTGCGCCCGTAGCGCCTCGGCGTCAACCGGTACGGCGACCCGCAGCGGCCGGCCGTCACCCGGCAGCCCGGCCTCGGCCGGAACCGGATGCTCGCCGTCACGCCCCAGCAGGATGGTGGCCTCCTCGAAACAGGCGGACAGCTCGGCTGGCCGGCCGGCAGCGGCGGCGACCGCGCCTGGCGAGGCCAGTTCCCAGGTGGCGACGAGGCGATCGGTCGGGTCACCGGTGTTGATGCCGTCGTCAAGCTCGCCGTAGAAGTCGGGCAGGTAGTCGGTGGCGGTGGCGCCCAGCTTGCACAGATTGAAGTACGCGTTGCGGGCGATCAGCGGATCGTAGGTCCAACGCACCGCGCCGATGCCCCGCTCGAGCGCCCAGGCCCGCTGGTGCAGCTTCAACGCGAAGCCGATCCCGTGGGTGACAATGGTCCGGTCCACGCCGGTGACATGCGAATGCAGGGCGTGTTCGCCGAAGAAGCCAACCGCCGCGCCGACCAGCCGGTCACCGAGATAGGCCCCAGCCACATAGTTGCCGGCGTGCGCCAATGCCGTCATCAGGGACGCGTTGCACACGGCATCCGGGTTGTCTGCGCGCCAGACATGTTGCAACAGCACCGCCGCCGCGTGGTGGGAGGCGGTGTCGGTGAGCTCTTCGACCCGTAAGCCCAGTCGTTGCGCCGCCAGACGGGCGGACCGGTCCGCTTCCTGAGGTGCCTGCCTGCTCACCACCCCACGATGTCATGCGAGCCACACCACGCACCAGTGCCAGCGGGACGGGCATCGCTGGGCCGCGCGGATGTGGGCTGGCTACAGGTCAGGTCCGGAGCGGGCCGTTACGGCGCGTCGCGGACCGGATGGTCGCGCCGGTGGCCCGGGTTGGCCGGCGCCTCGGCATCGCTTGCCATGGTTGGGCCGACCGTCGGCGCCGATCAGGGCTGGAACCGGTAGCCCATGCCGAGTTCGGTCAGCAGATGTCGGGGGCGGCTCGGGTCGTCCTCCAGCTTGCGCCGCAGGCGTGCCAGGTACTGGCGCAGGTAATGGGTCTCCTGCAGGTAGGTAGGTCCCCAGACGTCCTGCAGCAACTGCCGCTGGCCGACCAGCTTGCCCGGATTGCGCAGCAGGATCTCCAGCAGCTGCCACTCGGTGCGGGTCAGGTGCGGCCCCTCGCTGTCACCGTCCGTTACGGCGACAGTCCGCCGATCCAGGTTGACCGTATAGCGTCCGATGTCGACAGACGCGGACGGTGCGGGCTCGTTGAGCCGCCGGGACACAGCCCGTACCCGGGCCAGCAGTTCCTCCAGGCTGAAGGGCTTGGTCACGTAGTCGTCGGCTCCCGCGTCCAACGCTTCGATCTTGTCGCGGCTGTCCGCCCGCCCAGACAGCACAACGATCGGTACCGGACTCCACGACCGCACCTGACGGATCACCTCTACTCCATCGAGGTCGGGTAGTCCGAGATCGAGCACGATCAGATCGGGCCGCTGGGTCCGCGCCTCCCGCAGCGCGCTGGTCGCGTCGCTGGCCGTCACCACGTCGTACTGTCGTGCCTGGAGGTTGATCCGCAGAGCTCGCAGAATCTGCGGCTCGTCATCGACAACAAGCACTTTGGTCGGCACGATGCTCGCAGCCTCTTCCCTTGCGCCGGGTTGATTGATAGCCGGCTGTTACGCCGCACTGCTTCATCGCCGCACGGTCTCATCGCCGCACGGTCTCATGGCGCTTCCTCCAGTCTGTACCCGGCTGTTTGCAGTCGTCGCATCGGCCAGGTCCGTGCGTCGGCTGCACACGGTGTGTCACTGCGCGGCGGGCAGCGACAGAGTCATTGTCAATCCTCCGCCCGGGGTGCTTTCCGCCGCCAGCGCGCCCCCCATAGCTTCGGCAAGCCCTCGCGAGAGGGCGAGCCCAAGACCGACGCCGTTCTCGTTGTCGCGGTCGCCCAGTCGCTGGAAGGGCCTGAAGACACGCTCACGCTCCGCCGAAGGTATTCCCGGTCCGTGATCGATCACGCGCACCTCGACCGACCCGGCGTGATGGCTGGCGGCGACGGTGGGTGGCGCGTCCGCCGGGCTGTAGCGCAGCGCGTTGGCCAGCACGTTCACCAGTATCCGTTCCAACAGTCCCGGGTCGGCGTTGACCTCGGGCAACCCATCAGGCACCTGCACGATCACATGTTGGGCCTGCTGGCCGAGATCGTCGATGGCCCGGGGAATCGCCTCAGCCACACTGATCAGCTGGGGTTGCACGCCGAGCGCGCCGGCCTGCAAGCGGCTCATGTCGAGCAGGTTCTCCACCAGGTGGATGAGCTTCTCCAATGACTCGTCTGCCGTAGCAAGGAGTTCATCGCGCTGGTCGGCGCTAAACGACACGTCCTTCGAGCGGAGACTCGTCACGGCCGCCTTGGCCGAAGCAAGCGGGGTGCGCAGATCGTGCGAGACCGCGGAGAGTAGAGCGCTGCGCAGCCGATCAGCCTGGCTGATCTTGGATGCGGCGGCGGCCTGCTCGGTCAGCCGTTCCTGACGCAGGGCAACGGCCGCTTGGGCGGCGAAGGCCTGCGCCAACCGGCGATTGGAGGCCGCGAGGGGTTCGCCGCACAGCACCAGGGACAGGTTGTCGTCGATCGGTATGTCCACGTCGCCTTCGCCCGGAGTCAGGCACGCGTCGCCGCCCACGGTCGCCGCTATCCGCCAGCCATGTTCGTCGTGTTGACGGTCGGGGCCGGCTGGTGCACCCGATCGCCGTTCCAACAGGGTCACGCTGGTCAGCCCGAATGCGTGACGAACCTGTTCCAGTAGCGTCTGCAAGGGCTTGCCGCCCCGCAGGATGCTGCCGGCAACCGTGGACAGCGTCTCCGCCTCGGCCCGGGCGGCTGCGGCCTCGGCTGTCCGCCGGGCAGCCCGGTCCACCGCTGTGCTGACTGCCACCGCGACGAGCAGGAACACGATAAGGGCGAGCAGGTTCTCTCCGCTGGCTACGGTGAACTGGTGCAGCGGTGGCGTGAAGTAGTAGTTGAGCAGTCCGAATCCGACGATTGCCGCGCCCACCGCCGGGTACAAGCCGCCCAGGAGCGCCACCGCCACAACAAGGCCGAGGAAGAGCAGGATGTCGCTCGGCAAACCGAGTATCTTCGTCTCAGCGAGGACCAGGGTCAGCAGCGCAAGCCCCACGGCGGCCAGCGCGCCGCCAGCCAGTTGCCGGCGAGGGCTCAACGCAGGGCTGACCCGGGGTGGATGTCGGCCGCGATGAACCCGCTCATGACTCACCAGGTGTACGTCGATGGAGCCGGAGTCATTGGTGGTGGTGACGCCGACACCCTGGGAGAGCAGTTGCGCGAGTCGACCACGCCGGCTGGCTCCGAGCACAAGTTGGGTGGCATTGACCGCGCGGGCGAAGTCGAGCAGCGCCGCGGAAATATCATTGCCCACCACCTGGTGGTAGGTACCGCCCAGGCTCTCGACGAGGACGCGCTGCTGGGCCAGGTGAGCCGGATCCCCGTCGACGAGGCCATCGCTTCGGGCGACGTGCACGGCCATCAGGTCGGCGCCTTTCGTGCGGGCCGCGGTCCGGGCCGCACGCCGTACGAGTGTGGCGCCTTCGACGCCGCCGGTGAGCGCGACGACAATCCGCTCCCGTGCCTCCCAGGTGGTTTGGATCCGGTGGTCCTGGCGATAGCGTTCGAGTCGCTCGTCGACCCTGTCCGCCAGCCAGAGCAGAGCCAACTCCCGCAATGCGGTGAGGTTGCCGACCCGAAAGTAATTTCCAGAGCCGCGTCGACCTTGTCTGCCTGATAGACATTGCCGTGCGCCATTCTCCGTCGTAGCGCTTCGGGTGTCATGTCCACAAGCTCGATCTGCTCGGCCTGCCGAACCACCTCGTCCGGCACCGTCTCGCGCTGCGGGACGCCGGTGATCTGCGCGACCACGTCGTTGAGTGACTCCAAGTGCTGGATGTTCACGGTCGTCAACACCGTGATGCCCGCGGCGAGGAGCTCCTCGATGTCCTGCCATCGTTTGTCGTTCTTGGATCCGGGCACATTGGTGTGCGCCAACTCGTCCACGAGCGCGACCTCGGGCGCACGGGCGAGGACCGCGGGCACGTCCAGCTCACTGAAAGCGCTGCCCCGGTAGTTGAAGGTGGTCCGTGGCACGATTTCGAGGTTCGTGAGAAGCGCGGCTGTAATCGGGCGACCGTGGGGCTCCGCCAGGCCGACCACCACGTCGGTCCCCCGTCCACGACGCCGGTGCCCTTCCTCCAACATCCGGTAGGTCTTGCCCACCCCTGGTGCCGCACCGAGGTAGACCCGAAGCTGTCCGCGCGCCATGGCGCCTATCCTCCCCTCCTCCAGGCTGACGGTGGCCGAGATAAGCGCGACACAGGTCGCCACGAGCCTGGACGACTGGACAGCGCGTCCAAAACAGGACAGCCGTCCTCGGTGATTCGGACGGCACGATTCCACTCGGCACTCCAGCGTGCGTTCGCGGACCTCCGGCTCTAACCCTTGATGATTTGAATGACCATAATGGACAGACGAATGGCGACGCTCACCGATTCGGACCCGTGTGTCATTGCTCATGCGAGCAGCCTAAGACAGGGGTCCGACAGTTCGTGCCGCATCCCGCCGGAGCTGCGCAAATACCCGGTGAAACAAGGAGATTCTCCTGACCCTGCCGACCGCGATCACTCCTTCCCTGATTCGTCCACAGTGGATGATCAACCAGACTTCCCTCCCAAAGTGTCTTGCCTGTGAGCATCGACACGCATAGAATGGACACGTGTTCGGAGTTTCGGTTGACGCGCTGGACGACTCGGCAGCCTCCGGTGAGGCCGCGGAGCGGGTGCCGGTGCTGCTGCCGGACGGGTTGGCCGAGATGTCGCCGGGCCCGGGGCTGGCGGCAGTGTTGGAGTCGATCGACACTGCGGAGTGTTCGTCGGCGGATGTGTTCACCGCGTTGCGGGCGCAGGCCCGGCAGGTGGCGCATGATCAGGCCCGCTTGTTGGTGATGATGTTGGAGGCCGCCTACGCGGAACGGGCCGACGCGGTGCGGGTGGTGCGTCGGGGTGGTGTGCCGGACGGGCCGTTGGACGCGGCCGGTCTGGCCCGGGTGCGGGAGTTGGACGACTTCTGTGCTGATCAGATCGCGTTCACGTTGCACCGGTCGCAGTTCTCCACCGCCGAGGACGTGTTCCTGGCCAAAGACCTGTGTGAACGCCTCCCGCTGGTGTTCGAGCGGCTCTCAGCCGGGCGGATCGACCTGCCCCGAGCGAAAGTGTTCAGCAGTTGTCTGACCGATGTCGACGACGGTATGGCCCGCAGGCTGGCCGCCGAACTGATCGACAAAGCCGAACGGTGGGACCCGGCACTACTACGGGAACGGTTGAGCTACCGGGTCCGCCGCGACGACCCGGACCGGGCCCGCCGCCGCCAGGCCGCGGCAGTGACCGACCGGCGCGTCTACGTGCAGCCCCACACCGACGGCACCGCCGAACTGGCCGGCACCAACCTGCCCCCCGACCGGGCGTTGGCGGCCTACAACCGCATCGACCGCATCGCCCGCGCCGCGAAAAGTGTCGGCGACACCCGCACCCTCGGCCAACTCCGCGCCGACACGATGCTCGACCTGCTGTCCGGACGGCCGTTTCACACCATCCCCAGCCTGGACGACTTCACCGCCGAAGCCGACCAAGCCGCCCGCAACCTCGGCCTGACCCCCAACCACCCCGACCACCCGAATGACCCGCCGACACCCCGCCACCGCAAAGGCCGCCTCCAACCCCGCACCCGCAAACCCCCCGGCAACCCCCGCGGCCGCGGCGTCATCACCCCCACCCCCACCGGACCCCGACCCACCCACCGCAAACACCACAACCACGACGACCACGAGAACGGACCACAGCCGGGCAACACAGATCCGACCCACCAACCGCAGCAACAGCAACCCTGTCCCGCAGAGCAACGCCAGCCCCGACCCCGGTGCCGACAACCCGCACACACCAGCCCGACACCGCAGCCCACACCGCCCCGGCCCGCCGCGGCAGCGGCCAACGCCGGCCCCAACACGGACAACCGCTGGCACCACCACACCGGCCCGAACGGCAACAACGACAGCAACGGCGCTGGCGATGGGGTGAGACCGAACCCGGACGGCGAAGAACTGTCCGACCACGACCACCTCGGCCGCTACCTCCCCGCCGACCACGACCCCATCGGCACCGCCACCCTCCACCCCCACAACGACCCCGACGCCGACCCGGACACCGATGACGACCACGACCGGGCTCCCGACGCCGACCTGAACACCGACGCCGACGCCGACGCCGACTGGGACGCCGGTGCCGACTGGGACGCCGGTGCCGACTGGGACGCCGGCGCCGGTGCAGACTGGGACCACAACCCGGACCGAGACGCGGCCACCCCACCAACCGGCCAACAGCCATCCGAAGCAATGCGAACCGAGCCAACACCAGCCCAGTCGAAACGAGCCCAGCCGCAACGTGTCCAGCCGGAACGAGTCCAGCCGGAACGAGCCGACGGCCACCGACCGGAACCCCCGCCCGGCACGAACAACGAACAGCGACCACCGACGCAACCACCAACACCAGCGGAGCCATCCTCGCCGTTCATCGGTCACGGCGACCCCGACACCATCCCCGTCGCCAGCGACGACCCGCGCATGTGCGTATGCGGCGGTATCCAACCCGCACCCCGACGCGGCGTCGTCGACATCCAAGTCCAACTCTCCACACTCATGGCCCTCAACGACAACCCCGGCTTCGTCCCCGGCTGGGGACCCATCCTCGCCGACATCGCCCGTCAAGTAGCCCACGATCGCGACACCAACCCCCAATGGAAATACTCCATCACCGACGAAAACGGCCTCCTCCTCCACCACGGCCACATCAAACGCCGACCCACCACCACCGAAGAAAACTTCGTCAAAGCCCGCGACAAAACCTGCCGCGCCCCCGGCTGCCGACACCCCGCCACCACCTGCGACACCGACCACCGCCAAACCTGGGCCGACCACGGCCCCTCCCACCGCGCCAACCTCGAATCCGCCTGCCGACACCACCACCGACTCCGACACGAACACGGCTACCACATCACCCACCTCCCCGACGGAACGTTCCTCTGGCAAGCCCCCAACGGACACACCTACCGAGTACCCCCCGACGCCACCCTCCACCTCACCACCGAAGACAACGAAACCGCCCTCACCGAAGCCCTCATCCAATACCTCATCCACCACCCCCACACCCACCACGAAAACAACACCGCACAACCCGACCATGGCCAACCACTGTGGTAGCGCTCGGCGCATGGCCGCTGCCGTTCCAGTTGCCAGTATTTGGTTGAAGCGCCTTGTGGCCTGAAGTCACATACGACGGCACCGACATCCCGGAAGGTCGACATGACGCGCCTGAACCCAGCCGCAGCTGAAATTGACCGTCGCCGAAGTTACGTTCTGTCGCCACGTAGCACATCGCCCAGCGGCGCGGCGAGTAGCGACCCAGTGACGGGAGGCTCCGTGACGGGAGGCTCCGTGACAAGAGGTCTCGGCGCCATAACCCAGTACCGCGGGCAACGGCTGGATTTGGGCTCGCGGTGCTGGTCGGCGATGTGCGTCTACAACGGACAGTCACAATGTGATCGGACGCGGCCACGACTCGGGACGGCCATAGTGGTACCCCTGCCCGAAGCAGCAGCCGGCCCGGCTGAGCGCAGCCGCCTGCTCCGACGACTCGACACCACCGGCAACCACAACGAGTCCGAGCTCAGCGGCGATTGTCACCACCGAACGGCACACTGCCTCGGCACGCGCTCCGCTGACGCGGCCGGCCTCCGCGGTGAGGCTGGGATCCAGCTTCACCATGTCCAATGGCAACGCATGCAGATGCGTCATGGCATTGTGGCTGGTGCCGAAACCGTCAAGGGCGAGCCGTACGCCCATGGCGCGAAGGCGTTGGGCTGCCGTGGCGGTCACCGCGGGATCGACGAGATGACCGTTCGCGGTCAGCTCGAGAACCAGCTGATGTGGGTCCAGGCCATGGCGGACCAGCATCGAATCAACCCGTTCCGGCAGGTCCGTGTTGCTCAGCCCGATGACCGACATGTTCACGTGCACTGCGGTGGCGCCGCCGCCCCGGGCGAGCCGCGCGGCGAGATCGCGGCAGGAACGCTCCAACACGAGGTTGTCCAACGTACTGATCAGCCCGGCCCGCTCGGCCATGGCGACGAAGACGGCCGGCGGCACCATACCGGCTCGTGGGTGGGTCCACCGGGCCAGCGCCTCGATCGCCACCTCACCGCCGTCGCCCATCCGTACGATCGGTTGGTATTGCACGTCGAACCCATCGGCTGCCTCGAGGGCCTCGGCCAGCAGCCCGGGCAGGTCAGGATTGTGGTGGTCAGCTCCGGAGTCCGGGTCATACCGGACAAACCGTCCCTTGCCTCGGCGCTTGCTCGCGTACATCGCGATGTCGGCCCGGCGCAGCAACACGTCAGCGGTCAGGCCAGCGTCGCCATCGGGCACTGCCGCTCCGACACTCGCACCAACGGTGACCGACGGGCCGTCCAACTCGTACGGCTCCCGCAACGCGGAGAGCATCCGTTCGCCCAACCTGTCCGGATGATCAACATTCGCTTCGGCCAGCACGCCGAACTCGTCGCCGCCCAGGCGGGCCACCGTGTCGGCGCCGCGCACGCAGGACCGCAGCCGTTCGCCGACGGCCTGCAGCAACCGGTCCCCGGCGCTGTGCCCGAGGCTGTCGTTGACGAGCTTGAAGTCATCCAGATCCACGAAGTACAGCGCGGCTGGCCGGCGGCCGTGCTGGCCCAGCGCGGCGACCACGCGGGCGCGAAACAGATCGCGGTTGGCCAGCCCTGTCAGCGGATCGTGGTACGCCGCGTGTCGCAGGCGCTGCTGAACCTCGTATACCCGGCCGAGCAACAGCTTGTTGTCGATCAGCGTGATCAGTTGGCGGACCACAACCAGCGCCACCACCACGGTGCCGAGATAGACCTCCACCGCGTCGACGGGATCCCCCGCCACCTGACGGCCCACCATCAGGATGCCGGTCGCGACAAGGGGTGCATACGGCAGCAGCAGGTGGGCCCATTCGACCAGGCGCGGCATGGACGCCCTGGTCGCAGCGACTTGCGGTTGGGCCGCAGACAACGCGGCCAGGCCCACCAGCACCGGGCCGACGATGAAGCCGATGTTCGTCGGCAGCGGCAGGTCGTCGGCGCCACTCGCGACAAGGTAGGCAAAGATGCCGTCCGAAACAGACAATCCGATCAGGCCCGAGCCGAGCAGGCCAAGTTCCCTACGCAGATGGACCGGCACCGGCTTGGTAGCCAACAACAGCATGAACATCACGACGAGGGTGAGATCGGCGGACGGATAGGCCAGCGCCACAACGAAGGCGAAGGTGCCGGGCGGACTCGCCTCGACCATCTCACCCAACGCGATCGACCAGGTCAGCATCAGTACCGACCCGACGACGACCAGCCCATCCAGGACCAGTACGACGCGCGCGGGCAGGGTCGACAGCTCGCGGCGCCGCTCGCCCTGCACGTCCGCCGCAACGGCCAGGAGTGCCAAAAGTGCGGAAACGGGCAAAACAATATAGGCAGCGTCAGCGGCGGAGGGCGACGGCAGTGGCCGATGGGCGAACACCTGGTACCACGACCAGATCAGTTGCCCGAGGCACCAGCCGGTCATCCCCACGGCGAGCAGGCGCCGCCAGGTCCGACGCACGCCCGTGGACCGCCGGGCCGTCCATCCACAACAGACTGCGGCGAAGATGCCGCCGGCAAGTTGGGCCGCGTTGTCAAGGACGAGCGCGGCCGGCCGGGATACGACACCGGAACTGTCCACCACGACAATCGCACCAATGGCGACGCTGGCCACCGCCAACTGGATTCGCAATGGTGGCGCCACGTCACCGCCTCATCGGGTCCGCGATCCGCACGAGGTCCCTGCTGTACCACAAGGTGGCAGCGCATTCAGCAATACAGCCAATGACCGGAAATGTGCGAAGGGAAATTAGCATTCGCCATTATTCACGTCAATGCGAAGGACCACGACAGCCCTCGAAGTCAGCCGTACGGCCGTGCAGAGGCGTCAGTCAGCGAACCTCGCACGACATTCGGGGATGGCGACGTCTTCGAAATCACCACAGTCCACGATGGTCAAACGCCTCCGAAGCAGGAGCCAGACGGTCGGGACATGACAGCACTGCGCGTAGCGACGGGACGGCACGGCGTAAGGTCCCTGGATGTCTATGGGTACGGGCTTACCGCCGCCCAGGACGCGCGCGTTCTGTATAGGCTGGTGTCCTCATGAGAATGACTGTGGGCCCCCTCCCCGCGGCCGTCTACTGGCGGCGGCGCGCTGTCGTGGCGGTAGCGCTGGCTCTCGTCACCATGCTGTTCGCGTCGATGTGCGGAGGCCCTGACCAGGGCAAGCCCAACGGGCAGCCGAGTCCGAGCGGCAGTTCGCTGATCACCATCCCCGGCACCAGCGGGTCGCCGTCGGGTGATCCGGCCACGTCGCCCACCGCGGACGCCGGGCCAGGCACCGGCGACGGCGTCACCGGAGACGGCATCACCGGGGTCGGCGCGACCGCAGGCCCACCCGCCAGCGACGACGGCGCCACCGGAAACAATGGTGGCGTGCCGGCCGGCCCACCCGTGGTGGCCTCCGTGCCCTGCGCCGACGCCGAGATCGCCCTCACCGCGGAGGTATCGCCCTCACCCGGCGTCTATGGCGGCGTCATCACCCTCACTCTCGTCGTCCGGAACATCGCCGACCATGCCTGCCTGCGGGATGTCGGCTCGGCTCCGCAGGAGCTACAGGTCCGGCAGGGCGCCGCCTTGGTCTGGTCGTCCGACCACTGTGACACGCCGCAGGCCTCGGACGTGCGAGCCTTCGGGCCCAACATCGAGTCCCGCTTCTCGCGGCGATGGAACACCTACCGGGTCGCCCCGAACGAGTGCGCCCCGCCGAGCGGCGGCCTGCCGGCCGGACGCGGCAGCTACCAGGTGGTGGCCCGCCTCGGCGACAAGTTCTCCGACCCCGTCCCGTTCGAGATCCGCTAACAGTCCACGCAGGACAATCGGCCAGGTCCGACCGTTGACCACCATGCCACGGGGTGAACTGCTTCTACAGCGCGCAGGACATCACCAACCTCTGATCCGCAACCCCACGAAGACTGGTCAGCCGTCAACGAGGGACAAAACTGCGTGCAGGCCACGTTCACCGGTGCGGTGTTCGGCGGAGAGAATCAGGACCCGCATACCCACCGCGTTGGCGCCACCATCGCGTACCGGATTGTCGCCCACCATCAAGGTCGCCCGGGGGTCCACGCCGAGGTCGGCGCACGCCTTGAGAAACAGACGCGGGTCCGGCTTCTCGACCCCGACTTCGCAGGACAGTGCCACCGCGCCGAACAGGTCCGCCATCGCGTGACGCTTGAGGTGGATGCGCAGGTCCCAGCCGATGTCGCTGACGATGCCGAGGGGGATGCCGCGTTCCCGTAGCGCCCGGAGAACCGGCTCGGTGTCGGGGTAGGGACGCCAGCCGTCCTCGTCTGCCATCAGGTCGTACGCGATTTGCTCGTGGCCGCGCAAGAAGTCCACCGCGGTCCACCACGTGTACATCGCCTGCCGGTGGGCCTCGCTACTGGAGTCCCGCCCGTGCTGGCTGGCCAGGATCTCAGGCCGGGCGATCGCAGCGTCCAGCTGTCGCACGGCCTGTGCGACTGTCTGCGCATCGAGTGCGCCCCGGCCGGTGTGCTCCGCCACCCGCCCGAGCCAGGTGGTCAGGTCCGCCATCTTGAAGATGGTGTTGCTGAAGTCGAACAGCACCGCCTCGATCCGCGGCACCGGCGCCGCCATCGCGGCGGCGGAGGTCAGCTCTACTGAGGTATCAAACAGCCCACGCACTGGCCCAACGTTATCAGCGCAGCGCGGGAGCGCTGATGAGGCAGGCGGGACCGGGGAGGTTCCCGCTTTCGGCGTAGGGGCGCGTGGCGCGTGCTTGCCTTGGTCAAAGGGCCCACGGCGGGAGGTGATGGGTGGCGGAGGACGACTCGGCCCAGCCGGTGCCCAGCCGGCGTCCATTGATCATCTATCTGGCGGTGCAGGCCACCCTTCTGCTCACCTCGGTGGCCCTGCCTCCCATCCCGGGCAGCGGCGTGCGGCTGGCGATGGTGCTCGGCGGCACGATCGTGTTCCTGGTCGGGGTGGCCAGGCGGCGACCCACGCCCTGGGTCGCGTGGTGGTTCGTGGCGGCCGGCACAGTGCTGGAGGTGGCCGCCTCCGTCACCGTCGCCGGGGTGTACGGGTCAGGACCCCGGTCCAACATCGCGGGTGCGGCACCCATCGTGCTCGCGGCCCTGGTGCTGCCCGCCATCGCGATCGGTTTCGTGCTGTTGAGCCGGGCCAGCCCGTACGGCGGGACCGCGGACATCCTCGACGCCACGGTGACCGGGATCGCCGGTTTCCTGCTCGTGTGGACGTTCGCGGTGGAACCGACGCTCGGCCAGGGGCGGTTCAACCTCGCCGCCGGGGTGACGTACTCGATCGGCATGCTGGTGGTGCTCGCGCTGACCGCCAAGCTCGCCTTCGGCGGCGGCCTGCAGCACGGCGCGCTACGCCTGTTGCTATGTGCGATGATGTTGCTGCTAGCCAGCTCGGTGCTTCTGTTGCTACCCGCAGTGACGAACGAGGCGATCACGAGCAACCGGGCCGGCGGCATCTTGCGGGCCTGCTACGGCGCCGTGCTCGGTGCAGTGGGTCTACACCCCGCCCTGGGCGAGCCCCGCAGCCGCACCGGCCGTACCCTGCTGGCGATGTCACCCCGGCGGATCGCCCTGTACGCCGTGTTCGCCCTGGTCACGCCCACGGCCTGGGCAGTGCAACTCGCCGACTCCGGTGCGGAGATCACGCACAATCCGGGTGGCTTCTGGGCCCCGATCGGCGCCTCGGCGGTGCTCCTGGTGCTGGTGGTGCTCCGGCTGACCCTGGTCGCCCGGCTGGCCCAGCAGCGGACCAGCGAACTGGCCCGACGGTCAGCGGCGCTGTCCACCGCGGTGGGCGAGCAGCGCGAACTGCAGCAGCAACTCGCCTACCGGGCAGGGCACGACCCGCTGACTGGGCTGGCGAACCGGGCCGTGCTCCTCGACCGCCTCGACGGGTTGTACCGGCGTCCCGGTGACTATGGCGAACACGGCATGCTGATGCTCGACCTGGACGGGTTCAAGGACATCAACGACACGCTGGGACACCCGACCGGCGACGAACTGCTGGCCGAAGTGGGCCGGCGGCTGCAACGGGCCGCCCCGGCCGGAGCCACTCTGGCCCGCCTGGGCGGGGACGAGTTCGTGGTGCTGCTGGAAAACACGAGCGCGGCCAAAACCCGCGAGTGGGCCGAGAAGGCGCTGGCCGCGGTGGAGCAGGTCTACTCGATCGGTGGCCGGGAGATGTTCCTCACCGCCAGCGTGGGTGTCCTTACCACCGGCGGCGACCTGCCCCGCCCGACACCGTCGGAGATGCTGCGCGACGCCGACCTGGCCATGTACGCCGCGAAAGAGGCCGGCAGGAACCGGATCATGATGTTCAAACCGGAGTTCCGCGCCGCCCGGCTGCACCAGACCCGGGTCAGCTCCGCCCTGCGCCGGGCACTGACCGAGCAGGAATTCGTGCTGCACTACCAACCGATCGTGGAGTTGGACACCCGTCGGGTACGGGCGGTCGAGGCGCTGCTGCGGTGGCACCCGCCCGGCGCCGGGCTGATCACGCCGGCGGAGTTCATTCCGATCGCCGAGGGCAACGGCCTGATCGTGCCCATCGGCACCTGGGTGTTGGAAACCGCCCTGTCCGACGCGCGTCGCTGGTATCTCGAGCACCACATATCCGTGTCTGTCAACGTTTCCGGTCGCCAGCTCGACGACCCGGGCTTCACCGACATCGTCCTGCGTGCGCTGTCGGGCGCCGACCTGCCCGGCGACGCGCTGATCCTCGAGATCACCGAGAGCACCCTGGTCACCTCGGCCCACGCGGCCGTGCTGCACCAGCACCTGCGCCGGCTGCGCGAGGCCGGCGTGCGGGTGGCGGTCGACGACTTCGGCACCGGCTACTCGTCATTGTCCTATGTGTCCGACCTACCTATCGACATCGTGAAGATAGACAAGGCTTTCACCCGGCCCCCGAGCGGGCCCGGTGGTTCGCCGCAGGACTGGGCGTTCACGAAGGCGATCCTGGAACTGGTGGACAGCCTGCAGATGCTGGCCATCGCCGAGGGGGTCGAGACGGTGGAACAGGCTGACGCGCTGCGCTTCCTGCACTGCCCGCTGGTTCAGGGCTACCTGTTCGCCCGTCCGGTGCCGGCCGAGGCGATCGACCGTACCCTGGCCGGTCCGGGCCCGAGCCTGATCCGCGCGACCGGCCCGAACCCGCACCGCGACCACGACGAGGTGGCCGGTTAGTTGGCTCAGCGCCGCACCACGGTCGCCATCACCGTCGCCGCGACCACGAGGACCAGCGGCAGTACGGGTGTCCACAGTGGCGCGAAACGGACGAGCAATCCGCCAGCCACGGCACCGACCAGAAACGCGAACAGCCGCAGCAGCCCGGCCCCGTCGGGGCGGTGCCGGGACGGTTCGATCACGCCCTGCACGACACCGGTGAGCGTGCCGGTGAGGTACGTCGTCGAGGCCCGCCGCAGGCCGGTGCTGAGGGTGAGCACGCTCTGCAGCCCCATCGCGCAGCCGGCCAAACCGAGCAGTTCTCCGGCCGGCACCGTGCCCGGATCGCCGCCGCTGGCCAACAACCGGTCGTCACACCGGCCAGCACGAGCACCTCGACCAGCGCCAGCACCGAACTCGCCAAGTACCATCCGACCGGCCGGCCACGCAGCACAAACGCGGCCACGACCACGCCGAGGGCGTACCCAGCCACGGCCACCGCCGAGCTGACCGCCAGCCTCACCTCCTGCCCGGCCACCCCGCGGCCGGCCTGCACCAGGTTGCCGGTGATGACGCTGGCGAACGGCCCACCCAACCTGGCCACACAGAGTACGTCCAGCGCACCCGCCGCCACGGCCAGCACCAGCACTGAGACGGTCACGACCATGGGCTGCGCCCCTCCCGCCGGCCCGGTCCAGCCCGGCCCGGGTTGCGCCGGTCCTGGGCGAGCCGCTTCGGCACCGGGCAGTGGCGGTCTCCTTCCGCACGAAGGTTCGGTCAGCATAGCCAACCAGACATGTGATCGGCGTGTGAACGACCACCGATGGCGGGCCACGGAGTCGACCGCGGGCCGATATAGTCCCCGCATCGTCTACCGGCTATGGGAGGATCCCGTGTCCGACGAGCCAACCGCGCCGCCTATACCGGCAGATACCCCGCAGGAACCAGATACCCCGCAAGCGGCGGATACCCCGCAAGTGCCGGAGCCGCCGGGCACTGCGGCGCCGGTGGGAAGACTGGTGGCCACCCTCGACCCGCAGGGTTGGGCACTACCGCAACAGCCAGTGCCCGGTTCGCTCGCCCGGCCGCCGCTGCCGCCCAGCTTTCTGGACACCCGCTGGCCGGGACCCGACGAACCCGACGATGCCGCGGTGCTGTTCGCGGTGCTGGCCGGTGCGCTCGGCTTTGCGACCTTCCTGCCGCTCGGCCGTACCGGCATCGGGTGGCTTCTGGCTGGTCTCGTCGCCGCCACCGGCGTGGCGGTGGTGGCGCGGCGCCGCGACGTCACGCTGTCGCGGCGGGAGCGGCTCATTCGGGCCGGCTGGGGCGTTGCCGCGTTGGCACTGCTGTCGGTGCTGGCCGTCCGCAACTCCTGGTGGCTGGTCACCTTCTGCGTGCTCGGCGCCCTGGGCTGCGCGGCGTTGGCCATCGTTGGCGGTCGCAGCATCCGGTCGATCCTGTTCAGCATCCTGGCCGCTCCGTTCGCCTCGTTGCGGGGGCTGCCCTGGGCGAGCCGGCACGGCGGGTTGCTGCGACACTCCGCCCTGCGCCCCGGCGTGGGCGGCCGATTGACCTGGTCTTTGTTGGCGACGGTGGCGTTGCTGCTGGTCTTCGGTTCACTGTTCTCGTCGGCTGATGTTGTTTTCTCCGGACTCCTCGACGACTACCTTCCCAGCCTCAACGCCGGAAAGATCGTCACCTGGGTGTTTCTTTTCGGGGTCGGCACCCTGGTCACGGTGGCCGGCGTATACCTGATTTCCGCGCCGCCGGATCTGTCCGGAATGGACACACCCGGCCGGCGGCGGCTGAGCGCCTCTGAATGGCTGCTGCCGATCTCAGCGCTGGTGGCGCTGTTCGCCGGATTTGTGGCCGTGCAGCTGACCGTGCTGTTCGGCGGCCGGGATCACGTGCTGCGTACGGCCGGACTCAACTACGCCGAATATGCCCGCAGCGGATTCTGGCAACTGATCGCGGTCACCGTACTGACCTTGATGGTCGTGTCCGCCATGGGCCGATGGGGCGCCCGGGAGACCACCCGGCAACGTACCCTGATGCGCTTCCTGTTGGGTGCCCTGTGCGCGTTGACGCTCGTGATCGTGGCGTCCGCGCTCTTCCGGATGTACACCTACCAGGAGATGTACAGCTTCACCGGCGAACGCATCTTCGTGATGGCGTTCGAGCTGCTGCTGGGTGTGTTCTTCATCCTGGTCATGCTGGCCGGCATCCGCTGGCGGGGCACCTGGGTGCCCCGGGCCGGTGTCGGGCTCACCGTGGCGATGTTGCTGAGCCTGGCCGTGATGAACCCGGAAGCCTACGCCGCGCAACGTAACATCGACCGGTTCCACCAGAACGGCAAGATCGACCCGTGGTACCTCCGGGCCCTGTCGGCCGACGCCACCCCGGCGCTCGCGACACTGCCACCGGACCTGCGCCAATGCACTCTGCAGTGGATACTGCGCAAGCTCGCCGACGACGATCCCTGGTACGCCTGGAACCTGGGCCGCCAGCGCGCCCGGGCGGTGCTCGACGAACTCGGTTCGTCGGCGGTATCCCCGGTGCGCAACCCGTGCGCCATCGGCACCACGTACGACTTTCCGAAGGAACATCGCTAACAGCCCGAAGGAACACCGCTAACAGGCTGGGTCGTACCGGCGATCCGGTAGGTAGGTCGCCCATTCGGCCTCGGTGAGCTGGCGGCCGGCGGCGGCGCAGATCCGGGCCGCGGCGACCACCGGGTCGAGCCGTCAGGTGATGACCCGGCTGTCGTCGCCACCCGACAGCAGGTCGCCGGCTGGTGTGAAGGCCAGCCCACGCACCCGTTGGGTGTGGCCGGTGAGGGTCGCCATGAGCCGCTTCACCGGCACGTCCCAGACCATCACCGCGTGGTCGTCGCCGGCGGAGGCGAGCCGGCGACCGTCGCGGCTGAACGCGAGCACCTGCACCGGCGCCGTGTGTCCGACCAGCAGTCCCACCCGTACCGGCGCCACGATGACCTTGCCCGGCACGGCCGCCTCGAGGCCGGACAGATCCCACAACGAGACCGTACGGCTGTCCCCGGCGGTGGCCGCGGGCCGGCCGTCCGGACTGATCGCAATGGACTGCAACGCGCCCTGGCCCGTGTCCTTGCGGCCGATCAACTGTCCACTCGCGACATCCCAGACGTTGATGATCCCGGAAGGGCTGGACGACACCAGCCACCGCCCGTCCGGCGTGAACTCCAATGTGGACGTGTACCGGTTGTCGAACCGGCCGGTGATGTCCCGAGGCTGGGCCGGGTCCCGTACGTCCCACATGGACAGACCGAGAATGGTCGCGGCGACCAGCCCACCCGGTGCGAGGGCGACATCGGTCGACGCGCCGATACCGGTCGGCCGCAGGGCTCCGGTCAGCCGGACCCGGCCGGCCACGTCCCAGATGGTGAGGGTGACGTTGCGGGTGACCGCGGCCAGTTGCCGACCGTCGGGGCTGAACGCGACCGCCTCCACCTGATCGGCGTGCCCGCCGAGGGTGGCCACCGGCCGGCCCGCGTTGTCCCACAGCCGCACGGCCCTGTCGCTGCCCGCGGTGGCAACGGTGGCACCGTCCGGACTGACCTTGACGTCCTTGACCTGCGCGGTGAGGCCGGCGAACGGTACCTCACGCAGGTCGTGCAGCACGATGGCGCCGTTGAATCCGGAAGAGGCGAGCAGGAAGCCGTCCTGGCTGAGCACCACCGACCGGGTTTCCGACCGGCCGCGATCGGAGAAGGCGTAGCCGCCTGGTCGCCGGCCAGGTCCCACAGGTAGACGCCCTTGTCGTCCGCCGCGGCGGCGAGGACAGTGCCGGAGGTGGCGAAAACGACCCCGTAGGCATGCTCGGCGGGAAGGCGGAACTTCACCGTACCGGTGGTCAGGTCCCAGACGGCCGGCGGCGCCTTCCCGTCCGCGACCGCCAGCAGGCGGCTGTCGGCACTGAAACTCACCGAGAAAACGCCCAGGTCGTCGACCCGCAGGACGCTACGTTCGCCGGTGGCCAAATCGAACAGCGCGACACCGGCGGCCGGCCCGCCCACGGCGCCGGTGCCTACCGCGAGTCGCCGGCCGTCGGGGCTGAGCGCCAGAGCCTGGTTCATCCCGGGTTCGGTGAACCGCCGCACCACCTGACGGGTGCCCACATCCCAGATGACAATGGTGGGAGCGGCTGTGCCGTTGGTTCCGGTCGACACGATCCGGGTGCCGTCGTGGCTGAAGGCCACGCTCGTGACATTGGCGTGCTCTCCGGACAGCTCGCCCACCCGGTTCCCAGTGGCCGGCTCCCACCGGGCTCGGCCGCTGCGTCGGCCAGGATGGTGGTGACCAGGTCGGGCTCGACCGCCAGCCCCGCCTGCGCCGCCGGCCGCGTGATCACTTCGCGCAACTCGGCCGGCGCCATCGGTCCGACCAGCAGGTGCGCCTGATCGGACAACGTGGCCGCCAGGGCCGGGTAGGCGGCCACCCGGCCGAGAAAGTCGGCGCGGATGCCAAGCACGAGCGTGGCCCGCCGGTCCGGCCCCTGGGCAGCGTCGAGGAGCAGGTTGATGAACCGGTCCCGTTCCGACTCGTCCCGGCAGAGGGTGAACACCTCCTCGAACTGGTCCACCACCAGCAGTACCCGGGTGTCCTGCGGTCCGGCCGCGAGCACCGAGCGCACCGCGACGTCCAGGGCGGCCGGATCGGTCTCGATCGCCTCCGCGACATCGGCGACATCGTCACCGGACAACTTGGCGACCTGGTCGGACAATGTACGTAAGGGCTGGTCAGTGGGGGTGAACAGCAGCGTGCGCCAGCGTGCGGACAGCTGCGGGTCGCAGCTGCGGGTCGGCGGCGATCGCGCCGACCAGTCCGGCCCGCAACAGCGACGATTTGCCGCTGCCGGAGGCGCCCAGCACGGCCACCGTGTCCCACCGGGCCACCCGGTCGAGCAGTCGGGTGACGAGTTCGGAGCGGCCGAAGAACAGATCCGCCTGCTCGGGCTGCAGCGCCATCAGGCCTGGATAGGGACACGACGGGCCGGGGCCGGCCGGCACCCGTGGCTGCGGCAGGGCCGCGGCGCCCGACCATCGGGCCTGCCACAGGTCCCGGTCACCACCGCAGGCTTCGACAAAGCCGAGGACGACCTCGAGCGAGGGCAACCGCTCCCCCTTGGTCGCCTCCGCCAACGTGCTGGCCGAGTAGTGCGCCCGTCGGGCGAGCGCCCGGTAACTCGGGTTGCCGGCAGCCTGGCGCAGCTCGCGCAGCTGCCACGCGAATCGCGCCACCGGCCCGGATTCGGGATCGACAGGACGCTCCGGGCGACCCACCTGGCACCTCCCCGGCCTGTTGGTTGTCTGGAGTTGTCTGTCCGATCCCCGTATCCCTGTCGGACAACACCTCGAGGTCCGACGCTGGAAACCACACCATAGTGGGCCCCGCGTCACGGGGGCGCGGGGCCCACCATGGCGGTCAGTCGGCGCCGGTCGCGGTGACGTGGTCGATGAGGCGTTCGACCGCTCCGATCAGCGGTGTCTCCAGGTCGCGGTAGCTGTCCACTCCGGACAGGACCCGCCGCCACACCTCGGCCGGGTCCCGCACGCCGAGGGCCGCGCAGACCCCTTCCTTCCAGGGTTGCCCGGGCGCCACCGTGGGCCACGCCGCCAGGCCGGCCGCCGCCGGTCGTACCGCCTGCCAGATGTCGACGTAAGGATGACCGGTGACGAGGACGAACGGGCTCGACACCCCGGCCGCGATCCGGCTCTCCTTGGAGCCGGGCACCAGGTGGTCCACCAGTACGCCGAGCCGCCGGTGCGGGCCCGGCGCGAACTGGCGTACCGCCTGGGCCAGAGCGTCCACTCCGGACAGTGGTTGCACCACGATGCCCTCGATCCGCAGGTCATCGCCCCAGACCCGTTCCACCAGGGCAGCGTCGTGGTCGCCCTCCACCCAGATCCGCGACTGCTTGGCCACCACCGCCGGCCGCGGCCCAAGCGCGCGCGAGCCGCTCGCGGTGACGCCCGGCACGTTCGGGCCTGGTGCGGCGGGCCGGCGTAGAGTGACGGTGACTCCGTCGAGCAGGAACGCGCCCGGTCGCAGAGGAAACATCCGCCGCCGGCCGTGCCGATCCTCGAGGATCACACCGCCGGCCTCGCAGGCCACCACAGCTCCGCAGAACTCGCCGTCGGCGTCCTCGACCACGAGACCCACCTCAGCATCGTGAACCGGGATCGGCGGAGGCTTGCGACGTCCAGCCTCGGCCAGCACGTCGAAGTCGTAGCGTCCCATGCCCGGCCAGCCTACCCGCCGCCGGCCTCCGCCGGCCGCCGCGCAAGGCCAGGGCAACGACACAGTCAGATTCCTTACCGTCCGTTCCACCACTGTAGACCGGTGGTCCACTGATACCGTGCTAGCCGCCCACAACCATCCATGTACCGAAGGGGAGGACAAACATGGCATCGTGGACAGATCTTTCTGAGTACATTCATGCCAACTACAAGGTCGCCGAGTCCGACGACAAGCGCATCAAGCTGGTCTTCGAAACCGGTAGCCTGCGCTCCCAGGTCGTCATGATCTGGTACCTCACGCTCAATGACGGCAACGAAGAGTGGATCCAGGTCGAATCGCCCTTCGGTGAGCTCGGCGCGGTCGACCTCACCCAGGCACTGCAGGCGATCAGCAACACGGTCTGTGGTGGACTGGCCCTGATCGGCAACCTGGTGACGTTCCGGCACTCGGTGCCGCTGGAGAACATGAACATCAACGAGATCGAGTCTCCGCTGGCCCTGGTGACCACCACCGCGGACCAGCTCGAGCGCGCACTCACCGGCGGCGACCGCTTCTGATCCGCGGCGATGCGATTGCGGCCGCTCACCCTGGCGGGTGGGCGGCCGACTCACCGGGCCAGCCGACCCAGCACCGACGAGGCCACCGCCACCGAGAGCGCGGCCGCCACGGTGAGCACCGCGAAGTCCAGCACCATCCGGGCCGGCGTGCCGATCAGGAGGCCCCGCAACGCCTCCACCTGATAGCTCAACGGGTTGCCGTGCGCGATCACCCGCAACCAGCCGGGCATCATCGACACCGGGTAGAGCGCGTTCGACGCGAAGAACAGCGGCATCATGATGGTCTGGCCGATCCCGATCATGCGGTCGCGGGCCAGTACCAGCCCCGCGATGATGATGGACAGGCAGCTGAAGAACGCGGATCCGA
Source organism: uncultured Actinomycetota bacterium (assembly GCA_963742855.1). Taxonomy (GTDB): domain Bacteria; phylum Actinomycetota; class Actinomycetes; order Mycobacteriales; family Micromonosporaceae; genus CAVUNP01. Next base: position 73,175 of record CAVUNP010000002.1, on the reverse strand, counting down.
TCAGCACCACAACCACCGCCGCCAGCAGCCGTAACGGGTTCGGCGTCAGGCCGACGCCCATGACGAGCGCGATCGCCACCACGACCAGCGTCGCGGCCAGGGCCCGGATGCCGGCCGCGAAGGCCTTGCCGGTGACCAGCGCGGCCCGCGGCGTAGGTGTCACCATCAGCTTGGCCAGCACCCCGGCGTCGCGTTCCCAGATGATCTGGATGCCGTAGAAGATGGAAATGAACATGGCCGACTGGGCGATCACCCCGGGGGCGAGAAAGTCCAGGTACGGCACGTCGCCGGTGGGGATCGCCCGGATCCGGGTGAACGTGTTGCCGAATACGATCAGCCACAGCGCCGGCTGAACCACCCGGGTGACGAGCTCGGTCCGGTCCCGGCGCAACTTCTGCAACTCGACCAGGCACAGCGCGAATGTCCGCGAGACAAGGACGCGTACCGCCATCCCGGCCCGGGCCGGGCCGGTCAGGTCAGCCGACGCGTCGGGCGGTGCGGCGAGTTCCGCGGACATTTCTGAGGCCTCCTGCCAGATCAGCACCGTCGCAGCGCCAGTCATCCCCGGTGTAGGTACGGAAAACATTGTCCAAACTCGCCCCGGGCACACCCAGGCTGGCGATGAGAGCGGCCGGCGTGTCGATCGCGCGCACCTTGCCCCGGTGCATCAGCGCGACCCGGTCGCAGAACTGTTCCGCCTCGTCCATGTAATGGGTGGTGATCAGCACGGTCATGCTGGTCTGTGCCCGCACCTGGGCGATGCGCTCCCACACGCTGGACCGGGCGACCGGATCGAGCCCGATGGTCGGCTCGTCCAGGATCAGCAGGCGGGGCGAACTGACCAGGGCCTGGGCCAGTTCCAGCCTGCGGATCATGCCGCCGGAGTAGGTGCCGGCAGGCCGGTCCGCGGCATCGGAGAGCCCCATCAGCGTGATGACCTCGTCCACCGTGGCTGCACGCTGGCGGCGCGGCACGTCGAAGAGCCGGGCGAACAGCGACACATTCTCCCGGCCGGACAACGCCGCGTCCGCGGACAGCATCTGGGGTACGTAGCCGATCAGCCGCCGTACCGCCATCTGGCGCCGGGCCACGTCCAGGCCGAAGACCGAGATCGTGGCGGGCGGCACCGGCAGCAGTGCGGTGATCGCGCGGATGGTGGTGGTCTTGCCGGCACCGTTGGGGCCGAGCATGCCGAAGATCTCACCCGGTGCGACCGTCAGGTTCAGCCCGTCGACCGCGACGGTGTCCTTGAACGAATAGCGCAGGTCGCGGCACTGCACCGCCGCGCTCACCTCGGCCGTCATGACCGTTCCCGCAGGTCGGCGAGCAGCCGGCCGAGCGCCGGCAGCGCCTGCTCGATACAGTCCTGGTCGGCCGCGTCCAGTCGCCGTAGCGCGGCGTCGACAAACTCGGCCCGGGCATCGCGCCAGTGCGCCAGCCGCGCGCTGGCCCTGGCGGTCAGGAACAGCCGGGCGGCCCGCCGGTCCTGCTGGTCGGTGTCGCGACGCAACAGCCCGGCCGTGGCCAGGTGGTTGACCAGCGCGCTGACCGAGTTGCCGGCCAGGTGCAGCGTCCTGGCCGCGGCGGCCACCCCGATGCCAGGTTCGGCTTCCACCACCAGCAACAGTTCCACCTGCGCCGGCGGGAGGCTCTGCCCTGGTACGGTCTGGCCGACCTGGCGACGTACCACCCGGCGGATGCCGGCGATGATCGTCATCAGGTCCCTACCCGTCAGGGTGGCGGGATCGGCACGATCGCTGACCACGTCCATGATCGGATATTAGCTCCTTGTCAGAGGTAAATTCAAAATCCGGCAAAAGCTGATGTGTCGGACGAACCAGGCCAGACCGGGCCCGGACAATCGGCGGTCTGACGGTTTTCTCCGGCTGAGTAGAGCACCGTCGAGGTATGACCAACCCTGGGGATCGCGGGCCCACGGGGCCGGGCGAACGTCGTCCGAGGCCGGGGTGGCAACGCTGGTTGCTGCCGCTGGGCCTGCTGCTCATCCTTGCGCTCCTGATCGGGCCCAGCATCTTCGGCTCGCACTCGAACCGGCTGAACTACAGCCAGTTCCTCGGTGCCGTCGACGCCGGTCAGGTCCGCGACATCACCGTCTCCAACACCGGCTCCATCAGCGGAAACATGACCAACGGGAATCAGTTCAGCACCCAGATTCCCACCGCGCTCGGAGCCGGTGACCTGCAGAACCGGCTGATCTCCAAGAACGTCACCATCAACGCCACCGGCTCGAGTTCACCCTGGTGGTCGATCCTGCTCAGCTTCTTGCCGCTGTTGCTGCTGATCGCATTTTTCGTCTGGATAGGCCGGCGGGCCATGCGCGGCATGGGCGGCGGGATGGGAGGTGGTGGTGGTGGATTGGGCGGCATCGGGGGGTTCGGTCGCTCCCGCACCAAAGTCGTCGACACCGAACGGCCGACCACCCGGTTCTCCGATGTGGCCGGCTACGCCGGCGCGAAACAGGAGATCGAGGAAGTCGTCGACTACCTGCGCGATCCGAAGCGCTATCAGGCCGTCGGTGCCACCGGCCCGCGCGGATGCCTGCTGGTGGGCCCGCCGGGCACCGGTAAGACGCTGCTGGCCCGGGCGGTGGCCGGCGAGGCGTCGGTGCCCTTCCTGTCGGTGTCCGGTTCCGGCTTCGTGGAGATGTTCGTCGGGGTCGGCGCGTCCCGGGTCCGCGACCTGTTCACTGACGCCCGCAACCGGGCCCCGGCGATCATCTTCATCGACGAGATCGACGCCATCGGGTCGCGCCGGACGACCAACACCGTCGGCGGCAACGACGAACGGGAGCAGACCCTCAACCAGTTGCTGGCCGAGATGGACGGCTTCGAACAGTCTCCGGGGGTGGTCATCATCGCGGCCACCAACCGGCCGGACAACCTCGATGTGGCGCTGCTGCGGCCAGGCCGGTTCGACCGGCAGGTCGTGGTGGGGCTGCCCACGCAGAGCGACCGGACCGCGATCCTGGCCGTGCATGGGAAGGGCAAGCCCCTCGCGCCGGAGGTGGACCTGTCGGTGGTGGCCCGGGCCACCCCCGGTTTCTCCGGCGCCGACCTGGCCAACCTGATCAACGAGGCGGCGATCCACGCGGTCCGGGGCCGCCGCACAGTGATCACCATGGCCGACCTGGACGCCGCCCGGGACCGGATCACGCTGGGCCGGCGGGAGGACTCCAACGTCCTGCTACCGGAGGAGAAGATCACCGTGGCGGTGCACGAGGCGGGCCACGCCATCGTCGCCGCGCTGTCCCCACACGCCGACCCGGTGTTGAAGGTGACCATCCTGCCCTCCGGCATGGCACTGGGCGCCACCCAACAGCTGCCCGAGTCCGAACGGCATCTCTACGGCGAGTCGTACCTGCACGATGTGTTGACGGTACGGCTGGGTGGGCGGGCCGCGGAGCGGACAGTGTTCGGCGAGGCGTCCACCGGGGCGACCGACGACCTGGCTGGCGCGACCAGCGTGGCGGTACGGATGGTGCGCGAGTTCGGTCTGTCGCGTGTGATCGGTCCGGTGGGCTATGGCGACGGCTCACCCAACTTCCTGCCGCAAACTCCGGATCTCAGCCCCCGGCCGTACTCGGAAAGCACCCAACGCAACATCGACGCCGAAGTGCGACGGTTGTTGCAGGAGGCCGAAGAACGGGCGTTGACCATTTTGCGTTCGCATCGGCGCGCGCTGGACCGGCTCACCGAACAACTCCTGCAACACGAGACAGTGGACGGTGGCGCGGTGCGCGAGGCACTCGGCGAATCGGGAGACGGACAACCCGACTCATCCTGACCACAGCGGCCCGTTGCTGAAATCGGGCACGCCGCCGACGGCGGTCGTGTTCTGATGGGCAGCGAGGACCACTTCGGATTGTGCCGGTACGTTCGACAACCCGGGGGCGGTAATGGACGCACGACACGCGCGTCTCCTCGGAGGCGTGGTGGAACTCGCCGGACTTACCACCGTTGGGGCGGCCCTGGTGCCCGCGTGGCGCGACAAGGTGCCGTTGGTGGGCGAGCTGATGCAACCCGACACCACCGAAGTGGCGGCCGGGATCACGGCCTTCGGCGGGATCGCCCTGATGCTGATTGGCCGGGGCGTGGCCGGACGCCGCAGGATGGCCTGGCTGCTGGTCATGGCGGCCCTGGTGGTGGCGGCGACCGCAAATGTCGTAAGCCTCGACCTGATGGTCGCCGCGTTGGCGGCTGGCGCGGCGGCGGCCCTGTTCTGGCAGCGCCATGTGTTCTCCGTCCGCCCCGCGCCCGCGCTGCCGCGACGGCTGATCCGACTCACCGCCGTGATGCTGGTCGTAGACCTGGGCTACGGCGTCGGGCTCCTGCTGGCCCACGCCAGTTCCGTGGAACCGGCGTTCTCGTTGCCCAGGGCGGTCCGGCAGGCCTCGCTGGGCCTGGTGGGCCTGCCTGGGCCGCTGACGCTGGACGGCGCGTTCGGTCACTGGTTCCCGTTCACCCTGAGCGCCCTGGGCGTGCTCACCCTGATCGTCATCGCGTCGTCGGCATTCGCACCACCGACCATCCACGACAGCGACCAGCCCGAGAACAATGACGCCGCGGCCCGGCTGCTCGACCGCGCCGACGGGGACACCCTCGACCCGTTCGTGTTCCGTGGGGACAAGCGCCGGCTCTACTCCACCGACCAGCGCGCCGCCGTGGGCTTCCGCTTCGTCCGAGGCGTCGGCCTGGCCACCGGCGACCCGATCGGCGATCCGGCCGCGTTCGACGGCTCCGTGCGCAACTTCGTGGTGCACTGCGAACGGTTGGGCTGGCGCCCGGCCGTACTCGGAGCCAGGGAGGAATGCCGGGAGATCTACGAGCGACATGGGCTGCGATCCATGTACGTCGGTGACGAGGCCATCATCGACGTGGATCAGTTTACTTTGGACGGTCGCCGGATGCGCAACGCCCGGCAGGCGGTGGCTCGCACCGAACGGGCCAAGATGACCACCGAGTTCCACCGGGAAGGCGACCTCGACGCCACACTGCGCGAGGAGTTGCTCGCGGTGGCCCGCGCCCACCACGCCCCGTCGCGGGAATTCGGCTTCTCCATGGCGCTGGGCGGACTGCTGTCCGGCGACTACCCGGACTGCCTGGTCGTCGCGGCCCGTGACAGCACCGGGCGGCCGGTCGCGTTCCAGCGGTACGTGTATTGCCGGCAGGGCGGCGCGCTGTCGCTGGACAGCATGCGCCGGGCCCCGCACGCTCCCAACGGAGTCAACGAACGCATGATCGCAGACACCGTGCAGTGGGCCCGGGGTCAGGGAATCAGCGAGGTGTCGCTGAACTTCGCCGCATTCCGCAAGGTGTTCGATCCGACCACCCAGTTCACCGGCCCAAAGGCAGCCCGGGCCTGGATGCTACGCCGGATGGAAGGCCGCTTCGGCATCCAGATGGACACCCTCGGCCGGTTCAACGCCAAGTTCTGCCCACGCTGGGTACCCCGATATCTCATCTATCGGTCTACAAGGGACCTTCCGGCGATCGGCCTGGCCGCATTGAGCGCCGAAGGCTTCCTGCCCTTCGACGCCGCCCGCGGTTCCCAGGCCCGCAGCCCCCTCGGCTGGCGCGGCGTAGCCGACGCCCGCCGCGCCGACTGAAAGCCGCGCGCTCCTGCTTCGACTGGGCGGCCGCATCGGCAATGCCAACGCCGACATCGCGTAGGCCGTCAGCGCCTCCTGCCAGCCAACGGTGGCGGCGTCAACGAACACCCAGCACTGAAGTGGCGCCAACGCGGAGTGACTCGTGCGGGTCGCCGACCAGGTCCGCGGTCCGGCGGGCGATCTGATCGGCAACGTGGTCGGCCACGTACGGCGTACGGACCAGTGTGAAAACCCGGCCGGCCGTCCGCGGCCATGGAGGCGACACCGATATAGCCGGCCTCCTGCAACCGGCGCGGATGCTCGTCCGGGAAGTTGGTGATGTCGGAGCCCAACACCGCCGTAGCCGCCTCGGACGTGCGTTGCGCGAACGACACCGCGACCTGGCAGTTGTCCATCCTGGTCGGGATCGCATCCCCGGTCGCCTTTTGCGTCGCCAGAACGACCTGGACGCCGACGTTGCGGCCCTTTCGGACCAACCCCTCCACCAGCCGGGCCGTCTGCCGCGCCAGGGCATCCAGCCGCTTCCACTCGACATCGGTGCCGCGGGGTTCTCGTTGAAGAACGTGTGCGCCTCGCCGATCACCACGACGATCAGCGGCCAACCCGCGGTGGGCCCGCACTACCACATGTTCTTCACCCCGAGCACCGCGCGGATCGCGTGCTGCCGGGCGACCATCAACGTGTGCCACGTGTTCCAGGTGGTCCCGGACCGTCTGCGGTCGTCCCTTCGCCCACAGCCACGCCCGGGCAAACAGATCGTCATAGTCCGGGCCGCCCTTACCGTCGACCAGCACGAACTGCACCGCCGGATTCGCGGCGAGCTGGCAGAACCGGTGGTTGAGAAACGACGTCTTGCCATAGCCGGCAAGACCCGCCACCACCACCCCCGACACCCCGGCTGACCGGATAGTGACCGGCTGCCCGTCGGCGTCCACGCGCCCTAACCACACCGCCGGATCACCGACAGCGTCCGTGTCTGTCCACTGTGTAGGCTCGGTCAGCGGATCGTGTAATAGCGCCCGGACGCGGATCACGCCAGGGCGCAGATGGGCGACCCGCACGATCGGCACCCGCTACGCGTCGCCCGGATGCGGCCCGGCCGCTGCGAACTCCGCCAACCCCAGCCGGCCCAACGTGGCCACGTCGACCCGAACACCCCCACCGCTCGGCCCGCACCGTCACCGACGGAACCGCCACCCGCATCACGGCAGCGGCCGGTGCGGGCCGGGTCGACCACCACGGCGGCGAGGACCGCTCGGACTGGACCCAGACCGACCCGGCGGGCCGTGCGCGACCAGGTCCGCCGGATCCGCCACGCCCGCAGCGCCGGCCGAGCGCTCTTTGTCCGCAAGGAGGTACCGGACAGCCCGACGGACCAGCCGCACCGCGACGGCCACCGCGAGGACGCCCAGCACCACGACTGGAACCGCACGGACAACCGGACCGGCAGACCCCGCCCCTCCGTGTACATCGACCGTCGCCGCGAGCCGCCAACCTGCCCCGTAGCGTTCGGCTACGTGTTCTCGGTCAATGCAGTAATAACGTATTGCTGGAGTGACAAGTTACGACCGAATGGTCCAGTCTTGAACGACGGAGAAGGAGTTTTCTCAACCCCGTCTTTCAAATTCCACAAAGCCATCGTGTAAAGTATGCCTCATTGAACGGAATGAGGGCGCAGCCGACCTTAAATTCGAAGACGTTCGCATGACAAGCAGATCCGGACTGATCGGTGGAGTTCCCACGCCATAGAGAAGATACTCGTCCCAGTCAAAGTCCGCCGACCTACCTGTGATATCTAGGACGAGCCACTCGGAAATCTCGCGATCCTCCCAGAAGAGGTCGCGGATGAGTTGGCACACCAGGGTTACTTCATTGGTGGACAACCCATCGAGATAGTACGTCTGAACCTCGCGACCGCCGGGCACAAATAAATAGGTACACGTGAGATCATCGTCCGCCGTAAACCACCATTCCAGAGAAATTGCCCGACCTACTCTACGATCCACTAGTTCGGCAATATCAGCCGCCGAGACCGCCACATCGTTGCCGTCCACGTCAAGCAGGACCGCAGTCTTCCGCACCGGGTGGATCAACGAGACGCCTACCGCGCCGAATTTCTCGATACGATCCAGGAACTGCCCACTGGTCGACTTTTCTCGACACCACTTGATGAAGGCGTCCGACACCTCAGCATCCAATCCTGTAGATTCGCACGTTGTTCTCACCGAACACGCGCTTCGCCTGATCGATCGCCGATTGGGGCGTGCCCTCTTCAAGATAGTAGATGGCCCCGACGCCGGCTTGGCCGGCGGCATATTTTGCGATTTGAAGTGCTCTACCAAACTTGGCGGGATCTTTTGCCTTTGCAGCGCCACCGACGAATATATATTCACCGTTCGGCCCGATGACGTCGATGCCTGAGGAACCCACATTTGGCATGACGATCTTGATGTCCTGTCCGTCAGGGCCCCGAGCAACTGTTCCGCCAGTGAGCTGTGCGATGTACTGCTCGCGCATGAGCCCGATTTCGTTCCCATCATCGTTATGGACCAAGATCGGAGTGTTCCCGGCCACCACATAGTACGTGTGGATGTCCGCAACAGTGAGATTGTACATATTACGCGGACCCGCGTATGTCACCACGCCGATGACGGCGGTCCGCTGACCATTTGGCCCTGCCAACATATCGCCTTGCTCTAGTTGTCCGGCTGGCACCCATTGCGCCTCGTCGGGGAGCCAGAACGGGTGGTTCGGCGTGGTGTGCAGGATCTCGGTTTTGCCGTCGGCGAGCAGGGTGAGGTCCGTGAGTTCTGCATCCTCATTGACGTGTGTGGCTGTGATGGGTCTTGCTGTCGTCGTATCGTCTGCGACCTCGGCTGCCAAGACCGTGTCTTTCGTGGTGATGCTGCCGATGGGTTTGGCCGAGCCGTCCGCCATCAGGACTAGCGTCTCTGGGCTGAAGCTGAACCTGCAGGCAAAGTTGAATCGGCTCAACAGAAACTTCTCCGCGGCGTCGCTTTCCGCGGTTCTGACCCCAGTAAGCACGGCCCGCCTTTCTACTTCGAGCGCCCGCTGAGCGATGGTGCGCCCGGCTTGGCTCCATATGAAGCCGCCGACTACTCCTGTACGAGCGATGTAGCCAACTCCATCTGCCTGCCACGTCACAGCCGCCAGGAGGCAGCCCGGTAGATCCATCAGGCAGGCAACGACGCCAACGATCAGAATGGCACCAAGAACAAGATGTACGAAACACTTGACCACGCCTTGCGGGCATGGATCAGTGTCCGTCACGCAATTCATGAGCGATGGGCGCGAACCGGGAATCAGATCAACGCACTTTTCGGGAATATAGATTTTCGCACCGATTGGGCAGCCGTACGAGTAGAGGTCGTCGCCGCCACAAATCGTCGTCGGCAGGGTGATGGGCGCCGGCTCCACTGTGCTTCGGCAATCCATACCAGGACCGCAGGGGCCACCGTGTTCGGATGCGTGCGGCTTTTCCAAGACCGGTGGTTCGTAGGTCGGTGGCGCTACGCCAGGTTCGTACGAGTGAGTGGGCACGTAGGGAGGTGCGGTGCTTCCGCATCGGGCCAGCGTTACTGTGACTCTCGGGTCCTTGCACGGGTTGTAGGGCGGCTTCGGGGGTGGTGGTGGCGGTGGGTTGTGGCTTGGTGCGCTGCCGGGTCCGTCGTTCTGGTACATGTGGCCGCTCGGGTCCCGGCCGACGAGTGGTGAGCCGTTGGCGTACAGGTACCGGTTCGCTTGTGCGACCGGACGGGGTGGGAGGGTCCAGGTGTCGCGGCTGGTGAAGCCACCGAGGGTGGGGTCGTACCAGCGGGCGTGGGCGTTGACGAGGCCGGTGTCGGGGTCGGTGTACCCGCCTTGGTATCCGATGGCTGGGGTGGTCCCTGTCGCGCCGACGGGTGCGCCCCAGGGGTCGTAGCTGGTGGAGGCGAGGAGGTCCCCGGTGGTTGGGTCGGTGGTGGCGTTGATGTCGGTATGAAGTGTGTCGTTGAGCAGTAGTGCAGCCGCAGCGGTCCCGACCTGGGTGGCGATGGCGGTGCCGGTGGGGTCGCGGAGGAGTTTCGTTTCGCCGAGTGCGGCGGGTGAAAGGGTTGGGGTGTTGGAGAGGTCGTTGTAGCCGAAGTTGGCGGTGCCGCGTTTCGCGGCCCGGTCCAGGCTGTCGTAGGCGAACGTACGGTGGTTCCGGCGGTCTTCTGGGCCTGGGTGAGCCGTTCGAACCCGTCCCACGTGTACGTGGTGGTGTTCGATCCTTTGACTGCGGTGGTGAGTTGGCCGCGGGCGTTCCAGGTATAGGTGTCGGCGGATTGGCTGGCGCCGGTGGTGCCGGTGATGCGGTTGCGTTGGTCGTAGGTGGACGTTCGGGTGCCGCCGAGGGTGGTGACGGTGGTGCGGTTGGACGCGGCGTCGTAGCCGTAGCTGGTGGTGACGCCGCCGGGGTTGAGCCAGCTGGTGACGCGGGCTGAGGCCGTCGTAGCGTGTAGGTGTTGGCGCCGGATCCACCGACTCCGGTGGTGGTTTTGGTGGTGAGGAGGTTGTCTTTGTCGTAGCCGTAGGCGACGGATGCGGAGGTGGTGGTGTTGGGTCGTCGGGTGGTGTCGGTGTCGAGGCGGCCGAGGTTGTCGTAGGTGTAGGTGCGGGTCTGTTTGCCTGCGCCGTGGGAGACGGTCGCGATCTGGCCGGCGGTGTTGTAGGTGTTGGTGGCGGTGGTGGCGGTGAGCGGGTCGGCGATGGTGAGCAGGCGTCCGGCGGTGTCGTAGGTGAAGGTGGCGGTGCCGGAGGAGTCGACGCGGTTGGTGAGGTGGTTGTCGGCGTCGTAGGTGTAGGTGGCGGTGCCGCCGTAGCCGTTGGCGGTGGCGAGTTGGCCGCGGTCGTTCCACGTGTAGGTCAGGTTCCCGGCGGGTGAGGCTGCGGAGGTGGTGCGGCCGAGGGGGTCGTAGTCGAGGGCGCGTGCGGTGGTGGTGGCGCCGGTGGCGGTTTCGGCGGTGAGCCGGCCGAGGCGGTCGTAGGTGCTGGTGCGGGTGACGGATCCGGGGAGTCGTGTCTCCACGGCGAGTTGGCCGGCGTTGTAGATGGTGGTCCAGGTCCGGTCGGCCGCGTTGGGGTGTGTGGTGGTGGACGGTTCGATGGTGGATTCGGCCAGGTTCCACGTGTTGTAGGTGTAGAGGGTGGCGTTGGCGTTGCCGTCGACCATGCGGGTTTTGTTGCCTGCGGCGTCGTAGCCCAGGCCGACGGTGACGGCCGTTGCTGGGTTGGCTGGGTTGACCCGTTGGCTGATGGTGGCGAGTTGGCCGCCGTCGTAGCCGTAGTTGGTGATCCGACCTTCTGCCGATGTCGCCTGCAGGATGCGACCGGCCGGATCGTAGCTGCTGCTGCGGGTACGCAGGGTGGTGGCGCAGGTCCCGGTCGCCGATGCGGTGCAGTCTGCGGTACTGGTGGCTCGGCCGGCCAGGTCGTAGAGCGGTGGTCGTGACCGGGGAGGCATACGTGGCGGTCGGGGTGTTCTGACCGGTCACTGTGGACACGGTCCGGCCGGCCAGGTCGCGGCTGTATTTCGTGAACCGGTTGGTCGGATCGGTCACGGAGATGACCTCGCCAGCCTTGTTGTATTCGGTTGTGGTGACCCGACCGAGCGGGCTGGTCGACGTGATCGGGTTGCCGGCGTCGTTGTAGCCGATCGTGGTGATGTAGTAGACGGTGTTTGCACCGATGCGTTCGGACACAGTGGACGTGATCTGACGGCCGAACTCGTCGAACGTTTGCAGCTGGTGCGCACCGGTCGGGTCGGTCCGGTCCAGGAGTTCACCGGTGCGGGAGTAGCCCGACGACCACACCGGCGCCGTCTTGGGTCCGGTCCCGTCCGGGTCGGGCAGGGTTTCGGTCAGGACCCGGCCGTACTTGTCGTAGGTGTAGGCGGTGACGTTGCCGAGCGCGTCGGTGCGGCTTTGCGCGAGGCCTTGGGTGTTGTAGGCCGTTGAGGAGGTCGCGACGATCGCCGACCCGCCCGGCGGCGTGTAGGACGGCAGGGTGGTGGTCGTGACCCTGCCCATTGTGTCGTAGCCGGTGGTGGTGACGTTGCCGTTGGCGTCACGGCTGTGCGTGAGGTCGCCGAATGTGTTACGACCGATGTGGTCACTGGCTGGACATTGTTGGTCTGGACACCTTGGACGGAGATGGTGCGGGAGGCGCCCGTCGTGGTGACCAACTGTCCCGTGGCGTCGTAGGTGTAGGTGGTGGCCAGGCCGCTGGGTCGGTTTCGGTGGTGACCAGGCCGCGTGGATCCCGCGACTGGAGTGTTGTCAACGCCGCCGGTGTGGAGCCGGTGTTGGCCAGACTGGTGGCGATCACACGGCCGGCGAGGTCGTAGGCGTAGTCGACCCGTTCGGTCCGCCCTGGGCGACGCGGCGCCGGTGGCCTGGGTGGATGCGACGGTTCCGTCAGCGTTGTAGCTCGTCGTGGTAGTCCGGTTCAAGCCACCGGGGTCGAGCGTCTGGGTGATGGCGTTTCCGGCCGGATCGTAGGTGAAGGTCGTCGTGATGGTCCCGCCAGCAGTGACCACAGTGGTGGGATGTCCCGCCGCGTCGTAGCTGCGCTTCTCGACCATGAACGACGGGTTCGGGTCGGGGCGTTGGACGGCCGTGGTGTCAAGCAGGCTGTCGTGGTAGTAGGTGTAGTCGACGGCGCGGCCCATCGCGTCGGCCACATTCGTCAACCGTCCGGCCGGGTCATACGACCGGGACTCGAGCAGCAGCGTGGTCGCGGAAGCGTCCTTCGGATCGACGCCGGCACCTGTGGCCGTCGTGCTGACCGGCCGATGGTGGTCGTCGTAGTCATAGGTGAGCACGAGACCGCCGGGTTTCGTCACCGTGACGACGTCGCCGGCCGTGTCCCAGGTCTGTGACGTGACCGAACCGTCCGGCGCCGTCGTTGCTGAGCAGCCGACCGGCCGGGTCATACACCAGGGCGGTGCTGCGCGTGGCGTCACCGCCGGTGCTGTCCGCGATGGACTGGCTCGTGAGCCGGCCGGCGGCGTCGTACTGGTAGGTGGCCACCGGTGTATGCAGGACGTTCGTGACCGGGTTACGTACCGCCGGTGCGGTGACCGTCAACGGCTCCGACAGGCCGTTGTATGTGACACTCTTCGTGCCGTAGTCGACCACCGTGCCGTTCACCGTGGCCGATGTGCCGGTGGTCGCCACCCGACCCAACCCGTCGTAGGTGTTCGTCGTGACCAGACCCACCGGGTCGGTACTGGTGACCAGGTCACCGGCCGCGTTGTAGGTGTAGGTGGTGACGCCCCCGACCGGCGATGTGGCCGTCAACAGCAACCCGGCCGGCACGTCTTGGTGACCGGTGGGGCTGAAGGTGATGATCTTGCCGGTGTCGACGGCGGCCTGGCGGTGGGAGAACACGGTGGCGGCTGTGCCGGCCGCGTTTTCCACGGCGATGGTGGCCAGGCTGCCCCGCTCGACTGCGTTGAAGCTGTCGATGCCGTCGTAGCGGAACTCGATCGTTCCGTTCTCGGACAGCAGCATTTCGAACGACACCATGGTGCCCACGGCACCGTACCGGTGGACGTTGCGCCACTCGACGATGAACTTCCGGTTCGGTGCCGTCCCCGTTGTCGCCGTGTACACACCCGGCTTCAGGGCAGGATCGGAGTACAGGGCTTGGTTGATGATCCAGTCGTCGAGCATCGGCATCACCGCATGGTTCGGTTTCGACACATCCGGCGGCAGGGCCGTCGACCACGGCCACTGCGAGGCCGGCAGGTTCATGTCGGTGAACGTGCCGTACCCGTCGGCCGACACCCACAACTGGCTCTGGTTCTGGCCGTAGAACGGAACCGGGAACGGCAACGCCACCTGCACGACCCCGTCATCGCCGTCGATACCCAACCGGGTGGTCGTGGCGGGAACGAATGATCCGGTGGTGGACGTCGTCGAATAGCCCGGCGGGACCACGGAACCGGTGGTGTAGGTGTAGGTCGCGGTCGGGTTGTTGGACTGCCCCTGCGGTTTCGGATAGTTGATGCTGGTCGGTCGGCCTACCGCGTCAATGGTCCTGGTGATCCGGTACGTTGCGTCGTCCTTGTTCGCCGACCGGGCATCCGCCGACCAGACCTGCACGTCGTTACGCGGGTCGAGCGGGTCGAACGGCACATCCTGGTTGAGGTAGTAGCCGAAATACTCGCTGTACTTCGTTGTCCCGGTCCGGGTGGTGGTGCGTTTGATGACGTTGCCACGCTCGTCGGTTTCGAACTCGGTCGCGTCACCGTTCTCGTCCGTCACCGACGACACGAACCCGGTCTCTGCGTTGTACGCCCACTTCTTGGGCTCGTCTGTGCCTTCGCGGCGGCTACTCTGCCGCCCACCGTAGGTGGTGTCATACCCGTAGGTGACCGCGCCGCGGCTGGTCGACGACACCGTGACACGCCGTTCGTTGATGACGCCGCCGCCGACCACGGACTCTGTGACCAGTTCGGGTGGGCTGACCGTCCAGGTCGCGCCGTGCCGGTCCTTCTCGGTACTGACCCGGCCGGACACCGGATCGTAGGTGACCGTCGTGGCCGTGAAATTGCCCGGCTCGACCACCGTCGCCAACCGGGACGCACCCGTACGGGCCTGGTAGTGGGCAGTCACCTGCGACTGTGCCAGCGGATGACGGTAGTAGGCAACATCGTCGATGTGCCCGGGGAACGCGAACGTTCCCACCGGGGTCAACGGCGGGAACACGGGCCCGCCGGGCAGACCCGGCGACGCCCTGCCGTTGCCGATGTAGGCGTAGGCGGAATCGCGGTGATCCACCGTCTTGCCGGTGATCGTTGCCTGCGAAACGCCGTCAAGATAAAGGGTCTGGCTTGTCGCCCCGGCGGTCAGCACCACATGGTGCCAATTGCCGTCCGTCACCGGCGCGGTACTAGCCATCGGCCTCGTCGTGCTCAACGGAGTCCAGGTCTGTTGCGTCTGTCCGTTGCAGTCCCAGATCTGTAACTTGGTGCCGTTCGTCGAATTCGCCCATGGAATGTCGAGGCATCGACCTGACCCCAGGTTGCGCCATCCGCCATTGAAGGGTTCCCAGATCTGATTGGTGTGACCGGCGCAGCTATATAGCTGCACGGCGCTGCCGTTGGCGTGCCCCACCCACGAACGTCCAAACATTTCCCCATGGATCGCAGCGTGCCGTCGGGATACCACGACCATTGCTGCGCGGCCCCCGGGCTGCAGTCCCACATCTGGATGGACGTACCGTCGACCGTCGAACGATCCTGATATCGGCACATTTACCCATTCCGATTATCCGACTCGTCGACTGCGTGACCGGGGCCATGCCGTGCAACTTGCCGTCGGTTCCGACGTACAGCAACGGATTCCATGTCGTCGCGGCCCCCGAGATGTCGGTGTTCTGTTCCCCGAGGAGGGTGCCGGCCTGCCCCGACGTGGCCTTGAACCACAACTCCGTCGCGAACGCCTGCGAACTGTTGGTCAGATTCGTCGGCAACGCCACCGCCGCCGATGCGCTCGTCCCGAACACGGTCGCCTTGTCCGACGAGCCCGTCAACGCGCCAGCCACCGTCGCCGGGGTGAAGTTGTAACTCGCCGCTTCCCGCGAGGTCTTCGAACCAGCCGCCTCGTTGTAAGCGATACTTCCGCTGGTCTCCCCCAACGGCCAGTAACCGACCGGGGTCGTGTCCAGGACCATCGCCCGGTACTGCGACGACGACGTGTACGTGTAGCTCGAGCACGACGACGCCCCCAACGGCGTACACACCGACGTGAGTGTGTCGCCGCTGTACGTGTACGTCCACGTCAACGCCGCCTGGCCCGCCGCCGGCGGATCGGTCGCGACCGAGGTGACATGCCGGTTGGCCCAGGTCAGACGCAACGCCCGGCCCGATGCCACATCGGTGACAGTGCTCAGGTCACCGGCACCGTTGTAGGTGTATGCCTGCTCGCGGGCGTCCGCGTCGAGTACCTGGATCAGCTTGCCTGCGTCATTGAATGTCCGCTTCGTGCCGGTACGGTCACGCAGGATCCATGTCGCCGGTGACGTAGTGCGGACCAGGGTCAGGTTCATGCCCTCCGGCGCGGTGTAGGAGCCGTTGTAGTTCTTGCCGAACCGGACCTGCAACCCTGTGGCCAATGTGACCACCACATTGCCCGACGAGTCGGCGTCCGGCACGACGCGCTGGTCCAACGGCGTTGTCCAGCCTGTGCCGAACGCGCCGTCCGTGCGCGGGTCCTGCGAGTTGTAGGTCCGGGTCACCGACAACGGTGGCCCCACCACGCTCACCTTCGCATCCGTCGCGGCGGTGGCGAAGTTGCCCTGCGACGGGTTCACCCCGGGCACTTCCGAACCCTCCGCCGCGCCCGCCAGGCGGGAGGTGACCGGCGGCTGCCCGACCACCGGCGTGATCGCTCTCGCCTCCTCCCAGGACGTCGGCGTGGCACCGTTCTCCGACACCTTGTACTGCCAGAACGCCGCCTTGCCCCATGACAACAACGCGTTCGACGGTTGCCAGAACGCCGCTGACTGCCAGGCAGTGGTCTCCTCACACGTCCCCAGCTTGGCCAGCGTGCCGTTGCACATCTTGAACTGGTACCGCAGGTCCACCCCCACCCGCGTCGCCGTGTTGATGTCCGCCCACACCATCGGCGTCAACGAATCGACCTGGCTGTTCGCCGGCGGATACGGAATCGCCGGATACAGCAACGACGACGGCATGTCGAGCAGTCCGTCGAGCCAGGGCACGCCGAACGCGACATTGAACCCACCACCCGACGGTTCCGTCATCTCGATCCGCAACCGGTAGCGGCCCGCGGACGTGATCGGATCGATCACCATAGGAACATCCACCGACTGGCCAGGCGCCGTGTTCGACGGAACAGCGAACTTGGCACCCGTGCGGATCAGCTGGCCCGACTCCGTCAGCAACGAATACGTCAGCTTGTAGCCATTCGTCGGGGTCCACGTCCCCGAACCGAGATTCTGCACCCGCACCGTCAACGAACCCGTCGTCGTCGACGTCGGCGGCGTCATCGGGAACGGGAGACTGTACGCGGCGCCCTGATCAGTCAGATTCAACCAAATATTCGGAACCGGCGTGTTCGACGGCGACCCCGCGTTCGCGGACAGGAACCGCTTCCACGAAAACTTGTCGGTCGTGTCCGCCCGCACCGTCAAACCGTGGAACGGCTCCAGATTGTGCGTCCACTGGTTGATCGGCCCCGGATTGAGAAGTGTCCCCGACCACGCCTGCCCACACGGCGGATGCCCATACGCGAACGGCTCCGAAACACCGACCGGAGTAGGGTCCTACGTCGGGCCTGGCCACTGCTTCGTCGTCGACGCAGACCAACCCTGAGTCACCTTGTAGGCGTAGATGCTCCGCCCATTGCCCGCGCCACACGAGTACGACCAGTTGTTCCACAGGTTCAACGCAGCCGAATACACATACTTGTTCGCCACCGACGGAATCAACGTCGAAAAGTGCAGGTACGAGGCCGCCTTCTCCCCACCGTTGTCGTACGTACCGACCTGCAACTCACGCTCGGCAGAGTTGTTACGGTTCGCGTTGTCCCGCGAAGACACGAACGTGTCATCCGTATCCGACAGATACGCCGGATCGACAACCACGGGATACACCCGCGCCGGGTCGTTCAACCACGCCTCGTCCAGATCAACCTGCAAAGCCCACCCGACACCCTGACGCACCAGCGTGTACTTCACGTTATTCGACCGTGCTGGCAGACCCGACGCCGGATTGATCGTCGAGTCCGTCATGAACCCCGGCGGGATCGACACCTTCACCCGGCCCAAACGGTCCAGGAACAGCACCGACCCCGACGCCTCATCCCACTCCGGCGTCACACCAGACATCCGCAACGGGAACAACCACGACGACGGCGCCGACCGGCGACTTGAGCACAATGGACTCTTTGATACCCGTCGCCGTCGCGGACAACTCCAGATCAGACTCCGCACGAACCCCCTCGTACCGAACAACATCGTCCTCAACCCCGCCGCTCACGCCAGCGGCACTCGCCACACCGAACCCGACCAGGCCACCACCCGGCAGAGCCATATCCGCCAGCTGCGGATCACTGGCCTGCGCCGCGAACGACACATCCGCCGCCGCCGCCGGAACCAACCGCGAACCCGCCGCACGCTCCAACGTCGCATCGACGTGACGCATCGCCCCCGACTCGTCCTCGACAAACACCACATCAGAAAACAACTGCATCGTGCGCCTGCCGTCGAAGTCCACGAACTCCGTCGAAATCGGCGTACGCGCCGAAACATCCTCCCGCGCCCCCGGAGCCGGACCAGCCGCAACCGCCGCCGGCCCCTCAACCGACTCAAGATCCACCTTCAGCGGCGGCGTCACCGCCTTCGGAATCTCATCCGGCAACGGCGCAACCTCCGACGGCTCCGCCCCCACACCACGCGCACCCTGCGACCGCTCCGTCGACACCGACGCATCCAACGACGCCGAACCCGTCGCCTGAACCGGAGGAGCAGCCGAAGCGCCAGGCGGCAACACCGGATCAGCCGCGGACGCCGGCAACGGCGTCGTCGCCAACAACGACGACACCATCAACACCGCGGAAACCGGAGCAACCCACCGAAGCCGCCGCGCCAAACGACGCACAGACACCGCAGATGCCGACACACCAGCCACGCCAAACCCCCGCAGGATGCAGTTGTAGGGCGCACAACCTAACAGCTCCGCGAGTCCGTGCGATAGACCCAAATACTTCTACTGATAAAAGGGATCAACCTTCTCGCAGTGCCACCCGCATGGATACGTTCATCGGGGGGCGATCCACATTGCGGGCTCGCGAGTGGCGCCGTGACCCCGGCCACAGCGGCCGACCTGCTCATACCGACTAGTCTTCGCGGGGTGTCCGCGCGATCCAGCTCCGAGCGATCCGGCGAGGTGTCCGAGCGGCTCAGCGCCGCGCAGATAGAGGCGCTGGCCTCCGACGCGTCCTCGTTGAACTCCGCGCGGGTGCTGGCCCGGCCGGGCAGCTGGCAGTCGACCGGTGCGGGCGGCGAACCGGCCGGGGTATGGGGACTCTGCCGGGGTAGCGGTGCCAAGCCGTACCAAACCGCCATTGACGTCACAGAACCGGCATATTCCTGCTCCTGCCCGAGTCGCAAGTTTCCCTGCAAACACGCCCTGGCCCTGCTGTTGCTGTGGTCCGCCGGCGAAGTGCCCGACGGAGAGGCGCCGGACTGGGTACTGCAGTGGCACCAGGGACGGGCCGAACGCGCGGCCAAAGCCGCCGCCCGCGCGGCCAAAGTCCCCTCGCCGCGGGATGCCTCCGAGAAGGGTGCCTCGGAGGAGGATGCCTCCCAACGGGCCACCTCGCAACGCGGGGCCTCGCAACGTGCCGAGCAACGGGCTGACCGGGTGGCTGGCGGGCTGGCCGAGTTGGACCAGTGGCTCACCGACCAGATCCGCGGCGGCCTGGCCGGGCTGGAACAGGCCGGCTACCGCCATTTCGATCAGATCGCGGCCCGGCTGGTCGACGCCCAGGCGCCTGGGGTGGCCAGCGACCTGCGCCGGCTGGCCGGCCTGGTCGGCCAGGCCGGCAACGCGGGACCGGAAAGCTGGCCTGAGCGACTGCTGGCCGAACTCTCCCTGCTGCGCCTGCTGACCAACGGCCACCGCCGGCTGGGCCAACTGCCCGAGCCGCTGGCCCAGACCATCCGCTCCCGGATCGGCTTCCCGGTGGCCACCGACGTCGTACTCGCCGGGCCCCGCCACCGCGACGACTGGCAGGTCATCGGCATCCGCGACGAGGTCGGCGAGCAGCTGACCACCCGGCGGGCCTGGCTCGTCGGCGCCACGACCGGGACGGCCGCGCTGGTGCTCTCCTTCGCCGCGATGGGCCAGACCCTGTCCACAGACCTCATCGTGGGCACAAGGCTGGACGCCGACCTGTGCTTCTATCCCGGCGCGCCGCTGCGGGCGCTCTTCGCGCAGCGCCACGACGCGCCCCGGCCGCTGACCGAACCCACGCCGGCCGGTGGAGTGCAGCATGCCCTGGCCGGGTACGCCGGCGGGCTGGCCGCGAACCCATGGCTGACCGCGTGGCCGGTGATCGTACGGGGAACGCTGCTGCCGGGGCGGCCCTGGCGGCTGGTCGACGCCGCCGGTGACGCGTTGCCGCTGTGGCCGGGCAGCCAGCCGTGGCCACTGCTCGCCGCCGGCGGTGGCGAACCCGTCATCCTGGCCGCCGAGTACGGGCCGGTCGGGTTGCGCCCGCTGGCCGGCTACCACGACGGCGAGGTGGTGCTGCCGTGAGCCACTGGTCCGACCTTGTCTCCACCGCCCTCGTCGGCACCGACCGCCGCCCGGTGCCAGAGCCACCACCCGGCTCGGCACTGTCGAGTGTGGAACCCAATGCGGTGGCGCCCGCCGATCGGCTGCTGGACCGCGCCGCGGCGGTGACTCTGGCCCGGCGGGCCGGCCACCAACCGCAACGGGACGTCACGTTGCCGCCCCCCGCGCCAGCCGAGACTGTCCCCACCGTCCCACCTATGGCCGCGGCTCGGCTGGACCTGTTGTTGCGCGAGCAGCCCCGCGGGCAGCAGAGCCAACAACAACGGGCGACCCTGATCAGCGAATGGCTGGGGCTGGCCGCGCACCACCACCTGGTCGTACCGGGCCGACTGCTGCCATTGTTACTGGACGAGGCCCGCACCCGGCAACAGTGGCGCCCGCTGGTGGCCGCCACCGGCGGAGCAAGGGCGACCTGGCTGGCCGGGCAGAACCCGGCCTGGTCCTGGCTGCTCGACACGGCAGATCACTCCATCGTGGACGATGAATCGGTGTGGCACGAGGGCGCCCCGGCCCAACGACTGTCCTATCTGGTCAGTCTGCGGGAGCGGGATCCGGAGAAGGCCAGAAGACTGCTGGACGAAAGCTGGCCGGACGAGCCACCGGCCGCCCGGGCCGCGTTCCTGTCCGCCTGGGACAGGAACCTGAGCCTCGCCGACGAGCCGTTGCTGGAGCGCGCCCTGGATGACCGGCGCAAGGAGGTACGGGTCGTCGCGGTCGGACTGCTCGCCGGCCTCGACGGTTGCGCGTACCAGGGACGGATGGCCGAGCGCGCCCTGTCCTACCTAGCCCTGGCCCCCGGCGGCGAGCTGGTGGTGACCCCGCCGGCCGAGTGTGACCGGGCCATGCGCCGCGACGGCATCGAGCCGAAACCACCGCAGGGCACCGGCGAGCGGGCCTGGTGGTTCGAACAGGTCCTGGTCCGTACCCCGCTGTCCGTCTGGCGGGCGATCGACGGGGACCCCGCCGCGTTGCTGCGCCTGGCGGTCGCCGACGACTGGATCGCGGTGGTGCACCGTGGCTGGGCCCAGGCCACAGTGGAACAGCACGAGCACAGCTGGGCCGCCGCGTTCGTCGATTCGACCTCACCGGCCATGGCCCGGCGCCCCCCGGCGGCTGGCGCGCTGACCCAGGCGGTGCACCGGCAACTCGCACCGACCGACGCGATCGCCGTGGCGCTGCGGATGCTGGAGGCCGCCGACCCTTACCTCGAGTTCGTCCTGCCGAGCTGTCCCCGCCCCTGGCCGGACCGGCTCGCCGCGACCGCATTGACCCAGCTGCGCGCGTACGGCGAGGGTCGCTCGCCGCTGCTGTCCACACTGGTGACCCTCGCCGCGTTCGGTCTGCCACCGTCGGCCGCGCCCGCCGCCGTACGGCTGGCCCAGCAATACCAAGCCGAGCAGGGCGACGGCGTACACGGGCCGTTCTATGACCGCCTCGCCGATACCCTCACCTTCCGCCACCAGATGCACCGGGAGTTCGAGTGACCAGCACCACCACGCCAGAGCGCGCCGAGACGACCCTGCGTCCGCACGCGGAGGACTTCTACGCCGCCGAACTGGCCAGGCTCGCCGACACCGACGACCGCCCCCGCCCGCCGGGCTGGCGGCTGTCCCCGCAGGCGGTGGTGACCTACCTGATCGGTGACGGGGCCGACATCACGCCCAAGTACATCGGTTCCCGCCGGCTGATGGAGGTGGCCGTGGCCACCCTGGCCACCGACCGGGCGCTGCTGCTGCTCGGCGTGCCCGGCACGGCCAAGACCTGGGTGTCCGAGCACCTCGCCGCGGCCATCTCCGGCGACTCGACCCTGCTCGTGCAGGGAACCGCCGGTACGCCCGAGGAAGCCATCCGGTACGGCTGGAACTACGCCCGGCTGCTGGCCGAGGGCCCGTCCCGCGACGCCCTGGTGGAGGGCCCGGTGATGCGCGGCATGCGCACCGGCCGCATCACCCGGGTCGAGGAACTCACCCGGATGCCGGCCGACGTGCAGGACACGCTCATCACGATCCTGTCGGAGAAGACGCTACCCATCCCGGAGCTCAACGACGAGGTGCAGGCGGTCAAGGGCTTCAACCTGATCGCCACCGCGAACGACCGGGACCGGGGCGTCAACGACTTGTCCGCGGCGCTTCGCCGCCGGTTCAACACCATCGTGCTGCCGGTGCCGGCCAGCGCGGGCGAGGAGGTGGACATCGTGACCCGCCGGGTCGCCGCCCTCGGCCTCGCCCTGGAACTGCCCGAGGTGCCCGACGCCATCGAGGAGATCCGCCGCGTGGTGACCATCTTCCGGGAACTGCGTGAAGGTGTCACCGAAGACGGCCGGACCAAACTGAAGTCGCCCAGCGGCACGCTGTCCACCGCCGAGGCCATCTCCGTAATGACCAATGGCATCGCACTCGCGGTGCACTTCGGTGACGGCACGGTACGGGCCAGTGACGTGGCCGCCGGCATCCGGGGCGCGGTGGTGAAGGATCCCGGCTCCGACGAGGTGGTCTGGCGGGAGTACCTGGAGGCGGTGGCCCGTGAACGCGAGGAGTGGCGCGACTTCTACCGCGCCGCCCGGGCGGCGCAATGACCAGTCAGGTCAGCCTGTTCGGCATCCGCCACCACGGCCCTGGTTCAGCCCGCTCGTTGCAACAGGCCCTACGGGAGTTACAACCTGACCTGCTGCTGATCGAAGGACCCCCAGAGGCGGACGGGCTGATCCCGCTGGTGGCCAACGACGAGCTGCGCCCACCGGTGGCCCTGCTGGCATACGCCACCAACGAGGTACGCCGGGCCGCGTTCTGGCCGATGGCTGTGTTCTCGCCGGAGTGGTGTGCGATGCGCTACGGGGTGGGCGCCGGCATCCCGGTCCGGTTCTTCGACCTACCGTTCGGGTACCGCTTCGGCCGACGTAAGGCAAAGGCCGGACCGCCAAAGGCCGCCGCGCCAACGGAACCGACCGAACCGACGGAACCGACCGAAGAGTCCACTGAGGACGATCTGGCCAGCGGGCCGACGAACCGGCCGATGGATCCGTTGCTGTTGCTCGCGGAGGCGGCCGGGTACGACGACGCGGAGCGCTGGTGGGACGACGTCATCGAGCACCGCCGCGACGGTGTCGGACCGTTCACCGCGATCGCCGAGGCAATGGCCGCGGTGCGGGCCGGCGAGACGCTGGACCCGGTCGACCGGGACACGATCCGTGAGGCGTACATGCGCACCGCGCTGCGATCGGCCATAAAGGAGGGTCACGCCCGCATCGCGGTCGTCTGCGGCGCCTGGCACGTACCGGCACTGACCGCGCCGCTGCCGCCCGCCTCGGCCGACGCCGCCCTGCTCAAGGGCCTGTCCCGTACGGCCATTTCCACCACCTGGGTGCCCTGGACCCACGGCCGGTTGGCGTCGTGGACGGGATACGGCGCCGGCGTGAGTTCGCCCGGCTGGTACCACCACCTGTTCACCACCACCGACCAGGTTGTGGCCCGGTGGCTGGTCGCGGTGGCCGGGGTGCTGCGCGAGGAGGACCTGCCGGTCTCCAGCGCCCACGTGATAGAAGCGGTCCGGCTGGCCGAAACCCTTGCCGCGCTGCGGGGCCGGCCGGTGCCCGGACTGTCCGAGGTCACCGAAGCCACCCGGGCGGTGCTGTGCGACGGCGACGAGGTACGGCTCAGTATGGTCCAGCGACGGGTGGTGGTCGGCGAGCTACTCGGCCAGGTCCCGCCGGAGGCCCCGGCCGTGCCGTTGGCCCGCGACCTCGCCGCCACCCAGAAACGGCTCAAGCTGCCGGCCGAAGCCCTGCACCGCGACCTCGATCTGGACCTACGCAAGCCTTTCGACCTCGCCCGCAGTCACCTGTTGCACCAACTGCGGCTGCTCGACATCGACTGGGGCACGCCGGCCCAGGAGCTGGGCGGCGGTCGCCAGGGCAAGGGTACGTTCTGGGAGTCGTGGCGGCTGGCCTGGGCACCGGAGTTCGCGATAGATCTGGTGTCGGCCAGCGGGTACGGCACCACCGTGGTGAGCGCGGCCGGCGCGAAGGCCGCCGAGGCCGCCGCCGCGGCGCCGGACCTGGCCGCGGTCACCGCACTGGTGGAACGTTGTCTGCTGGCCGACCTGACCGGCGCCCTGCCAGCCGTACTGTCCGCATTGGACGATCGGCTGGCCCGGGACACCGATGTGGCCCACCTGATGGACGCGCTGGGGCCGCTGACCCGTTCCCTGCGCTACGGCGACGTTCGGGGCACCAACACCGGGGCGCTCGCGGAGGTTGTCACCGGCCTCGTGCTGCGCACCTGTGTGGGCCTTCCGGCGGCGATCACCGGGCTCGACAACGACGCGGCCACGGCGATGCGCCGCCGGATCGACTCCGTCCACAGTGCTCTCAAGACACTCACCGACGCCGAGCTGACCACCCGTTGGCTGGACACCATCGGGCCGCTGGTGGACCGGGACGACCTGCCCGGCCTGCTGGCGGGCCGGCTCACCCGGCTGCTGCACGACGAGCAGCGCCTGGACACGGCAACCGTCGCCCAACGCATGGGCCGTACCCTCACCGTCGGCGTCCCGCCAGCCGAGGCCGCCGCCTGGGTGGAAGGTTTCCTGGCCGGTGGTGGCCTGCTGCTGGTCCACGACGAGCAGCTGCTGGCGCTCGTCGACGGCTGGATCGCCGGCATCCCGGCGGACACGTTCATCGAGGTGCTCCCCCTGCTGCGGCGTACCTTCGCCGAATATGAGGCGCCGCAACGGCGGGCCATCGGGGAGAAGGTTCGGCGCGGTGGTGCGCCCGCGGCTGGGGCGACGGCTGCGGCCGACGACCTCGATCCGGACCGGGTGCTACTGATCCTGCCGGTATTGCGACAGCTACTCGCGGTGGAGGCCTGATGGCAGCGTCCGACGATGCCGTGACCCAGGAGCGGCTGCGCCGGTGGCGTCTGGTCCTCGGCGGCGATGCCGACGGCACCGGGACCAGCCTGGGCCGGGTCGACACCGGCATCGACGGCGCGCTGGCCGCCCTTTACGGCAGTGGCCCGGGCGATGGGGAGGGCGATCCGTCACGGCGCCGGGGTGCCGGCCTCGGCGCGTCCGCGCCCAGCGTGGCCCGATGGCTCGGCGACATCCGCGGCTACTTTCCGTCCACAGTGGTCCAGGTGATGCAGGCCGACGCCATCGAACGGCTCGACCTGCGCCGGCTGCTGCTGGAACCGGAGATGCTCGAGGCGGTGGAACCCGACGTACACCTGGTCGGCACTCTGCTGTCGCTGGGCCGGGTGATGCCGGAGAAGGTGAAACAGACCGCCCGGTCCGTGGTGGGCAAGGTCGTCGACGACCTCGAACGCCGGGTGTCACAACGGACCCGGGCCGCCATCACCGGAGCGCTCAATCGGGCTGCCCGGATCAACCGGCCGCGCCATCACGACATCGACTGGAACCGTACGGTGCGGGCCAACCTGCGCCATTACCAGCCCGAGGCCCGCACCATCGTGCCGCAACGACTCATCGGGTACGGCCGGCGCGCGAACCAGGTGCACCGCGACGTCGTGCTGTGCGTGGACCAATCCGGCTCGATGGCCGCCTCGGTCGTGTACTCCAGCATCTTCGCCGCGGTACTCGCCTCGATGCGTACCCTCCGTACATCCCTGGTCGTGTTCGACACCGCCGTGGTCGACCTGACCGACGAGCTGCACGACCCGGTCGAGGTCTTGTTCGGAACCCAACTGGGCGGTGGCACCGACATCAACCGTGCCCTCGCGTACGGGCAGGGTCTGATCACCCGACCGCGGGACACCATCTTCGTACTGATCTCCGACCTGTACGAGGGCGGTATCCGCGACGACATGCTGCGCCGGGTCGCCAGCATGACCAGCGCCGGAGTCCAGTTCATCGCGCTGCTCGCCCTCTCCGACGACGGCACCCCGGACTACGACCACGACAACGCGGCCGCCCTCGCCGCGCTCGGAGTGCCGGCCTTCGCCTGCACCCCGGACGCCTTCGGCGACGTCATGGCCGCCGCCATCGAACGGCGTGACCTGCACCGCTTCGGGCAGCAACCGTCCACTAGGCAGTGACGGCAGCTAGCTGGGTGAGGCCGTCACGCCGGGGCGTCTGGCGGCCTGCAACCGGGCGAGCGCCGCGCCCGTAGGCTGCGCCGGGACGGTGCGGATTCCGCCGTCGGCCAGTAGCCGGGCGATCGGCAGGGTGGCCGCGCCCAGGGCGACCGCGTCCGGGCCGAGTTGACACAGTTCGATCGTGGCCTGCGAGAACGGCCGGGACAGTGCGTGTTCGCGGGCCGCCCGGGCGATGTCCGGCAGCCAGTGCTCACCCAGCGCCAGTCCGGCCCAGCCGCCCAACACGATCCGCTCCGGGTTGAACAAATTGATCAGCCCGGCGATGCCAGCGCCGAGGTAGCCGATGGTCTCCTGGAGCACCTTCTCGGCCGGCTGGGAGGTGTCGGCGGCGGCGAGCAGCGCGGCGACGGCGGACTCCTCGTCGGCCCCGTCCGGAATCACGCCGTTGGCTTCCCGGAACCGTGCCAGGATGGCCTCCGCTCCCACGTACGCCTCCAGGCAGCCGCGAGCACCGCAGCGGCACGGCCGACCCCCGTACACGATCGTGGTGTGCCCCCACTCGCCCGCGCTGCTGCGGGAGCCGCGGTAGCTGCTGCCGTCGGCGACCACCGCCGCGCCCACGCCCGAGCCGACCAACGCGATCACCGCATGCTGGGCACCGCGCCCGGCACCGAACCACATCTCCGCCTGGCCCAGGGTCTTCGCGCCGTTGTCGATGTGCACGGGCACCGTGGTGCCGGCCCGCAACATCGCCCGCAGCGGCACACCGTTCCAGCCCAGCGTCTGGGCGTGCACCATGCCATCGTCGCCCTGGTCCACCACACCGGACATAGCAACGCCAAGGCCGAGAATGGCCTCCGGCTGGGCCTTCGCCGTGGCGCAGACGGCACCGAGACCCGTCAGGATGTCGGTGACGATCGTTTCCGGCTCGAGTTGGTCGCGGCTGATCGGGTACTCCACCTTCGCCAGCGCGGCCATCGACATGTCAAACAGCTCGACCCGCACCCGGGTCTCGCCGACATCAACGCCGACCACATAACCCGACGAGGGCGCCACCCGCACCAGGGTGCGCGGCCGGCCGCCCTCCGAGTCGACCAGTCCGGCCTCCTCGACCAGGCCTTCGGAGATCATCTCGCCGACCAGGTTGCTCACACTGGCCTGCGACAACGAGGTCATCTGGGCCAGTTCGTGCCGGCTCAGTGGCCCGTCGAGGTAGATCTTGTACAACAGCGCCGCCCTGTTGGAGCGGCGCATGTCCCGCACCGTCGCCCGCTTCGCAACCATCCCTACCCCGCTCGCGACATGCGGCCCAGCGCTTGAGCTTGGCCCACAGCATGCACCACTGATCGAAATTTATGGCATGAACTAAGTCTCAATCTAGGCCAGGGTGCCCCGTCTCCGGAAGCCGCCGCCGGGGGTGCGCAGGCAGGTCAGCGGTTGCGGCGGTCGTGGCGACGGTTGGCGCGGTCGCGGCGGCGGCTGGTGTGGTCGCGGCGGCGGCTGGTGTGGTCGCGGCGGCGGCTGGTGTGGTCGTCCCCGGCGAGTTGGCGAATGGTGTTGGCTAGACATACTGCCCCAAAGGGAACAATTACCCAGATAGGCCAGAAGAAGCCAAGGGACCGGTCGGAGCTGACCGCACCGACTGCCCAGATCGCCGTGGTGATGAGCGAGGCGCTCAGCCAACCACCCCAGATCCCCATCCAGCCGCGTTCGGATCCCGGCTCCGCGACCGCTGGGGGACCGGCCACGTCAACGGAGGCACCGGCCGTCGCAGTGCCGGTCATCCGGGCGTCGGTCGTGGCCAGCTGGCTGTTCTGCGCCGGCGTCACGCCCGGCAGGTCGGCGAGGACCTGGTCCAGTTCGCCGTATGTCTTCGCAGCGAACGCCTGCTGCAGTCGCTCGTCGTACTCGGTCAGGGTGATCCGGCCCTCGTTGAGCGCATCCCGCAAGCGGTCGCCTACGAGTTGCCGGTCTGCGTCACCCGCGCGAAGGTGTTCACTCCTGTCCACCCCATGAGCATGCCATGCCACCAGGAGTTCGCAATGCCCGCCCGCCCGGCGCCAGACCCGGCCGCGGGCGCCAGAATCGGCTACCGCGGTTGCCGAAAGTCCTGGGTCCAATATGGAGTCTTCCAGGCGTTGTAGGCGAGCCCCACGCCCAGTTGCGCGACACGGTCACCGCCACCCACGACGAGCTCATCCGCCCATCGGTGCACCACCGCTGGTAACCACTGTGATTAGAGCGTGACCACCGCGCCGTCGCGGGCGCTGCGTTGGGCCGCTTCGATGACCACCATGACGTCGATCGCCTCGTCGATGGTGACCGGCATGCTGGCCGCGCCGGTGAGCGCGTCGCGTACTGCGGCGTAATAGTCCTGATAGGACCCGTCCCTGGTGGGCAGCGGCCGGGACTGCTCGACCGTACCGAGTGTGCCCCAGGCGACCGAGGGTTCGGTTCCCCAGCCGGCGTCACGCGGGGTCAGGCCCGAACGCAGCGCTTCCTCCTGCCCATCCAGGCCGTATTTGACGTACGCGCCGGCGGAGCCGAGCACCCGCATCCGTGGGCCGGTCGACGCGGGTAGCAACCATGACGTGAGTCAACCATGTCGTTCGTGAGGTAACGGAAAGGAGGGTGGAAATCTGGCCGGCAAGACGGGCAATCGAAGTCGGTTGCCTGGTAGTGCCGGGCGGGCGGCGGTGCCAGACTGATCCTCGCGCGACCGGCCAGGAGGTGCGTCGATGGATTTCCGGTTGCTGGGCCCGGTGGAGGTCTGGCACGGCGGTGAGCAGGTCGACCTCGGTCGGGCCCAGCTCAACCAGGAACGCCGGGACGAGGACCCGGCCCCGGTGGCGCCGCGGGAGGCCGGCCCCCAGTTGCCGCCGGCCCGCCAGCTTCCGCCCGCGCCGCGACACTTCGCCGGCCGGCTCCGCGAAACGGATTCATTGACCGCGCTGCTGGACCAGGCGCAGCCGCGCCCGGGCTCGGTGGTGATCGTGACGATCCACGGCCAGGCCGGCATCGGCAAGACCGCGCTCGCGCTGTCCTGGGCGCACCAGATCGCGCGCCGCTTCCCGGACGGGCAACTGTTTCTCAACCTGCGCGGCCACGACCCGGGCCGGCCGCCGGTGCAACCCGACGACGCCATCGGTCAACTGCTCGACACCCTCGGCGCACCCAGCGAGAACCGGCCGACCCGACTGGACGGGCAGGTCAGTGTGTTGCGCAGCCTGCTGGCGGGACGGCGGATGCTGCTGTTCTTCGACAACGCCCGCGACGTCGAGCAGGTCCGGCCGCTGCTTCCGGCCAGCTCGACCTGCCTGGTGATCGTGACCAGCCGCAACCAGTTGCGCGGCCTGGTCGCCGGCGAGGGTGCGCACGCGGTGGGAGTCGGCCTGCTGTCCGACGCCGGCGCGTACGAACTGCTGTCGCGCCATCTCGGCCCCGAGCGGGTGGCCGCCGAACCGGCCGCCGTCCGCCAACTGATCGACCAATGTGGACGGTTGCCGCTCGCGCTGGCCATCGTGGCCGCGCGGGCCAACGAGAACCCCCACTTCCCGCTGGCCGGGTTGGCCCGCGATCTGGCCGACCCGGTCAACCGGCTGGCCGAGTTGGAGGGTGGCGACGTCACCGCCGAGGTCCGCGCCGCCTTCTCCTGGTCGTACCAGAGCCTGACGGTGGCCGGACAGCGGATGTTCCGACTGCTCAGCTGCCATCCCGGCGGAAGCTGTACCTCGTATGCGGCGGCCAGCATCACCGGCCTGTCGATGGCCCAGGCCCGGGCCGTACTGCGCGAACTGACCCGTACCCACATGCTCGAGCAGACCGCGCCGGGCGAATACGAGTACCACGACCTGCTGCACACCTACGCGACCGAACTGACCCGCTCGGTCGATCCGGACGACGAACGCGGCGACGCGCTGCACCGGATGCTCGACCACTACGTGCGCACGGCCGCGTCGGCGGCCGCGCTGCTCAACACCGTGCGCGAGCCGATGAACCTGCGCCTGCAGCCGGGAGCGTTGGCGCAACTGCTGGACGACCACGACGAGGCGCTGGACTGGTTCAAGGCAAAGCGGGCCACGCTGGTGATGACGGTACGGCTGGCCGCCCAGTACGGTTTCGCCAGCCAGGCCGGCGATCTGTCCTGGGCGATGGCCGACTTCCTCGACCGCCAGGGCCACTGGGCCGACCTCGTGCTCACCCAGGAACTGGCCTACCACTGCGCGGCCGACCTCGGTGACAAGGAAATGCAGGCCCGGGCCAGCCGCCTCCTCGGCCGCGCGTGCACGCAACTCGGCCAGCACGACGCCGCGCTCGAGCACTACCTGCGCGCGTGCCGGCTGTGCGTCGAACTCTCCGACCAGGTGGGCGAGGCGCTGGCCCACCTGAACCTGGCCTACCTGCAGGAACGCCGGGGACGGCGGGAGGTCGCATTGACCGAGGCGCAGCACGCGCTGCACCTTTACGAACAAGCCGGCCATCGGGTAGGGCTCGGCCGCGCGCTGAACTCGGTCGGCTATTACCACGCGTTGCTCGGCAACCCGAAGCAGGCGCTCGAGCTGTGTCACGACGCCCTGGCCGTGTCGCGCGAACTGAACGACCGCCACGGCGAGGCGGACACGCTGGACAGCCTCGGCTACGCGTACCCGGCACTCCGGCGAACCGTCCGAGGCGATCCACCACTACCAGCAGGCCATCGACCTGTACCGGCAACTGGGCAGCCGGTACGCCGAGGCCACGGCACTGGAGTATCTGGGCGAGGCCTACGCCTGCGACGGCGACTTCGCCCGGGCCCGCGCCGCGCTCAGTGAATCGGTGGAGATCCTTCGCCAGCTCGCGGTGCCGGACCTTGCCCGCATCGAGACGAAATTGGACGAACTGCCCTGACCGACGGCAGCGTTGCGGGCAACGCGGGACGACACGGACGTGCATAATGGCCCCCAAACGTCGACCGCGCAGAGGGGCAGATCGATCGCCCGGGCGTTGGCGCCGGCTCTACTGTGGCTGGCCGCTGTCGAATCTCGTCCGTCTGTCTCTTCCACCTGATCGAGCGGGGGCCCTGGGTGCCGCAACGACTTCTACGCCGCAACAGTCCAAGCTGGCGGCTCATCGCCATGGCCATGGGCGTGGTGGCCGTCATGCTCACCGCGGCGGCTGCCTGTACCGGCGCGAGCGAGGAGGCGGTCAACCCCCAACTCGCCCCGCGGGGTACCACACTGACCACGGCCAAGCCGAGCCGGCAGGACCTGACCAGCAAGCTGAGCCTGACCGGCAAGGTGACCCTGAACCCGGTCTTCGGCATCGTCGCCCCGATCGCCGGCCAGGTGCGCTACCTCGACGTACCGGCCGCGACCGGCACACCGACCAAGCCGACGAAGGTGGCCAACATCTGGGTCGGCTCGAAATCGACCAAAGTGGAGGTTCCCGCCGGCGCGACGTTCTCCGGGCGGCTGGTGGACGACAAGTCGACGGTCACCGCCGGCCTGCCCATCGTGTCAGCCAAGCACGTCGGGTACGGCCTGGTCGCGGACCTCGACGGCGGACAGGCCTACCGGGTCTCGGACAACCTGATCTCGGTACAGGCTCAGGTGACCAACGGTCCGGGGCCGTTCTCATGCGCCGTGCTCGGCACCATCGCGGCCTTGCCGGCGGGCG
The DNA here is from genome assembly GCA_963742855.1 of uncultured Actinomycetota bacterium. Lineage (GTDB taxonomy): Bacteria > Actinomycetota > Actinomycetes > Mycobacteriales > Micromonosporaceae > CAVUNP01. Next base: position 41,467 of record CAVUNP010000002.1, on the reverse strand, counting down.
TCGTACCCGAACCTCCGCCGGCGGCCGACCCGCAGGCGGGACCGAGCAATGGGCCTGCGGTGATGCGGGACCCGGGCATGCTCGCACCGCCCGCCGGTTCGGAGCCGACCGGCCTGCGGCTGGTCTGCATCGCCCCGGCAGACGTGAAGCTGATCAACGGGGCCAGCGCCACCATCGAAGTGATCACGGCCCGGGCCGCCAACGTGCTGACCCTTCCGGTTGAGGCGGTGGCCGGCACCCAGGGCTCCGGCAAGGTGGATGTGCTGCAGCCCGACGGCAGTCGCAAGACGACAGACGTGGTGCTGGGGCTCACCGACGGTAAGGTCGTCGAGATCAAGTCCGGCCTCACCGGCGACGAGACGGTGGCGGTTCCGGGACCGAATCTGCCTCCGGCGGTGGTCAATCCCAACGACATGCCCGGTTACAAGAAGTGACCGCGCTGCTCGACCTCAGCGGGATCACGAAGACACTACGGGGGCAGGGCGCGCCGCGGGCCATCCTGTCCGGCGTGGACCTCACCGTCCACAGTGGTGAGAGCGTGGCCATCCTGGGCCGGTCGGGTTCCGGCAAGAGCACGCTACTGAGCCTGATCGGCCTGTTCGACCGGCCCGACGGCGGCCGGTACCTGCTCGGCGACCGGGACATCACCAAGGTCTCCGAACGGCGGGCCGCGGCACTGCGCAGCAACGAGTTCGGCTTCGTCTTCCAACGCTTCTTCCTGCTCAAGCATCTGAGCGCGGCCCAGAACGTCGCCATGGCGCTGGTCAACGGGCAGGGCTGGCAACCACGACGCAAGCGCCGCGCCCGGGTCCTCGAAGCACTCGATCTGGTGGGCATCGCGCACCTGGCCAAGCAGAAACCAGCCCGGCTCTCGGGCGGCGAACAGCAGCGGGTGGCCATCGCCCGGGCCCTGGTGCGCTCACCAAGAGTGTTGCTGGCCGATGAGCCGACCGGTGCCCTGGACACCGAAACCGGCAACCTGGTCATCGGGGCGCTCCTCTCGGCCACCGAGCGCGGATGTGGCCTGATCCTGGTCACGCACGACTGGGATCACGCCCGCCGGATGCAACGGGTGCTGCGCCTGCAGGGCGGCGTACTCGACCCGGCCGAAGGGCATCCAGCCACAGCACATCTGTCCGACGAGCAGACCGAACCGCAGTCCACCGACCGTGTGCACACACCTGCCGGTAAGCACGCGGCCGACTCGACGGAGGTGCTGGCATGATCCGGCTGTCCGGGCGGTTGCGTTCCGCCCTCATCATCGGTCTACAAGGGATCCGGGCCAGGAAGCTGCGCACCCTGCTGTCCATGGTGAGCCTGTTCCTCGGTGTCCTCGCGGTCGTGGTGGTCCAAGCCGGCGCGAGCATCGCCCAGCAGGCGTTGCTGGCTGACATCGAACTGACCTCCGGCAAGGACGGCACGCTGCAGGCGTACCTTCGCAGCACACCGGAGGTGTCCGCGGTCACCCTCGACACCGTCAAGGGGCGTACGGACGCGGTCGCGCTGACCACGATGCAGGCCATCATCGGTGAACCGAACGTGGCCCCGATCAACCCGGGCGCGCAGGGTTTCGACCAGGACAATCCCGGCACGTCGTGGGCTGGCCCCGCGATGGTCTGTGACCAGTACGGCTGCGAGGCGATCGACCAGTTGGGCGTGCAGCCACCGGGTCAGGCCATCGAGGTTTTCCTGACCGCGATGACCGGCGACGTCCGGACTTTCCGTCCATATCGCCACGAGGCCGGGCAATGGCTGGACTTCTCGTCCGAGCCCTCGCTGTCGCCACGACTCGTGTTGAACCTCGAGGCGGCCAAGGGATTCTCCCGATACCACGTGCCCGCGGAAATGCGCATCTCGGGCGCGACGGCCAACCCCACGCCCCGGATCATCGGCGTGGTCGACGACGGTTCACGGACCCCGACCGCGTACGTACGCGCCGACGAGCTGCTGAACTGGATGCCGATGGACGGGCTCGGCCAGTCGTACTACGGCGGCGCCCTGCAGTTGCTGCTGTCGCCCGAGGCGACCGACCTGGGTGCGGTGCTCTCGGCCCGGCTGGCCGCCATCACCATGTCCGAAGGGATCCTGCACCTGGAGCCGAACCGGTCCCGACAGGAAATCGAGACCACCCTCGCCGTGATCCGCTGGATCTTCCTTGGCATGGCCGGGCTGGTACTGCTGATCGGCGTGGCCGGCATCCTCAACGTCGGCCTGGCCACGGTCGGCGAACGGGTCGAGGAGTTCGCTCTGCGCCGCGCGGTCGGCACGCCGCGCCTCCTGCTCGCCGGCATTGTGCTGGCGGAGACACTGTTGACCGGGCTACTCACAGCCACCGCCGCGATCGGCGTGGCCGCGGCCGCGGTCAGGGTGGCCGGCGTCTTCCTGCAGGGTCGCGGACCATTGCCACAAACCATCGAATTCCCCTGGCAGGCGGCCGTTGCCGGCGTCGCGGCCGGTCTGATCGCCGGTGTGCTCGGCGGCCTCGTTCCGGCGGTCCGCGCGGCCCGAATTCCGATCGCCACCGTCATGCGCGCCTGAACCACACCTTTACCATTTCGTCACACAAGGCGGCACAATTCACACTTCTCGCGACTTGCATACAACGCACCGCGCCTAATAAGTTCCCGGCACAACCGATCTACGTGACAGGTCAGGGCCGGCCAACCCCGACGGCAAGGATTCGGTCAGCGTGCCACAAGACGGCACTCCGGACCGAATCCACGCCGACGCCCGTACCCTCCACCCCGGATACCGGTACCCCTTGGAAAGGATCGGGCTTTGCGTAAAAGCCTCAGCATGCTGGTTGCGGCCAGCGTGCTTCTCCTCGGCGGCATGGCCGCATGTGGCTCGACCAGCAACGGCCGGGAGAAAACGCCGAAGATCGGGGTGATCCTGCCGGACACCAAATCGTCCACGCGTTGGGAAAACCAGGACCTCCGGTACCTGCAGGAGGCGTTCGAGTCGGCCGGGGTCAAGTACGACATACAGAACGCGTTAGGTGACAAGGCGGCGTTCCAGAGCATCGCGGACCAGATGCTCGGCAGCGGCGTCACCGTACTGATGATCGTCAACCTGGACTCGGGCACCGGCAAGGCCGTCATCGACAAGGCCAAGGCACAGAAGGTGCCGGTCATCGACTACGACCGCCTCACCACCAATGGCGGCGCGTCGTACTATGTCAGCTTCGACAACGTCGCGGTCGGCCGGCTGCAGGGCGAAGGCCTGGTGAAGTGCCTCTCGGCCAAGCCGACCAAGAACCCGGTCGTGGCCGAACTGAACGGCTCCCCCACCGACAACAACGCGGCACTGTTCAAGCAGGGATACGACTCGGTGCTGCAACCCAAGTACGACTCGAAGGCCTACACCAAGGGGCCGGACCAGTCCGTACCGGACTGGGACAATCGGGCCGCCGGGCAGATATTCGAGCAGATGCTGACCCAGGCGGGCAACGACATCGACGGCGTGGTGGCCGCGAACGACGGCCTCGCCAACGCGGTCATCTCGGTACTCAGCCGCAAGGGCCTGGCCGGCAAGGTGCCGGTCACCGGCCAGGACGCCACGGCGCAGGGCATCCAGAACATCCTGCGTGGCGACCAGTGCATGACCGTCTACAAGGCGGTCAAGCAGGAAGCCACCGCGGCCGCCCTGCTCGCCGTCTCGCTGGCCACCGGCCAGAACATCAAGGTCGGCCAGACCGTGAAGGATCCCGGCTCCGGTGAGCAGGTGCGGGCGCAGTTGCTCACGCCGCAGGCCATCACCAAGGAAAACATCAATATCGTCATCGACGACGGGTACCTCAGCAAATCCGATATCTGCACCGCCTCGTTCGCCGAGGCCTGCCGCAACGCTGGCCTCTGACGACCTGACCCGGCTCAGGTACCGAGGATTCAGCTGCCCAGGATGTTGACGGCCCGGGCAATGACCAGGGCCACGGTAGCCAGCGACACACTGGCCTGCGCCATCATCAGCATCTTGGCCCACCGGCTCAGCGGCATCGTGTCGGTCGGGCTGAACGCGGTGGCGTTGGTGAACGAGAGGTAGAGATAGTCAAGGAACCCCGGCTCCCAGTGGGCCGGGGCCGTGTCCGGGTTCTGCATCTGCGGGTACATGAAATCCGGGTATCTCTGGGTCGCCTTGCTGCGGGCCACCGGCCCACCCCGGTCCAGTTCCCAGTACCACAACGCGAAGATGATGACGTTGGTGAGCCAGATCGCCGCACCGATCAGCAATAACGAGGTGGCTGGCTCACCGTCGCCCAGCACCAGGTCGCGGATGAGCCGGAAGGCGGAGTAGGCGTTCGCCACGCTGGCCACCGCCACCAGGCCGATGCTGGCCGAGCGCAGCCACGCTTCCTCCCGCACCAGCCGGCGCGGCTGCGCTATGACCAGCACGACCAGCAGCACGAACTCCAGCACCGGCAGCACCCAGTTGGGCCGCACGCTCAGCCTCTGCGGGATGGCCAACTGTAGCGCAATGGCCACGATGGTCACGATCGCCACCGGCCACCGGGCCTCGCCCGGCGTTTGCCGCAGCCAGGCGGGCAGGCCACCCGCCGGTCCCCTCACCTGCGAGGGTGGCGCGACCGGCCGGGCCGATCGTGGCTGTTGCGGCGGGACGTGCGGTTCGGGCTGCGGTTCGGGCTGCGGCTCGGGCTGCGGCTCGGGCTGCGGTTCGGGCTGCGGTTCGGCGCGGGCGGGATGCTCGGGCAGGGGCATGCCTGCCATTGTGCCCCCGCCTGGCTCAGTACCGGATGCTCAGCGGTAGACCTCGAACTCGTACAGCGAGTAGCCGTAGCTGGTGGCCCGGGTCCCCGAGCACCGTGCGGACATCGCCTTCCTGCCGGCCGGACGGTCCCTGGCCACCGCCAGGAGCACGTACAGGTTAGTGCTGATGACGGTCAATGTCGGCGGCACCCGGAGTCGGGGCTGGCGCACTATCATGCATGGATCACTACCGACCGCGACGCTACCTACGGAGGGACCCGCAAATGACCACTGAGGAATGGGCCCCACCCGGTATCGACACAACCAAACCAAGCATTGCCCGGGTCTACGACTACATGCTGGGCGGCAAGGACAACTTCGCGGTCGACCGCCAGACTGCCCAGCTCGCCCTGCAGATCACTCCGGACGGCCCGGAGGCGGCGCAGGCCAACCGTGCTTTTCTTCGCCGGGTGATCCACTACCTGACCGCCGAGGTCGGCATCCGTCAGTTCCTCGACATCGGCTCCGGCCTGCCCAGTGCCGGCAACGTGCACGAGATCGCCCAGGCCGTGGACCCGTCGGCGAAGATCATCTACGTGGACAGCGATCCCATCGTGCTGGCGCATGGCCGCGCCCTGCTCGGCACCACCAGCACCGTGAAGGTGGTCCAGGCCGACGTCCGGCAGCCGGAGGAAATACTGCGCCATCCAGACGTACGCGAAATGATCGACTTCGACCAGCCGGTCGGCCTACTCCTGTTCGCCATCCTGCACCACCTCTCCGACGCCGAGGACCCGGCCGGAGTCGTGGCGCGGCTACGGGCGGCCGTACCCTCCGGCAGTCACCTGGCCGTCTCGCACTTCCACGACCCCGGTGACGAACACCCGGATGCGTCGAAGAAGGCGCTGCTGGTAGAAAAGATCTTCAACCAGACCCTGGGTACGGGCCGGTGGCGCACCCGGGACGAGATCCTCGCCTACTTCGGGGACTTCGACGTGCTCGAGCCGGGCCTGGTCCCCCTCGCCGAATGGCGTCCGGACACGGACGAAGCGTCGGAGCAGTCGGACACCTACCACACCTTCGTGGGCGGTCTGGCCCGCAAACCCTGAATTCGCCCCCATCCCGGACACCCCGTCGCGGCGGCTGTGGCCCCGTGCGGCCGGCGCGCGTTGCGGGCGGTGGTGGGGGTCACGCTGGTGGGTCACTGTCCTTTGAGGGGGGACGTTGTTTGGGTCACGTTCTCGGGGTGGTGTGCTGCGAGGACTGTCCCTTATGGACCCTGATGGGTGCCGATGTTTACGAGGTGTCGTACCGGTTGCGAGGTTCACCTGTCCGCCCCCGGCCGGTGCCGATCGTCGGGGGAATGACCGGGGGTGGGGGGTGGTTGTGCCCTCTACACGGCCGCGCCCCGCAAGGGTCGAAGCGACCGTAGCTCCTCTCCCCCGAGGGCGTACCTTTCCCCGACAGGAAGAGAAAACATCGTGAAGAGCAACCTCAGCCGCTGGCTGCCCGCCATCGCACGCGAGAACCCCTTCACCAACCCTGACAAGCTTCCCGGCTTCGCCCGGATATCCGGCCGCAAGGCCGTCCTCGGCATCGCCGGACTCGCCTTCGTCGGCGCCGGCATCGCCGGACCCACCACCGCAGCGTTCGCCGGGTCACCCGACCCCACCCCCACCGCTACCGCCACCACGGCGATGACGCCGGTGGCGTCCAACGCACCATCGGTGAAGGCGCTGAACTACGACTACAAGCGCCAACCCAACTTCTACTACTGCGGCCCCGCCGCGACCCGCATCGCGCTGACCACACTGGGCCACACACCCAGCTTCGACGCCGTCGCGCAAAAGCTCGGCACCACCGTCGATGGCACCAACTCAGCCAACGACACCACCCGCGTACTCAACACCGTCGCCGGCGGCAACTTCTACAAGACCCACGAAATCTCCGGCAAGACCGCCACCGCCACACAGATCCAGCAACTCAAGAACGACGTCATCAACGCCGTCACCACCGACCACCCCGTCGTAGCCAACATCGCCGGCACCATCACCGACAACTCCGGCGACACCCACTCCTACGAAGGCGGGCACTACCTGACCATCGTCGGATACGCCGACGGCGGCAACAACGTCAAAATCGCCGACCCCGCCGACACCCAAGGCGACGGCTCCTACTGGGTCCACGCCGACACCATGGCCAACTGGATCGCCACCCGCGGCTACTCCGCATAACCCCGGCAAGTAGCCGCACCACAATGGCCCCTGGTCCACGGACCAGGGGCCATCACGCGTCCAGCACACATACGCGCTCCGGTGCGATCGTTCGTCACCGGCAACACACAACCGCACCCGAGCACCCCACCACCACCGCGCCACAAGTGATCCGGTGCGATCATTCGTCACCGGCAACACACAACCGCACCCGAGCGCCCGACCACCGTGGCGCCACGATGCTCCGGTCCGATTGTTCGTCACCGGCAACACACAACCACACCCGAGCACCCCACCACCCACGGCGCCACGAGTGATCCGGTGCGATCATTCGTCACCGGCAACACACAACCGCACCCGAGCAGCCCCGCCACCGCCGCACCACGAATGCTCCGGTCCGATCATTCGTCACCGGCAACACATAATGGCACCCGAGCACCCCACCACCGCCGCACCACGAATGCTCCGGTCCGATCATTCGTCACCGGCAACACACAATGGCACCCGAGCACCCACCACCGCCGCACCACATGCTCCGGTCCGATCATTCGTCACCGGCAACACACAATGGCACCCGAAGGCCCGACCACCGCGGCGATACGAGTGCTCCGGTCCGATTGTTCGTCAGCGGCGACACACAATGGCACCCGAGCACCTACCACCACGGCGCCACGAGTGATCCGGTGCGATTGTTCGTCACCGGCGACGTACAACCGCACCCGAGCACCCACCACCACGGCGCAACGAATGGCTCCGGACCGATCGTTCGTCACCGGCGACCCACAATGGCACCCGAGCACCCCACCACCACGGCGCCACGAGTGATCCGGTGCGATCGTTCGCCACCGGCAACACAACGGCACCCGAGCAGCCCACCACCACGGCGCCACGAGTGATCCGGTGCGATTGTTCGCCACCGGCAACACAACGGCACCCGAGCAGCCCACCACCACGGCGCCACGAGTGATCCGGTGCGATCGTTCGCCACCGGCAACGCACAACCACACCCGAGCACCCCACCACCACCGCGCTACGAGTGATCCGGTGCGATTGTTCGTCACCGGCAACACACAACCACACCCGAACACCCACTACCACGGCGCAACGAATGCTCCGGTCCGATTGTTTGTCACCGGCAACACACAAGCACACCCGACACCGCGCCACCACGCGCCCACGAGTCTCCGGCCCGATCGTTCGTCGCCCGCGACACACAACCACACCGGATCATGCGAGGACGCCGCGTACCCGTGGTCCGGACCTGGACGGGTGGCGTCCGACCAACCTGGCCATGCGGCCGGTCTCCGGCGGGCTAGCCTGAGGCGGCCGGCACCTGCCTGCGCACCGCTTGCCGAATGTCGCATTGCGGGCCGCCTGGCAGGCGCGGTCGACAGGGGGTCGGGTGCAGGAGCAGGCCAACACCGGGGATCCGCGCCGCTGGGCGATCCTCGGCGTCCTCGTGGTCAGTCTCCTCGTGGTGGTTCTCGACAACACCGTACTCAATGTCGCGCTACGGATCATCTCCGACCCGGTACGGGGCATCGGGGCGAGCCAGGAGGACCTGGAGTGGGCGCTGAACTCGTACACCCTCGTGTTCGCGGGTTTGCTGTTCACCCTGGGCATCCTTGGCGACCGGATCGGCCGGCGCCGGATGCTGATGATCGGCCTCGTCGTCTTCGGGCTCGCCTCGCTCGCGTCCGCGTACTCGCACACACCGACACAACTCATCTACGCCCGGGCACTCATGGGCGTCGGCGCTGCCGGCATCATGCCGTCCACATTGTCCATCATCTCCAATATCTTCGATCCGCGGGAACGGGGGAAAGCCATCGGCGTCTGGGCCGGCTCAGTCGGCCTGGGCGTGGCGATCGGCCCGGTTGTCGGCGGCCTGCTGCTGGAGAAGTTCTGGTGGGGTTCGGTCTTCCTCATCAACGTGCCGATCGTCGCCGTCGGCCTGATCGCGGTGGCCGCGATAGTGCGCGAATCACGCGACCCGAATCCCGGCCGCGTCGACCTGGTCGGCGTGGTGCTGACAATCGTCGGCCTCATCGCGTTTGTATACGGCGTCATCTACGGGGGCCAGCACGCCTTCGGCGCTCCTCAGGCCTGGGGCGGCATCCTCGCCGGCATGGCTATCCTGACCGGATTCGTCTGGTGGGAGTTGCATACAGATCATCCCTCGCTGGATGTCCGCCTGTTCCGCAACGCCTTATTCTCGGCCTCTGTCGGTGTGGTCGGGCTGGTCTTCTTCGCCGCCCTCGGCACGTTCTTCTTCCTGTCGTTCTACCTGCAGTTGGTCCGGGGCTACTCGCCACTGCAGTCTGGTCTGCTGCTGACACCGTTCGCAGCGGCGCAACTCATCTTCGCGCCGCTCAGCGCCACCATGGTGCGAGTATTCGGACCCAAGCTGGTCGGCACGGTCGGGCTGCTGCTCGTCGCCGCCGGCCTCGTCGGCTTCGCGACGCTGTCCGCGACGGCACCGATCGCGCTCTTGGGAATCTACTTCTTCATTCAGGGGGCTGGTATGGCCAGCATGTTACCACCGGCGACCGAGTCCATCATGGCCTCGGTGCCCAGAGACCGGGCCGGTGTCGGCTCAGCCGTCCAGAACACGGTTCGCCAGGTCGGCGGCGCACTCGGTGTGGCGGTACTGGGATCGCTGATCGCCAGTGTCTACCGTGGACACATCAGTCCTGCACTGGGCGGACTGCCGGCCGGCGTACAAGACGGTGCGTCGTCATCGATCGCGACGGCCTACGCGGTGGCCGGCGGGGCTGGCGCGCAGGCCGGCCGGGTCATCACCGCCGCCAACGACGCGTTCGTCACGGCCATGCACTGGGCGGCGAGCATCTCCGCGGTGGTGGCCGTCCTCGGAGCCCTGGTGGCGTTCGTCTGGATTCCACGCCGCTCGCTGACCATGCCGCCGCCACCGCGTCCGCCAGAACCGCAGCCAGTGCCGGCCCCCGAACCAGCCCCCGTGCCGGTGCCGGCGCCCAACTCGCAACAGCACAGCCGGGTCCCGTGGCCGGCGCACGACGCAAGCCTGATAACGAACCCGGTCCGCACGGCCGAGTTCACCTCCGGCCGGAAGGTCACCCTGGTCCCACCGCGCTGATGCGAGCGTTGCCGGTATAGGTGGCCCGGGCGATGTCGTCGTAGGCCTGCCGGGCACGCTGTACATCGGCCAGGCCACGGTGAAGACACACCTCGGCCGGGTGTTGATGAAGCTGGGCGCACGAGACCGGGTGCAGGCGGTGGTGGTGGCCTACAAGACCGGACTGGCGCTGCCTTCGGCGCCCGTGCGCGTCAGCCCACGATCCGCCGCATCGAGTAGGTGACCGCGTGCAGCCGCTGCGGCTGGCCGATCAGGCGGGGCGAGCGGTCATAGACCTGCCAGCCGTCGGCTCCGGCGCGGTTCAGATGGCGCATGTCATCGAACCGTTCATCGGTTCCCCACCGCTGGGCACCGCCCGGGAAATGGAACGTGGCGTTCCAGTCCTCGTTCTGGTCGGTACCGAAGGTCCCTGTCGCCCGGTATTCGAGGCGTGCGTACTCCCAAACCGTCACCGCACCATCATGCCGTAGCCGTGCAAGTCCGGGCCGGTAGCAATGCCGGCTACCCGCCCGTGGCGGCTCGCAGGGACTCCTTCAGCGAGCCCATCGTCGCAATGACCGCGGTCGGTTCGTACCCGCAGTGGGCCATGCAGTTGGCACACCGGGGGTCCTTACCCCGTCCGAACGCGTCCCAGTCGGTGGTTTCGATGAGCTCTTTGTACGTACGTGCGTAGCCGTCGTCGAGCAGGTAGCACGGCCGCTGCCAGCCGAGCAGCGAGTACGACGGGATGCCCCACGCGGTGCAGGCCAAATCCCGCTTGCCTTCGAGGAAGTCCAGGAAGACGGGCGAGTGGTTCAGCCGCCATTTCTTGCGCCGGCCGTCAGCGAACGACTTGCGGAACAGCTCGCGGGTCTCTTCCACCCCGAGCCAGTGTTCCTGGTCCGGCGCCTTCTCGTACGCGTAGGCGGGAGAGATCTGCATATTGTCGATCTTGATCTCGTCGTTGAGGAAGTCGAGCACCCCGATGACGTCCTGCGGGGTGTCGGTGTTGAAGAAGGTGGTGTTGGTCATCACCCGGAAGCCGGCCGCCTGGGCCTGGCGGATGGCGTCGACCGCGGCGTCGAAGCCACCGGGCTTACTCACCGACTGGTCATGCCGCTCGCGCAACCCATCAATGTGGACCATCCAGGCAAAGTCGCGGTGCGGCTTGAACTTGTGCAGATGCTTGGGTAGAAGCAGGGCGTTGGTGCACAGAAAGACGATCTTCTTGCGGTCGAGCAGCTGGCGCACGATCTCGTCAATCTGTGGATGCATCAACGGCTCGCCGCCCGCGATGGAGACCATCGGCGCGCCGCTCTCCTCGATCGCGGCCACCGCCTGTGCCACCGGCATGCGCTGCTTGAGCAGGCTTGCCGGCTGTTCGATCTTCCCGCAGCCGGCGCACTTGAGATTGCAGGCGAACAACGGTTCCAGCTCGACCAGCAGGGCGAACTTGTTCTTGCGTAGCAGTTTCTGCTTGACCAGGAAACTGCCCAGCCGAAGGCTCTGGCGTAGTGGCATCGCCATCGGTCAGCTCACCTCCTTGGGTAACGTGAATCGGAGACCTTCCGGTTCGACGGTTGGCTCGTGCACGGTGACGGGCCCGAGCCCACCCAGGCACTGCACCAGTTCGTCGACGAGATGTGGCGGCGCGGAAGCGCCCGCGGTGATGCCGATCCGGCCAGCCGCGGCCAGCAGTCCGAGATCGACCTGGCCGGCGTCCTCGACCAGGCGGGCCGGCACACCCTCCCGCTCGGCCACTTCGACCAGGCGCACCGAGTTGGACGAGTTGGCCGAGCCGACCACCAGCATCAGATCGCAGCCCGCGGCGATCGTGCGCACGGCCTGCTGCCGGTTGGTGGTGGCGTAACAGATGTCGTCGCGGCGCGGGGTGCGCATCCCCGAAAACCGCTCGGTCAGGATGCCGGCGATCTGCTCGGCCTCGTCCACGGCGAGCGTGGTCTGCATGGCGTAGGCGACCCCGCCGCCGGGGCGGCGCGGCATGACCCGTGCCGCGGCCGCGGCGTCGCCGACCACGACGACGTGCTCGGGCGCCTCGCCGGCAGTGCCCTCGACCTCCTCGTGATCGGCATGGCCGATCAGGAAGATGGTCTCGCCCTGGCCGGCATAACGACGCACCTCGTTGTGCACCTTGGTCACCAGAGGGCAGGTGGCGTCGATGACGGTCAGGTCCCGCTCCCGTGCCTGCGCCCGCACCGCCGGGGACACGCCGTGTGCGGCCAGGACCAGCACCGAGCCTGCCGGCACGTCGGCCACCTCGCTGACGAAAACAGCACCGCGCTGTTCCAGGTCCCGAACGACATGCGCGTTGTGCACAATCTGCCGTCGCACGTGGACCGGAGCGCCGTAGCGGTCCAGTGCCCGGGCGACGATGTCGATGGCCCGGTCCACCCCGGCACAGAACGAACGCGGATTGGCCAGCAGCACCTCCCGCGGCCGCACCGCCGCGGACCACGCGTCGATCGCCGGCACCGCCCCGCGCAGCGAGCGCAGCGCGCCGGCCATCCGGTTGACTGCGGCCGGCCGCAGCAGCGGGGCAGCGTCGGTGTCCATGATGGACCGTACGACGGCGAAGGGCCGGCCGGACGTGGCCAGCCAGACCGATTCGGTGTCGACCGCAAGCGCACCACCGAGGGCCAGTTCCCGCCGCCGCGCTCCGGCGACCACCGCGGGCCGGGACTCAATGGGTCCTACATGGACTGTCAGGCCCAGCCGCCGGAGGGCACCCGCGAGCAGGGGCGCGGACGGCACCGCCACCACCTCGCCGGCCGGCCCGCGGACCTCGCTGGCCACCACCAGGTCACCCGGCCGGGCCACCGGGTCCAGGCTGCCGCCGACGCCGGCCACCAGTACCCCGGTGGCGGCGAGCTGGGCCGCGCTGCGCAACGACCGGCGCGGGCCCATGCCGGTGTGCCGTAGCTGTGTCCGGGCACCCCGCAGCGCGAGTTGTTCCACCCGCATCGGCGCGCACACCACCGGCCCGGTCATGCGCCTCCCTGCTCGCAGGCTCGCAAAGAGCCGGCCTGACATGACGTTGGACCTCGTGCGAGCGCTCGGTCATGTGACCGCCGTGAGGTACCGACCGAGCGCCGAAATCGGGAACACGATCCGGTACAGGTGATAGTTGATGTAGAAGTCGCCCGGGAAACCTGTGCCGGTGAACAGGTCCTCGTCCCAGCCCCCATCGGCGCGCTGGGTGTCCACCAGGAACGCCACGCCCCGCCGTACCGCGTCATCTGATTCGCCCGCGGCGAGCAGGGCCAGCAGCGCCCACGCGGTCTGCGACGCGGTCGAGGTGCCCCGACCGATCCATGCCGGATCCCGGTACGAGCGCAGGTCCTCGCCCCAGCCGCCATCCGGGTTCTGGTGCTCGTGCAGCCACCGTACGGCCCGGCGGACAGGTCGGGCGGTCGGGGCCATCCCGGCCGCGACCAGCGCCGGCACCGCGGCGCCGGTGCCGTAGACGTGGTTGGCACCCCAGCGGCCGAACCAGGAGCCGTCTCGCTCCTGGTGGGCGAGCAACCAGGTCAGCCCGCGCTGGGCCGGCCGGGTGCCGGCCAGGCCCTCGGCGGCCAGCATCTCCAGCACGTGCGCCGTCACATCCGCGGACGGCGGGTCGATCACCTCGCCGAAGTCGCAGAACGGCAACGTGTTGGCCAACCGCCTGGTGTTGTCCGCGTCGAACGCGGCCCACCCGCCGTCGCGGGATTGCATACCGGTGGTCCACGTCACGCCGCGGTCGATGGCTCCCCGCAGCGCGGCTGGTTCGGGGTAGTCGACCCGGCGCAGGGCAAGCACGATCTCCGCGGTGTCGTCAGTGTCCGGATAGCCGTCGTTGGCGAATTCGAACGCCCAGCCGCCCGGCGCCAGCCTAGGCCGGCGTACCGACCAGTCCCCCGGCACGCGGATCTCTTCCGCCAACAGCCACCTGGTCGCCCGCACCACCGCCTCGTCGTCTGGCGCAACACCGCCCGCGACACCGGCGTCCAGCAACGCGGTCAGCGCGAGACCGGTGTCCCACACCGGTGACTGGCAGGCCTCCAGCCGGCGTACCCAACCATCGGGTGTGTGCTCGCGGATGGTGAACCCGTCCAGGCCGCGCAGGCCCGCCACCACCGCCGGATGGTCCATCGGCAGGCCGGCGAGGTGCAGGGCGAGGATGGAGTAGACCCACGGTGGCTGGATGCCGCCCCACGAGCCGTCCGACTCCTGCCGCCGCAGGATCCAGTCGGTGGCGCGCCGGTGTGCCAACCGGCGCAGCGCCCCGATCGGGCGGCGGGCGTAGCGGTGCAGCACCCGGTCCAGGCGATGGAACATGCCCGCCCAGGTCCACACCGGTGGCGGGGGCGGCGGCGGGGCGCCGGTGCGCAACTCGTGCAGCGACACCGGCAGCGGCCGCTGCGGACGCACACTGCCGACGATCGTCAACGGCACCACCGTCTGGCGGGCCCAGCAGCCCCAGTCGTAGATGTTGAGCGGGAACCATCGCGGCAGGAGAATCATCTCCGGCGGGAGTTCCGGCAACTCGTCCCACGACCACTCGCCGAAAAGGGCAAGCCAGATCCGGGTGAACACCCTGGTCCGCTCGAGGCCACCTTCGGCGCGGATGAAGGCCAGCGCCCGGGCCATGTGCGGCGCGTCGGGCTCATCCCCGGCCAGCCGCAGGGCCACCCACGCCTCCACCGAGGTGGACAGGTCGCCCGGCCCGCCTTCGAAAGTGGCCCACGTGCCGTCGGCGCGCTGCCGCGAGCGGATCCACCGGGCTGTCTCGGTGGTCACCTGCTCGGTCCGGATGCCGAGAAACTCGCGTAGGAGCAGGTCTTCGGCTTCCATGGTCACGTTGGTCTCGAGTTCGCCCTTCCACCAGCCGGCCGGATCCTGCTGGTCACGCAGGTAGCGCACGGCCGCGCGCACCGCTTCCGACACCCGATCGCCCGGTGCCGGGGCCGGTGGTGATGCGGGCCTGTCAGCGGTCAGCGTCATGAGTCACGGTCCACAATGTACTGTGCCAGGGCGAGCAGGCCCTCGCGAGCCGGCTGTTCTATATCCACTGTGGATAGAGAGGCCTCGGCGATGGCCATCCGCCGGTGCGCCTCGGACAGCGCCCAGTCCCGCCCGGACGCGGCCAGGACCAGGTCGGCGGCCCGCCGCAGCGACGCCTCGTCAGGTTCGCCGGGCGCGGCCAGCCAGGCGGCCAGTTCGGGGCCGTGAACGGGGTGGCGCAACGCGTAGGTGACGGGCAGCGACTTCTTGCGGGAACGTAGGTCGGAGAACACCGGCTTGCCGGTCACCTCGGGGTCTCCCCAGATTCCCAGCACATCGTCGACCAACTGGAAGGCCACACCGACCTGGGCGCCGAACGTGTTGAGCGCGGACACGGTGGCGTGCGGCGCCCCGGCCAGCACCGCACCGATGGCGGCGGCCGCGGCCATCAGCGCACCGGTCTTGCCACCGGCCATGTCCAGGCACTCGTCCAGGGTGATGCCGGCCCGGTTTTCGAAGGCCAGGTCCTGCACCTGACCACGGGTCAACTCGCGGGTGGTCACCGCGAGCAGCAGGGCGGCCCGGCGGGCATGGGTCGAATCGGCCTCGAGCACTATCTCCTGGGCCAGTGCCAGCAACGCGTCGCCGGTCAGGATCGCCGACGCCGATCCCCAGATGGACCACACGGTACGACGGTGGCGGCGCTCGTGATCGCCATCCATGAGGTCGTCGTGCAGCAACGAGAAGTTGTGGACAAGTTCCACCGCCACCGCACCCGGCAGCCCGACGGGACCCGGGGCGCCGGCCGCCTGGGCGGACAGCAGGGCCAGCGCCGGTCGGATCGCCTTCCCGCCACCACCGGTGGTGGCGTTGCCCTCGGCGTCGCACCAGCCCAGGTGGTAGGACGCCTGTAGGCGGCTGGCCGGGTCGAGCCGGGCCACCGCGGCCTGCAACGCAGGGGTCACCTGGTCGCGGCTTCGATGCAGAGCGGTCAATGTCGCGGTCATGCCGCCACCTCCGGTTGCCGGGACGCCCGGTGGGCGTCGACAAGGAGGGCGTGCGCGGCGGTTTCACCGCTGCGTGCCGCACCCTCCATTGTGGCTGGCCAGCCGGTGTCTGTCCAGGCTCCGGCAAGAAAGAGCCCCGCCAGGCCGGTCACCGCCGGTGGCCGCAGCGCGGCGACGCCCGGGGCCGGCCGGAAGGTGGCGTCGCGCTCACGGGTAACGAAAAAGTCCCTGACCACCGCGCTGGCCATGGCCGGAATGAGGTCCGTGAGCGCGGGCAGGAACTGTTCGCGCAGCACGCTGACCGGCAGGTCGA
The DNA here is from genome assembly GCA_963742855.1 of uncultured Actinomycetota bacterium. Lineage (GTDB taxonomy): Bacteria > Actinomycetota > Actinomycetes > Mycobacteriales > Micromonosporaceae > CAVUNP01. Next base: position 25,133 of record CAVUNP010000002.1, on the reverse strand, counting down.
TGTAGTCGTCCGCGGCGGACACGGAGACGGCGAGATACTGGCCCGCCGCCAGGCCCGACGGACCGGTCCGGTCGAACACCCACTGGATCGGGGTGCCCACCCCGGCCACGAATGGCTCGTCGAGCACCCAGCGGTCCAGCACCACGTGCACATTGACGATCGGCGAACTGCCCAACCGGGCCGACCAGCCGGGCGCCAGTGTGATCGCGCCCGGCGGTGCCAGCGCTTCCGCGCTCGGCGGCGGGACCGCCAGCACCACCCGGTCAACCATGTCCTCCGACCCCATCCTCAGCTCCTGCCGATCGCCCGATCGCGCGCTGACCAGCCATCGGGATCCCCGTGGCTGCAGGGCCCCGACCCTGATGCCGGTACGGACGTCGGCGCCGGCCGCGGTGAGTTGTGCCGCGGCGGCCTCGCCGTGCAACCGGTGCAACGGCACCGCGGCCCAGCCGAGGTCAGCCGCCGCGGCATCGCTGAGCAGGCCCACCTGGAACACCGTCGCGGCCAGCGACAGCGAGGCTTGCTCGGCGCCCGCGTTGAGCGTGGCCACGCCAACGAGATTCCACAATGCGTCCACCGTCCGCGCGTCCTGCCCGTGCTCCCGCAGCCAGGCACCGAAGCTGCGCCCGTCGACGGCGGGATCGGTCCGGTCCAGCCGGCGTAACGCCAGCGCGGCCTGGACGAACCGGAACCGCTGGACCGGGCTGAGCAGCCCGTACCGCAACAACGAACCAGCCATGTGCGCGGGTGCGGGTAGCCCGTTGCGGCGTAACCGGGCGCGCTGGCCCCGCGGCGTGCGGATCGCGATGTCGAGGCGATCCTGCATGCACACCTGGCCGGCGGTGCCGAGGCGTTGCAGAAGCGCGCGGTACGCGGTGCAGCAGCGCATGAACACGTGCTGGCCGTTGTCCACGTCGAGGTCACCACGCCGAAACGTGTGGGTGAGCCCGCCCAGCCGTGGACGGGCCTCGTACAGGATGACCCGGCAGCCGGCATCGGCGAGGCGTAGCGCCGCGGTGATGCCGGCCAGTCCCCCGCCGATCACCGCCACGCTGGTGGCGGCAGCGCCGTCCTCGCCGTCTTCCTGCTCGCCGGCCCGTTGCGGGCCGGGACCGTTCATCGGGAAACCCCGGCCAGGGCGCGTGCGGCCACCCCGGCCTTCTGCCAACCGGACAGCGACAACCGTTGCTGGTACACGATCGTAGGGTCCGCCGCGATGAGGTCGAGCAGCCGGCGGTAGATGCCGGACATCGCCGTGGTGCACGCGGCGCTGCGGCGGTCCAGCATCGGGGTCAGCCGGAGCCCCCGGTCGTACCAGCCACGGGCCCGCCCGGCGGCGAACTCGATCAGCGCGGCCAGTCCGCCCTCCTTGTCGACCAGGCCGCCGCGCTCGTCCAGCGCCAACTGGACCCCGAACCGTTCCAGTTCCCGCTGGGGCAGATAGATCCGCCCGGCCAGCAGGTCCTCCCGGATGTCGCGCAGGATGTTGGTCTGTTGCAGGGCGATGCCCAGCGCGTCGGCGTACTCGGACGCGAAGGGATCCGGCCGGGAGCCGAACACGCCCAGGCACAGCCGGCCGACCGAACCCGCCACGCACCGGCAGTAGCCGACCAGGTCGTCGAAGCTGTCGTAGGTGCGTCCCGACAGGTCCATCTCCACACCGTCGATGAGCTCGTCGAAGGCGCCCATAGGGATCGGGAAGCGGCGCGCGGCGTCGCCGACGGCCACCAGCACCGCATCGCCGCCACCCGCCCGCAGTGACCCGCGTAACGCCCGCAGCGCCACGCTCTTGTCCGCCGGGGGCAGGGCACCGTCGCCGATGTCATCGATGCGCCGGGCGAGGGCGTAGACCGCACACAGCGCGCTTCTTTTGGCCGCCGGCAACAGCCGGATGCCGTAGTAGAAGTTGCGCGCCTGCAGCCGCGTGATCGACTCGCATTCGCGGTACGCGTCGTCGACGGTACCTGTCACGATCCCACCCTCCCCCGCATCGCCACCGTGACGAGCTGCCGAATCACATCCAAGCGCAGGGCGCGCGGGCTTGCCGACAAAACATCCCATTTTGCCCGCCTCAGTGCGATGAGGGCCGCCCCTCCGCCGGCCACATATCCGCTGACCGCGAGGCGCGCCCAACCCCGCAACTCGCGCAGTAACGGCGCGCCGGAATTGAGCAACTCGCGCGCCCGCGCCGCCTCGAATGCCATCAGCCGCCGCACCGGCAGCGCGGCCACCGGGGCGTCCAGGTCGCTCGGGCGTACGCCGAACGCGTCCAGGTCCTCACCGGGTAGGTAGATCCGGCCGGCGCGGCGGTCCTCAGCCACGTCCTGGCAGTGCTCGATCAGCTGCAGCGCGGTGCAGATGCGGTCCGAGAGCGCTATGCGCACGGGTGTGGCGCAGCCGAAAACCTCGAGCACGATCCGGCCCACCGGGTTGGCCGACAACTCGCAGTACGCCAGCAGATCCGCATAACGCGGATAGCTGGACACCTCCTGATCGCGCAGGTTGGCCTCGACCAGGTCGTCAAACGGCTGCTGGCTCAGGCCGCGTCCCCGCACGGTGCCGGCCAGGCGACGCAGGACCGCCGAGCGCGGCCGCCCGTGCTGCCAGATCACCGCGAGGTCGGCCCGGAACTGCGTGAGCAATGCCCGCCGGTCGCCGGCCGCCTGGTCGCCCAGATCGTCGATCACCCTCGCCACGTCGTAGATGGCGGCCAGATCCTTGCGCAGTCGCCGCGGCAACATCCGCAGCGCGACCGGGAAGTTCTCTTCGGCCGCCCGCCCGCGCAGGTAGTCGTCCGCGACGCCCCCGGTCCGGTCGACCCACGCTGGCACGGATTTCTCCCGTGTCGACTCCATATCCTGATATTGCTCCGCGGTGGGCCTCCTACTCTGTATCCCAACGAGTAATTCTGGGCATGAAGAGTTGTCACGCAGGTACAAAGAGCATTCTCGCCCTTAATCGCGCGCGAGGTTGCGGGAGTCCATCGACATCGATGTGTGCGGCAAAGGAATACGTGGTGGATAACCCAGGCAGGCGCACGGAACTGGAGGCGTTGGCGCCGAGGATGGTGGACCGGCTACCCCATATTCTCGCCGAGGTACGGGAGCTACTCACCGAAGACTGGCCTGACTACGCCGAGTTCCTCGCGCACGAGCAGGACGAGGTGGCCATTGCCGCAACGGCGTTCATGCGGCATCTCATCGAGATCGCCGAACAACCTGAAACTTCTTTCGCTCGCATAGAGGCGGGCCCGCAGGTGGCTCTGTTCGAGGAGATCGGCCGGATCCAGTGGCGCGAGGGCCGCGATCTCACCACGCTGCTGGGGGCCTATCAGGTGGGCGCCCGGGTCGCCTGGCGACATGTCTCCCGCGCGACCCTGGACGCTCGGGTCACCCCCGCCTCGCTGGCCGCCCTGGCCGAGGCGGTGTTCATCTTCATCGACCGGCTGTCCTCGGCATCCGCGCGCGGCTTCGTCCTGGAGCAGTCGGAAGCCTCCGCGGCGCGGGAGCGGTTGCGCGACGAACTGGTCGAACTGCTGCTGTCCGACCGCTCCGACAGCGTTACGGTGCGCGGGGCGGCCAGCCGGGCCGGCTGGCCGCTGCCCCGCGAGGCAGCGGTGATCCTGATCGACCCGGACAATGTGGTCGGTCAGGCCATGCTGTCCAGGTTGGACAGTTCGTGCCTGCCGATCCGGCGCCGTACCTGGGCCGGTGCGGTGGTGCCGGACCCGGTACGCCCGGGACGCCGCCGGCGCCTGGCACAGTTGCTGCAGGGCGCCGGTGCGGTGGTCGGGCACCCGGTGACCCTCGAGCACCTGCCGGCCAGCCTGCACATCGCCGAGATCGCGGCGAGCCTGCGTAGCGACGGGGTTCTCACCGAGGACCCGGTATTCGCCGATGAGCATCTGGACGCGATCATCGTGCACCGCGACCCGCGCCTGCTGGCCGCGTTACGCGACAAGGTGCTCGCACCGCTGCACGACCAGTCGCCAGCGGTGCGGGAGCGGCTCACCGAAACGCTCGGCTCCTGGCTACGCCATCTGGGTGACCGGCAGGCGATCGCGGCCGAGATGCACGTGCATCCGCAGACGGTCCGTTACCGGATGGCCCAACTGCACGGACTGTTCGGCGCGGCGCTGGACAATCCGGCCGCCCGGTCCAGGCTGACCCTGGCGTTGGCCTGGAGTTCGACGCCAGCCACCACCGGACGGGCGGGGTCAGCCGGCGTTCCCGGTCATGGCCGCGTCCCCGGTGATGCTCGTGTCCCCGGCGGCCGTCGCCGCAACTGACGGCTCCACTGCGGCCAGGTCGTCGATGATCCGCCGGATCGTCGCGGCTACCTTGTCCGCGTCATCGATCAGGGCGGGGTCGACGCAGATGCCCACGCACAGCAGCGGGCCCCAACCCAGCGCTCCGATGGCGATGGGCGCACCCGGCGCCAGCGGCAGGATCGGATACACCTGGGTGACTGCCGCGCCGGCCATGGCATGCACCGCGGTCGGCCCCGGCATGTTGGAGATGATCGCCTGGAAGAACCGGTTGCCGTACACCGTCCGGGCGAACCAGGCGTGAACCGGCGGCGGCAGGATCGAACAGGCGTTACTGATGACGAACCGGGACGCCAACGCCCGGGTGCCGGTGTAGAGGCGACCGCTGCGCTTCCTGGTGACGGCCAACCGTTGCTCGTCGGACATCGCCTCCAGCGGCACGTCCAACATCACCGCGGCCGTGACGTTGCCCTCCGGTGCGGTGGCCGGCTGCCGCACCATCAGTGGCACGGATACCCGCATCGCCGGCGCCAGGCCATCTGGTCCGTGCACCTGGCGGATCGCCCCGGCCACCGCGGCGAGCAGCAGATCGCTGACCCGCGTATGACGCTCCCGGGCCACCCGCCGGACCAGTTCCAGGGGTAGGCCGACGGTGGCGAACCGCCGCTGGGCAGTGGATCGTTGCGCCAGTGAATAGCGGCTACCCCCGTCGGTGGCGAGCTGCGCCAGCCCGACCACGATGCCCAGTGCCCGCCGCCATCCGCGCGGCGGCTCGACCCGCGAGGCCACCTCCGGCGGTACCGGCTCCATGATGCTGGTCGCCTGGGCCACCGTGCCGATGCCGTCGGACACCGCGTGATGCATCACCAGGATGATCGCCGCCTGCCCCGGCAGCGCCCCGGTCACCACGACGAACCGCCACAAGGGACGGTCCCGCGGCAGCGGCGTCGCCTGGATGTCGGCCACCATCTCGTGCAGCGTCTCGAGCCCTCCCGGCGTCCCGTCCGGCCGGGACGCATCGCGGGCCGCGACATGCCAGTCCCAGTCGAGGTCGGTCGTGCGCAGCCACCGTGGTCGCCGCCAGCGCGAGCCGGCCGACAACCGCTGCTGGAACCGCGGCAACTGGGGCAGGCAGGCCTCCAGGCGGTCCCGGACGAGATCCCGGTACGGCCGGTCGCCCGCCACCTCATCCATGATCAAGAGCCCGCCGACATGTTGCGGCGCCCGACGCGTCTCCACGTAGAGGAAGAACGCGTCGGCTGCGGCCACCCGAGGTCCCACCGTGCGACCGGGCCGGTCCTGTGCCAGGTTCATCAATCCCAGAGTCAACCACACAAGCACCACCCCGCCGACCGCATCGAGCAGGTAGTGGTTCGCCGTCGCCATCACGACCACGGCGGTCAGCAGTACGTGCAGGGCACTGATCACCTGCACCGAACGGGCCCCGGAAATGCACGCCAGCACCACGCTGACCCACACGGCCCAGGCGATGTGCAGGCTCGGCATCGCGGCCAACTGGTTGGCGTGTTCCACCACCGGCGAACCCCACGAGCCCCAGGTACGGCCCAGGCGCACGGTGTCGACGAACCCGCTGTCGGCGAGCAGCCGCGGTGGTGCCACCGGATAGACAGCGAAGCATAGCAACGCGATCGCGTTCATCAGCAGGAACGACGTGCGGGCCCACCGGTAGGTGTCCGGCCGGCGCGCGTACAACCAGCCCAGCAGGATCAACGCACTCGCGATGTACGTGAACGCGTACTCATAATTGGCCAGCAGCCGCAGGAGCGGGTACGGCGCGAGCCAGGCGTTCAACGGTTCCTCGAGCGGAATGTGCAGGGCCCGCTCGAACTCCAGGATCCGCCAGCCCTCCCGATGCGCGAACTCCTCCCGGCCCGGCCAGTCCAGGCTCGCGATGAGGCCGTAGACGCCGAATGCGATCACCCCCAGGGCAAGCTCGGCCCACGGCGACGGCGCGGCGACGCCGCGGGGCGGGTGTACCGGCGGGCTGGCCTCCGTTCTCCCGCCGACGTCGTCCCTCCCGCCGACGTCGTCCCTCCCGCCGACGTCGTCGTCGACCTGCCCGACCAGCATCGGCTCGGCACGCCGCCCCCCGGCGGACTGCGGCGCACCAAATGTCATGAACGTCTTGTAGCACGTGGCCGATGCCGTCTGGGCCTAGCTGCGGTGATTCCGCGCGATTCCCGACCCGTACGGGTAAGACGTTTCGCGTTTCGCCGTGACGTTGCTCAGATGCCCGCTCAGGCGGGTGCTGATGCGGCGCGCAGGCGCAGAGTGACTCCGGGCAGGCGGCGGATGCAGCGCAGGCCCCAGGCGGCGCAACAGGCGATCATCAGGGCGGTCAGGATGCCGCTGAAGAGGCCGCGGGAGAGCAGGCCAGCATCGAAGCCCAGGCGCAGGAAACCGAAGCTCATTGCGGCGTCCACGAGCCGGCCCGCACCCCACAGGATGGCCACCTGGGTGAACATACGGCGCATACCCCGATGCTGTAGCAGATGCACCGGCAGGGCGACAAAATCATGCACCAGCCGCATGGTGATCGGTCTGCCGATCACGGCGCTGCCCAGGAACAGCACGGCCATCAGGATCGAACCGATGATGGGTTGCATCAAATACACCAGAGCGCTCGACAGCACCAGAGCCAACGCCGACCGCGCACACAGGCTGCCCACGCAGACGAGCAGGGTTCCCGGCAGATGCCGGCCCATGAACCAACGCACGGACACGGTCAAGGCACACCAGCCCAGGACGGCAGACAAACCCGCTACCAGACCCACCGTGTGGAGAAGCGAATACAACAGGACCGCCGGAACAAGAACGGTCTCCAGGAACATACGTCCGGCCCTGGCCAGGGCGGGACGTAGCTTGCCCAGCTCGATCACACATTCCACCGACTCGGTAACGTCGCTGGACTCCGTAACGTGGCTGGACTCCGGAACGTGGCTGGAATCCGTAACGTGGCTAGGCCTGCGTGCCATGCGTTGCCCCCTACGCGGGTGAGGCGTTCGGCCCCGGCAGCATACGCGCATTTCCCCGTCATGGTGCCGGGAGCCGGTGTCAACTTTGCTGCTAGCCCGTGTCCACGACGGCTGCATCCCGCCGCACAATCGGTGAATGGGCCAACCCTACCGCTCCCGCCGAGATCAATCCGCCAGCTACGGCAAGTGCGGCCAAGGGGCCGAACCCCGTGGGTGGCACCGCGCCGAACGCGAGCACTCCGAGGAGGTAACTGGCCACCGGATTGGTGATTGTCATGGCTGCCACGGCTGACGGCAGTGAGCCGGCCGCGAAGGCGCCCTGTTCCAGGACCAGGCCACTGGCAGTCGACACAGCCAGGGCGTACCCAGGCCAATCCTTTGCCGTGCCGATCACGCCGTGCTTGAGCAGGTCCTCTGTGGTCAGCTTGATCATCGCGGCGCTGACCGCGAAACACAACCCGGCCGCCACCGCGATGAAGCTGGCGTGTACCAACGGTTTGCGGCCGGCGGACGCCAGCACGAGGAACACCACGAGCACAGCCGCCGCGCCGACACAATAGAGCAGGCGGTTACGGTTCGGCTCATCCTCCAGCGGCGCCACACCGCGCACAGCGAGGAACACAACGAGACCCGCGCAGATCAGGCCGCCAGCCAGCCAGTCGCGCTTCTGCGGCCACGTACGCCGCCAAGCCGATGCCAACGGCAACGCGAATATCAGCTGTGTCACCAGCAACGGCTGCACCAGAGCCACCGAACCGAAATGCAGCGCCGCCGCCTGCACCAGGAAGCCAACCAGGTTGGTCCCCCAGCCAACCAGCCACAGTGGACTGTGTATCAGCCGCCTCAGTAACTGCAACAGCGCGAACACGACCACCGCCCGGCCGGTGCCGGTGACGCCCTGGCCGTTGGCCGCCCGGGTCTGATACACCTCGCGGTGCGCTGCGTGCTGTTGCAGTGAAGCCGACCCGGCGAACAGGAACGCGGCCAGCACTCCGAAGCCAACAGCGAGCAGCACAGGGTTCCCAAGGCGGAGGCGACAGAATCAATCGATCTTCCCATACGGCCAGGGAAAAGTGCGTAGATCAGCTCCCGCCGAACCGGGCGGCGAGTCGCCGGTAGGTTCCGGGCAGGGTACCCCGCACGGCCACCGGTACGCGCAGCCAACGTGGCGCGTACACTTCGGTGCCCCGGACCTCGATCATGTTCACGAGTGCCCGGGCCACCCCGGCCACCGGCAGCGGCCGGGGCCTGGCTCGGCCGTACGGCTTGCCTCGGCGTTGGAAGAACTCGGTGGCCACCACGCCGGGAATGAGGACGCCCACCCGCACGCCGGTGTGGCGCAACTCCAGGCGGAGGCTTTCGGCGAACGCGTCGAGCCCGGCCTTGGTGGCCGCATACACCGCCTCGCCAGCCACGCCGGTGCGGCCGGCGATCGAGCTGACGAAGGCCAGATATCCGTTGCCACGCTGGCACATCGCTGGCAACAGGGCCTGGGCGAGCCGGATCGGGGCGGTCAGGTTCACCGCGATCAGCCGATCCAGGTCGACGTCGTCCATGTCGTGAAACCTGCCGGCCCAGCCCTGTCCGGCGTTGGCGACGAGAATGTCGACCCGGCCGCCGGCCCCGATCGCTGTCGCGGCCAGCCGTCGCGGCGCGTCCGGCTCGGACAGGTCCACGCCCAGCGGCACGCCGCCGATGCGTTGCGCCAGACCGGCCAGGATGTCCTGATCCCGGCCGTGCAGCAACACCGTCGCACCGGCCGAGGCCAAGGCCTCCGCGGTGGCCCGGCCGATGCCGGATGACGCACCCGTGACCAACGCGACGCGACCGTGCAGGGACATCCGTCCATTGTGTGCCGCGATCCGCGTGCTGTCGCTGTTGCGCCTCGGGTGTCAGTCCATTACGTCTTGGGCGTGGCGTCGCCGAGCCGCGGGAACGGGTCGGTCGAGAAGATCACCTCGACCGCCACGTCGAAGTATTGGGCGATGCGCAGCGCCAGGTAGAGGCTCGGCCGGAACTCGCCACGCTCGAGGTACCCCACCGTCTGGTAGTGCACCCCGAGCGCGTCGGCGAGTTGCCGCCGGGAGATGCCCCGCTCGGCCCGCAACATAGCTATGCGGTTGAAGACATCTTCACTCATGTACGTCGATCCTCGGCTTCACGAAACCCGCTGCAGGGCCTTCTCGCGGCGGGCCGCGACGCTGGATCCGGACTCGCGGCGAGCCATCCGCCGCAGCACGATCGGTGCCACCACCAGACCGAGGAGGGCCCAGGTGCCGAGCACGCCGATGGTTTCCAGATGCCGCCAGGAGTGACCGATCTCCACCGCGGCCAGGTCGCCGGGCAGCAGCGCCGAACGCATGCCCAGACCGAGCCAGTAGATCGGGAAGACCTGCGCGACGACCTGCAACCAGCCAGGGAAGTTCGTGATCGGATAGAAGATGCCGGAGGTGGCGATCAAGCCGAAGATCGGCAGCATGATCAGGCCCATGTTGCGCGGCGCGGAGAACATCGAGCCGACGATCGCTCCGAGCGGAAGGCATGCGACCAAACCGACAACGATCACCCAGGCGAAGGTGAACCACGATGAGGCACTGCTCACGGCCAGGCCGTGGAACAGCAACACGCCCGGGATCAACTGCAGCGCGATGCTGGCCAGCAGCATGCCCGACACCGTGACGACCTTTCCGACCAGGTAGGCCAGCATGCCGTTGGGCACCGCCTTGGCCCGGAGCAGGGTGCCGTCCTCCCGCTCGACCGTGAGCACCTGGGCGAGGTTGACCAGGCCACCGAACGCGATGCCCATGCCCAGCGCGCTCGGCAATGTCCGCGCGCCGAGGGAGAACGTGGTCCCGGGCACCGTCGCGTTCCGCATGAAGATCATCACCACGGTCAGGATCACCGCGGGGACCAAGTAGGTCCAAAGATCTTCGAGGGTGGTGAAGCTGTGCTTCAACTCGATCCATCCGCGCCGGACACCCGTCCGTACGGCCAGCAGCTTCTCGTTCACTGGGTGCCCTCCTGGAGCTCCAACGCCACCACGGCGTCCTCGCCACGACCGGACTCGAATTTCCGTACCAGGGCCATATAGGTGTCCTCCAAGGTGGCCCGGCGCACCTCGAGATCGATGAGCGCGTCACCGTGCTCGGCCAGCAGGTCGCGGACGAGCCGGGTGGCGTCGGCGGTCGGCTGGATGAAGCGCTCGCCCCGCACGGTCCACCGCACCTCGGCATCGGTGGACATCCGCCGGGTCAACTCGTCCGCGGAGCCGTCGGCGATGACCCGGCCACCGGCCAGGATCAGGATCCGGTCGGCCAGCTTCTCCGCCTCGTCCAGGTCGTGCGTGGTCAGCAGGATCGTGGTGTCCTCGATGTCGGACAGCCGGTGCACCAGGTCGTGGAACTCGCGGCGGGCCGCTGGGTCGAACCCCGCCGTCGGCTCATCCAGGAACAGCAGTTCCGGCCGGCCGACGATGCCCACCGCCACGTCGAGCCGGCGGCGCTGCCCGCCCGACAGTTGACTGAGCCGTTTGTGCGCGTGCTCGGTCAGGCCCACCGCGGCCAACAGTTCGTCGACATCCCACGGCCGGCGCACCGACGGCGTCGTGTACGGCGCGTAGTACAGGCCGAGATGGCCGAGCAGTTCCCGGATGCGCCACTTGCCATGGTCACGCCAGGACTGCAACACCACGCCGACCCTCGAGCGCCACCGCTCGTCGCCGTGCGCGGGGTCGACCCCGAGCACGGCGACCTGACCGGCCGAGCGCATCCGGAAGCCCTCGAGGATCTCGATGGTGGTGGTCTTGCCGGCGCCGTTGGGACCCAGCAACGCCACCACCTCGCCCCGCCGCGCGCCGAACGTGACGCCCGTCAGCACATTCGTTGTGCCATAACGCATCCAGAGATCGTGGACATCGAGCACCTGGTCACCGCCAGGCGACGCGACGATGCCCGCGCTCACGGACTCTCGCAGCACTGTCACAGGTCTGCACCTCCCCGTCCAAGGTATCGGGCAGACCGTAGCATAGGTACTACATCTCGCACCATGCTTGTTATGGGCTTGCTTGTCCTGCCTGCTTGTCAGTACGCCGCGGGCAACGGGTCCCGGTCCAGTTCACCGCGGGCCACGATCACCGACTTGAACAGGAACGTGGTCGCCCGCGAGCACACGCCGAAGACCGCGGCGAGCGAATCAGAGTCCTCAGCCACGCCCAGACCGCGGGCGGCGGCGACCTGCATCTGCTCGTCCATCGGCGTGGCCGACCCGGCGATCCGGTCGCTCTCGTCCACCAACTCGGCGGTGTCGCGCACGCTCGGCACCGATGCTTCCTCCACCACCAGGTAGATGAGCTGGCGCAACACCTGCAACGACTCCCGGGTACTGCCGGGCAGGTTCAGCAGGAACGCCAGCCGGTACGCGGAATCCTCCCCGCCCTGCTTGAGCTCGTCCACGCTCCGGTACCCCAGCACTCTCGCCACCACGTCACCGGTGTCCAACGCCATACCGCGTTCCTCCCACTCCGAGTCACTACGGGCCGCTACGCGCGCTTTATGCCCGTCGACACCATATTGGACGACCAAACGGGGCGATCATGAAGGTTGCCAGCAATCGTCGAGCCAGCCTTGACCTGGCCTCAAGGTACGGCGGTTCTGATGAAAGGGCGGTGCGGCTGCCGGACAGGGCCCGCACCGCGCCACTCGTTGCACGGCGTACCCCTGGTTCCCGAGACTATCCACATTGGATAGCCCTTGTGGGTGTCTATCGCCATGCCCTCGCACAACGCGCGAATTGCGTGATCACACGGTGTCGAGCACCGCAGACGCTATCCAACTCCGCGCGATCATGATCATCGTTGGTCGCATGCGCCTGGGAGGTGAGGTCGAGGTTATCCACAGGCGCGGCGACGGACTGGAACCGATCGGGCTGAGTCCGATACGCTCTGCGGGCATCGATCACTGACTGTGAAGGGCGCAGCCGGCATGCAGGTCGATCCATGACGCAAACACCCGCACGGAAGCCGTCCCACACCGACAGCGCACAAAGTTCCACCTTCTGGAACCAGTTCACCCTGGACGACATCTGGGACATGGTCGCCACCGAGGACGGCCGCGTGACCTACATCCAGGTAGACGCCTGGCGCCGCCTCTCCGTCGTGTGCCAGGACCAGGCCGATCAACTCGAACGGGCACTCACCCAACTCACCCAACGCTGGCCCAACACCCCCGGCTCCGCGTCCGACGCCTTCGCCAACCAATTGCTCACATTGATCAATTCGATGCGCCAGGCAGCTCAAGCCGGTACGGCCAACCAGGCGCCACTGACGAGGATCAGCACGGTTCTCACCGACGCACGCATCGAGATCGCCGCGCTCATGCAAGCTCGCCGCGAGTACGCCCGAGCAGAAGCAGAACTGTCGATACCTCGTCCGCTGCCGACGCCCGGACAGGCGGTGCCCTCCCAGCCAGTGGCCCCACCGCAGGACTGGCGAGCCCAACTCGACAACCAGGCCCGCTCGATCATGGCCCGCTCCGACACCATCGTAGGCATCGAAGCCGAACACATCGAGGTACCGCAGCCGTTCCGCCTCCGGACGCAGATTGACCGAGCCGCCGCCTCCGTCGCCCGGAGACCCCCAATCTTTGCGCTTCCCAACTGGGCCGCCCAGTCCGTTCGACGACTTGGGGCTGCGCCATTCCGGTGGCTCGTCGAACGCTACCGCGACAGCGCAACCCTGGGACATCGGCACCCAGCACCGCGGCTTTGACCTGCCAACGAACCCTGAACCCGTCCTGAGCGGCAGGTCGCTCACGGATTCGGCAGCGGACGGCCTGCGCGGCACTGGCGCGATGTTGACACCAGCTTCGGCGCCCACGTCCATCGACGCCATCGGCACAATCCTGCTGCCCCGCCCGACGACGCGGAATGAGACCTTGGCGCGACCGGTCGAGGGCTCGCGACGCACAGCCGGCCCGCCCGTTGACGGTGGTAAGCCGGTGGGCCACGCCGTCCCCAGCGCAACGATTAGCTCGTCGTCAGTTCATCCAGGGATACCAATGGCGCCGCCCCAAGGCCGGCCCCAAGGCGGGCAGAGCGTATCCCCGGGAGGCCGGCTCGGGCGCGTCGGTGCGCGTCGCCGGCACGTCGCTGACCCAGACGATCCGTGGCGTGTGATGCAGGGTGGCCCAGGCGTTCTTGGAGCCCACCATCGAGCCGGCTGACTTCGACCCCGGTCCAGGCGTCATCGGGATGTCCCGATGATTCTCCCAGCCGCAACGCTCGTGTCGAGTGACCCGGCACCGCATGAGGACCAGCATGCAACGGGTCGTCGCGGCCGTCGTGTTCTGCGCCATCGCTGCCTTGACAGGTGCCAGTCCTGCTCTTGCCCCGCCTGCGCCCGCCGGGGCCGCCCTGGCTCCCGCGACCGCCGAGGATGGCATGCGCGACGCCCAATGGCACCTTGGCTTTCTGCACGTCGCTGAGGCTCATACGTACAGTCAAGGTGAGGGCATCGTTGTGGGGGTCGTCGACACCGGCGTCGACGCCTCGCATCCCGATCTGGCCGGGAACGTGCTTGCGGGGCGCGACTTCACTGGCACAGGCGAGGACGGTCGAGCGGACGTCAACGGACACGGGACAGCCATGGCGGGACTCATCGTGGCCCATGGCCGCGCCTTGGGCATAGCGCCGAAGTCCAAGGTCCTGCCCTTGCGGGACACCATCGACGGCCTCCTCGGAACCGCAAGCACAGCCATCGAATGGGGAATCGACAACGGCGTCAAAGTGCTCTCGCTGTCCTTCGTCGCGGCAGATACTTTCGACTTGAAGCAGGCGATCGAGCGTGCGATCGCCAACGACATCGTGGTTGTCGCCGGCGTGGGCAATCGCACGCAGTTCTCCAGCCTCGACTTTCCGGCCGGCTATCCCGGCGTCATCGGCGCAGCCGGCCTCGACAAGGACGGAAGCCATGCCAGCATCTCCAAGGCCAGCCGATTCGCCGACTTAGCCGCCCCTGCCGTTGACATTTGGTCGACGAACACACTGGCGAATGGTGGCGCAGACTATCGCGCCGGAAGCGGGACGAGCGACGCTACGGCGATTGTGGCGGGGGCGGCGGCGCTGGTACGAGCGAAGTATCCCCATCTGTCAGCGGCCGAGGTGGTCAACCGGCTGATCGCCACCGCGGATGACAGGGGCGCGCCCGGTCGCGACGACGAGTACGGCTATGGCGTGATCAACCTGGTCAACGCCTTGACCGCCGACGTGCCCCTGCTAACTCCGACCGCGACACCGCCACCGGCAACCAGGCATCGCCACCGTCCGGTGGCGGCGGCTTCCCCACCCGTACCGTCATCCTGATCGGCGCCCTGGCCGGCGCCCTTCTCGTCGCCGGTGCTGTCGTCTTCGTCCGGCGCCACCGCGACACATAGGTCGGCGCCACTCGATCTTGGAGGCCTCGCAACCGAATCCAGTAGCAAGGATTCCAGCAACGGCGGCGGCGCGGCGTGCCAGCGTCGTCCGGACCGGGATGGGCGACGACCCTCCACAGTGGTGGTGCCTGAAGGCCTGCTGACCTTGACCGATCGGCCAGCGCTACCCGTTGTTCGTTGCCTCTTGCGCTGGGCAATGGGCAGTTCGCCTGCGGGTGGACGCGGCCCGGTGGGACTGCGATCTGCCGCAGGGCACGGCCCGGGTGACCTGCGGCGGAGTGCACGCCAGCGATCTTCGGATGGTTCCGGGCGTACACGTGACCGCGTCCGTGTCGCACGACCGGACCGAACTGATCCTGACCGGGGCCATCGTAGGGCGACAACCGCAAGGATTCGACCTGCGCGCGCAGCATGTCGCACCGGGTCCGGGCCGACCGGGCAGGGCCATACGGATCGGACCGCCGCGCGCGGCCGGACACCTCCATAGTGGACTCAGGGCCATCCGTCACTGCCCCACCGAGAAGGGGTCGATCCGGGACCAAGAATCGATGCATGTTGACATAATGCCGGGCCGGGGTAGAGAGTCGCAAGAGAGCGCTCTCACACCGTCCCATCCGTACACCGGAGGCATCCGTGACCCAACATCCAGATCCCGTCCCCGTCCGTCGATGGCGTCGCCGGTTGCCGCTCGCGGCCGGGGCTGCCGCGCTGCTCGCGGTCGGATCATTCATGGCCGTGTCCGCGCACGCCGCCCTGCCAGCCACTCCGTCGGGCTGGACCCTCGCCTTCAGCGACGACTTCAACGGTGCGGCCAATACCGGCGTGAACACCGCGAACTGGCTCTACGACCTCGGGCACAACTATCCCGGCGGTGCGGGCAACTGGGGTACCGGCGAGATCGAGACGATGACGAACAGCACCGCCAACGTCTACCAGGACGGCGCCGGAAACCTGGTCATCAAGCCGATCCGCGACGCCGCGGGCAACTGGACGTCGGGGCGCATCGAGACCCAGCGTACCGATTTCGCCGCGCCGGCCGGTGGCAAGATGCGTATGCAGGCCTCCCTGCAGCAGCCGAACGTCAGTGGCGCGGCCGCGGCCGGCTACTGGCCCGCGTTCTGGGCGATGGGCGCCGCCGCGCGCCCGGTGGGCGCGACGAACTGGCCGAGCATCGGTGAGCTCGACATCATGGAGGACATCAACGGTCGTAGCTCCGTGTTCTCCACGCTCCACTGTGGCAACACGGCCGCTGGCGGGCCGTGCAACGAGACCACCGGCCTCGGCAGCGGCGAGCGGGCGTGTGCGGGATGCCAGACCGGGTTCCACACCTATGCGGTGGAGTACGACCGCAGCGTGTCGCCGGAACAACTGCGGTGGTACCTCGACGGGAACCAGTATTTCAGTCTCAACTCCAACGCGGTCGATGCGACCACCTGGAACAATGCCCTGCACCACGGCTTCTTCATCATCCTCAACGTGGCCATCGGCGGTGGCTTCCCGGCAGCGTTCGGTGGCGGGCCCTCCGCCTCCACGCAGTCAGGGGTGCCGATGCTGGTCGACTACGTGGCTGTGTATACAGCGACCGGCGGCACCACGACCTCGCCGCCCACGACGGCCCCGCCGACCAGTCCGCCGAACAGCCCACCGCCGGGCAGCCGCGACGCGTACAGCGTGATCCAGGCTGAAAGTTTCAACGCGCAGTCCGGCGTACAGACGGAAACGACCACGGACACCGGCGGCGGCCAGAACATCAGCCACCTGGCCAACGGCGACTGGGCCCAGTACAACAACGTCAACTTCGGCAGCAACCGGCCGGTCGACTTCGTCGCCCGGGTCGCGTCCGGCGCCGCCGCCGGGGTCAGCGGCCTCGTCGAGGTACGTATCGACAACGTCAACAACGCGCCGATCGGCAGTTTCGCGGTGGCGAACACCGGTGGCTGGCAGTCCTGGCAGTCGACCCCGGGCAACGTCAGCGCGGTCACCGGCACGCATACGGTGTTCCTACGCTTCACCAGTGGCCAGCCGGCCGACTTCGTGAACGTGAACTGGTTCCAGTTCCGGCACTAGCCCAGGTACGACAGTGCCGCCGGGGCTGGCCACCCGGCGGCACCGTCTTGCGGGTAGAGCGTTACGGGTTGATGGTGAGGGTGAAGGTGGAGGTGGTGTTCTTGATGTTCTGGAAGTTGTTGCTCATCACCAGGTTGTTGAAGGTCGCGGAGCCGACTTGCCGGGCCCTGACCCGGTTCGGGCAACTCGTTGACCCAGATGCCGAATCCGGACTTGGCGTCGAAGGCGTCCCCGCTCTTCTGAGCGCCGGTGATCGAGATGTTGGTGAAGACGGTGTCGGTGACCGGGAACTGCGGTTGACCGCCGACGTAGTTGGTCTGGAACATGATGCCGCTGTACGTCGGATCCACGATGTCCACGTCGACGACCCGGATGCCTTGGAACACCTTGGAGGCGGAGAACACCCAGATCGCCGGGAAGGTCTGCGCACCCCAGAAGTGGCCGCCGGCACGGACGATCGAGATGTTCTGGAACCGGTCGGCGGGCTGGCCCCGAATCCGTTCATCGGATAGCCGAAGTCCAACGAGCTGATCGTGATGCCCGAGTACGTCGAGCGTGTCGGCGATGTAGATGTTGCGGAACGTGTTGTCGTATCCGCCGTAGACCGCGATGCCCGCGGCCCGCCAGGTCATGGTGGCCGTCAGGTTCTCGTAGATGTTGTTCTTCTGTCGGCGCCGCCGGCGTCGATCGCCGAGAACAGCGCGAAGCTGTCGTCACCGGTGGACCGGGCCTCGTTGTTGCTGGACCAGGTTGTCGGTGCTGCCGTTGGTCATGTTGATGCCGTCGGCGACATGGTGTCGCGGATGCGGGAGTTCTTGATGGTCATGAAATCGGTGTTGGCACCCCAGTACATGCACACCATGTGCTCGACCCAGATGTTGTCGATCGTCATGTTCGACACGTTGGAGAAGTTGAAGACCTTACCCGGGCCGTCGATGCGCGAGGTGTAGTTGCCGAAGTAGGCGAAGCCGGAGAACGTGGAACCGTTGGCGCCGGCTCCGTGTCGATGCCGATGTCACTGTTCTCCTGCCCCGTCGGTGCCTGAACCGGGTGTACCAGGGACCCGCGCCGACAACCTTCACCGGCTTGCCGTACACCTGGAACTTCTGCGAGGTCTGGTAGTGCCCGCCGGCAGGTAGACGCCGAGCAGGTTCGCCGGTCTTGTCCATCCGCCCGGTCCAACGCGTTCTGCACGTCCTGGTGGGTGAAGCCGGCCGGCACCGTGTAGCGGGCCGGGTCCGGGTTGGCGATCGGCGATACCTGCTCGGGTTGATGAAGTCGATCGCGTACGTGCGTACTGTTGGCGGCGTCCTTCTGGAGCTTGATCTTGTGTCCGGCCGCGACCGTGGTACCCAGCATGACGTTGGCTTCGTCGTAGATGTGTCGCGGACCGCCCGCACCCGGCGAGTTGCCCGGGCCGGCCTCGTTGCCGTACAGCCAGGCGTAGCGGGAGTTGAGGTCGATCGCCTTCAGGAACACATTGTCGACATAGATGTTGAGTGTCGAACTGGTCCCGCCGCCGCCGGCGGAGTCCGGGATGGAGAACCGGGTCACCAGGGTGTTGGTGCTGGCCCGGGTGGTGAACTCCACATAGGATCCGACACTGTTGAGTTGGACCGCCCTGCGGCCGGACGCCTCACCGGCGATGTCGCCGATCGTCCGGTTCGGACCGACGACGCTGGCACCGCCACCGAGTACCCCATCCTCGGCCTCGTACATGTCGTACGGCATGTTGGCGCCACGACCGACGAAGAACGGTGTATTGGTGGTGTTGTTGGCCTGCTTGACCGGCAACTCGTTGGCGTCGACGGCCAGCACGACCGTCACGGTGTACTTGCCGTTGACCGCGGTCCAGGTACCCAGGTTGATCGGGGCGGTGGTCGCACCGGACGCGATGACTCCGGTGTAGGAACCGGTCAGCGTCCGTACCACGGTCCCGTTGGCGTTGTTGGTGACGGTCAGGGTGATGCCGTGCGCGCCAGACGCGGAGGCGACGGTGCCCTGATTCTTGATCGCCACCGAGAAGGTGACCGTGTTGCCTGCGGACGGGTTGCTCGGTGACCAACTGGACGTGGCGACCAGGTCCGAGCTCGGCACCGGTGCCACCACGAGGTTGGTCGGGTTGGTGTAGGTGTTGTTGTCCTCGTTCAGCTCGACCACCGCGTTGGTCTCGTCCACCTTGGCGATGAGCTGGTAGCTGCCGGCGTTGCGGGTGCCGAGGCTGGCCGAGACGTTGGCTGTCGCACCCGCGGCGAGACCGGCCGACATTGGCCGTACCGGCGAGGGTGCTACCCAGGTAGAATCGCACGTTCGTGGCACCGGACGCCGCGGTCCCGCTGTTGCGTACGGTGGCGGTGGCGTTGATGGTGTCGGTCTCGACCGGGTTGGTCGGGCTCCACGAGGAACCGGTGATGGTCAGGTCCGGGTTCGGGGCCGGAGTACCGAAGATCTGGAATTCGGCCACCTGGCCGGACGGTGCACCGGAGTTGGTGGTGATGCGCAGTTGTACCTCGGCCACCGTGGCGCTGACCGGGATGGTCACCGTGTTGCCGGTGGCCGGGTTGAAGTTGTACAGCGTCGCCGGGGAGATGCTGCTCAGTGTCGACGCGGATTGGTCCCGACCCAGCACCTGGATGGTCTGGCTGCGGGGACCCCAGGCCGCGTCCGGGTTGAGCTTGACCACGATGGAGTTCACCACCGCGTTCGCGCCGAGGGTGACTGTCAGCAGTCGCCGGGTACCCGGCCGCGCCTTCCCAGTATGTTGTCACGCTGTTGTCGTTGGCGTTGGCGGGAACGAACGTGAACACCGAGCCCGAGGCGGTGATGGGCTTGCCGATGGCCAGGTTGGTGTCCGTGCCGCCGCTGCCGGTACGGGTGACCGTGTTGCTGTTACGCCGAGACGTTGTTGGCGGCATCCTTGGCCCGTACGTAGTACGACACCGTGGCCGAGTCCGGCTGGTTGTCGGTGTAGGTCAGCACGTTGCCGGCCACGCTCGCCCGCAGCGCATTGTTGGCGTAGATGTCGTAACCGGTGACACCGACGTTGTCCGTCGACGCGTTCCAGGTGAGCCGGATCTGTCCGGACGCCGGCTGGGTGTACGCCAGGTTGGTCGGCGCGGTCGGCGGAGTCGAGTCCACAGTGGTGCCCGTACGGGTGACCGAGTTGCTGTTCGCGGACTGGTTGCCGGCCGCGTCCCGGGCCCGGACGAAGTAGGTCACCGTCGCGCTCGTCGGCTGGTTGTCGGTGTACGTCAGTACGTTGCCGGCGACGCTGGTGAGCAGCGCGTTGTTGGCGTAGATGTCGTAACCGGTCACGCCGACGTTGTCCGTCGACGCGTTCCAGGTGAGCCGGATCTGGCCGGACACCGGCTCTGTGTATGCAAGGTTTCCCGGTGCACTCGGTGGTGTCGATTCCGTAGTGCTGGGTCCGTACACCTCGAACTCGGAGATCTGTCCGGCCGGCCAGCCGCTGTTCGCGGTGATGTTCAGCCGAACGTAGCGGGTCGAGGTCTGGTTGAAGTTGATGGTGACCACGTTGCTACTGCTCTGGTCGAACGTGTAGGAGGCCGACGCGACCAGGGTCGCGAACGTCGACCCGTTTGTGCTCGACTGCACGGCCAGGGTCTGGTTGCGGCTACCCCAGCTCGTCGGTAGCTTCAAGCACCACGCTGTTGATGGCGACCGTGGCGCCGAGGTCCACTTGCAACCATTGCGGGAAGGCGTTGTTCGTGCTCTCCCAGTAGGTGGCTTGGTTGCCGTCGTTGGCGTTGCTCGCGGTGTAGGTCTGCGACACTCCGCTGGCCGACATCGTCTTGCCCTGGGCCAGGTTTGGCGACGTCGTGCCGGACACACCGTAGACCTCCAGTTCGGAGACCTGCGCGGCCTGCCAGCCGGTGTTCGCCGTGATGTTCAGCCGTACGAAGCGGGTGTTGGTCGCGGCAAAGTTGACGGTCACGGCGTTGGTGCTGCCGTTGAAGGCGTAACTGGTCGAGCCCACGATCGTCGAGAAGCTCGTGCCGTCCGGACTGCCCTGCACCGCCCAGGTTTCGGATCGGGCGCCCCAGCCGTTCGGGATCTTCACCACGACCTGGTCGATGGCGGTGCTGGTGCCCAGGTCGACCTGAACCCACTGGGGGAACGTGTTGTTGACGCCTTCCCAGTAGGAGGCCTGATTGCCGTCGTTGACATTGCTCTGGACGTACACATCGTTGTGACCGCTGGCCGCCGTGGCCTTGCCCAGCGCCAGGTTCGGACCACCGGCCGCCGATGCGGGCAGCACCGGGCCGCCGTACATGAGCAGGCCGACAGCGACGCCCGCCGCGATCAGCCGCCCCACGACACGTCTTCTTCTCATAACGTTCCTCTGTCTCTGGTCTGGGACGAGGGCGCGCGGGCGCGCGGATCAACCCGAACGCGAGGCGCCCGAACTCTGTGACGGTGTGCCTGAAGGTGGTGTGGCACGGCCCTACCTGGTGAGGTTCATACCCGCGACGCGCGTTGGCCCTGCGGCACCGCGGACTCTGCATCGAAACCAGGTCGCCGAACGCTACGAGCACCGGTCGCGGGTGGCGACCGCTCGCGCACTGCCGAAGCCGACATCACGTGGAACCTCTCCGGAAAGGGGAGGAGCGGATGCACGGACACTGAGCGGTGCGTCCCTGCCGAGGCGCGACCCTGCTCGCAGAGTTGCGCGGATAGGCTAGAAATTGAACATCGACTTGCAAAAATCTTGCACTGCGTTGGCCAAACGTTACAGACGCGCCACCAGCGCGTCAACGGTTGGAGTTCATCGATTTGTAGGTGCAGCGCCCAGCTACCGCGGATCTGCGCGGTTCGCCCATATTGACGACGGGCGTTTTGTGGCGCAGCGCTGTCGGCTGGTTCTCGCCGCACCGCCGCGACCGCTGCCGACGGCCTCCTCGGTCACCCGATGCCTGACCGGCCAGTCAGTCCCCGATCGGGCCGCGCGTTAGGTGCAGGCGGTCCACAAGCAGGGTGGCCGTGTCGCGCCAGAGCTCGGATCGTGGGTCGATGACCGCGAAATGGTCCCCCGGCTGCTCCAACCACGTCACCTCGTCGCCAGCCGCCCGGGCCGCGGCCACATACCGCCGGTTCATGTCAACAAGGTCAGGGTCGTCTTCGCGCCCCTGGACAATCAGCGTGGGTACGCCGATCGGCAGTCGCGCCATGGGATCAGCCGCGGCGTACGTGTCGGGGCGTTCGTGGATCGACCCGCCCAGGGCCGCCGCCACGGCGCCGTTGCTGAGGGCGCGGCGAGCACCCACGGAAAGATCGACGACGCCGGCCAGGCTGACCGCCAGAGCGATTCGTACGCTTGCACGAGTACCCGCGCTTGCACGGGCACCTGTCTCGCCTGACTTGAGCGCGGCGGATTCGGAGGTCTTGGGGGTTTCGGGGGTTTCGGCGGTTGGGTCTGCGGGCGCGGCGGCGGTGTCGGCAGCACTGTCGGCGCCCAGGCGTAGAGCGAGCTGGCCACCGGCGGAGTGACCGATGATGGCAACCCTCGTCAGGTCCAGTTGACGCGTCGCATTTCGGGGCATACCGCCGGAATTGGTGAGGGCGCGCAGTCCGGCTGCCATGTCAGCTGTGGTCGCCTCCCAGCCGTGGCGGTCTGGCCGGCGGTACTCCAGGTTCCACACCGCGAACCCACGCGCGACCAGGTCCAACGCGAGCCCATCCATGAGATCCGCGCCCCACATCGAGCGCCAGTAGCCACCATGGATCAGTACGGCGACGGGCCAGCCCTCCGGTTCCCGGTCGCGGGCAGGCGCAGCTCACCCCATTGGTCGGGGTGCGGGCCGTACGCGATCCGGCGCGCTGGTGACCCGAACTGGAATACGGCGCGCCGGACCGCCCAGACCAGCCCCCACAGCCCGCGCCCATGGAGGTAGTCGCTACCCTCGCCCACGTCGACCGGCCCCGTGGCGGCAGGGTCGAACCACACCGCCCGTACCGGGTCGCAGGTCAGCAGAAGCCGCTCGGTGGCCTGCATGGAACCCGGCACCACCACCAGGGCGCCGGTCGGATCCGCCGACGCCTGACCCAGCGCAGCCGTGAGCTCCGCGACATCCTTCGCGACCACCACCGCCCCGGGCACCCCGAGCGCGTCGCACTCGCCGGCAAAGATCTCCGCGAGAAGGTCGAGATCGGCGTCCAGGTCTGGGCCAACGACGGCACGGATATGCATGCCGCCATCGTCGCCGTCCTCGCGGTGGCCGCAACGGCCGGGACTCTCCTCCTGCCGCGTTGCCGCTCCGCAGGCCCCTGACCAGGTCGTTTGCGCCTACGGTAAGCCCCGCGCGCGGGCGGCCGGGGCTGCGGTATCCTTTAGCGGCTGCACGGCTTCCGGGTCGCGCGGCAACGGGACGTGGCGCAGCTTGGTAGCGCACTTGACTGGGGGTCAAGGGGTCGTGGGTTCAAATCCCGCCGTCCCGACACGAGCGAAGGGTCGCAGATCCGGGCAATAACCCAGGTCAGCGGCCCAAATTCATGTACGGGCATCAACGCGTCGTGATCTAGACCGCACGCAGGTGTGGACCATTTGTGGACCGCTTGACGCTGAGATGAGCGCTCAGCGCGGTGCCCGCCTCTTCAATGGACCGCCGGTCAGGGTGCAGGTAGCGCTGCGTTGTCGTGAGCGATCCGTGCCCGGCGATCTTGCTAGGACGTGGACCGGAACCCCCGCATCTGAACCGGTAGAGAGCGTTGTTCTGGCCCTTCGAATGCTGCCCGAGCCCGTCGCGTCCGGGGCGGGTATTCGTCATGGTCTGGGGATCGTCGTCCTGGAGCAGTTCGGCGGCATAGCGGGTCCAGTCCGCGCCGACCTCGCGCATCCAGCGCACGGCGGTGCCCGGGGTGAGGTTGAGCAGGTCGGCGAGCACGGCGGCGGGCAGGTGGGCGGCGAGGTGAGTCATGGTGGCGCGACGGCCGGGGAGCGGGCTGATGCCGGGCTCGCGTAGTCGATGGCCGAGCTGCGCCGCGGTGATGGGCCTGCCCGGCAGCCCGCCGGGGAAGAGCCACCTGCTCGCGGGCGAGCCGATGCCGGTGTGGGAGCGGCCGGTGCGGGCGAGTTGGAGTGCGGCGGTGCCGAGCGGGCTGGGTAGCTCGATCTCGTCACGGCCGAACCGGACAATGACGACGCTGTCTCGGGCGGTGATCTGGCCGGTGGTCATCTCCGCGGTGCGGGACAGGTGTTGGCCGTAGAGAAGCACGAAGCCTCCGGCGACCCGGTCGGTGAGGTCGATGCTGTGGTCGTGCAGGAGTTGGGTGATCTGTTTCCAGCGCTGTTCGGGGTCGGTGGCTGCGCCGTTGGTGCGCGGTGGCGGTGCGACGTGCAGGGGGCGGCAGTGCTTGTGTTCGGCGGTCCAGAGCAGGAAGTCGCGCATGTACTTCGCCGACGGTCCGGTCTCCAGCCATAGGTCCACATCGGACTGTCGGCAGTCGGCGAGCGCGAGGTTCTGCTCGTCGAGCCAGGTGAGGAAGTCCATGGTGGCGCGCAGCTTCACGTGTGCGGCGTTGGTATAGGTGCGTGGCCGAGGGCGGTGTGCGGCGCCTCGGCGCTGCCGCGCAGGACCCGCCAGGTGGTGTAGGCCTTGGCCAGCCGCCGGTCCTCGGGACGGGCGAGGGACGCGACCAGGTCGATCGCCCACCGTTCGGTGCGGGCCACTTCCTCGTCGCGGTCGGGCAGCGCGCCGTTGGCGACGAGGACGTGGCGCAGATAGTCGGCGGCGTGCGACCGGGGGTGGGCGTCGAGGGCCTCGTGGGTCAGCGCGAGCCGGCCCGCGGCGATGTCGGCGAGCAGCGCGGCGCCGGCACCGGTGCGCAGCCAGTTCAGCGCCGACCGGGCGACCTGCTGGCCACGATCGCATCGTGGACGCCACGCAGTTGTGCGGGGATCTCGTCGCCCTCGCCGCGCAGCAGCTCCGCGGTGCGCCGCCGCAGCGCGCAGGCGGGACACCGGCCCTTGTCATGGAGTTTGTCCTCGACGCCGCAGTCGGAGCAGGTGTGGCTGGTCGGCAGGCCCGCGCAGTCGGAGCAGGTGGTCGCGTCCGGTCCGGGTGGGTCGACGAGGCGGCGTAGTTGCCCGCAGCCGGCGCATCGGGCGCGGGTGCGCAGCGCGACCGTGTAGCAGGTGTCGCAGAGCGGTCCCTCCGGCGAGCGCACCCACGGCGGCCGGTCGCGCCCGCAGCGGGCGCAGGCGGCGGTCGAGCGTGGCGAGCAGGTCGGGCAGAGAGGCTGCGCGCTGTGGGCGAAGTTGCAGGGCCGCGTGCGCCCGCAGCGGGAGCAGACGGCTTGGGGAAGCCGGAGCAGTTGACGCATACGTCGGGCTTGTCGCCGCGGGCGCGCACCGCGATG
>CAVUNP010000001.1:0-84386 GCA_963742855.1 uncultured Actinomycetota bacterium | reverse complement strand
AACGAGTGCAAGCAGACGTTTTCACCTCCGCCACCGACTCGACATCGCCGCAACCCAGAGCCATGAGCATGACCAAGCAACCCGCATGGACGTCCGCGGAGGCACTGGACCAATCACCGGGGGCCGACCACGGACAACGCCCGCAAGATCACAACCAGTCGTCATCAGGATTGCCACAGACGGGCGGAGCCAGAGGACACCGAGCGGCATGATCAATCTACAAGTAGCCCGGGAGCGCTGTTGCCTATGGGCCGTCCACCGCACGATCGATGGTCCCCGGTTAGGGTGCCTTCAGCTCCACGGCCTCCTGATTCCGTGGCGACCACGGCCACGAGTGAGTCGGGATCGGCGACCGCGGCGAATGAGTCGTCGGAGCAGCCGCCCCTGATAAGGTACGCGGCCCCCCACAGCAGCCACTGGTGAGCCGGCTCGGTGACCTCGTCATACCGCAGCTGGAACTGCACGATCTCATCTGATCGCAGCCTCCGCAGCTGCGCGATCAGATTCTCAGCCACTCTGTCGGGTCGGTCGCCGAGTCGACCCCGGAGCGGGCCGATTCGACGAGTTGCCAGAAGACATCGAGATCCACGACGCGAATGATCGCACACGGGTTCCGCCCAGTGCCGGGATAGCCGCAATACAGTGTGCGCATTCTGTGTATGCGCCGTCACGCTCATCGACCCCGAGACGGGCCAGACGACGGACGGCTGGCAGCTCTTCATGCCGAGCCAACGAACCCTCTCGCAGGCAGACGGCCGCGTACTGGAACCCCATGTCCGCGGCCGAGAGTCGAGCGTTGTCGGGCCGCCGCGCAAAGCCGGGCGGCCTCCGACCCATCGTGGCGTCGCGTACGCCGGCCGCGGTAAACGCCGCGTAGCGCCGACTGATGTCGATGTTCTCGTCGGCGAGGGCGAGGGTGTCCCAGTCCGGTTCGGCCAGCGCTACGAGCCCGCCGGCCGAAGCACCCTCGCGATCTCGGCCAACACCTGGGCCGAGTCTTTGCACACCCGTCACCGACGTCCTGGCGGTCGCTGCACGGATCGGGAGGACCGAGCGAGCGCGCGCAAGACTGCCGACGCCTCGCGGGGTCTGGACCGATTGGTCGCCGCCACCCTGCAAAGATCCGATTCGGAGTGTCTAGGCAACTGCCTCGACGACGCGAAGAACAAGACTCCAGCCCAACCTAGGGCCGCGTTGCGTTCGAGGTAGGGGCCGTCTATCTGGGTGAGGATGTCCGGGATCGTCGCCGAGCCGACGTCGATCGCGATGACGCCGTGTGGCTGATGGACACGATGGACGACCTTGTCTTACGGTCTCACGTCGGGCCGTTCACCTCCGCCTACGGCGGCCCCGTGTGAGCTCGGCGGGGTGACAGGCACGTGGATGCGGGTCCGGTGCCTGCCGACCAGTTCACGTAGTGCCGCGTTCTGCTCGCCGCGGATGTCGCCGGTCAGCTGAAGGTAGCCGGCGAGTGTGGGCGGGGGTTCGAGCGGAATAATCGCGCCGGCACCTACCCGCCACCCCTGCGACGCTGGGGGGGCGTGTTTCCTTAGAGGCAACCACCGATAGTCTGGTAGAGTGCATCTACGTAGAAGAAATCTACGTAGATTCGGATTACCTCGTGGCGGGAATCTTCGTCGGCCGAACGGCCGAACTTGCCTTGTTGCGGAAGCGGCTGGACCGGCTCGGAACAGGGAGGGCCGGACTGGCGGTCACCATCCGGGGTCGGCGCCAGGTGGGCAAATCGCGCCTCGTTCAGGAGTTCTGCAACCGCGCCGAAGTGCCCTACCTCTTCTACGCGGCAACCAAGGGTGCGTCCTCCACCGAGGCGATCTCCACCTTCCTGGCCGAGTTGCGTGACTCACTGGTGCCGACGAACCCGGATTTGGTGCCGGTATCCGCGGGAGGTTGGCCAGACGCCTTCCGGTCGTTGGCCTCTGTCCTCCCGGATGTCCCGTCCGTGGTCGTTATCGACGAGGTTCCATGGCTTGCCGAGCAGGATGCGCTCTTCGACGGCGCGTTGCAGACGGCTTGGGACCGGCTGCTGTCCAGCAAGCCCGTCCTCCTGCTGCTCCTGGGCAGCGACGTCCACATGATGGAGCGGCTGACCGCATACGATCGGCCGTTCTTCGGCCGGGCCGATGCGCTCGTGCTCGGGCCGCTGAACCCGGCGGAGACGGCGCGCGCGCTGGATCTCAGCGGGGCAGATGCAATCGATGCGCATCTGATCTGCGGAGGTCTCCCGGGGATCGTTCGGGCCTGGCCACCGGCCACGCCGCCGCTGGCCTTCCTCGAAGAGGAGTGCGCCGATCCGGCCTCGGTCGTCTTCAGCATCCCGGAAGCGGCGCTGCTGGCCGAGTTCCCCGCGCCGGACCAAGCACGCCGCGTCCTTGAGGCAATCGGTGGCGGCGATCGGGCCTATGCCAACATCGCCTCGACGGCAGGCGGCGCCCAATCTCCGCTCGCGTCCGGTCTGCTGTCTCCTCTCCTGCGCCGGCTGGTGGAGGAAAAGAGGGTGCTGGCCCTCGACGAGCCGCTGTCCACGAAGCCGAGCAGACCGGCGTTGTATCGAGTCGCCGACAGCAACCTACGCCTGTACCTGGCGATTCTCCGTGGCGCGCAGGAGCAGGCCCGTCGAGGCCGCCCGGAGGCAGCATTCAAGCTCGTCCAGCGGCGCTGGACGGGATGGCGTGGCCGGGCCGTCGAACCGCTTATTCGAGAGTCCCTGGAACTCGCGGCGATCGCCGGAAGCCTGCCGTGGCCGGACGTGCAGGCGGTTGGGGGTTGGTGGAACCGCCAGTTCAACCCAGAAATCGACATCATCGGTGCAGACCGGGCACCGGTGGCTCAGACCGTCTACTTCGCGGGTTCCGTCAAATGGCTCAGCAGTCCTTTCGACGCGCGCGACCTTGCCGAACTGGCGGCGAGCGCGGCACAGGTGCCCGGCTTCGACCACGGCCGCTGCGGCCTCGTGATCGTCTCGCTCAGCGGCGTGTCGCCACAGGTCGACTCGACGAAAGCAGACGTGGTGTGGGGTCCTTCGGAGATCTTGTCGGCCTGGCGGGGGTAACCGCACAGGCCGCCTACGCGATCTGATCCGCGGGTTTGAGCCGCTCCCGTGCGATGCCTCACCGACGTACGTATGAGCGACAGGCTCGACGACGTCCGGTACGACACGGCGCAGGGCCACCCGTCACAGACTTTGCGCCTGAGCCACCTCTACACGCCCACCGGACACCCCGAGGGAGGGCTGGCCCCACGCTCTGGCAGGGGATACGATGGCGGGCGCCATGGACCTGGACGAGGTAACCATCGAGAGCATCAGAGCGCGCTTGCTCGGTGGGGACGTCACCAGTTACGAGCTGGTAGAGGCATATCTTGCTCGCATCCATGCCAGCGACAACGCGGGGCCCCGGCTCAACGCAATAGCTACCATCAATCCCAGAGCGCTCGAAGAGGCGGCTGAGGTCGACCGTCAACTCAGGGCGACCGGAACTCTCACAGGCCCCCTGCACGGGGTCCCGGTCGTCCTCAAAGACAACGTCGAGACCGCAGGCATCAGAACGGCTTTCGGAACCGAGGCGGCAGCAAACAACGTTCCCAGTAGCGACGCATTCGTAGTGAAGCGTCTACGGGCGGCAGGCGCGATCATTCTTGCTAAAAGCACGATGGCCGATTTCGGAGCCTCCTGGTTCTCGACCTCGTCGCTAAGTGGCTTGACGCGCAACCCCTATGCTCTCGACCGAGACTCCGGGGGTTCAAGCAGCGGGACTGCGGCGGCTGTCGCGGCGAACTTCGCCGCAGTAGGAGTGGGTGGGGACACCGGCGGCTCAATCCGGTTGCCTGCATCCTTCTGCAATTTGGTGGGCCTCAGGGTGACGCCAGGGCTGATCAGTCGGGTGGGGATCGCTCCACTGGTGTTCGAGCAAGACACAGCGGGCCCGTTGACGCGATCGGTCCGCGATGCCGCCATACTCCTGGACGCTTTGGTTGGCTACGATCCTCGAGATTCACTCAGTGTGAACGGCCGTGAGCGACAGCGGCCATACGCGGATATGCCTACGGGCGGCTTGGATGGCCTGCGTCTCGGGATTCTGACGCAACTTGTGGAGGGGCCAAACAGTTCCTCTGAAGTCATACGGGTCTTCTCGGAAGCAACGAAGACGCTCCAGGTAGAGGGCGTTCACCCGGTGCACCTCCAGGTGCCAGAACTGGAATCAGCGCTGGAGATGACGTCCTTGTACCTCGTCAGGTCACGAGCCGACCTGGATGACTTCATTGCTTCGCGACCAGGGATTGAAGCTGAGAACGTTCATCAGATATATGAGCAGGGCCGATATCACTCTGCGCTCGACTTATTCGAAGCTATTGCAACGAGTGAAAAACCCGGCATACATGGCGCCGATTATGAGGCTCGCGCCGGTGCTCAGGTTCGCTTGCGAGACGGCATCATCGATCTGATGAACCGCAACCATGTTGACGTCCTGGCCTTCCCCGACGTTCAGGTGCCGCCGCCGCTGCATTCCGACGTCACTTCAAGACGATGGAATTCGCTCCACTATCCAACGAACACGGTTCTCGCGGCACAGACTGGTCTGCCAGCGCTCTCCGTTCCCATGGGCTTCACTCGCGTGGGACTTCCCGTAGGGCTTGAACTCGTCGCGCGGCCGCTTCAAGAACACCTCCTGCTACGAGCTGGGCTAGCTGTTGAGACCAGGTTGGGGGCACGGCGGCGCCCAAATCTCGGTTCACAGGGCGACTGAATCAGCGAGCATAGGGTCCGGTGCAGACTGGCCGAGAGCGGACCGGCACCAGAACGTGACCACCAACGTCTTCGACGCCACCCGCCGGCGTTGGCTCACTCAGGACCCTTGGCCTCCTTGGCCTTCCTGAAACCAACCCGCACCCCTTGCTCGGTAACATCGAAGTGGTTGTTGAGTTCCGCTACAACTGCTGTGACGTCTTCCTGCGAGAACGCGTCCGCCAAGGCGCGGTGCAGTTGGAGGGTGGCCTCGGGGGTTGCGTATGTTGCAACAAATAGCCTGACGTAACGTTCGGCTGCCGTCCAAAGAGGCTCGAGCACACGCCGCGTCCAAGTGTTGGCACCGGCTTCGACCAGGGCCCAATGGAAGTCCGAGTGCCGTTCCCAGTACTCAGGTCGGTTGGGGTCACCGGCGACAGCTTCGAAGGCAGAGAACGTCTCTTCGACGCGGGCGATCGACGCGCGGGAACCGCGTTCGCGGGCAAGCCTTACGGTGGGCAATTCGATCATGCGTCGCAACTCGTAGATCGCCGCGAGATCGTCCAGGTTCACGCCGGCCACAACCGGCGTACGACGCGCCCGTACGACGATCAGCCCCTCACCTTCGAGTTGCCGAATCGCCTCCCTGATGGGGATGTGGCTTACACCCAGCCCTTGTTGCAGATCTCGCACCCGCACCGGCTCTCCGGGCTGGAGATCACCACTGAGGATCGCGCCACGAAGGCGGGCGGCAGCCACTTCTACGAGGCTCGCACTGTTGATGAGTTCCATGGCACACCAATCATAGGCTAGCTCTTGACGGATAGATACTATATCTTATATCAACGTCCTAGCTGGGCGCCCCCAGCAGTTCCAAGGGGAGGCACCCATGTCAGCGAGTACGGGGCGCCGGTGAAGCCCGAATCTGGAGGAGCCTGCCATGAACCACTACCCCCTGCTCGGGCGGTCCGGTCTGCGCGTGAGCCGGTTGGCACTGGGCACGATGAACGTAGACACCGCGGGTCCGGCGCTGCGCGGCCGACGGCGCGAGCGCGACACGCTCGACCGCTTGCTGCGGGACGTCCGCGCCGGGCACAGCCGGGTACTGGTGTTGCGGGGCGAGGCGGGCGCCGGCAAAACCGCACTGCTGGACTACCTGACCGAGAACGCGCCAGCCAGCCGGGTGACCCGGGCGGCCGGGGTGGAGCCGGAGTCCGAGATCGCGTACTCCGCCCTGCAGCAACTCTGCGCGCCGCTGCTGGGCCACCTCAACCGGCTGCCGGAGCCGCAACGTGCCGCGCTCGCCACCGCCTTTGGGCTGAGCCTCGGAAACCCGCCGGAGGCGCTGCTCATCGGGCTCGCCGTGCTCGGACTGTTCGCCGAGGTCGCGTTGGAACAGCCGCTGGTCTGCGTTGTGGACGACGTGCAGTGGCTGGACCGGATGTCCGAGGTGATTCTCACCTTCGTCGCCCGCCGGCTGGATGCCGAATCGGTCGCGCTGGTCTTCGCCTCACGTAGCCCGGGGGACGAGCGGATTCTCGACGGCCTGCCGGAGTTGCGCGTCGACGGGCTGTCCGACGCGGACGCGCGGGCGCTGCTGGACTCCGTGCTGCCTGATCCGGTCGATGCCCGCGTACGCGACCGGATCGTCGCCGAGACGCGCGGCAACCCGCTCGCCCTGCTTGAGCTGCCGCGCGGCCTTACGCCGGCGGAGCTGGCGTTCGGGTTCGGCGCGCAGGGCACAGCGCCGCTGGTGAGCCGGGTGGAGGAGGGCTTTCAGCGGCGTATCGTCGCGCTGCCGGCGGATACCCGCCGGCTGCTGCTCACCGCCGCTGTTGAGCCGATCGGTGACGTGCCGCTGCTGTGGCGCGCGCTCGAGCGGCTGGGCATCGGGCCCGACGCCGCCGCGCCCGCGGAAGCCGCGGGACTGGTCGAGCTGGGCACCCGGGTCCGGTTCCGGCACCCGCTGGTGCGCTCGGCCAGCTGGCGCTCGGGCGAAGCCGCCGAACTGCGCGAGGTGCACCGTGCGCTCGCCGAGGTGACCGATGCTGAGCAGGACCCCGACCGCCGTGCTTGGCATCGGGCGCACGCCACGGTGGGACCGGACGAGGAGGTCGCCAGCGAACTGCAGCGGTCGGCCGGCCGACCGCTGGCCCGTGGCGGCCGATCCGCGGCCGCATCCTTCCTCGAGCGCGCTGTCGAGCTCACCGCGGACCCGAAGCGGCGCGCCGCGCGTGCTCTGGCCGCCGCGCGTGCCCGATTCGCCGCGGGCGCCCCCGCCCAGGTGCCGGACGCTGCTGGCCGCTGCCGAGCTGGGTCCGCTCGACCCGTTGCAGCGCGCCGGGGTGGAGCGTTTGCGGGCGCAGGTCGCCTTCGTGCTCAACCCCGGACGGGCGGCCGGCCCGCCGCTACTCGCGGCCGCCCGCCGGCTCGAGGCGCTCGATCTCGCCCGCGGCGCAGGAGACCTACCTCTTGGCGCTGGGTGCTGCAGTGCACGCTGGCCGGCTCGGCAGCGACGACCTCCGCCGGGCCGCCGAGGCCGCCCGCGGCATGCCCGCCAACGAGGACGTGGCCGGTCTGTTCCTGGCCGGCCTTACGGCGTGGGGCCTGGACGGCTACGCGCCTGCCATTCCGCTTCTCCGCCGGGCCCTGGACGCGCTCACCGCGAATGAGGATCTGCCCCTTCTGTGGCTGGCCGGGCCGGTCGCGCACGAGGTGTGGGACGACGCGGCCTGGCACCGGCTCACCGAGCAAGCGGTCGGCTTCGCCCGCACCACCGGCGCGCTGTCGCTTTTGCCCACGGCGCTGGTGTCCCGCGCCGGCGCGCTGCTGTACGCGGGCCGGTTCGCCGACGCCTCGGATCTGCTCGATGAGGCCGGCGCCCTCGGACAGGCCACCGGCTTGGCCGCACATCCGTCCGCCTCGCTCGCGCTGGCCGCTCACCGCGGCCGGCAAGCTCCCGGCACTGGAGCTGATCGAGGCCACTGTCGAGGATGCCGACGCGCGCGGCGAGGGCTGGCTGCTCGGCCTGGCCGGCTACACCAAGGCGGTGCTGTCCAACGGGCTCGGCCACTATCCGGCCGCACTGGAGGCCGCTCGGCAGGCGGCCGAGTACGAGGACCTTGCCTTGTTCAACTGGACGCTCGGCGAGCTGGTCGAGGCAGCCGCGCGCGTCGGGGAGCGCGCCGTGGCGGCGGAGGCACGCGAGCGTCTGGCGGAGCGCACCGGCGCCGCCGGGACGGACTGGGCTTTCGGCGCCCAGGCCCTCGCGGACGCGCTCGCCGGACCTTCCGAGAAGGCCGAAGAGCGGTACCGCGAGGCGATCGAGCGGCTCGCCGCCAGCCGGATCGGGCTGCAACTGGCCCGGGCGCGCCTGCTCTACGGCGAATGGCTGCGCCGGGAGAACCGGCGCAACGACGCCCGGATCCAGCTCCGCACTGCCCACGAGGCGTTCACCACGATGGGGGCGGAGGGCTTCGCCGAACGGGCCGGCCGGGAGCTGGTTGCCGCCGGCGAGACCGTCCGCAAGCGGACCGTCGGCGTATGGGACGACCTCACCTCACAGGAAGCGCAGAGCGCGCGCCTGGCCGCGGCGGGGCACACCAATCCCGAGATCGGCGCCGTGCTGTTCCTCAGCCCACGTACCGTCGAGTGGCACCTGCGCAAGGTCTTCACCAAGCTGGGCATAAGCTCGCGCCGCGAGCTGGCCGGGGCACTACGCGACCGGTGACCCCAGGGCCGCCCCCAGGTCGCGAGCACCGGTTACCCATGGATACACGGGACTGATGCATGGCGATGGTGGCGGCCCTGTATGTGCACATGTCGAGCCGTACGACCTCTCCGTCAACCGGCCGCCGAGGGCGGCCGAGAAATCATGCCGCCTCGGTGGACTGTCGGTCACTCCGGGAGCTGCTCGCCGTGGTTTTCGGCGACCATGTACGCCGCATACCACTCCGGCCAATTCTCGTCGAGCTCACCGCCGTTGCGAACCTCGTGCTCGCCGTGCGCGGCCGACGCCCGCTTGAGCGCACCGACCAGGTCGCTCAGCGACGCGTACTCGATCGCGCCCGTATCCACGCGACCCGGGATCCGCGTGGTGACCTCCTGAAGCAGGAAGCTGTTGCCGTCGGGGTCACGGAAGGTGGCGAAGGACCCGTAGCTGGCGCGGTCCTTCGCCGGTCCGCCGGTCTGTCCGTCGGCGATCTGACCGAACTGGGCGCCCGGGGCGTCGGGGTGGAACACATCGCTGACGCCCACGCCCAGGTTCACGAGCTGGTCGTGCGCGGCCTCGATGTCCGAGACCACCAGGTAGATGCCCTCGGCGGTACCGGGGCCTGCCCGGTGACCCTACTACCGAACTGGATCGACGCCGGCGATCCCGGAGGCGTGAACTGAACGACCCGGAAGCCGTTGTCGAAGCCGAAGTCGGCGTCGAGACGCCAGCCCAGGCCCTCGTAGAACCTCTTCGACCGATCGACGTCGCTGACCGGGATCACCACGGCCTCGATCTTGAGGTCGATTTTCATGAGTCTCACTCCTTCGTCTGCACCAGCAAGTTGCCGTCAACACCGATGATTGCTCCGGCGGCCACCTGGTCACACCAGGGAAACACCCTGGTCTCCATCGGCTGACCCCCGGGCACCGGACGAATCGGACACGCACGAGCGAGGTCAACCCCTGCCGACCATCGACCTCGTCCAGCGTTGGCGCTGCCCTGCTTGGTGCACGGGTGATGCCCGGCCGTCCAGAACCAGGGTTCTGCCCCGTAGGCCCACGGGCGCGATCGGGGGGTAGCGGCGCGATGGTGAGGGCAGCGCACGCTCGTGCGCGGTGAGGCGAGGAGACCAGCCATGACCAGATCAGAACGATTCGGCGCCCGGGCCCGACCCGCTCGGCCCGCGGTCATGAGCGATGCGATCGAGTGCGATGTCGTTGTCGTGGGCCTGGGCCCGGGCGGGGAGCACGTGGCCGGCAGCCTGGCCAAGGCCGGTCTGCAGGTGGTCGGGGTCGACCAGCGGCTGGTTGGCGGTGAGTGTCCCTACTACGGCTGCATCCCGACCAAGATGATGGTCACCGCGGCCGAGAAGCTGCGCGAGGGCCGGCTGGTGGAGCGCCACGCAGGTAAGTCGATGGTGACCCCGGACTGGAAGCTGGTCGCGGACCGGATCCGCAACGAGGCCACCGATGACTGGAACGACCAGGTGGCGGTGGATCGCCTGGTCGACGCCGGCGGCCACCTTCGCCCGCGGACGCGGCCGGATCACCGCGCCAGGCATGGTCACCGTCACCGGTCCCGACGGCTCGATCACGTCGTACGTCGCCCGGCGCGGGATCGTGCTGAACACCGGCACCTTCCCCGCCGCGCCACCGGTACCCGGCCTCGCCGAAACGCCGTATTCGACCAACCGGGACATGGTCGCGCTGACCGAGCTCCCAGCCTCCCTCGCGATCCTGGGCGGCGGTGCGATCGGGTGCGAGCTGGCCCAGGTGTTCGCGACCTTCGGGGTCGAGGTGACCGTTGTCGAGGCATCTCCGCGAATCCTGGCGATGGAGGAGCCAGAAGCCTCCGCGGCGGTGCAAAGAGCGTTCGACGCGGCCGGCATCACCGTGCTCGCCGGCGCGCGGGCCCAGCAGGTCGAGCATGGCCCCAACGGGTTCCGGGTCGTGCTCGCCGACGGCACCGTCACCGCCGAGCAGCTGCTGGTCGCGGCCGGCCGGCGCAACAACCTGCAGGACCTTGGCCTGGAGCACCGTCGGTCTCGCCCCCGAGGCGCGGGTGCTCGACCCGGACGAGCGGATGCGGGTGGCCGAGGGTGTCTGGGCGATCGGCGACATCACCGGCAAAGGCGGCGTTCACCCACATGTCGATGTACCAGGCGGACGTGGTGATCCGGGACCTGACCGGGGTGGACGGCCCGTGGG
Organism: uncultured Actinomycetota bacterium; assembly: GCA_963742855.1. GTDB lineage: Bacteria > Actinomycetota > Actinomycetes > Mycobacteriales > Micromonosporaceae > CAVUNP01. Next base: position 73,723 of record CAVUNP010000001.1, on the reverse strand, counting down.
CGGACTACCGCGCGGTCGGCCGAGTCACCTTCACCGCGCCCGAGGTGGGCTCGGCGGGGCTCAGCGAGGCGGCCGCGCGGGAACGGGGCGTCAACGTCAGGACGGCGACCGGCGACCTGGGCAGCCGCGGCTGGATCGCCGAGGAGCCCGGCCCGATCAAGCTGGTCGCGGACGCCGACAAGGGCGTGCTGATCGGCGGCACCGTGGTCGGCAGCATGGGCGGCGAGGTGCTCTCCGCGATCGTCACCGCGATCCACGCCGAGGTCCCGATCAGCACGCTAGCGAACATGCACTTCGCCTACCCGACCTTCCACCGCGCGCTGCAGCCGATTCTCCGCGAGCTCGTCCAGTCATAATGAAGGGGCCGGCTCCAGTTCCGCTCGTGATGGTTGATCTCGTGGGTCATCCACGCTTAGGCGGATGGGCAACACCGGAAAGGAGCCGGTCGCCATGGATAGCATGACGCAGGTGGACGGTCCGATCCGTCTCGGATTGGACGTGGCCATCCGGTCGGACCCGACGCACGTCCCGGACCGGACCAGGACCCGCTGATCCCAGGTCTCTGTAGCAGGGCACGACCATGCGGATGCACGGCTTGTCGATGGTGGCACGTCTCGGAGCTGGTCGTTGGACGTCGGCCAGGTAGACGGTGATGGTGGGTTGGGCTGTCCGGTCGCGGTCCCAGATGCGGATCTGCTCCCGCAGCGCATCGGCGAGCTGTTGGCCAGTGGGGTCCGCGGCCACGGCCTTGATCAATATTTACTTCGACCTGAGTAGATCGACGGCTGTCGGCGTTTCCGGCTATGCCGGACACGCCTGGCTGCCACGATGACGGTGACAGGAGTCGTTGGCACGCAGGGGATTGCGGTCATGCTGCGGACGCGGAATGTGCCGCCGTCGTTATGGGAGTCTGTGCTGCCGGAGGTGTGCCTACGGCGCTGGAACGCGTCGATGCGTGGCTGGATGACGAGCGGTTCTTCGCCCCGTTCGTGCCGCACTTCTCGCCGCGGATGGGCCGGCCGAGCGCGCCGATGGAGACGTACCTGCGGCTGATGTTCCTTAAGTTAAGCACCGCTACCGCCTGGGCTATGCGTCGTTGTACGCGGAGGTGTCGGACTCGATCTCGTGGCGGCGGTTCTGCCGCATCGGGTGCCGCACCCGACCGCCCTGATGAAGATCACCACCCGGTGCGGGGAGCAGGCGGTCACTGCCCTCAACGAGGAACTCCTGGCCGCAGCGGTCGAAGCGCGGGTGGTGAAGACGGGAAAAGCCCGCGCCGACACCACCGTGGTGTCGGCGGACGTTGACAACCCCACCGACAGCGGACTCCTGGCCCGGACGGTGCGGCGCATGTCTGGTCTCGTGTGCCGAATCCGGGTCGGTGGGCGTCGCGTCGCGCACGCCGTTCGGGACCGCACCCGCGCGCGGCCGGGCGGCGGGTCAGGGCGGTCGGGGCGCATCTGCGGCTGCGTGGCGCGCAGGCCCGCGAGGAAGCACAGGCCACCGTCGCACGGATCACCGCCGTACTGGCCGGGCTGGCCTGCCGCAGCGCGGTCGAGGCGCGGGTGGTGCTGCGCAACGCCCGCCGCGCCGTGCGGCGGGTGACCGGGCGGGCCAGAGGGCGGCTGCGTCGCGCCGTCAACGAACTGGCGGTCATCATCGAGCGCACCGACCGGGTGGTCGCCCAGGCGCGGATCCGGTTGGCCGGCGGTACGCCCGACTCGGCGACCCGCCTGGTCAGCCTGCACGATCCCGACGCCCGCCCGATCGCGAAAGGCCGGCCAGGCCCGTCGAGTTCGGCTACAAGGCGCAGGTCGTCGACAATGAGGACGGCATCGTCCTGGACCACACCGTCGAGGCAGCAACCCACCGGACGGCCCGCAACTGGCGCCCGCGGTCGAGCGGATCACCGACCGCACCGGACGACCGCCGGGTGCGGTGGCCACGGACCGCGGCTACGGCGAGGCCGGCGTCGAACAGGATCTGCACGACGCCGGCATGAAACCGTGGCGATACCCCACAAAGGCAGACCCGGCACCGCCCGCCAGGCCCACGAGCAACAAACCGGTTAGCGGTTCGCCCGGTTGGCGCTGGCTCAGCCACCCGGGCGACGCATCGCTGGAGGAACGAATCAGGACACGCGGGTGTCAACGGCGCTGACTGGTGGCGGGACGGCGTCGCAGGAGTGCAGCCCGTTGCTGCTCGGTCATGCCACCCCAGACGCCGTACGTTTCGCGGTTGCTTATTGCGTACCGCCGGCACCTGGCACGGATAGGACATTGCGCGCACACCAGCAGCGCCCGCGCCGCGGCCACCCTGTCATTCGGCAGCGGATAGAAAACGTCTACGTCAATCCCGCGGCACGCGGCCCGCTCCCACCAGCCTTCGCGGACGCCGAGCAGCGTCCGGTAGTCCGCGTCCGTCAAGAAGAGCGGCCCGGGCAGTGGGTTTCCGGTGCGACCGCCCGCCTGGGTGGCCGTACCGGAGGTCGAGCTTCGCGCGACCCGACCCGATTGCAACGACACCGTCATCTTTAGCTCTCCCTCTTTAGCCGGGACCGACGTGCCCAGCGGCGGCCTGTTGTAGGGGGCAGCACGAGTGCGCGGGCGCTGCGGGCAAACTCCGTATCTACGACCACGGATCATCTCCTTCTGATGTCAGGGGCCTGCATCACCGCCGCCTGCGGAAAGCGTGGCGTCCGGGTGAGTGAAACGGTCCAAGCACGAATCCGTTCGAGCCGTCGTCAACGGTGGCGACGTACTGGTGGCGCCGCCACCCGCTGCACCTCGCCGCGACCGATACGGTCCACGATTGGCAATAGTCGGCGGCCGACTTCGCGACACGGAGCTGACGACTGAGCGGGGCGCCGCACCGGATGCATTTCGAGTCCGCCGCGACGACCTCGTAGATGAGTTGGATCAACGACAAATCGAGGGCGGTAAGCCCGGGGCGCCGTCCGAGAAGGGTACGAGAGGCGGGTACAGCATCGTCGTGACTGCAGGTCGCTGGAGCGAACGAACTATCGAGCGCCAACCAATGCGCCCAAACGCCATAAACATCTCCATGATCTCCTCCGCTATTGACTGCTTTGGTCAGCCGCACCGGCTGGAGGTTGGCGAGTTCATGTCCACGATCTGAACTCTTCGCTCTCCTCAGAGCCGGCACAGATCGACGCCGGCCTGACCATGCTCGCGCGGCTCGCGGCCCTTCACCCCAGGGAGACTCCCTAGTCCATGCCGGGTCCTGACGACAGCCGGCAAGTCGGCGCGACCGGAGGAGTTCTCCGCCGTAACGGGCGAGCCAATGCGCCGCGATCGCCAGCTTCGTAAGTCCGCGCGGTCAGCGTCGTCAGCGAAGCCCTGGTTTGCGCCTTCGCAGGCCCGTGGATGGGCCAGGGCTTCTCACGGGCGCGAAGAACGAGGCATCAGCGGCATCGTTCAATCGCGACGCGATGGGTGTACGGCACGTCGAGAGAAGGGAAAGCGTCAGCCCAGCAGTTCCCGGATCCGCCCAGGTCCTACACCTGGTCGCCTCGGACGTCGAGGCGGCCCGCGCCGAACTCATCAAGCGCAGTAGCACCGTGAGCGAGGTGTTCATGACGCCACGCCGCGTGCCATCACACAAGCCAAGAGAAATTCGCTGCCACTCGCGAACAAGAGAAGGAGCTCCTGATGGGCACGATCGAAAATGCCGGCCAGGCCAACACGGGCCGCCGCCGGTTTCTGGGCGTCGCCGCTGGTGCCGTCATCGCCACCCAGCTCGGCATATCCGGCCGGGCGCAGGCGACGGCACCGGAGGGCACCTTGCCGGTGAGAAGCGCGTCCTCCGGCCCCGGGAAGCAGATCAACGGTGTCCGCCCCTTCCGCATCGAGGTCCCGCAGAAGGAGATCAACGAGCTCCGGCAGCGGGTGAAAATGACGCGCTGGCCGGACAAGGAGACCGTCGCCGACCGGTCCCAGGGTGTCCAGCTGGCAAAGCTCCGCCCGCTCGTCGAGTACTGGGGCACTCACTACGACTGGCGCAAGGTCGAGACGAAGCTCAACGCGCTGCCGCAGTTCATCACCAAGATCGACGGGCTGGACATTCGGTGACACGTCACCCTTCCACGGTGGCGCCCCCTTCAAGAAGAGGAAGCTAGGAATGATCAAGGTCGGAATCATCCTCGGGAGCACCCGCCCGGGCCGGAACGGCGAGGCCGTGGCCAAGTGGGTCTACGACATCGCGAGCCGTCGCGGGGACGCGGAGTTCGAGCTGGTCGACCTGCTCGACTACAACCTGCCGCACCTGGACGAGGCCGCGCTGCCGTCGATGGGCCAGTACGCGAACGAGCACACCAAGCGGTGGGCAGCCAAGATCGCCGAGTTCGACGCGTACATCTTCGTGACGCCGGAGTACAACCACTCAACCAGTGGCGCACTCAAGAACGCGATCGACTTCCTCTACACCGAGTGGAACAACAAGGCGGCGGGCTTCGTCAGCTACGGCTCGGCGGGCGGCACGCGCGCGGTCGAGCACCTGCGGCTCATCGCCGGCGAGCTGCAGATCGCCGATGTGCGCGCCCAGGTCGCGCTGTCGCTGTTCTCGGACTTCGAGAACTACAGTGTCTTCAAGCCCGGCCCGCAGCACGAGGCCACGTTGAATACTGTCCTCGACCAGACGGTGACTTGGGGCAAGGCTCTCGCCACGGTCCGCAAAGGCTGATCGACTCGCTCATTCCTGGCCGGCCGGAGTTCCGAGGGAGGGTTCCGGCCGGCCTTTTCCTTCATCGGTACGCCCAGTGCCGAGGGGCCGAACCCTCATCTCTTACGCAGCACCGCATCAAGAAGCTCTACCTACATCAAGCTCCTCTCTGCGTTCGTGACAAACGTGGATTCAGGCTTAGATGTTTCTAGAATCGGCCGGAACTCCCTGAACAGAGGTGTGCCATGCCTGATGAAATGACGTGCGCCGACTGCGTCGGCCAGCTTACCCACCACCAGACGGGCGTACTCGCCGAACCGATCCGAACCGTCGTCGACGAGCACCTCGCTGGCTGCCCGGACTGCGCAGCCTTCGCCGAGCAGCTGATCGCGACCGACACTCTCCTGCAGAGCGTGCCGCGGCCGGTATCCCGATCCGGGCTCGCGCCGGGCGACCATGCACCGGCTGTGCTCAGCGCGCTGCAGCAACTCGCCGACTCGCTCGATCGTGCCCGCGCCGACGACCTGGTCCAGGACGTGCTGACCGAGGCGCTGGCCGTAGGCGAGGACCTGGACCTGGAGATCCTGACACGTGCGCTGGTCGACCGGGTGCTGGCGGATGGGGCGGACGAACGGCAGGTCAGCGCTTTCGCCGTCGCGGACCGCACCCAGCAACTCGATGTCGACGCCGACACACCCGACCTGTTCTACCCGCAGTTCTATCTCGACGGCCCTGACCTCGGCAGATTCATCACCTCGCCCAACATCTGGGGCGGCGACAACCAACTGTTGGGCCCGGAGGACGATCTCGTCACCGCCGAACTGCTAGACCAGGTCAACGAGGCCCTCGACAAGCTGCCTCCACCGGCAGGGCCACTCGCTCAGCTCGTCCTGCTCGATGGTATGCCGATCACCGCGGCCGCCGCCGCGATGCGTCTGAGCCCGCACGAAGCGGCGAGCGCCCTGCACCTGGCGCGGATCCGCCTGCGAGCCGCGGTCGCCACCACACTGTCCTGAACGCTGTGCGAGTACCGTCGCGTCGGACACGCGCCAGAGGAGCCAACTCGATGGATCAACCCGTGCACGCTGTTCCGCGAGCAGCCGTACGAGCACAGCTATCCGCACTGCTGGCGCTGCCACGCACCGCTGATCTAATTTATTGACCGGAAGGGCACCAGCCGGGCACGAGAACCTCCCCGCGGGAGCGAGAAGCACGCCGGTGGCTGGCCCTTCACCTTCCGTCGACGACATGCGGCTGGGTAATTACGACCACCGCCACGAACCGGAACTGATCTGATGACTGTCAACGAAGGCGCAATCCCCATGACCGACCCAACCGAGACGACCCGCTACGCCTTCAAGCACCCCGACGAGAAAGGCACGCTCAGCCAGGACCAGGCTGTCCTCGTCGACGAGGTAATCGACGATCCCCACGCCCCCGGCTTCGACTTCCAGGTCGTCAACGACGAGAAACTCGCTATCTACATCGCCGTCGCCGCGGGCCGAGAGGTGGCCGGGCTGACCTACAACGTCGCTCGAGACGACCGGCTCGTGCTGCTAGCCACCTCGGTGATCCCCGAGTTCCGCAAACGGGGCATCGCCACCGCGCTGATCCGACGCGTCCTGGACGACGTACGCGTGCAAGGCAAGACGGTCACCATCATGTGCCCGATCGTGCGCACCTTCATCGAGCACAACCCCGAGTATGCCGACCTCATCGACCCCGAGCACCCGGGAGTGACCCAGAGTCGCACCCATCCGTCCTGAACCCACCTGTTAGCTCCTCGGCAGAAAGCGTGACAATGACGATCAATCTCGAGGCCGAGGCGGCCACCCGGGAAGAGAACAACGCGGCGCTGATCGCTGCTCTGAACGCGACAAGTCTCAGCGAGGTGGAATCCAGCTGGGAGCTCGATGTCATCAACGACGCGGAGCGCGGTCGCTGGATCGCCGTCCTCGGCGCCGAAGCGATCGCCGAACTTCCGTACCGGTTCGTGGGCGGCCGTGTCGTGCTGCTAACGACCTGGGTCGACCCCGCCTACCGACACAATCGGGTGGCCACGGAGCTCATCGCGCGCGTGCTGAACGAGATCCGCGAGAGCGGGAAGAAGATCACCGTCATCTGCCCGGTCGTGGGTGAGTTCATTGCCCGCAACCCCGTATACCTCGATCTCATCGACAAGGTCCATCCCGGCGTCGGCGCCTACCCCCAGCACGCACCCGCGGAAGGCGACCACGACGACCCTGTCTGTCAGGCTGACATGAGGTAGCCTCCCCGGTGCGGCTAGGCTTGCCGGGAGGCAGGAAGAGGATCATCGTGACACTACCCAGTTACGCCTGGTGAGCAGGGCGGACGGCCGAAGCGGCGAACGTTCACGGCGGAGTACAAACTACACATCGTGGCGGAGTACGATGCGGCGAAGGCCTCGGGTGAGGGCGCGGCGATCCTGCGCCGGGAGGGCCTGTATCACTCGCACATCCTGGAGTGGCGGGCCGCGCGGGACGCGGGGGCGTTGACCGCCTTGGGCAGCCGCAAGAGTCCGGTGGGTGAGAACCGGCGGCGTAGCGCGGAGGCGGCCGAGATCGAGCGGTTGCGGCGGCGTAACGAGCGCCTGGAAGCTGACTTGGCGCGGACGAAGACCGCGTTGGAGATCATGGGAAAAGTTCTTCGCTGCCCTTTGGGCGGGCCCGTTCCGGGCTGAAAATGGGTGCGGTCGCCCGCCGACGCCGTGTGCGCTTGGTCTTTGAGGCCGTGTAAAAGTCGGGTGTGGGGAGCTGCGCCATGGGCCCTTCAATGTTGCTTCGAGCACGCGGATCAGCTTCTCGCTTTCGTCTCCAGCAGCTCCTGCGGGCGGCCGCCTGCTGGATGTCCGGTGGGAGGAGCAGGTGTTGGAGTCAGACGTCAGGACAATGAGGAGATCATCGAGCGGGTCGCGGCGCTGGATATCGGCAAGGCGGAGTTGGTGTGCTGCGTGCGGCTTCCCGGTCAGGGGCCGTGAGGCCGTCGGCGGCAGGAGGTGTCGACCTACTCCACGATGACCCGGTCGCTACTGACGCATGGCCGACCGGCTCCGGCTGCGTTGGGGGTCACCCGGGTCGTCATGGAGGCGACCTGCGGATTACTGGAAGCCGGCGTTCTATCTCCTCGAAGCGGCCGGGTTCGACCCGTGGCTGGTCAATGCCAAGGATGTCAAGCATCTACCCGGGCGGCCCAAGACGGATCGGCTGGACGCGGTCTGGCTGTGCAAGGTCGCTGAGCGGCAGATGATCCGGCCGAGTTTCGTGCCGCCGGCGCCTATCCGTGAGTTGCGGGACCTGACCCGCTACCGGGTCGATCTGATCGGCGCGCGGACCGCGGAGACGCAGCCGGGTCGGAGAAACTGCTGGAAGACGCGCAGATCAAGCTGAGCGTGGTGGCGACGCGACATCTTCGGGCCTCCGGTCGGGACATGATGGCCGCGCTGATCGCCGGGCAGCGTGACCCGAAGGTCCTGTCGCAGATGGCCCGCAGCCGCCTGCGCACGCAAGATCACACAGCTGGAAGAGGCGTTCGTGGGGCGGTTCACCGACCACCACGCTTTCCTCTGGCCAAGATGCTGGCCCGCGTCGACGCGATCACCGCGGACATCGCCGACCTGGACGCCGGATCGAGGCAGCACATCGCCCCGTTTCGGCGAGGCGGGACGGCGGCTGGATGAGATCCCCGGCGTCGGCCCGGCAACCGCTCACGTGATCATCGCCGAGGTCGGCGTGGACATGAGCAGGTTCCCGACCGCCGGGCACCTCGCCTCATGGGCGCGGTTCGCCCCCGGGGTCAAGGAATCCGCCGGCAAGAAGCAAGGGCACCGGCTTCACCGGCCACGGCAACCCCTACCTGGCCCGAGTCTTGGGCGAGGCGGCCGTCGCCGCGGGTAAGACCGACACATTCCTCGGCGAACGTTACCGACGCATCGCCAGACGCCGCGGTAACCGACGGGCCATCGTCGCCGTCGGCCGATCCATCCTGACCATCGTCTGGCACCTGCTGGCCGATCCCGCGACCCGGTTCACCGACCTCGGATCAGACTTCTACGACACCCGTGTCAACCCTGAACGCCGCAAACGCAACCACATCCGACAACTCGAAGCCCTCGGCTACACCGTCACCCTGCTACCCGCCGCCTGACCAACCAACATCATGAATCATCCCGGCTCCGCCGGGATGCTGACGCCTGCCCACCCACGGTTCATTTTCGGATCAGCGCACGCGCTCTTGGAGACGTTGTCCGAGAGCGCGGACGACACGCCGATACGGCCGCGCAGGCGCTGACCGAGGCGTTCGACGAGTTGGATGCCGGTGGTCGGGTGTGGCCGGGGCGTGCCGGTTGACTGGCCGGTCCCGCGCCACGCATTACCGGCGCCAGCAGCCACCCGTGGTGTCTCGGCCACTGCGGCCGAAGACACCGCCGCCGTCGACGCTGTCAGCGGTCGAACGCCAGGCCGTGCTGGATGTGCTGCATCGGGATCGAGTACGCGGAGATGTCGGTGGCGCAGGTGTGGGCGCGGGAACTCGACAACGGCCGCTACTGGTGTTCGCAGTCCACGATGTACCGGATCCTGCGCGAGGCCGGGGCAGGTCGGGAACGCCGCCGGCAGGCGACCCACCCGGCCCGGACGATCCCGCAGTTGGTCGCGACCGGGCCGTCGCAGGTGTGGTCGTGGGACATCACCCGCCTCGAAAACCGTGCAGAGAGGCGTGTTCTACCACCTGTACGTGATCATCGACGTGTACTCCCGGTACGTCGTCGGCTGGCACGTCGCCACCGGCGAAGACTCGATGCTCGCCCGGGAGTTCATCGATGACGCCATCGCCCGCAACCGGGTCGCGGCCCGAGGTCCTGCACGCCGACCGGGGCTCGTCGATGACCTCGAAACCCGTCGCCGAACTCCTCGCCGACCTCGACGTCACCCGCTCGTACTCCCGGCCCAGGGTGTCGAATGACAACCCGTACTCCGAAGCGCAGTTCAAGACGTTGAAGTACTGCCCCGCGTTCCCCGACCGGTTCGACTCCCTGCACCGACGCCCGCGAGTTCAGCGCCGAGTTCTTCACCTACTACAACCACGAACACCGCCACTCCGGGATCGGCCTGCACACCCCCGCCTCAGTGCATTACGGCACCGCCGGCGACGTGCACGACCAGCGGCAAGCCACCCTCGACGCAGCCTGGCGGACCCACCCCGACCGGTTCACCCGCCGACCCCGACCACCCGGCCCTGCCCGACACCGTGTGGATCAACAATCCAGCAGCTCAACCCGCAGATCTACAGAACACCGGACCACGAAAACGTCTCACTTGACTTGACAGGTTCGTGCGCCGTGGAAAGCGCTGTTTGACCGAGTGGAGGTGGAAGACCTACACCGCGATCCCCGTCGCAGCGGGGGGAGCGTAGCTGGCGGCAGCCTGACCCGGGAGGTGCCGGGGAGGGCGGGAGCAGCCGCGACAAAGCCGGGACGGTCCAGCACTGCCAGATGGATCGGGTCCGGCGAGCGCGACGCAGAGGTGTACGAGAGAAACCGGCGTTTACGTCCCGTAATGAGTCACCGGCTCGAACCTGGCGGATCTGGGCCGGTAGCGGTGCGCACCCATCCTTAGCACGGGTGGGGAACTCCTGGGCAGGTCTGTGCTTGCAGGCCCGGGAGGCCACGGTGAATGCCTGCGGCGTAGCCGTGGCGATGCCGCCGGGACAGAGTCGGGCGCCTCCTGCGACAAACGGTCAGCAGTGAACACGGGAACCGTCCCGGGTCTGCCACTGCACCGCGCAGCCAGCGCGGTTCGAGGGCGGGGTCCACCGTCGACCGATCGGTCCGGGACGGGGCGGAGCCGCCGTAGTACTCCGAGCCGGGGAAAGCCCGCGCACATGTACTACAGCAGCATCTTTCAGCCTGGATGACCGTTGGGCGCTTTACCCATTTTCGTAGGGTCTCGGGTAGGGGGTCGCCGCGGCGGAGGTAGTGGCTGATCCGGGAGCGGACCTTGTGTTTGAGGCGCCAGGCGGTCCACCGCAGGATGTGGCGCGGGTCGTGGCGGGCGTGCAGGACGGTCTGTGCGAGCAGGTTACGGACGTCGGCGACGGTGGCGTGGGTGAGCAGATCTCGGCTCAGCCAGTCAGGGCCTGCCGGGCGGGTTGGCGGTGGGCTGATGCTTTTCCCGAGCTGGTGTCCTGGTCGCCGGCCGGGGTGTCGCTGGTGGCGGGGCTGGTGGCGGTGTCGTGCAGGTCGGCGTGCTGGACGGCGATGAACGCCTGGGCGAACATGCACGCGGTGATGGTGTGGTGCCATGCGGTCCAGGTCCTGACCTGGTGCTGGTCGATGCCGATGAGATCTTTTCCCTGCTCGTTGTTCTCCTCGATCTTCCATCTGGTTCCCGCGACCCGGATCAGCGTGGTGGCCGGCGTCGAATGGCAGGCATGGGCGAGGAAGTACGTGATGTCGGGGGGTCGGCGATCGAGCGCCGCAGCAGCAGGGTGTGACCGAACCCGTCGGCGGGGACCTCGTCGCTGACGTGCAGGTTGCCGCCGAGACCGAACAGGGCCCAGTCGTAGTAACGGCCGCCTTTACTGCCCTCACCGCACCAGCGGCGCTGCCAGTCACCCTCGGTCAGCCGGGACAGCACGTCGATCGGCGCTGGTGACCGCCACGGTCCCGGTGCGACGCTGGTCTGGGTCAACGGCAGCGCCGCGGATGTCGCCACCACGTACGGCAGAGCCTGCCCGGCCATCCAGTTACGGACCTGCGGGTACTGCCGTACCCGCCGTCCATCGTGACCCCGCGAACGGGACCTTCGCGATAACCGCTTCGGCGAGCAGTTCGACCGCCTGGTCGATTTCGTGTCGAACCCGACCCCGGCCGGGATCCTCGCCTCACGTCACCGTGCTGGATCGTCGGTCCACCGCTTCGGCAGGTAGAGCCGACCACCGATCAACGTCGTGCCCGGCCGGACCGGCGTAGGTCAACATAACCGCGACCTGGCAGTTCTCGATCTGACTCGTAGCGCCGCAGTGCTGCGGGGCGACCCCGACCGACTTGTCACCCTTCTTGATCATCTGCGTGTCGTCGACCCTGATTCTTCGCGGGTCTGACGCCTGTCGATGACCGTCCGGCCTGTATCGCTGTTGGTGGATGGTCAGGCTCTTCGGGTATGGCTGTGGGGCGGCTGTCGCGCCGGTGGGCGTGGTCTCCTGGGGTTCCTCCTGGTCGTCGGGGCGGTGGTGGGGGTGGTCAGGTGGCGGGCATGGGCATTCGGCGGATGGTCTCGATCGCGGTGGCCAGGTCGGTGGCCCAGGGCCAGGTGCGGGGTAGGCGTAGCCATCGGTAGCGGCGGGCTCGGATCAGGCGTGCGGGAGTCTGGAAGATCCGGTATCGCAGTGTTTTGGGTTCGGCTTTTGCCAAGGCGCCGGTCAGGGCGTAGAGGCGCATCCAGGCGGTGAGGTCCACGGCGATGGTGACCGCGGCGCACCATGCCTTGTTGACCTGCCATGACTTGGATGGCAGGTGCCCGAGGCCGGTGTCTTTGGTGGTGCGTACGCCGTCTTCGACGCGGGCGTGCACGCGGTGACGGGCGTCGGCGCGTTGCACGGACAGGCCGTGCTCGCCGGGGGCGGGGGTGTTGGTGACGAATGCTGAGTATCGGTAGCCGCAGGTGTCGAACAGGGTGGCCTGTTCGTGGTCGAACAGCTTGCGCCGGCGCACGATGACCCGCATCGTCGTGGGCCATGTCAGGCCGGTCAGCCGCTCGCGGAGCAGGTCGCTGATCTCGGTGACCTCAAGGCCGTCGACGGTTTCGCCGGTGGTGTTGGACAGACACGGGACCCACCAGTCGTCGGGCCGGCGGTTGCAGGCCGCACGGACGTGTTCGTCGACGTCGAAGCCGATCGAATACTGCACCCGCCGTCCGTCGGCCTGGTCGAGGCGGTGCAGCCAGTCGACGAGTGTGTGGGAGGCGCCGGCCCCGTCGGAGGTGATCAGCAGGTCGGCGCGCCGGTCGGCGGGTACCTGATCGATGGCGTGGCGGAGCACCTCGATCAGATCGGCGGCGGTGTTCGCCCCGGCGTTGCCGGGGCGGGGCATCAGGGCGGCCAGTTCACCGGTGTTGTCGATCCACACGCCGAGGCTGTGGAACCCGAACGTCCTTTTGAACGTCGCCTCGGCGTTCTCCTTGCGGGAGTGGGCCAGGGTGATGGTGCCATCGACGCGCAGCACGATCGTGTCGCCCATGGACACGCCGCCGGCGTAGGTCGCCTGCGGCACGCCGGCCGGTAGCAGGCCCCACAGATGCGCGCGGGCCGCTGCCCGTTGGGCGTCGACGCGGTGCAGACTGCGGTCGCTGATCTCGCCCACGCGCGTAGGCGGTGGTGTCCGAGCGACCGGCCCGAACGTGCGGCTTGTGCCCGTAGCGCCTCGATGTCGTACACGTCGGTCCCGCCGGCAGCGATCGAACACGCGATGTCGGTCAGGACCCGGCCCCGGTCGTGGACCGGGTGGAAGCCCGGCCTGGCCAGCACGGTGGAGATGCCCGCGGTCAGGCCGGTGCGGTCGGCGAGCATCCGCAGACCCGCCACGCCGACCATCGCGACCACCCCGTCACCGTCAGCCGTGACGCGCAGGTCCTTCGACCATCCGGTAAGCTCACGCACGTCGGAAGTGCCTCCCCGCAAGAGAAGATGATTGATGTCGCAATCACCATTTTCCCTTGCCTGGCAGGCACTTTCGCATGTCCGGACCTCACGAAACCGTCACAAGATCACCAGCCCGTGAATATCCAGGGTCGATGATCAGCACCCCGTCCGGATCACCGAGGTGCTCCACGACGTAGTCGCGGACCTCGGCCTCCAGAGCCGCGGCGCTCCACGCACCCCGGCACAGAAACGACTGCATCCGACCCGGATGGGTATGCCCTGCCCGCTGCGCAAGGGTCCAGCAGTTCTTCTTCTCCAGATCCGACAGCAACCCCTCGACCAGGTCACCGAACACCTCATGCGGCTCCGGGCGAGCGAACAGGTGTCCCATCCGACCGGTCAACTCCCGCAGCCGTGACTCCCAGCTCGACACCAGATCATCCATCACCTCGAATATCATGCCCGGTCAACGAACGATCAACCCACATCGTTACGAGATCCGCAGCTGTAGTACATGGGGAAGGGCGGCAGTGGTAACGAGGAGTAAGGAGACTGCAATGCCGCAAGACGCACCGCCGAATGGCGATGCTCCCCGCCCGGGTCCTGTCGGGCCACCGGCGAGGGTAACGGAGATGCAGGCCGTCAAACTCCACCGTCGGGCAGGGGCCGACCCGGCCGCCAGTTGATGCCCTGTTCGACCGCGTCCACGACCCGGCGACGCTGCTCATGGCGTTCGACCGGTCGCGTAACCAGGGCGCGAACACTCCCGGCGTGGATGGCCTGACGGCCACCGACGTCGAGGAGATGATCGGAGTCCCCAGTTTCTGGTCACCACCGTGCCCCGCCCGGACGATCGTTCCGGCCGCTCAATACGGAACGTAGGTCTCGATCCGGCATCAGGAACGGCTCGCGCGTTAGGATTCCTTCCTCGCGGCCGGTCGTTCAGGCACCGGCGCTGAAACTCGTGCCGGAACCCATCTTCGAGGCCGCGTTCCTGCCGTCTCCTACGGGTTCGGCCCACGGCGGCCCAGGACGCGATCGCCGAGATCCAACGCTTCGGCACCGAGGGCTATCTCTGGGTGCTCACGCCGACATCGAAGCAGCCTTCGACAACGTCTCGCATAACGCGGTCATGGACGCGGTGCGGGTCCGGGTGAAGGACAAGCGAATCCTGGCGTTGGTCAAGTCGTTCCTCAAGGCGGGCATCCTCACCGAGGACGGCCCGCACCCGGACACCCGCACCGGCACCCCGCAAGCGGCATCCTCGTCGCCGGGGATCTTCAACTTCTTTCCGTACTCGGAGCACCTGTACTACAGCTGCGGATCTTTTAGACCTGGATGACCGATGGGCGCTTTACCCATTTTCGTAGGGTTTCGGGTAGGGGGTCGCCGCGGCGGAGGTAGTGGCTGATCCGGGAGCGGACCTTGTGTTTGAGGCGCCAGGCGGTCCACCGCAGGATGTGGCGCGGGTCGTGGCGGGCGTGCAGGACGGTCTGTGCGAGCAGGTTACGGACGTCGGCGACGGTGGCGTGGGTGAGCAGATCTCGGCTCAGCCAGTCAGGGCCTGCCGGGCGGGTTGGCGGTGGGCTGGTGCTTTTCCCGAGCCGGTGTCCTGGTCGCCGGCTGGGGTGTCGCTGGTGGCGGGGCTGGTGGCGGTGTCGTGCAGGTCGGCGTGCTGGACGGCGATGAACGCCTGGGCGAACATGCACGCGGTGATGGTGTGGTGCCATGCGGTCCAGGTCCTGACCTGGTGCTGGTCGATGCCGATGAGATCTTTTCCCTGCTCGTTGTTCTCCTCGATCTTCCATCTGGTTCCCGCGACCCGGATGAGCGTGGTGGCCGGCGTTCGATGGCAGGCATGGGCGAGGAAGTACGTGATGTCGGTGGGGTCGGCGATCGAGCGCCGCAGCAGCAGGGTGTGACCGAACCCGTCGGCGGGGACCTCGTCGCTGACGTGCAGGTTGCCGCCGAGGCCGAACAGGGCCCAGTCGTAGTAACGGCCGCCTTTACTGCCCTCACCGCATGAGCGGCGTTGCCAGTCACCCTCGGTCAGCCGGGACAGCAGGTCGTCGGCGCGGGTGATCGCGACGGTCCCGGGTGCGACGCTGGTCTGGGTCAACGGCAGCGCCGCGGATGTCGCCACCACGTACGGCAGAGCCTGCCCGGCCATCCAGTTACGGACCTGCGGGTACTGGCCGTACCCGCCGTCCATCGTGACCCACGCGAACGGGACCTTCGCGATAACCGCTTCGGCGAGCAGTTCGACCGCCTGGTCGAGTTTCGTGGCGAACCCGACCCCGGCCGGGATCCCCGCCTCACGGCAACGTGCTGGATCGTCGGTCCACCGCTTCGGCAGGTAGAGGCGATGACCGATGAACGTGTGCCCGGCCGGACCGGCGTAGGTCAACATAACCGCGACCTGGCAGTTCTCGATCTGATTCGTAGCGCCGCAGTGCTGCGGGGCGACCCCGACCGACTTGTCACCCTTCTTGATCATCTGCGTGTCGTCGATGATCAGCACCCCGTCCGGATCACCGAGGTGCTCCACGACGTAGTCGCGGACCTCAGCCTCCAGAGCCGCAGCGCTCCACGCACCCCGGCACAGAAACGACTGCATCCGACCCGGATGGGTATGCCCTGCCCGCTGCGCAAGGGTCCAGCAGTTCTTCTTCTCCAGATCCGACAGCAACCCCTCGACCAGGTCACCGAACACCTCATGCGGCTCCGGGCGAGCGAACAGGTGCCCCATCCGACCGGTCAACTCCCGCAGCCGTGACTCCCAGCTCGACACCAGACCATCCATCACCTCGAATATCACGCACGGTCAACGAACGATCAACCCACATCGTTACGAGATCCGCAGCTGTGAGTGCCTGCACCCTCATCGCGGAAAAGAGACGTGGGGCTTCGTAGCACGCCTGACGAGCGCGATGTCGGCAGGTGTCGGCGGACGGAACTTGCCGCCATCGGCGACGAACTCGTCGCCATGCCTTTTCAAATGGCCCGCAAACAGCGGGCACACCGGAACGATGGTGACACTCGTGCGAATGCTGTCCGCGAGCACCTCGCGGACCAGCAGCCCGGCCAGGCCCCGTCCACCGAACTTTCGGTCTACTTCGATGTGGAAGACGATTCGCTCACCATCCACCTTGGGGGAATCGACGAAGTCCACCCGGCCGACGGGTGATCCCTCAGCGAGGTTAACGGTGTAGGTGCCGATCGGGCGAGTTTTACTGAGCCTTACCGATACGGGCGCACCGGTGTTGTCATGGATTTCTTGAATCATTCGGTGTCCTTTCGAGATGCTGGTCCTGCGTCTGCGCTGGCTGCAACCCGGCCACGATCCGCCGCCACGTGCCGTCACGCCGCCACCGGCGGAACAGTCCGTACACCGTCTGCCAGGGTCCGTAGACATTCCGGCACGTCCCGCCACGGGCGCTGCCGCCTCGTTGCCGCAACGCTGGCCACGAGGTCTCCGGTGTTCAGGTCTTCTTGGTCGAAGAACCATCTACCGGAGACCTCGCCGTCTATCGATCACCGACACGCCACGGTGATCAAGTCCGGGGCGGCAACCCAGCCCACTGGTGAAACACGGCCCTAGGAGAGCAGGTCGCCTGCGGACTGCCCTGCTTCACGCTTGCGGCGGAAGTAGTCGTTGATGATGGTCCGGTACCGGTCAGCGTCCGAGCGGGCCCAGTTGCGCATGAGCTCACAGCCGAACGCCAGCGAGGTGATCGGCTGCGCCCCAGCCTGAAGCATACGGTCGATGGCTGTCTGGTGGGTGACCGCTGAAACGCCTCCAACGGCATCGATCACGGGGTAGATCTCGTAGCCCTCCAAGAGCATGTCCAGGGTTGGGAACGCGAGGCAAACCTCTGTCCACAGGCCTGCCATCACGATCTTCTTGCGTCCCGTGGCCTCGATCGCGGCCCGAAAGTCCGCATCCTCCCAGGAATTGACACCTGTCCGGTCGATTTCAGTAATGCCGGGTAGTTCACGAGTGATCTCATCGACGGTCGGCTTGTTCACGCCCATTCCCACCGCCACGGTGGTCACGACCGTCGGAATCTCATAAGCTCGCGCCAGTTGCGCCAGTGTCACCACACCGAGGTCGATCTCCTCCCGGCTGGCGGAACCGACTGTGGCGTACTGGCCCTCCTGGTAGTCGATGAACGCAATGGCGCAGTTCTGCGGTGTCAAGAGGTGGTCGGAATCGGGATCGCGGATCGGTTCATGATCCATCTTCTTGCTGGTCGGCACGGTATTCATACGTGATCTCCTCTGATGGTTCTGCTCGCCTAAGAGCGGATGCTGGCGGCGCGCGCGGTGGTCTTGCGCGTCAGGTCCACAAAATCGGGTTCGAATTCCGGATCGACATTGACCGCCTCCCACAGTCGCTGCCGGCCCGCGGTGGAGATCGGTAGCAACCTGGCCGGGTCATCGACGGCAGACACCAGCGTGTCGTCGTCCTCTGCAGAGCGACGTAGCGGACGAGGGTTGCTGACGTCCAGAGCACGCTCCTCGACGGCCTTCATAGGCCCTACCGCCATCAACTTCAACGAGGTCTCGTAGTCTCGCCCGAGAATGTCCGCGAGGTCCAGCGCCTCGCGTAGCCCCGCCTCCGCGGCCATGATGGCTACGTTGGTGATCAGCTTGTAGTCCACGCCCGCACCGGACTCACCCACGTGCCGGGATCTGCCGAGATCGTCGAGCACCGACTTCACCCGCTCGAAATCGTCGGCCGATCCGCCGACCAGGAACGTGATCGCTCGCTCGCGCGCGTACTTCACACCGCCAACGATGGGCGAGTCGAGCACGACGACTCCGCCGGGTGCCGCCGCGTGGACCTGTTCAATGATTGCTCGGGTGGTAGTCGAGCAGATCAGCACTGATGCACCAGTCTGAGCGCCGGCGAGTATTCCATCGTTGCCCAGGTAGGCGGTCGGGATGTCATTCGACATCACGAGGCCGAAGATCACGTCAGCGCCCCGCGCCGCTTCTGCGGCCGACGCGACTGCGGTCGTCCCCATGTGCCTAGCTGCTTCGAGCCGGGAGTCCGCGATATCAGATACTCGCACTTGATGTCCGGCAGCGAGGAGATGAGGCGCCATCTGCTCGCCCATGTCGCCGAATCCCACGATTGCGATCGTTGCCATGCATCTAGCTCCTATTCAATACATCTGTTCACACGGGCAGGGTGTGGCAGGCCATGGAATTACGCCGGTGATCCTTTCGGGTGGCGTTGGGCGAAGTCCCAGGATGATGGCGCTGGCGTCCGGGGCGGCGCGATCGGTGAAGAGTCCGTCGCCGGCAGGGCCCGGCCAGGCGTGCCCATATCGTGGACGAGGTACGACAGCGGCGGCACCTGCCGCGCCCGGTCGCCCATCTGGGACCACGCCTGACGGGCGGTGTACTCCGGCGGCGTGGAGCCCGGGGTCGTCCGGGTCCACCTGGGCGTTCACCTGGTGGTAGTCGCCACGCTGCCGGGCGGCACTGGCGGCGACGATCGCCGCCGCGGTGCGAGTCACCGCGGTGGCGACCGCCTGGGATCCCCAATGGCCGCGTCCGATCTCGCTGGCCCGGGTCACCGTCGTCGAGGTCCAGGGCAGCGGGGGCCGCAGCGAAGGTATGGCGCCGCTGGCGAAGAGCAGCCCGATGATCGCCGCAGTGCGGGGACCCGGGGCTTCGCCGTCCTCCAGGATCCGGCGGATCCGCGCTCGCAGCTGCGCCTCCTCAGGATGTACAGGATGTAGCAGCCCGCGGTCCACGAGCCGGTCGAGTACCACCCGCCACAGATCGGCGCCGAGCGTGACGAGCAGCGGCTGCACCCGCTGGGTCTTCTCGGCGATGGTGTCGTAGGCCGACTGCAGCAGCGGGTCGGGCAGCGGACCCTCGCCCGACGGGGTGACCCGCGGGCCGTTCAGCACCCCGGAGTCGTGGGTCTGGATCCGACCGAGCAGCGCAAGCTCGGTGAGCACCGCGCCGCCAAGCGCGTAGTGCAGGGTGCCCGCTGCCTGGATGGAAACGCCGTCGTCGTCCATCAGAAGCAGCATGAGGTCGTCGACGATGAGAAGATCGTCCCGTACCGGCATCGGTTTCTCGCCCATATGTCGTTCCTTCCTCGTAGTTCTTTCCGCGCGGTGTCCTTTCCGTCAGCTCAGCCGAGGAAGGTGCGCAGGGCGGCGTTGACCTCGTCGGCGTGGGTCCAGAGCAGCCCGTGTGGGGCGCCTTCGATCTCGACGTACTCGGCCTCGGGCAGGCCCTGGCGAAAGCGCCGGGCGGTAGCGTCGATCGGGAGGATGTTATCGGCGGTGCCGTGCAGGATCAGGGCCGGCTTGCCGCTGGCACGGACCGCCTCGACGTCGGCGCGGAAGTCCTCGATCCAAGAAGACACGACGGCGTAGGCCGCCACCGGCGCGCTGGAGACGGCGACGTTCCAGCTGCCGGTGACAGCCTCCTGGCTGATCCGGCTGCCAAGGTTCTCGTCGAGGTTGTAGAAGTCCGAGAAGAACTGCGTGTACCAGGCGTAGCGGTCACGCTTCGCCGCGGCCTCGATCCCGTCGAACACCTTCTGCGGCAGGCCCCCGGGGTTGTCGTCATGCTCGACCAGGAACGGTTCGAGTGAGGCGAGGAACGCCAGCTTCGCCACCCGCTGGTGGCCGTACCGCGAGACGTAGCGGGCCAGCTCACCGGTGCCCATCGAGAACCCGACCAGGACGACGTCGCGCAGGTCGAGCGTCTCCAGCACGGTGTTCAGATCAGCCGCGAACGTGTCGTAGTCGTAGCCGGAACCTACCTTCGACGAGCGTCCGAAGCCACGACGGTCGTAGGTGATCACCCGGTACCCGGCAGCAAGCAGCTCACGCGTCTGAAGCTCCCAGCTGTGGCCGTTCAGCGGATACCCGTGGATGAGGACAACCGGCTGACCTGCGCCCTGATCCTCGTAGTACAGCTCGATCGGGGTGCTGTTCTCGTTCCCGACGGCGATGAATCCCATGATTGTTTCCTTCTGTTGTCGTGTACTTCGTGGGTTGTGTCCGCGCTGGACGTCGTTGTCGTGTCGCGGCGCTTATCGACGGGCTCCCAGCGGAACATCCGCGCGGCCAGCACAATCGCCACCGCCACCCAGACCAAGTTCGGAGCCAGCAGGAGCATGGAGTCGGCCAGTGAAACCCCGCCGTTCCAGGCGTTGACGATCAGCTCGGTAGCCGAGCCTCCGGGCAGAAGGACGCACCGCGCGCCGGTCCGTGGGGCTCTTGCCGAACACGCGCACCGTGCCCGCCGACGCCGTCCGGTGGCCCTCGATGACCTCCAGGGTCGAGGTCTTGCCCGCACCATTGGTGCCGAAGAGTGCGTAGAGCTCCCCGCGCGCGACCTGGAACGAGAGATCCTTGACGGCGTGGAACTCGCCGTAGGTGACGTTCAGTTGGTCGACTTCGATGACAGGTCTGACGGGCATCACGGATCCTTTCGTCTCGACGACAAAGCCGCCGTCGGCTCCGAGGAAGCCTTCTGTCGTCGCACCTGCGAGCAGTCTCGAGGTCAGTCAGATTCCGTCCGCATTGAGAACGCGGCATTGCAGAGGCGACCGGCATCGCGAACAATTGCGATTCGCATCGGTGACGACTACCTACTCCGACACTGTCGGGCTCTTCCCAGCCTCGGGTGTGAGCGAAACTGGCCGACCTCCTGGGCCGGCCTGCAGAGCGCGTGGCCATCGAACATCTCTCGCTCCAGGACAGGGCTATTGCGTAGTCGGGTTTCTGCTGGTCACCGCGTCGATGAGGTCGGTGGGGCGGGGCGCCGTGCTGTTCCTCAGCCCACGTACCGTCGAGTGGCACCTGCGCAAGGTCTTCACCAAGCTGGGCATAAGCTCGCGCCGCGAGCTGGCCGGGGCACTACGCGACCGGTGACCCCAGGGCCGCCCCCAGGATGTCTCCCGGCCGCCGAGGGCGGGTGGGCAATCGTGCCGCCTCGGTGGACTATCGGTCACTCCGGGAGCTGCTCGCCGTGGTTTTCGGCGACCATGTACGCCGCATACCACTCCGGCCAATTCTTGTCGAACTCACCGCCGTTGCGAACCTCGTGCTCGCCGTGCGCGGCCGACGCCCGCTTGAGCGCACCGACCAGGTCGCTCAGCGACGCGTACTCGATCGCGCCCGTATCCACGCGACCCGGGATCCGCGTGGTGACCTCCTGAAGCAGGAAGCTGTTGCCGTCGGGGTCACGGAAGGTGGCGAAGGACCCGTAGCTGGCGCGGTCCTTCGCCGGTCCGCCGGTCTGTCCGTCGGCGATCTGACCGAACTGGGCGCCCGGGGCGTCGGGGTGGAACACATCGCTGACGCCCACGCCCAGGTTCACCAGCTGGTCGTGCGCGGCCTCGATGTCCGAGACCACCAGGTAGATGCCCTCGGCGGTACCGGGGGCCTGCCCGGTGACCCTACTACCGAACTGGATCGACGCCGGCGATCCCGGAGGCGTGAACTGAACGACCCGGAAGCCGTTGTCGAAGCCGAAGTCGGCGTCGAGACGCCAGCCCAGGCCCTCGTAGAACCTCTTCGACCGATCGACGTCGCTGACCGGGATCACCACGGCCTCGATCTTGAGGTCGATTTTCATGAGTCTCACTCCTTCGTCTGCACCAGCAAGTTGCCGTCAACACCGATGATTGCTCCGGCGGCCACCTGGTCACACCAGGCAAACACCCTGGTCTCCATCTGACCCCCGGGCACCGGACGAATCGGACACGCACGAGCGAGGTCAACCCCTGCCGACCATCGACCTCGTCCAGCGTTGGCGCTGCCCTGCTTGGTGCACGGGTGATGCCCGGCCGTCCAGAACCAGGGTGAGGGCCCCGTGGGCCCACGGGCGCGATGCCTTGGGTATCGGCGCGATGGTGAGGGCAGCGCACGCTCGTGCGCGGTGAGGTGGGGAGATCGGCCATGACCAGATCAGAACGATTCGGCGCCCGGGCCCGACCCGCTCGGCCCGCGGTCATGAGCGATGCGATCGAGTGCGATGTCGTTGTCGTGGGCCTGGGCCCGGGTGGGGAGCACGTGGCCGGCAGCCTGGCCAAGCGAGCTCGTTCAGAGGCCGCGCAGATAGGTCAGCGGGGATCGGGCGGGCAGCAGACGGGCACAGGCATCAGTGATCATGAAGGTTCCTACGCTAGTGATTACTCGAACGCCTGTGCCCGCTGTCCCATCAGCGCTGAGCGGCCCCTTGTGGGACCAATTCGCCGCGACGGAGAGCGCCACCGAAACCGGCCAGCGGTCGTGGGCACTGTAGGCCCAGCTGCAGCTCAGCCTGGCCGAGGCGCTGCGCGGCAACAGCGCGGCCGCCGCCGAGATCGCGGACGCCGGCGAGGCGATGCTGCTCGCGGCCGACAGATACCCGATGCCGTTGATGGTAGAAGCCAGTCACGGCGTCACCGCGTTCGTCGACGGCTATCCCGAGGAGGCGTTCCGGCAGTTGCTTCGGTGATCGATCCGGCCGACGTACCACCCGTATCGTGCCCATCGTAGGGCTCCGGTACGCCGGCGCTGCGCTCGCCGCGATGGCGGCCGAACCGGGGGCAGCGCGCGGCAGTCTCGACCCAGACATCGGTGTGGGTTCAGCGGCCAGCAGGCTGGGCGTGCCACTGCGCGCCGCCCGGGCCGCCCTTCCAGCGTCGTCAGCGAAGCCCTGGTTTGCGCCTTCGCAGGCCCGTGGATGGGCCAGGGCTTCTCACGGGCGCGAAGAACGAGGCATCAGCGGCATCGTTCAATCGCGACGCGATGGGTGTACGGCACGTCGAGAGAAGGGAAAGCGTCAGCCCAGCAGTTCCCGGATCCGCCCAGGTCCTACACCTGGTCGCCTCGGACGTCGAGGCGGCCCGCGCCGAACTCATCAAGCGCAGTAGCACCGTGAGCGAGGTGTTCATGACGCCACGCCGCGTGCCATCACACGAGCCAAGAGAAATTCGCTGCCACTCGCGAACAAGAGAAGGAGCTCCTGATGGGTACGATCGAAAATGCCGGCCAGGCCAACACTGGCCGCCGCCGGTTTCTGGGCGTCGCCGCTGGTGCCGTCATCGCCACCCAGCTCGGCATACCCGGCCGGGCGCAGGCGACGGCACCGGAGGGCACCTTGCCGGTGAGAAGCGCGTCCTCCGGCCCCGGGAAGCAGATCAACGGTGTCCGCCCCTTCCGCATCGAGGTCCCGCAGAAGGAGATCAACGAGCTCCGGCAGCGGGTGAAGATGACGCGCTGGCCGGACAAGGAGACGGTCGCCGACCGGTCCCAGGGTGTCCAGCTGGCAAAGCTCCGCCCGCTCGTCGAGTACTGGGGCACTCGCTACGATTGGCGCAAGGTCGAGGCGAAGCTCAACGCGCTGCCGCAGTTCATCACCAAGATAGACGGGCTGGACATCCAGTTCGCGCACATCCGCTCGCCGCACCCCAATGCCCTGCCGCTGCTCATGACGCACGGCTGGCCCGGCTCTATCATCGAGCTGCTGAAGGTCTGCGGACCGCTCACGAACCCGACGGCCCACGGTGGGCGCGCCGAGGACGCCTTCCACCTCGTCCTCCCGACGATGCCCGGCTACGGCTTCTCGGCCAAGCCGACGGCGATCGGCTGGAACCCGGCCCGGATGGCGATGGCGTTCCACGAGCTCATGCTCCGGCTCGGCTACCCGCGGTACGTCTCCCAGGGAGGCGACTGGGGCGCGATCATTTCGCAGGTGCTCGCGGTCCAGCGGCCCGAGGGGCTCCTCGGCATCCACGTCAACATGCCCGGGACCGTGCCGTCGGACGTCCTGCGACACCTGCGCAACTTCGATCCCGCGCCCGCAGATCTGTCGAATCGCGAAAAGATCGCCTACGACCGACTGCTGCACTTCTACCGCGACGGCTTCGGCTACGCGGCGATGATGAATCAGAGCCCGCAGACGATCGGCTACGCCCTTGCGGATTCGCCGGTCGCGATGGCGGCGTATTACTACGACAAGTTCGCGGAATGGACCGACACCGGCGGCAAGCCCGAGAGGATCTTCACGTACGACGAGATGCTCGACGCCATCTCGCTCTACTGGCTGACCAACACCGGGACATCGTCATCCCGGTCGTACTGGGAAGGCGCGCAGGCCGGTGGCGGCCCGTTCAACGCCTTCGACATCCCGACCGTCCCGGTCGCGGTCACGGTGTTCCCGGCCGAGATCTACCGCGCGCCGCGAAGCTGGGGCGAACGTGCCTTCGGCAACCTCATCTACTGGAACGAGGTGGACCGAGGCGGCCACTTCGCCGCCTGGGAGCAGCCGCAGCTGTTCTCCACAGAGGTCCGCGCGGCCTTCAGGCCGCTGCGTTAGGTCAGGCGCCTGGGGCGCCGACGTTCTCCACAGAGGTTCCGCGCGGCCTTCATCGCTGCGTTAGGTCAGGTGCCTGGGGCAGCTACTTCGACCTGACGGGCTGCGGCGCTCTTCGTATCGGTCTCTTCCTTGATGAGGGTGGCCACGGTCTTACGGAAGGTGTGGGGAGTGACCCAGGTCATCGGCTTGTGGTCGTCTGTGGCACCCAGCCACGGAGTCTCCGCAAGAACCCGTTGGCGGACCACGGCGACCACTGTTACTTTGGCGGAGGCCGTGCGAGAGAACGAGGAGGTGGTACCCGTGAACGTTTCGACATGGGTGCTCCCCTCCGGGGTCACGGTCGGGCGATAGGTCGTCCGGGAGCGCCGTTCACGAGCACTCCCGAAAGGCACGACCATGCAATTCACTTCTGAACAGCGCCTCGACGACGGCGTCCTCGAACGCGAATTCACCCTCGGCGAGATCCCCGGCATCCTGTGGACGCCCGCGACCGCATCCGCGCCGGCCCCGCTGATCCTGCTCGGCCACCCCGGCGGGCTGCGACAAGATGTACCCCCGCCTGGTGGCCCGGGCCCGGCACGCCGCGGCGGCGGGCTTCGCCGCGGCCACCATCGAGCTCCCCGGGAGCGGTGACCGGCCCCGTTTGGCCGCCGCCGAGGAGGCCCGCGCCGACCTGCGCCGGGCGATGGAGGCCGGCGAGCCGGTCGACGACGAGATCGTCGACCGGCTCGTCCTTCCGCTCGTCGAAAAGGCGGTCCCGGAATGGCGGGCCGCCCTGGACGCCCTCCTGTCGCTGCCCGAGATCGGCGGCCCGGTCGGGTACTCGGGAGGGGTGATCTCCATCGGCATCCGGCTGGCGGTGGTCGAGCCGCGCATCGCGGCCGCCGTCCTGTTCGCCGGGAGTTTCGTGCCCCGCGCCATGTTCGAGGAGGCCCGGCAGGTCACCATTCCGCTGCAGGTCCTGCTGCAGTGGGACGACGAGGGAAACGACCGGCAGTTGGCCCTGGACCTGTTCGACGCCTTCGGCTCCAAGGAGAAGACGCTGCACGCCAACATGGGCGGGCACACCGGCGTCCCGCAGTTCGAGGGGGACGACGGGAACCGGTTCTTCGCCCGGCACCTGACTAGCGCGGCCGGCCGCCGTCAGGCCGGCAGCAGACGCTACGAACTGTCGGCCAGCATGCCGCTCAAATGACCAGGATCGGCGTCAACGGCTGCCGATGAGGCCAGCGCCAGGAAGCTCAGGGACCGGTCAGCCACTGTCGAAATCGGTCGCGATATCGCTCAACGCGATCCGGTTCGGCTGGCCGGTCTTGGTGATGAGGCTGGAGACATGCCGCTCCACCGTGCGCGGTGACAGGTGTAGTCGCCCGGCGATTTCGCGGTTGCTCAGCCGGCCGGTGAGCAGCCGCAGCACCTCCCACTCGCGTACCGTCAGGCCCGCTGCCCGCAGCTCAGGTGGGATCTCTGCGGCGCCGCGCCGACGTTGGGTGACCCGCGCGCCCGCTTGGCGCAGCAGCGTGCGACACGCCCCGGCGACCGGCGTGACCTTCGCCTGGTGGAAGTAGTCCTCGGCGGCACGCAGCCACTCCACCGGGGTGCCCCAGCCATCGGCGAGCGCCGACTCGGCGACCAGCCGCAGGGCGAGGTGCCGCCCCATCGCGTACAGCGCGCCGACCTCCATGGCCTCGGCCACGGTGGCGGTCGCGGCGTCGTGCTGACCCGCGCGGCCAAGCAGGACCGCCCGGGCGAAGAGCGCGAACTGCCGGTCCCACGGTAGCTGGCTCGCCGGTGTGCCGACGATCGCTTCGTACGCCGGAAAGCTGACCTCGGCCATCGCCCGCAACAGCAACTGGAGGCCGAGCCGTCCACCCAGGTGGAACACGGTCGGGTTCGTCTCCTCCGCCCGTACCGCCAGGGACAGCTCGTCCAGCGCCCGCGGGCGGTCCTCCTCGAGCAGCGCGCAGAACGTGCCGACCAGCCCGTGGACCCGCTGCGTGTGCAGGCTCTCGTCACCGCCCCAGCGCCGGAACTCAGCGAGCGCGTCCTGCATCTCCGCCCGCCGGCCCTGGTGGGCGGCGAGCACCGCGCTGAGCAGCAGCACGTACTGGGTGGTCTCCATCAGCTTCAGGCGGGTCGTCGCGGTGAGGACCTGGTCGATCAGGTCCTGTGCGGCCGGGTACTCGCCGCGCATGATCAGGTGCAGCGCGATGCTCGCCTCGGCCTGCTGGCGGGCAGTCACCGCCCCGGCCCGCAGCGCTCGTTCTCGGGCCTGTTCCAGCCGGTCCAGTGTGCCGTGTAGCTCGTCGTTCGACCCGCACACCTACTCGGTGCCGCTGCAACTCGTGCACGCCCAGGCCCCCGCCGACGTACGGATCCTGCGCCTGGACGAGGAGCGGGCCGAGGCGCACCTGCGCGGCTACGTCGACGCCGAGCGGGCCCGGCCATTCGACGCCGAGCACCCCGCCCCGCTGCTGCGGGTCAGCGCTCACGTCGGTACCGGCGGCGGATGGTGGCTCACCGTGGCGATCAGCCACCTGGTGACCGGTGGATGGGACCTGAACACCCTTCTGGCCGAGCTGCTCAGCTGCTACGAGCGGCGGTGCGTGGGCATGGCACCGGAGGCACCGGAGCCGACCGCGGTCCGGTACGCCGACTTCGTCGCCGGCGAGCGGGCGGCGCTCGCCTCGGAGGGCGACGAAGCGTACTGGCGAAAGATCACTTCCGAGTACGCCAGACTCGCCCCGCCGACGGGCTGGGGCGAGAGTCCGCGACTCCCGGGACGGTGCTGCGGCACCCGGATCAGCTACCAGGATCTCGACCCACGGATCCGCGCGCTGGCCTCGGCACTCGAGGTGTCACCCAAGGCTGTTCTGCACGCGGCTCATTTGAAGGTGATGAGTCAGTTGACCGATGAGCGGCGTTTTCACACGGGTTTGGTGTGTGATGCGCGGCCGGAGGTGCGGGGTGCGGAGCGGGTGCATGGGATGTACATCAATGTGTTGCCGTTCGGTCATGAGCGGGGTGGGGGTTCGTGGCGTGATCTGCGTGGTTGGTGTTCGACCGTGAGGTGGAGTTGTGGCCGCATCGACGGTTCCCGTTGCCGGCGGTGCGCCGGTTGACGGGTGTCGACACGCACCCGATCGACGTCGTCTTCGACTACACCGAGTTCCGGCGTGCCGACACCGACAGCGAGGAGCAGGTCGGCTTCGAGGCCGTCGCCGGTGGAGGGTGGCACCGAGTCGCCCTCCAGGTCACCGCGGCCAGCGGCTTCCTCGACCTCGTCGGCTCTGGGCGGGTGTTTGGTGCGGGGGGTTTGGTGCGGTTGGCGGGGATGTTTCGGGTGGTGTTGGAGTCGATGGTGGCGGATCCGGGTGGGGATTCGGGGGTGGTGTTTTCGGCGTTTGAGGCGCAGGTGGGTGTTCGGGCGGGGGCGGTGGCGGTTTGTGATGGTGGGGTGTCGTTGTCGTATGGGGAGTTGAATGCGGCGGCGAACAGGTTGGCTCGGTATTTGCAGTGGTGGGTGTGGGTGTGGGTGTCGACGGAGTACCCGGCGCCGTACACCATCTCCATGCACAACGAACTGTCGTACGCCGCGCACGGCCGGCCCGCTTGCTGTTCTACTGCCAGCTTGCCGCGCCGACCGGCGGTGCTACCCCGGTGGTCGACGCCCATCACTCGCTGGAGTCCCTCGACCCGGAGGTCCGCGCCGCCTTCGCGGGCGGGGTGTGTACCAGCAGAACCTGCACGACGGCCTGGGGCTGGGCAAGAGCTGGCAGCAGACCTTTGAGACCGAGGACCGGGCGGAGGTCGAGGCGTTCCTCGACGGCACCGGGGCGACCTGGAAGTGGACCGCGGAAGGGCTGCGGGTGAGCCAGGTCCGCCCGGCCACCACCCGGCACCCCGTAACGGGGGTGGAGGTGTGGTTCAACCAGAGCGACCAGTGGCACCCGGCCGCTCTGGACGACGAGGTCGCTCGGGTGATGACCCAGGTGATGACGCAGGACGAACTGCCCCAGTCGGTCACCTTCGCCGACGGCAGCCCGATCCCCGACGAGTACGTGTTCCAGATCCGCGACCGAGGGCTGGACGCGGCGATCGACGTGGACTGGCGCGCCGGTGACCTGCTGCTGATCGACAACGTGCTGGTGGCGCACGGTCGGCGGCCCTACACCGGGAGCCGCCGCATCCTGGTGGCGATGTCGGACTGACCGGGCATCGGCCGGCGGGAAGAGAAACGTGGAGATGGCAGGGGCCGAGGTGCGCGGCCGGTGGCTGCGGACCTTCCGCCGAGCTGAGCGGTCCGACCTGCGGCTGGTCTGCTTCCCGCACGCCGGTGGGAACGCCAACGTGTTCCAACCCTGGGCGGGCCTGCTTGCCGGCGCCACCGATCTGCTGGCGGTCTGCTACCCGGGTCGGCAGGACCGGCTGCTGGAGCCCTGCGTGGATCAGATGGACGTGCTCGCCGAGCGGATCAGTGACGTGCTCGTGCCGTACCTGGACCGGCCGATCGCGTTCTTCGGCCACAGCCTGGGCGCGTCGGTGGCGTACGAGGTCACCCTGGTCCTGGAGTCCCGGTACGGGTTCACGCCGAGCGTGCTCTTCGTCTCGGGACACGGCGCGCCGCACGTCTGCCAGGTCGACCTCGATCCGGATCTCGCCGACGACGAATATCTGCTCGGCCGGATCGGCGCCCTGGGCGAGGTCGATCCGGTGCTGCTGCGGTCACCGAAGCTCCGCGAGCTGATCATGCCCTCGCTCCGGGGGGACCTGCGGATGCTCTACCGCCACCTGCCGCGGGAACCGGCGAAGGTCCGAGCCCCGATCGTCGCCTACCTGGGCACCGAGGACCCGACCTGCACCACGTCGACGGTGCGGGCCTGGGGGAGTTGACCACCGGCTGCTTCGAGTTGGCGACGTTCCCCGGTGACCACTTCTATCTCGTGCCGGAACAGGAGCAGGTGGTCGCCGCGGTGACCGCCCGCCTGGGCTGACCGACGGACCACGCCTCAAGGGACGGTCGCGGAAACCGGCCCTTGAGGTCGCCGGTGAGCCGAGGTCGGTCGACCTGACGGTGCAGGATGGCGATCTGGTGGCGCAGCGCAAGAATCTCGGCCAGGTAGGGCAGTCGCAGCAGCAGCGTTGGCTTGGTCGGGGTGGCTCAGGCCCGCATCTCGCGGGTCAACGTCCGAGCGACCTTACGGAGGTGACCAACGATCTCCTCGGTACGCTCCGGGGGGAATCGGTTGGCGGGTGCGCTGACACTGATGCCGGCCGGGAAGCCGACGCCCTCGACCGCCACGGCCACACAGCGTCCGACCGCCTGGTTCTCCGCGTCGTCCAGCCCGTAACCTTCTACGCGAACGCGGTCCAGTTCGGCAAGGTAGGAGTCGACGCTGGTGATGGTCGCCTCGGTGAACTGCGGCATTCCCGTGGCGGCGAGGACCGACCGCACCCGGTCTTCGGGCAATGTCGCGCAGATTGCCTTGCCGAGCGCGGTGGAGTGCACGTACCCGCGTTCGCCCACGCGTGCCGCCAGCCG
The DNA here is from genome assembly GCA_963742855.1 of uncultured Actinomycetota bacterium. Classification (GTDB taxonomy): domain Bacteria; phylum Actinomycetota; class Actinomycetes; order Mycobacteriales; family Micromonosporaceae; genus CAVUNP01. The sequence goes on along the minus strand of CAVUNP010000001.1, from coordinate 43,500 downwards.
CATCATCTGCGGTGACTCCGCGACGACCGTGTGCACGATGAAGGCTCCGTCCAGCGCGCCCAGGTTCGTGGTCTCCTGCAACTGGTCACGTAGCTTTTCCAGCGCGGGCTTGGCCAGGTTCGTCAACCGGGCCGTCGCGTGGGTGTTCTGGGGCGGAACGCGAGACCGAGCCGGTAGGAGGCAGTCTCAGGGTCACGTTCGACGTAGCGTCGGGCCTCCAACGCCGTCAGGTAGCGGAAGGTTGAACTCTTCGGCAACTCGGCTCCGTCGGCGACTGCGGTGAGCGAGACACCCTCGGGGGAGTTCGCCAGGATGTCCAGAATGTCGCAGACCCGGTCGACCGCGCGCAGGGGGTAGGCGGGCGCCTCGGTCGGCTCCGTCAGTGTCACAGTCGGTCCCCTGTCCGGCGGGCTCGGCGCCTGGGGCGCCGGAATTGGTGGCCATCATCGTAGGGCACGGATGCGTCGATGGGCAGTCGCTGTACCGGGCCTGCCGCGGTGGTCTTGGCGAGCACGTCAGGCCATACGTTAGCATCCCACTTTGAAACCAGCGTTTCTGTATGTGGAATGAAACCGTTGAGCCGGGCGGCCGAACGTCGCCCTCGGTGAAGGATGGACCCTCATGACCATCGCGCGGAGCGCGCGGCCTGACGTGCCCGATCTGCCCGAATTTGTCGAGGTGGTGGGGCAGGCCGCCGGCCCGACCGTCGCGGTGCTCGGCGGCGTGCACGGGGACGAACTCGAAGGGGTCCTCGCGGCCCGCCGGATCGCCCGACTGCTCGACCCCGCCGAACTGGCCGGTACCGTCCGGATCGCCGCGCCCGCGCATCCCGCGGCCTGGCAGGCGGTCACCCGGTCGAGCCCGCTGGATGGGCAGAACCTGGCTCGGGTCTTCCCCGGCGACGACGACGGCACCCCGACCGAACGGGTCGCCGCCTTCCTCACCTCCCGGGTGATCGCCGGTGCCGACCTGCTGATCGACCTGCACTCGGCCGGCGAGGGGTTCGACATGCCACTCCTGGTCGGCTACCACGCCGGGCCGGGACCGGTGTGCGCCCGCTCCGCCGCGGCTGCCGCGGTCTTCGGGGCGCCCTTCGTGTGGCAGCACCTGGAGGCGTCGCCCGGACGGTCGCTCTCAGCCGCCGCCGCGTGCGGCGTGCCGTCGGTGTACGTCGAGGGGCGCGGCGGTGGCCAGGTCCGCCGACGTGATCTCGACTGCTACGTCGACGGGGTGCTCCGGGTCCTGCACCACCTTGGAATGACGACGACGGCACCACCGGCGCCGGACTCGGTGGTGGTCCGCGGCGACGGCGACACCGACGGCGGAATCCTGGCCGAGGAGACCGGCTACCTCGTCACCTCGGTGGAGGTCGGTGAGCAGGTCACAGCCGGTGCGACGCTCGGCGAGGTGGTCGATGACGACGGTACGCCCGTGGCGTCGGTCCGTAGCCCGCGCGACGGAATGGTGATGCTGCTGCGCCGGCGTGCCCGCCTCGCGGCCGGGGACACCGTGGCGATCGTCGCCGAGCAGGTCATCGCTGGAACGAGGACAACCGATGAGTGACCAGATCGACCCGCGGATCTCGATGGGCGAGGGCCGTACGCCGATGGTCGCGCTGCCCCGACTCGCGCAACGCTGGGGACTCGGCGGGCTCTGGGCGAAGGCGGAGTACTTGAACCCGACCGGGTCGTACAAGGACCGGATCGCGGCAGCCAGCCTGACCATCGCACTGCGCGAGGGGCGCCGTGGCTGGATCGCGACCTCGTCCGGCAACGGCGGCGCCGCGATGAGCGCGTACGGCGCCCGGGCCGGTCTGCCTGGGGTGCTTTGCGTACTGGCCGACGCCCCAGCGGAGAAGCTGGCCTCGATCGCGCCCTACGGCGTACTGCGGTTGTCGATGGACCAGATGGGGCCCGACGTCATGGCCCGGCTCGGTACGGTCGCCGAAGCGGAGAACCTGCTGCTCACCATCACCGCGCACGCGCACAACCCGGAGGGGATGCGTGGGGCGGACGGCATCGGCGAGGAGATCGCCGAGCACGGTCGGGCCAGCCACGTCTACGTACCGACCGGGGGTGGCGGGCTCCTGGTGGCGACCGCGCGGGGCCTGCGGACCGGCGGTCACGACGCCGCTGTGGTGGTGGCCCAGCCGGCGGGGTGCGCGCCCATCGCGCGGGCGGTCGCCGGGGAGATCGCCGAGCCGACCATCGGGAACTGGTCGACGAGGATCTCCGGTCTGCAACTACCGGTACCCCCGGACGGCGCGCTTGCGGTGGCTGCGGTGACCTCGTCCGGCGGCTGGGGAGCACCGGTACGGGACGAGGACGCCTGGGCGGCCCAGGACCTGCTCGCCCGGACCGAGGGGATCTTCGTCGAACCGGCCTCGGCTCTCGCCCTCGCCGCCGTCGCGCAGGACGCCGAGGCCGGAGCGGCTCGGCGGCCGGGACGAGCCGTGTGTGGTGCTCAGCGGCCACGGCCTGAAGGATCTCGGCCGCTTCACCGCGCCGGAGCAGCGGCCGGTGCCGGCGACGATCGAGGAGGTTCCGGGCCGGGTCCGGGACTGGCTGACCGGCGCCGGTCGATAGACATCGACGGAAAGGGACGGGTGATGGCGGTACGACTGGCGATCCTGGGGCTGGGGCACGAGACGAACACGTTCTCGACCGTGCCGGCGGGCCTCGCGACCTACGAGGACGGCGGTATCCACCGCGAGCAGGGCATGGTCGACCACTACGGGGAGTCGCAGGCGACCTTCGCGGGCTTCCTCGCGCCCCTCGGCGAGGATCCGTTCGGGGGTGGTGCCGACCAGGTCGGTGCCGATGACATCGAGCTTGTTCCGCTGCTCGCCGCCTGGATCAACCCGTGCGGGGCTATCACCGGAGAGGCTTTCACGGTCATCGTCGCGGAGCTGGCCGACCGGCTCTCCGCCGCGGGACCGTTCGACGGCGTACTGCTCGGGCTGCACGGCGCCGCAGTCGCTGAGGGCTGGTTGGACGCCGACGCCGAGATCGCGGCGCGGGTTCGTGCGGTCGTCGGTCCGGACGTACCGATCGGTGCTGTCATCGACATGCACGCCAACGTCGACCAGCGGTTGGTGCGGACGGTCGACGTACTGCTGCCGTACCAGACGAACCCGCACGTCGACGCACGCGCCCGGGGCCTGGAGTGCCGGGGCCGGGTCATCGAGCTGATCCGGACCGGACAGCGCCCCGGCCTGGCCCTGGAGCAGCTCCCGCTGGCGGTCACGATCACCAAGCAGGACACCCGTGAGCAGCCGATGGCCGGTCTCCTCGACATCGCCCGGGAGCTCGAACGGGGCGCCGGGGTGTTCGACGTGAGCATCGTGGAGGGTTTCCCATACGCGGACGTACCGCAGATGGGGATGTCCGTGCTCGTCGCCCATCGGGACGGGCTGGCCGCCGCCGGGCAGGTCGCCCGGACCATGGCCGACCACATCTGGGCAGCCCGGGAAGAGCTCCAGGGCGGCGGGGTCAGCGTCGAGGAGGCTCTCACCCACATCGAGGCGCACACCGGGAGTAGTCCGCTGCTGGTGCTCGATGTCGGCGACAACGTCGGCGGGGGCGGGCCCGGCGACTCCACGGTGCTGCTCGCGGCAGCGGTCCGGCGGCGGGTCGCTGGCCTGGTCACGGTGCTGCTCGATCCCGAGACGGTCGCCGGTCTCAGTGGTGTCGCCCTCGGCGATCGGGTACGCGTCGAGGTCGGTGGGCGCTCGGTGGAGCAGGACGGGCGACCGGTGCCACTCGACGCGGTGGTCGTGGGACGGTCGGACGGGCACTACGAGGAACCGAAGATGGCGCACGGCGGGCTGCGCTACTTCGATGCCGGTCCGATGGTGGCGCTGCGCACCGACGACGGCATCACGGTGGTGCTCACCTCCAAGCTCGTGCAGCCGATCACCCCGTACCAACTGCGTGCCGTCGGGCTGGAGCCGGAGTCCTTCCGGGCGATCGTCGCCAAGGGCGTCAACGGTCCCCGGGCCGGCTACGCCGAGGTGTGCGAGGGCCTGGTCGTGGTCGACACCCCCGGCGTGACGAGGTTGTCGGTGCAGGAGTTCAGCTACCGGCACCGACGGCGGCCGATGTACCCGTTCGAGCCCGACACGGCCTACCCGCCGGCGACCGCGTCCTGATCCGCGTCGTACCGGCCTGCCCAGCGATTCCGGCGTCCCAGCAATCCAAGGAGAACCGAACCATGCCCCGTGAAGCGATCGTCGACGGCGATGTGCCGCAGAGCCACCTGCCCTTCTCTCCGGCGGTACGCGCCGGCGATCCCATTTTCGTCTCCGGCCAGGCCTCGGTCGACGACCTCGGCGCGTACGTCGAGGAGGACTTCGCCGGTGAGATGGACCGGTCGATCAAGAACGTCGCCCGGATCCTCGCCGCGGCCGGCGCGTCGATGGACGACGTGGTGCAGGTGCGGTCCTTCTTGGCGACATGTCCTACCGGGACGAGTACAACCGGCGCTACCCGTCGTACTTCAGCACGCCGCTGCCGGCCCGGACGACCGTGGCGGGGGGCATCGGGGTGTTGAAGTTCGAGGTTGACGTCGTCGCCTACGCGCCACGGCCCGCCACGGACGCCGCACCCGGATCTCGATGACCGGGCACGGGGCGGAGCCGGACGGGACCGCCCAGGTCCGGTCCCTGGCGGTCGGTGCCGGCGCCGCCCCGTTCCAGGTCCCGCCGGTCGGTGCCGGGGCGGCCCCGCTCCGGCTGGCCGCGACCGCCGTCGAGGCACCGGTGTGTGCGCTCGGCGAGAGCCCGCGCTGGGCGTACGACGCCTGGTGGTGGGTGGACGCGGAGGCGGGCGTGCTCTGGGCGGCGGACGCCGGGCTGGCCTCGGACGGGGGCGCTCGTGCGGTCCGGGCGGTGCTCCGCACGGGCGGCCGGCTCAGCCTGGTGCATCCGGCGGACGAGGGCGCGACTCGTCGTGGCGAGCGGCACCGACCTGCTCGTGGTCGATGCGGACGGCGGGCGGCCCCGCCCCTGGTCCCGGATCGACCTGCCGGCGGGGTGGTTGCTGAACGACGGGACCGCGGACGCCGCCGGTCGGCTCTGGATCGGCTCGGTACACCCGGAACGCCGCCGTGGCGCGGGGGCGCTGCACATGGTCGAGGCCGACGGTCGGGCGTGGACCGTGGCGACCGGGTTCACGCTCTCGAACGGCATGCTTTGGCGGTCGGCGGGCGGGGGTCGTGGTGCATCCGGCGTGCTGGTCCAGGTGGACTCCGCCGAGCGCTGCCTGTGGGAACACGAGGTGGCGCCGGAGAGCGGTGCGCTGCTCCGGTCGCGTCGGGCGACCCTGCTTCCGCCGGGGCCGGGCCCGGTGGCGCTCCCGGACGGGGTGGCCGCGGACCGGACCGGCGCGCTCTGGGTGGCGATGTACGGCACCGGGCAAGTGTGGCGGCTCTCGGACGGTCGGGTGGACGCCGTGGTCGAGGTGCCGACTCCGCAGGTCACCAGCGTCGCGCTGGGTGGACCGGATGGGCGGGACCTGTTGGTGACCACGGCCCGGGAGGGCATGGACGCCGCTGCCGTAGCGGCCGATCCGAATGCCGGACGGTTGTTCCGGGCCCGGGTCGAGGTGCCCGGGTCCGTGCTGTCCCACCTGTTGGTTTCGCCGGCGCATCGCTAACGAAACCGTAACCTGACCTGCCCAAACAACGCTTGACGCCCCTGCCCAAACAACGCTTGACGCCAGTGATCATGCGCTCCACATACTGAATCAACTTTTTTCCTATACGCGGAACCTCTGGGCGGTGGCCGCGTTCGACGCGAGAGGCTCCGGATATGAGAAGGCAACGGTTGCGCAGAGGCGGCCTGGCGGCCGTGCTGAGCGCCGCGCTCCTGGTGACCGCCGCCTGCAGTGGCGGTGCCGGTGGCAGTGGCGGTTCCGGTTGGGGCGCGCAAGGGCGACAACAAGCTCGTCCTGATCGCCCAGCAGGATCCGGGCACGCTCGACTATGTCAAGAACAGACCTCACCGCCCTGGTGCTGTGGCTGCCCGGCAATGTGGTGGAGCCGCTGGTCACCCTCGACAAGGATGGCAAGGCCCAGCCCGGCGTGGCCGAGCTGGAAATGATCAGCGAGGACCAGAAGACCTACACGTTCACCATCCGTGACGCCAAGTTCTCCAACGGCGCTCCGGTGACCGCGCAGGACGTCGTCTACTCCCTGACCACCATGCAGAAGAGTCCGATCACGACCTACAACGCTCCGTACGAGGTGGTCGAGTCGATCACGGCGAGCGGTGACAAGGCGGTCACTGTCAAGCTCTCCCGCCCTAAGCCAGCGTTCTTCCGTGGCATGGGCGGGATGTCCGGGCTCGATTCAGCCGGAGGCCGAGGCGGGCCGCAGGCATCGCGACGAAGCCGATCGGCACCGGCCCCTACGTACTCGACCAGTACGTGACGGACTCCCGGGCTGACCTTCTCGGCCAACCCCGGCTACTGGGCGAGCAGCCCAAGATCAAGGACGTCGAGGTCCGGATCATCCCGACCGGACCGCCGCGCTGAACGCGCTGCGCGCCGGCGAGGCCTAGGTTGGCCGGTCATCACGATCGACCTCTGGGAGCGTCTCAGCACCCAGGGCTTCGACAAGGACTTCAACCGCATCACCTACCCGCAGGTCGGCGAGATGCTGTACGTCGCCTTCAACAGCATCCAGGCGCCGTTCGACAACGTCGCGGTGCGTCGGGCGCTGGCGAAGTCGTCGACCGGCAGCAGTTCATCGACGCCTTCAACGCCCCGTGGGGAGCCAAGGCCACCTGCGGCTACGGCCTGTCGAACACCTCCTGGTACTCCGAGGAGAGCTCCGAGACCTGCCCGGCGGCCTTCGACGTCAACGCCGCCACCGCGGAGCTCAAGGCGGCCGGCTACGACGGCGCGCCGCTGGAGTTCACCTCGCTCAGCGACGTACCGGACCTCTCGCTCCCGGCCGACCTGCTCATCCCCCAGTTGCAGGGGGCCGGGGCCAAGGTGGAGCGGAACGCCCTCGAACTCGCGCGCTACTCGCAGACGATCTTCCAGGGGCGTCCGTCGCAGTTCGGCATCACGGTCATGTCCGACCCGGCGCCGATCACGCAGTTCGCCTGCTCGGACCAGTCGAAGATGGGTTGGACGACGTACTGCAGCCCGGAGATGACCAAGCTGATGAGCCAGGCGGATGCGGCGACCAGCGTCGAGCAGTACGAGGCTCTGATGGCACAAGCGAGCGACGTTCTCAAGAAGGACGCCGTGATCGTCCCGCTCCTCGCCAAGAGCGGGGTGGGGCTGCTTAACCCGGACCTTAAGGGTTGGCAGGAGCCGCAGATCATGGTGGACATCCAGTTCGCCAACCTGAGCTGGTGACCGTTGGTGGCCCGGGCGTCATCCCTGCCCGGGCCACCAACGATCGGCCGGACCCTCCTCGGAGCCCGGTCGGATCTGCCCTTGAATCCCGGCCCCGACCGGGGAACTCCCCGTCTAGGACAGGACACGATGCTGGTCTTCCTCGCACGGCGTCTCGCGTTCTTCGTGCTGGCGCTCTTCGTCTCGTCGATCCTGATCTTCAGCTTGATCAGGCTCGCCGGGGGCAACGTCGCGGCTGTCATGCTCGGCAAGGCGGCCAGCCCTCAGGCCATCGACGAACTGATGGCCGAGCTGGGCCTCGACCGCCCACTGCCGGTGCAGTACCTGGACTGGATCACCGGGATGTCCAGGGTGATCTGGGCACTTCCTTTCGTACCGGTGAGCCGGTCGCCGACCTGCTCGTCGCCCGGCTGCCGGTGAGCGTCCCACTGGCCCTCGCCGGGCTGGTTCTGGCGCTGCTGGTGGCGGTACCGACCGGCACGTACGCGGCGACGAAGGCCGGCAAGCCGATCGGCACGTTCGTCGCCATGCTCAGCCAGGTCGGGATCGCGATCCCGGTCTTCTGGGCCGGCGTGCTGCTCTCACTGCTCTTCGGTGTCCAGCTCGGCTGGCTGCCGACCGGCGGCTGGACGCCGTGGACGTCGTCGGTCAGCGGGGCGGTCCAGTCGCTGGTCCTGCCGGTGCTCGCGCTCGGCATGGTCATGGCGGCCACCCTGAGCCGGTACACCCGCACCGCGGTGATGGACGTGATGAACGAGGACTACGTCCGTACCGCCCGGGCCTCCGGGATGACCCGACGGTCCGCCCTGCTGCGGGTCGGCGTCCGTAACGCGGCGCTGCCGTTGATCACCGTCGTCGGGTTGCTCGCCGCCGAGCTGATCGGCGGGACGGTGATCATCGAGGAGGTCTTCTCGCTACCCGGCCTGGCCGGATGATCCTCAGTGCGGTGAGCGCCCGAGAGGTGATCGTCGTGCAGAGCACGGTGATGGTGATCGTCGCGTTCGTGCTCGTAGTGAACCTGGTCGTCGACGTCCTCTACGGAATCCTCGACCACGAGTGAGGGTGGCCCGATGAGCGAGGCAGTCGTCTCCGCGACCGGTACCGATCCCGGCCGATCGCCCCGCCGGGATAGCCGTGGAACGCGTCCCTGGTGGTCGGCCTGGTGATGACCGGCGCGTTTCTGGTGATCTCGGTACTGTCGATCTTCTGGACGCCGGCCGACCCGAACCAGGTGCTCCCCGAAGGACCGGCTGTTGCCGGTCGGGTCGTCGGGGCACCTGCTCGGCACCGACGCGCTCGGACGGGACGTCGCCAGCGCGCTGATGATCGGTGCGCGTACCTCGATCATCGTCGCCGCTGGCGCCGCCCTGCTCGGGCTGGTGCTCGGCACGATCACCGGGTTGATCGCTACGTCGTCCCGGCCGTACGTCAACGAGACGGTGATGCGCGGCGCGGACATCCTGCTGTCGATCCCGGGCGTGGTGTTCGCGCTGGTGCTGGCCGCGACGATCGGGGCCGGGGTCGGCTCGACCATCTTCGCGTTGTCGGTCTTCTTCACCCCGTCCTTCACCCGGGTGGTCCGGGCCGCGGCGCTGCGGGTGCTCCAGGAGGACTTCATTACGGCCGCCCAGTTGTACGGCCGCAAGCGACTCTTCATCCTGGCCCGGCACGTGGTGCCGAACATCTTCTCGGTGATGATCGTCCAGTTCACGCTCTACTTCGCGGTGGGCATCCTCACCGAGGCGGGCCTCTCCTACCTGGGGGTCGGGGTGACCCGTCCGGACGTCTCCTGGGGAATCCTGCTAAAGGAGGCCCAGGAGACCGTCGGGGTGGCCAGCCCGCTGGCGATCTGGCCCGGCCTGGCGATCGTGATCGCGGTGCTGGGGTTGAACATCCTCGGCGACGGACTGCGTGACGTGCTCGACCCCCGGTTGCGACGGAGGAAGTCATGACGGAATCTGTGCTGCACGCCGGGTCGCCCCGGTCGGCGGAGCCCGATGCGGGCCGGGACGTGGTGCTCGACGTCCGTGACCTGGTGGTCCGGCGCGGCGACCTGGTCGCGGTCCGGGGGGTCAACCTCCGGGTACGGGCGGGCCAGAGGGTCGGCGTGGTCGGCGAGTCCGGGGCCGGCAAGAGCCCTCACCGGCTCGCCGTATGGGCCTGCTGCCCAAGCCCGGTTGGCGCACCGAGGGGGAGGTGTGGCATGACGGCGTCGACCTGATGAAGATCTGCGTCGGGCGTTCTCGGGCCGGCGTGGCCGGGACCCTGTCGATGGTGTTCCAGGACCCGCTCTCCGCGCTCAACCCCGTCCCCGACGGGTAGGTGCGCAGATCACCGGGGTGCTGCGGGCACAGCCGGGTCTCCCGGGTCGGGCCCGGGACAGGCGCTCGAACTGCTCACCCAGATGCGGCATGCCACCGCCGCGACCAGTGCTGCGGGCCTATCCGCACGAGCTCTCCGGCGGTCAGCGGCAGCGCATCATGATCGCCATCGCGCTGACCTGCTACCCCCAATTGATCATCGCGGATGAGCCGACCACCGCGCTGGACGTGACGGTGCAGAAGCAGGTGCTCACGGCTGCTCGACGGGGCGGTCAAGGAGCGCGGCAGCGCGCTGCTCATGATCACCCACGATTTGCGCGGTGGTCGCCGCCCATGTGTGACCACGTCCTGTGTCATGTACGGCGGCCGGGTGGTCGAGGGGGGGCCCGGCACGACGCTGGTCTTCCGCTCGCCACGGCACCCGTACACCCACGGGGCCTGCTGAAGTCCCAGCCGACCCTGGACAACATCGAGCTGAGAGGGAACCACGCGGCTGCCGTCGATCCGCGGTAGCGTCGCCGCCGTTGCACGCCATGCGCCTCGGGGTGGGCCTTCCGTACCCGCTGCGGCCGGGCCAGCGACCAGTGCGAGGTGGTCCCGGCCCTGGCCGGCGCCATTACGGAGCCGCCTGCTGGCACCCGGAGCCCGCGTCGACCCCGGCGGGTGCCCGATGACCGCCCCAAGACAGAGCACGGCCGTGACCCCCCAGCACGGAGCAGGCTGTCCCGGTCATCGCGGCCCAGGGCGTCGGGCCAGACGTACCGGCTCGCCCGGACCGCCCTCTTCGGCCAACGGGAACAGGCTACGCCGCGCTGCACGGGACGTCGCTTCCACGCCATGCCCCCAAGGCGGGCGGAGTCGGCCTGGTCGGTGAGTCCGGGTGCGGCAAGTCCACCCTCACCCGGCTGGTCGGTCGGGCGAGCCCACCGACCGGGACGATGGCGCATCAACGGCCGCGACGTCTGGCGCTGGACGGGCCGAGGCGCCGGGAGTTCCGCCGGTCGGTGCAGGTGGTGCTTCCAGAACCGAGTCCGTCCTGGACCCCCGGTCGTCGGCGCTCGCTGCTCTCGAGCCGCTAAAGGCGCGCGGCTTGCGCGTGGACAGGCCGGCCAGACCGCGCGGTCCGTGAGGTGCTCGACCAGGTCGGTCTCGGCACCGGCCTCAGGCTCACCAAGTATCCGCACGAGTTCTCCGGCGGCCAGCTGCAGCGGATCGCTATCGCGCGGGCGCTCAGCTCGCACCCCAAGGACGTGGTGATCGCCGACGAGCCCGTCTCAGCGCTCGACGTGTCGATCCAGGCCCAGGTGCTCAACCTGCTGAAGGACCTGGTCGCCGAGCTGGGGCTGACGCTCGTGCTCATCGCGCACGACCTATCGGTGGTCGCCTACACCACCAGTCGGGTCGCGGTGATGTCCGGTGGACAGATCGTGGAGACCGGACCCCCGCCGAACTGGTCCGCAACCCGAGCGCGGCGGCCACCCAGGCGCTCGTCGACTCGGTGCTTACCGTCGAGGACGGGCTGGCTGGAAAGGCGCTGACATGACCGACGGGCGACTGGCCGGATGTACCGCCCTGATCACCGGGGCGTCGCGGGGGATCGGCGCGGCGGTCGCCCGGCGGTTCGTGGCGGAGGGCGCCGCCGTGGCCCTCGCCCACGAACCGACGTCGGCGATGACCGAGGCGGCGCAGCGGCTCGCGACCGAGTTGCGGGCCACCGGAGGCACCGCCGTCGCGGTCGCCGGTGACCTCGCCGACCCCGACGGGCCCGCTGCCGCAGTCGAGCGGACCCGCCGTGAGCTGGGTCCGATCTCCGTGCTCGTGGCGAACGCGGCGGCCTCGGGCCGCTCGCCGTACCAGGAGATCAGCGTGGCGCAGTGGGACCTGGTGCAGGCGGTCAACACCCGTGGTACCTGGCTGCTGGCCAAGGCGGCCCGGGACGACCTCATCGCGACCCAGGGCAACATCATCAATCTGACCTCGGTGATGGTACGCACCGGCCAGCCCTGGGCGCTGCACTACACCGCCTCGAAGGCGGCGATCCTGGGCATGACCCGGGCGCTGGCCCGGGAACTCGGCCCGCACCGGGTACGGGTCAACGCGGTGATGCCGGGGGCGATCCGTACCGAGAACGAGGTCGAACTGGAGCCGGACGCGCAGGCCGTGGCCGCCGAGATCCTGCCGCTGCAGTCGCTGCCACGGCGCGGTGTCGCCGAGGATCTCGCCGGCGCCTTCGTCTTCCTCGCCAGCGATGAGGCGTCCTTCGTGACCGGGCAGGTCATCAACGTCGACGGGGGTTGGGTGATGTACTGACCCGGTCCGGGTCAGCGCTCGACGACGTTCCGCGGCGGTTCGCCGGCCAGCAGGGCCCGCAGGTTTTCCGCGATCAGGTCGTCCGCGCCCAGCGGCCGGCCACCGGCCGCGTGTGGACTGACGATGATGTCCGGCTCGTCCCAGAGCGGCGAGTCGGCGGGCAGCGGCTCGGTCGCAAAGACATCGAGCGCCGCACCGCCCAGCCGGCCGGCGCGCACCGCGGCGAGCAGCGCGTCGGTCTGCACCGTGCTGCTGCGGCCCACGTTCACCAGCCAGGCATGCGGGGGCAGCAGGGCGAGTCGGTCGGCGTTCAGGGCGTGCCGGGTGCCCGGGGTGGCCGGCAGGATCATGATGAGCAGATCGGTGTCGGGCAGCCGCCCCGGCAGCTCCTCGACCCCGATCACCGGGAAACCGGCGCGTACGCCCGCGGTGCGGGCCACCCCGGTCACCTTGGCGCCGAGCGCGCTCAGGTGCGGCGCGAGCGCCGTGCCGATCGAGCCGAACCCCCAGAGCAGCACCCGGGCGTCGCGCAGGGTACGGAATGCGTTGGGCTCGCTGACCGGCTGTACGCCGCCGAGCTCGCCCGCCCAGCGGTGGCCGATCTGGGCCCGGGTGAGCCGGTGCAGCCGACGGGCGGCGGCCAGCACCAGGGCGAGGGTGTGCTCCGCCACGGGCTGGTCGTGCAGGGAACGGCCGGAGGTGATCACGACCTCCGGCGCGAAGCCGGCGGCGAGCACCTGCTCCGTGCCGGCGGCCAGGGACTGGACCAGGCGCAGCGCGCCCAGCCGGCGCGCGCAGTCGCGCAGCTGGCTCTCCGGGTTGCCCCAGACCACGAGCACCTCGGCGTCCTCGGCGTCGAGCGGGACCGGCTCGTCCGGTCGGTAGTGGACGAGTTCGACGTCGGCCGGGACCGCCGGGGCAAGCGGCATGCTGGTCGGCAGGAGGACCTTCATCGGGTCACGGACTCCAGGAGTTCGAGGATGTGCCGGTAGGTTCGGCCGGTCGCCCGGGACATGCCCAGCTCGCAGGTGCGATTGTTCGACACGTACGCGTCGAACCGCCGATCGCCGAGCTCGGCAGCCTGGGCGGCGGTCGCCCCGGCGGTGACCTCGGGATGCAGCAGGCCCCGGTCCCCTGCGAAACCGCAGCAGCTCCAGGTCGTCGGGACGACGACGTTCTCGGCGCAGGCGGCGGCGAGCGCGGTCAGGTCCGCCGTCGAGTTGAGATGCTCGCTCGCGCAGGTCGGGTGTACGGCCACCGCGCCGAACCGCCGCCGGAAGGTGAGCCGGGGCAGCACCTCGGCGCGGACGTACGACACCGCGTCGATCAGGGTGAGTGACCGGTAGCGGGTCAGCTCCTCGCCGCTCAGCTCGGAAACCAGCTCGCGCAGCCCGTGCGCGCAGGAGGAGGCCTCGCAGACCACCGGGAGGCGTCCGCCGTCCGAGGCGTCCCAGACCGCGGCGAAGGTACGCCCGGCCATCTCCGCGTACCCCTGGGTCAGCCCCTTGGATTTCCACGGCGTTCCGCAGCACAGGCCGGCGATCCCCGCCGGTACCGCGAGCGGCAGCCGGGCACGCTCGCAGAGCGCCTGGAAGGCGGCGGGGCGCCGAGCGGCGCCGGCTCGTCGCGGTGGCAGCCGCGCCGAAGAGCGAATCGATACAGGTCGGGAAGAAGACGACGTCGGGCGCCGCCGGGTACACCGGGGCCGGCCGGGTGTCGGCCCCGGAGGGCACCTCGCGGGCGTAGAGCGGCACCAGGTCCTCGGGGAGCACCCGCCGGGCCAGTGCCGACGCGGCCGTGGCCAGCCCGGGCAGCGTCGCCGCCGCGCGCAGCGCCACCCGCGCGGTGCCCGACACCCCGTCCCAGTGCCGGGCCACCGCCGTCCCGGCGGCCTGCGCGCGCTCGCCGTGCCGCTCGGAGCGCAGCCGCTTCATCAGGTCGCCGGTGTTGATGCGGACCGGGCACGCGGTGGCGCACATGCCGTCCGCGGCGCAGGTGTCGACGGCGTCGTAGGGGTAGTCCTCGTCAGCTCTCCGCCGCCCAGGGCCGGGGCCGTCGCGGCGATCTCGCGGCGGCAGCACGATCCGCTGGCGCGGCGTCGTCGTGACGTCGCGCGAGGGGCAGACCGGCTCGCAGTAGCCGCACTCGACGCACGCGTCCACCTCGGCGTCGACCGTCGGGACGATCTTGAGGTCGCGCAGGTGGGCGTCCGGGTCGTCGGACAGCATGATGCCGGGGTTGAGCAGGCCGGTGGGGTCGCACAGCGCCTTGAGCTCGCGCATGACGTCGTAGAGCTCGTCGCCGTACTGCCGCCGCACGAACGGCGCCATGATCCGCCCCGTCCCGTGCTCGGCCTTGAGCGTCCCGTCCTGGGACAGCACGAGGTCGACCATCTCCTCGGTGAAGCGGCGGTAGCGCTCGAGCGAGACCTCGTCGTCGAAGCGCTCGTTGACCAGGAAGTGGACGTTGCCGTCCTTCGCGTGACCGAAGATCACCGCGCCCTCGTAGCCGTGGCGGTCGAACAGCTCGGTCAGCCCGTCGCAGGTCGACGGGCAGCGTCCGGACGGGCACCGAGACGTCCTCGAGCAGCGCGGTCGTCCCGGACGGCCGGGCGGCCGCGACCGCGGTGTAGAGCCCCGTGCGGAGGCCCACAGCGAGGCGCGGGCGGTCGGCTCCCGGGTCAGGCCGGCCGCCCGGGTCAGCGGCAGCCCGGCGAGCACGGGCTCGGCGCCGGCCTGGACCCGCGTCGAGCTCCTCGGCGGTGGCGGTCTGGAACTCGACGAGCAGCGCCGCGTGGCCGTCCACCGCGAGGTCGCGCACCGACTGCGGCGCCCGCGGGTCGGACTGCGCGACGACCAGCGCCCGGCGTCGAGCAGCTCCAGCGTCCGTGCGCCCGCCTCGAGCAGCGCGGGCAGTGCGTCGTGGCGTCGGCGGTCCCGGCGAAGAGCAGCATCGACGTCGCCGCGTGCGGGAGGACCGGCAGCGTCGCGAACACCGCCTCGGCGACGAAGCCCAGCGTCCCCTCGCGAGCCCACGAGCAGGTGCGTGAGCAGGTCGATCGGGCGGGTGTGGTCGAGGAACGAGTTCAGCCCGTACCCCATCGTGTTCTTCATCGAGAACAGGTGGCGCAGATCCGCTCGACGGAGTTCGGGTTCCCGCGGACGCGGTCGCGCAGCCGGTCGAGGCCCTCGTACAGCGCCGGCTCGCGGTGGCGCAGCTCGTCGTCGGCGTCGGGGCGCCCGGAGTCGATGACGGTGCCCGACGGGAGCACGAACGTCATCGACTCCAGCGTCGCGGTAGGTGTTGAACTCGGTGCCGCACGCCATGCCGGAGGAGTTGTTCGCGACGACGCCGCCGATGGTGCAGGCCTCTCGACGCGCCGGGTCGGGGCCGATCTTGCGGCCGTACCGGGCGAGGCGGGCGTTCACGTCCGCGACCGTGAGGCCGGGCCCGACCCGCACCGCGCGCCCGTCGTCGAGGACCTCGAACCCGCGGAAGTGCCGGCGGGTGTCCACGAGCACTCCGTCGGTCACGCCCTGCCCCGACAGCGACGTACCCCCCGAGCGGAAGGTGAGCGCGAGCCGGTCGCGGACGCCCAGGCGCAGCAGGTTCGCGACCTCGCGGGCATCGGCGGGCACGACGACGGCCTGCGGCCGGAGGAGATAGTGCGAGGCGTCGTTGGCGTGCGCGGCCAGGTCGAGCGCGCGGGTGCGCACCTCGTCGTCGTCGCTGCAGGTACGAAGAGCGGCGAGCGTCGAGTCGGCGAGCCCGTGGGCGCGAGCCATACGCACCTTCCTCGGTCAGCCGGTCCGACTCCAGGATCGAACCGGTCCGGCTGGGCCCGGTCCGGCCGACCCTGGAGTCGGGCCGTTCTCTGGTGAACTTCCGCCGTTAGGTAAGGCGTCGAATCACCGGGCCGGGCCCATCGGCGAGGGTGACGCCGAGGGCCTCGTCAATTACCGAAACCGTCTCGACGATATCGGTGTCGGTGTGGGCGGTCGACAGGTACCAGCGTCCGCCCGGGAGGGTGAAGAGCCCGCGGCGCAGCATCTGGACGATGAGCCGGTCGTAGAACTCCTGGTCAGCCAGCATGAAGTCGGCGAAGCCGCTGGCCGACTCGACCCCGGGGATGAGCTGCACGACCGGCCCGACCTGGTTGACGCTCGCCGGTACGCCGTGCCGGGTCAGGGCTGCGCGCATACCGTCGGCCAGCGCCTTTCCGCGTCGTTCGAAGTCGTCGTAGACGCCGGGCTCGCCGAGCGCGTCCAGGGTCGCGCCGGCCGCGGCGAGGACGACCGGGTTGCCGTTGTAGGTGCCGGCGTGCACGATGCCGGTGGTGGTCCGGTCGATGATGTCGGCCCGGCCGGCGATGGCGGCCAGTGGGTAGCCGCCAGCGATCGCCTTGGCCAGGGTGACCAGGTCCGGGGTGACGCCGTACCGGCTGACGGCGCCGCCGGAGTCGATCCGGAATCCGGTGACGACCTCGTCGAAGACGAGTACGGTGCCGGTCGCGGTGCAGAGTTCGCGCAGCCCGGCGAGGAAGCCGGGGGGCGGCTCGACGACGCCGGAGTTGCAGAGCACCGGCTCGCAGAAGACGGCCGCGAAGTCGGCGTCGGGCGACTTGAGCAGTTCGGCGACGGTGTCGAGGTCGCCCCACTCGACGAGCGTCAAGTCGTCGAGCGCCGTCGGGTTCTGGCCCTGACTGCCCAGCCCGAACTGGCCGTCCGCGCCTGGCCGGTAGCCGACCAGCATCGGGTCGGTCCAGCCGTGGTAGTGGCCCCGGAACTTGATGAACTGGCGCCGGCCGGTGGTGCCCCGGGCGAGCCGCAGCGCCGCCTGGGTCGCCTCGGAGCCGGTGTTGCTCCAGAGCACACGTTCGGCGCCGGGGATCCGGGACAGCACCTTCTCGGCGACCTCGGCCTCGAGCAGGTGCCCGGAGCCGTAGGTGGCGCCGAGCGGCAGTTGCCGGCTGACCGCGGCGGTCAGTCCCGGGTGGCCGTGGCCGAGGATGACTGGCCCCCAGCCCAGTACGTAGTCGAGGTAGCTGTTTCCGTCGAGGTCGGTCAGGCGCGGCCCGGAGCCGCCCTGGAAGAAGAGCGGATGCGGCTTCATGGAGGCGCGCAGACCCGTCGACACGCCGCCGGCGAGCGAGGCTTTCGTGCGCTCCCAGGCCTGCTTGGATGCCGGCCATGCAGCGATCGTCATGCGAGGTCTCCCCGGTTCAAACGCCGAATCTAGTTTTGGCTAGTGGAATGGTGATTCCATTGGGTGCCACGCTACTATCGCCCGATGATCCGGTCAATGCAGTGGGCCCTCTCGGCTGACGGCGAAAGTGGGGGCGTTTCACCAGCGGGTTCGTGGTCAGGGGGCGATCCGGCGGTGCTGCCCCGGTACCGCGCCCTGCCCGACCCGACGATCCCGGCCGGGGAGGTCGGCGGGCAGGGCTGGCGCCGCGCCGACCTGCTGCTGCCGGTGCTGACCCTGCGGGCGAGCGCGGTGGAGCACAACGTCGCCCTGCACGCGGCGTGGTGCGCCGCCGCCGGGGTGTCGCAGGCGCCGCACGCCAAGACCCATCTCTCGCCGGAGTTGGTCCGGCTCCAGCTCGCGTCGGGCGCGTGGGGAATGACGGTGGCCTCGGTGCACCAGGCCCGGCTGCTCGCCGCGTTCGGCGTCCGCCGGATCATCCTGGCCCACGAGGTGGTCGACCCGGCGAACATCCAGGCGCTGGTACGACTCACCGAGCGCCACCCCGGCCTGGTGGTCGTTCCGCTCGTCGACTCGCCGGCCGGGGTGGCGGCGCTCGACGCGCAGCTGCGGGCGGCGGGCGCGGCGCGGCCCCTGCCGGTGCTGGTGGAGCTCGGTGTGCCCGGTGGCCGGACCGGGGCCCGGACCGAGGACGAACTGGCCGCGGTCGCCGTCGCGGTAGGGGAGAGCGAGCTGCTGCGCCTGGTCGGGGTCGAGGGGTTCGAGGGCATCCTTCCCGCCGGTCGGGACGCCGAGCAGGTGGCCGCCGTGGACGCGTACCTAGCTCGGCTCGCCGCGGCGACTGCCCGGCTGGACTGCCGGTCTCTTCGGCGACGTCGACGAGATCCTGCTGACCGCGGGTGGCTCGGTCTTCCCGGACCGGGTCGCCGCCGTCGAGCGGCCGGTGCTGAGCCGCCCGCTGCGGGTGGTCGTACGCTCCGGTGGGACGGTCACCCATGACCACGGCCCGTACGCCGAGGTCGTACCGCTGGCCGCCGAGGCCGGGCACCCCGCCGGTGCGCTCCGTCCGGCGCTCGACCTCTGGGCCGCCGTCGTCTCCACGCCCGAGCCCGGGCTCGCGCTGATCAACGCGGGCAAGCGGGACGCGCCGTACGACAGCCACCTGCCGGTCGTCCTCGACGTGCTGCGTGACGGTGGCTCGGTGCCCTGCGTCGGCGTGACCGTCCGGAGCATGAACGACCAGCACGGCTTCCTCGTGCACGATGGCCAGCTCCAGGTCGGCGACGTGGTGCGGCTCGGGCCCTGCCACCCGTGCACCGCGTTCGACAAGTGGTCGCTCGTGCCGGTGCTGGACGACGGGGACGCCGTGGTCGGCGCGGTCACCACCTGGTTCTGGTCGTTCCGCGGTGGTGACCCGCGCCGCCACCGCTCACGCCTGCCGGAGTAGTTGGCGCTGGGTGCCGATGCCGTCGATGCCCAGCTCCACGACGTCGCCGGCCGACAGGTAGGGGAAGCGACCGGAGAGCGCCACGCCCTGCGGGGTGCCGGTGTTGACGATGTCGCCCGGTTCGAGGACGGCCACCTGGGACAGGTGCCAGATCAGGTGCTCGACCGGGAAGATGAGGTCGGCGGTGCTGGAGTCCTGGCGCGTCTCGCCGTTGACCCGGGACCAGAGCCGCAGATCGCCGGGGGAGATCTCGTCGGCGGGTACCAGCGCCGGGCCGAGCGGGTTGAAGGTCTCCGCGCACTTGCCCTTGGACCACTG
Source organism: uncultured Actinomycetota bacterium (assembly GCA_963742855.1). Classification (GTDB taxonomy): domain Bacteria; phylum Actinomycetota; class Actinomycetes; order Mycobacteriales; family Micromonosporaceae; genus CAVUNP01. Next base: position 24,532 of record CAVUNP010000001.1, on the reverse strand, counting down.
GCCGGCGGAGATCTCCAGCTGGAAGGCCCGTTCGGAGACGTCGTTCGAGATGGTGTAGCCGGCGATGTGCCGGGCGGCGTCGGCCGGGGAGTCCAGGTAACGCGCCCGCTCGCCGATGACCACGGCGAGTTCGACCTCCCAGTCCGTCTTCGTCGAGCCGCGGGGGATCAGGACGTCGTCGTTCGGCCCGACGACGGTGTTCGGCGTCTTGAAGAACAGGACCGGGACGGCGGGCGGCTCGGCTCCGGACTCGGCGGCGTGCGCGGCGTAGTTCATTCCGATGCACCACACGGCGTGCGGCCGGGCCACCGGGGCCCCGAGCCGGTGGCCGGTGATGTCGATGGCCGGCAGCCGTCGCTCGGTCAGCGCGCGGCGGGTCGAGGCGATGCCGTCGCTGGCGAGGAACGCGCCGTCGATCTCGGCGGTCAGCGGGGTCAGGTCGTAGCTGACGCCGGCATCGTCGGTGACGATCGGGCGTTCGGCACCGGGCTCGCCTACGCGGAGGAAGCGCATGGTTCTCCCTTGAATGGGACGGCAGATTCATTGGATGGTAAGCCATTTTCGCACAGCGGAACAGCCCGGGTGTCCTGGCCAGCCGTCGCCGGTACTGGCCAGTGGCCTGCCCGGTGGCTGGCCGGGTGGCCGTTGCGCGATCCGGGGCGCCGTCGATAGTGTCGAGAATCCTGAAACAGCAGTTTCTCTTGATGGAATATAGGGGGTCGTGTCGTGACGGACACCGCAGCCGGGCAGCCTTCGGGTGGGGCGCCGCGGATCGCCATCGCGGGCCTGATGTTCGAGGCGAACACGTTCGCCCCGGGGGTGACCGAGCTGACGTCCTTCCACTCCTCGACCTACGCCGAGGGAGCGGCCGTGCTGACCGTCGGTAAAGGACTAGACTCGATCGCGGGCGCGGTGGCAGCCGCCCGGGCGGCGGGGCGCCGAGGTGGTCCCGACCACCTCGGCCGGCGCGATGCAGTGGCCCGACAGTCGCCGCCGGGGTCTATCCACGCCTGCGGGAACGCCTGCTCGCGGGTCTTGCGCCGTTGCGGGGCCAGGTGGACGGCGTCTACCTGCAACTGCACGGTGCGATGGTCGCCGAGGATGAGTCGGATGTCGAGGGCGACCTGTTGGAGGCGGTCGCGGAGCTATGGAGGTGCCGGTCGCGGCCTCGTTCGACCTGCACTGTCACTTCACCGCGCGGATGGGGGCGGCCACTGCGCTGATCGCCGGCTACCACACGCTGCCGCACGTGGACATGGTCTCGACCGGAGAGCGGGCGATGAAGCTGCTGCTCGCCCAGTTGGCGGGGGCCCGGCCGTGGTCGCCTCGGCGCATATTCCCGATGATCACGTCGGCCGAGGGTCAGGACACCAACCACCCGCCGATCAGCGAGGTGATGGCGCGGATCGTCGAGTTGATCGCCGAGCCGGACGTATTGGACGCGTCGCTGTTCATGGCGCAGCCGTGGCTCGACGTACCGGAGCTTCTCCTGGGCGGCCGTGGTCGTCACCGACGGTCGGCCGGACCTCGCCCAGGAGCGGGCCGACGAACTGGCCCGGATGGCCTGGAACGGCGTACCCGGGTGCTCGCCCCGAAGATCCCGATCACGAGCGCGCTCGCCGCCGCCGCCGCCGAGCCGTGGATCCGTCGTGGGCCCGTCGTTCTGGGTGACGGCGCGGACAGCGTCTCCGCCGGTGCCACCGGCGACGGGGTGGAGGTGCTGGCCGAGCTGCTGCGCGCGGAGCTGACCGGCCGGGCGCAGGTGATCGTGACCGATGCCGAGGCGGCCCGCCGGTGCGCGGCACTGGGGCTGGGCGCGCGGGTGACCCTGAACGTCGGAGGATCGCTCGCCCCCGGGTTCCACTCCTCGGTGGAGCTCACCGGAGACGTGGTCACCCTCGCCGACGGCCGGTACCAGTCGAAGTACCCGCCGGCCCCGGCCGACCTCGGCGCCACCGCCGTGGTGCGGGTCGGGGAGCACCTGCACGTCGTCATCACCGAGCGGCCGTCGAGCCAGCTCGACTACCAGCTGTACCTGCGGGTCGGGCTCGACCCCCGGGAGGCGCACATCGTGGTGACCAAGTCCGCCGGTGGTTACCGGGCGCACTACGAGCCGATCGCCCGGGAGTGCCTCGACGTCGAGACCCGTGGCCCCTCCGACTCCGGATCGTGTTGCTGCCGTTCACCCGGGTGGACCGGCCGCTGTACCCGCTCGACCCCGAGCTGGAGTGGTCGCCGAGCTGACCCCGGCCAGTGGCCCGAGGCCCGGTCGGCTGCCCCCGGCCGGGCCGCCGGGTCGGCTCCGCAGTCCCGGTCGGTGCGGGGCGAGTGGTTTCCCGGCCCGGCCCGGTGTACACCCGCGCCGGAGGGGTGACGTCGCAGGGTCGGGCGTACGTCACCGCGCGGGGCGTACCCGGACCGTGTCGGGCGGTACATCGGCGACCGAGGTGACCCCGCACAGCGCCATGGCGACGCGCAACTCCCGTACCAGGGTCTCGATCACGGTGCGTACTCCGGCGACCCCGTCTGCGGCGAGACCCCAGACGTACGGGCGGCCGACCATCACCGCACGGGCACCGAGCGCCAGCGCGGTGAGTACGTCGAGCCACGGCGGACACCACCGTCCACTAGCACCGGTACCCGCCCGGCGACCGCGTCGACCACCTCGGGCAGCATCTCCAGGGTCGCGACCGCGTTGTCCAGGTTCCGCCCGCCGTGGTTCGAGACCGCGATCCCGGCGAGGCCCGCCTCGACGCCGCGCGCGGCGTCCGAACCACGCATGATGCCCTTGCCAATCACCGGCAGCCTGGTGGACCCGACGAACCGCTCGATGGTTGACCAGGTGGCGCTCGGATCGATGAAGCTCGGCACCATGTCCCGGTATGGGTTGTCCTGGTCGCCCGTTGTCGTCCGGTCGCTGGTGAGCCGCCGGGCGCCGACGGTGAAGTTGGCCCGGGACACGCTCGGCGGGAGGTCCGGCAGGTAGCGCTCCTGCCGGTACCGGGCGCCGCCGACCGCACTGTCCAGGGTGAGGACGAGAGCCCGCGCCCCGGCCTCCTCGGCCCGCTGGACGAAGTCCCGGACCAGCCCCTGGTCGCGCCACGGTGCGAGCTGGACGTAGTAGCCCTGTGGCAGGTGTGTGGCCGTACTCTCCAGCGGCTGGCTCGCGTCGCTGCTCAGTACCAGCAGCGACCCGGTCTCGGCGGCGCCGCGGGCCGTCGCCGCCTCCCCCTCGGGGTGATAGAGCTGGTGCAGAGCCGTCGGCGCGAGCACCACCGGGTGGGGGAGCTCCCACACCCGGCAGCGAGGTGCGGGTGTCGATGGTGCCGACGTCGCCGCCGACTGCGGGCAGCAACGCGTACCGTCGGAATTCCTCGACGTTGCGCCGGTCGGTCAGGCCGTCACCGGCGGCACCGACGACGAACTCGGCGACCGGCGGGGCAAGACGCAGTCGTCCCTGCTCGGCGAGGAGGTCAAGGGGGTGGTGTGCCACCCCGCCATCCCACCATGGTGCTCATCCGGGCGCAACAAAAATGGAAATGGTATTCCAGTGCATGCAATAGTCACGGGTGCGTCATCGGGCTGACGCGAGTCTCGCAAGCCTTGTCCCTAGCCCGTCGGGTGCGGTAGAAAGTGTCACTGCGTGAGACGCGTTGTCTAGCCAGTGAAACAACCTGGTCGGGCCAGAAGACGGAGGCAGGTGCCATGCGGCTCGCGGTCACGTACATCGCACAGGAGACCAACACCTTCAACCCGTGCCCGTCGACGACAGCGGGCTTCGAGTCGTTCGGTCTGTACCGCGGATCGGAGATGCTCGACAAGCTCGTCGGCGTCGGGATGGTCGGTGGCTTCCTGACGGCGGTCGAGGCGTCGGGTGAGGCTGTCGAGATCGTCCCGCTGATCAAGGCGCGGGACGTGGCGGGCGGGCGGCTGACCGACGAGACTCTCGCCCAGCTGACCTTGGAGCTGACCGAGCGCCTGGCGGACGCCGGCCCGCTGGACGGGCTCGCCGTGCTGAGGCACGGCGCGTGTGCGGCGGCGAGCGAGGACGACGTCGAACCTGACCTGGTCGACACCGGCCGACTCGCCGGTGAGCTGCTGGTGCGGGTCGCCGCCGGGCTCAAGGCGGCCAGCAACTTCCAGTGGTTCTCCCATCTGTCCACTTGGGTGATCCGGGCGGACACCTCCGGGCCGACGCAGTCGGACATCACGGCGCTGCTCTGGGCGCGCGTGCCGCGACCGGTATACCCGGTCGACGAGGTCGCGCACTGGCATTGACCGGCAGCGTCGCAATCAAGCTGTGACCTGGGAACTCTGGTCTGCCCCCATGCCAGCATGCTTTCATGCACCAGAACCTATGTGCCGCTAGGTGAAACCTGGCTTGAGGTGAAGTCGCGCGACGAGTCCGCCGATCTATCGCGGAGATCCGGGACCGGGAGCGGTTCCGTTTAGGAGAGGACGCCGATGGAGGCCATACACCGGGCAGCGGATGCCCCGGATGAGCGGAAGGACGGTTCCCTGGCGCAACCGGTGCTCTCCGTGCGTGACCTGCGGGTCCGGTTCGGTGAGGGACGAGCGGCGGTGAACGCCTTAGGCGGGGTGAGCTTCAACGTCGAGCCCGGGGAGGTGCTCGGCATCGTCGGCGAGTCCGGCTCGGGCAAGTCGGTGTCCCTCATGGCCGTGCCGCGGCTGCTCCCGCCCTCGGCGCGCGTCACCGGGTCGTCCGGTTCGACGGTCAGGAGCTCGTCGGGCGTCCCCGGCGACGCTGCGGGGCCTGCGCGGCGCGGAGATCGCGATGATCTTCCAGGACCCGATGAGCTCGATGAACCCGGTGCACTCGGTGGGCCGCCAGATCGCCGAGGCCCGGCGCGCGCACGGACGGGTGTCCAAGGACGAGGCGTGGTCCGACGCCGTGGCCGCGCTCGCCCTCGTCGACATCCCGCAACCGGAGGCCCGCGCGAAGCAGTACCCGCACGAGTTCTCCGGCGGCATGCGCCAGCGCGCGATGATCGCCATGGCGATGGTCAACCGGCCGCGGCTGATCATCGCCGACGAGCCCACGACTGCGCTCGACGTCACCGTCCAGGCCCAGGTGCTCGAGGTGCTCGACCAGGTCCGGGTCGAGTCGGGGGCGTCGATGGTGCTGGTCAGCCACGACCTCGGCGTGGTCGCCGGGACCGCGGACCGGGTCCAGGTGATGTACGGCGGGACGATCGTGGAGACCGGCCCGACGGAGGAGGTCTTCGAGCGTCCGCGGATGCCCTACACCGTCGGGCTGCTGTCCTCGCTGCCCGTCGTCGACCAGATCGGCGGGCAGCTCACCCCGATCCCCGGAGCGCCGCCCTCGCTCGTCGCCCTGCCGCCGGGGTGCTCGTTCGCACCCCGCTGCCCCCTGGTCGAGGACGCCTGCCGGGCCGAGGAGCCGCCGCTGGGCGCGGTGGAGCCCGACCACGCGACCCGCTGCCGACGGTGGGAGGTCCTCGCCGCGGGCGGGGCGACCGATCTGTTCGCCCACGCGCAGGGGTCGACGGGCTCCGAGCCCGGAGCGAACGCGACCGGAGCTCCGGGGGACGACATGGAGGTGTCCGCATGACCACCGCCCCCGCCGGCACCCCGACGGCCGCCGGGCCCGACGCCCCCGACGGCGCGCTCCTGCAGGTCCGGGACCTCACGACGACGTTCCCGGTCCGCAGCCGCGGGGTGTTCCCCCGCGTCACGGGCCGGGTCCAGGCCGTGGCGGGGTGTCCCTCGACGTCGAGGAGGGCGAGACCCTCGGCCTCGTCGGGGAGTCCGGGTGCGGCAAGTCGACGACGGGCCGCTCGATCCTGCAGCTCGTCCGGCCCGACTCCGGCTCGGTCCGCTACGCCGGGCGCGAGCTGGTCGGGTTGTCCGCCAAGGAGATGCGGCCGCTGCGCCGTGAGCTCGCCATGGTGTTCCAGGACCCGTTCGGCTCGCTCGACCCGCGGCTGCCGGTCTCCGAGCTCATCGCCGAGCCGCTGCGCATCCACGACGTGCACCCCGACGAGGGGGCCCGCGCGCCCGCGTCGAGGAGCTCCTCGGGCTGGTCGGGCTCAAGGCCGAGCACCGCAACCGGTACTCCCACGAGTTCTCCGGCGGGCAGCGCCAGCGGATCGGGATCGCCCGGGCCCTCGCGGCTCGACCCCCGGCTGATCGTCCTCGACGAGCCGGTGTCCGCGCTCGACGTGTCGATCCAGGCCGGCGTCGTCAACCTGCTCGAGGACCTGCAGGAGCGACTCGGGCTGTCCTACCTGTTCATCGCCCACGACCTCTCGGTGGTCCGGCACATCTCCGACCGGGTCGCGGTGATGTACCTGGGCAAGGTCGTCGAGATCGGCGACGCGGGAGCAGTCTACCGCCCGGCACCCCTACACCCAGGCGCTGCTCTCGGCCGTCCCGCTGCCGGACCCGGCCGGGAGCGACGCCGGGCAAGTCCGGGTGGTGCTCTGCGACGACATCCCGAGCCCGGCGAACCCGCCGTCGGGCTGCCGCTTCCGCACCCGGTGCTCCAAGGCCCAGGACATCTGCGCGACCCAGGAACCGGAGTTCCGGGTGCGGGAGGGCCAGTCCCACCCGACGGCCTGTCACTTCAGCGGCCCCACTCCCGTGGTGCCGGTGCCGCGGTCCGGACTTGTCACCCCGGCGGGATCGAACGGTGAACGGAGCGAGGCGGGCCGATGAGCGAACGTAGTGAGGAGCGTGCCGGCCCCGGGGTGCCGGCCGGCCGGGCCCCCCGGGGCCGGTCGCCCTGGCAGGTGGTTCGGCATACCGCGAGACGTAGCCCGTCGCTCGTCATCGGAGCGACGATTCTCGCCGTACTGGGCCTGCTCGCCATCCTGGCTCCGGTCCTGGCGCCGTACGACCCGCTCGCGGTGTCGCTGCCGGACGCCTTCCAGTCGCCGAACGGCGAGCACTGGTTCGGTACGGACGAACTCGGCCGGGACCTGTACAGCCGGACGCTGTACGGCGCTCGGTCGTCCCTGCTGACCGGTCTGCTCGCGACGCTCGGTGCGGCGACGCTCGGCGTACTGCTTGGTCTGGTCGCCGGGTACTTCGGCCGGTGGGTGGACGCGCTGATCATGCGGGCCGTCGACATCCAGATCGCGATTCCGGCGATTCTGCTGGCGCTGATCATCATCGTGCTGGCCGGGCGGGGATTCGTCAGTTCGATCATCGCGGTGGGGATCGCCGCCGTGCCGGCGTTCGCCCGGATCGTCCGGGCGTCCACCCTGGCGCTCAAGGAGGAGGAGTACGTCACGGCGGTGAAGGCCCTCGGCGGCGGGCACGGGTACACGATGCTGCGGACGATCCTGCCGAACGCCTGGGGTCCGATCATCGTGCAGATGGTCATCACCGCGTCGGTGGCGATCCTGCTCGAAGCGGCGCTCGGTTTCCTCGGCCTGGGCACCCAGCCACCCGACCCGACCTGGGGCGACATGTTGCGCACCGGGAAGGGCTACCTCAACAACGCGCCGTACTACGCCATCCTGCCCGGCGTGATGCTCACCCTCACGGTGCTCGCGCTTGACCTGGTCGGACGTGGGCTGGAGAAGGTCCGTGGCGGTACGACGTCCGGCCCGGCGGAACTGGAGGCCCGTGCATGATCACCTACCTCATCCGCCGACTCGTACAGACCATTCCGACCCTGGTCATCGCGTCCATCCTGATCTGGTTGATCGTGTACGCCCTGCCTGGCGACCCGGCGGTGGCGGTCTCCGGGGACAACGCCCCGCCGGAGGCGATCGAGGCGGCCCGCCAGCGGATGGGCCTGGACCAGTCGATGCTGAACCAGTACCTGAACTGGATCAGCAACGTGTTGCGGGGCGACTTCGGACAGTCGTACATCACCGGCGAGGAGATCGGCCCGGCAATCGGTCGGCGACTGATGCCCACCGTGCAGTTGGCTGTGGTGGCGTTCGTGATCGCGACGATCCTGTCGCTGCCGATCGCGATCGCCGGAGCCCTGGCCCCGACCTCGCTGCTCGGGCGGCTAACCAGCGCGCAGAGCGTGCTGTCGCTGAGTATCCCCACGTTCTGGGTCGGCATCCTGCTGATTCTCTTCCTCGCGGTGCAGGTGAGCCTCTTCCCGGCGGTGTCGGATTTCATACCGATCTGGGAGGCGCCGGTGAGGCCCTGGCTTCCTGTTCCTGCCCGGCCTGACCCTGGGGATCTACATCTCCGGCATCCTCGGGCGGTTCCTGCGCCAGGCCCTGTCCGAGACGCTCGGGAAGGACTACGTCCGGACCGCCCGGGCGAAGGGGGTACGCGAGGCGCTGGTCGTCGGTCGCCACGCGCTGCGCAACGCCTTGCTGCCGTTCGTGACGATCTTCGGTCTGCAACTCGGCACGTTCATCGGCGGCACGGTCGTCACCGAGTCGGTCTTCAACTACCCCGGCCTCGGCACCCTGCTGCTACGGGCGATCGAGCAGCCGGCGTGACTACGCCCTGATTCAGGCGTCCACCCTGCTCATCATCGTCGCCGTGACGTTCGTCAATCTTTTGGTCGACGTCGTCTATGCCTACCTCGACCCGCGGATCTCCTACTCGTAGGGGTACCGGCTCGCCCCGAACGCTCGGGGACAACCCGGCACCGCCTAGGTGGAGCCGTCGAGATTGATAGGAGAAATTATGACGAGGAAGAGAAACCGCTTCGTCCCCGTGCTCGCCACGTTCCTCGCCGCGACTCTGGCGGTCACCGCGTGTGGCAGCGGGTCCGGCGATTCCGATGGTGACGCGAGCCGGCTGAACATCGGTATCCACGTGGAACCGACGGACTGGTCGCCCAGCCGGGTCCAGATCATCCTATTCCCGTTCACCCGGCAGGTCTACGACTCGCTGATCACGTACAGCGACAAGCTGGAGCCGTCGCCGAGCCTGGCCACCAGTGGAAGATCAACGCTGTCGGACCGGTGTCACTGTCACGCTCCGCGAGGGCGTCAAGTTCCACAGCGGGACCCCGCTGACCGCCGAGGCGGTGGCCGCCAACCTCAAGTTCTTCGCGGACCCGAAGACCGGCCAGCAACTCTTCGGCCCGATGGCGGTCGTCAAGGAGTGGAAGGCGGTGGACGAGAAGACCCTGGAGGTCACCTTCAGGCAGCCGCTCGCCGAACTACAGATCACCGACCTGTTGCAATCCTGGACCATCGGTGACCCGGCGTCGCTGACCGACTCGAAGAAGGGCGTCGGCACCGGGGCGTACAAGTTCTCCGAGTGGGTGCCGGGGCAGCGCATCGTGCTCGAACGCAACGACGACTACTGGGGCGCCGCGCCGGCGTACGAGGAGTTGCACTACCGGGTCTTCGGGGACATGGACTCGCTGATCGCCGGGTTCGAGTCCGGTGTCATCGACGTCGGTGTCGACGTACCGCCGTTGCAGGCCGAGCGACTGAAGGGCAAGAACACCGTTCTCGTCGGCAACCAGGGTGCCCTGATCGACCAGTGGCGGATCAACCCTACCGTCGCGCCGTTCAATAACGAGAACGTCCGGAAGGCGATCAACTACGTGACGACCGCAAGTCGATCAGCGAGGCCCTGTACCGGAGCTACGCCGGCCCGGTGGCCCTGCCCTACGGGCCGAACTCCCCCGCGTACGACAAGGCACTCGACCAGTCGCTCGGCTACGACCTGGAGCGGGCCCGTACCCTCATCGCGAGTTCCGGCGGCCTTTAAGGAACAGCTGACCAGTTCCATCATGGTCACCAGCGCGAACGCCAGCACAAACGCAGGCCGCCCAGGTGCTCCAGGCGGCACTGGCGCAGATCGGGTTTACCCTCAAGATCGACGTACGGGACAACGCCGAGTACACCGGGAAGATGCTCGCCGGCGAGTTCAGCATGGTCTTCGCCGGGCTCGGCAACGGACAAGTTTCGACCCGGATCACCACGAACAGCATCTACCGGATCGAGAACAATCCGGTCGGCGCGGTGGAGGCGTTCCCCGACTACGCGCCGGCGGTGGCCGCGGCCAACGCCGCAGTGACGGAGGCGGAGCAGAAGAAGGCGTTCGACGCGCTCAACGAGGTGCTCTCCCGGACGATGCGGGTGGTCACCATCGGGTACCTGCCGACGCTGTGGCTGGTCAGCCCGCACGTCACCGGCGTGGACCGAGACGTGGACATGCTGCTCCTGGGCGGAGCCACGCCGAAGGGCTGAACCCAGCAACCCGGGGCGGCGCCACGGGGCGTACCGGCGGCCCGACAGTGGTGGCGGCGCTGATCAGACCGCCGAACGAACGGTCCGACAGCCGCGCCAGCGGGCCCGCCCATCGCACCAGCGGCCCTTTGCGCCGCCCCGGGAGACCACCCGCCCGTACCGACTACCTATCCGTACCACCCGGTTGGCTGAGGAGTTACCAATGAACGTCGACCTCCTGCTTCGCGGGGCGACCGTCGTGGACGGGACCGGCGCCGAGCCGTTCGTCGCGGACGTCGCCGTGACGGGGGACCGGATCGTCGGGGTGGGCGACCTCTCGGACGTACGCGCCGCCCGGGTGGTCGACCTCGACCTGGTCGGATCTGCGCCCCGGCTTCATCGACATCCACACCCACTCCGACGTGAGTCTCCTGCTCGACCCGGCGGCGGAGAGCAAGGTGCGGCAGGGGGTGACGACGGAGGTCACCGGCAACTGCGGTTTCTCCGCGTTCCCGCTCGCCTGCAGAGCGACTCGACCTGCACGCCGACCACCTGGCTCGGATCGGTGACGATCCTGTGGAGCCGCACCTGGCGGGACCTTGACGGGTACGCCGACCAGCTCGCCAGCAACCCTCCGGCGCTGAACGTGGCGCCGCTGGTCGGGCACGGCACGGTCCGGGTCGCGGTGATGGGGGTCGACCGCCGCCGTCCGACCGCCGACGAACTGGACCGGATGCGCCGGCTGGTGGCGGAGAGCCTGGACCAGGGGGCGTTCGGCATGTCGACCGGTCTGACCCACATCCCGTCCGGCTACGGCGAGACCGACGAGGTACGGGAACTCGTCCGGGTCGTGGCCGGCCGGGACGCGATGTACGCGACGCACGCGCGGGCCACCGCCGGACCGGGCTTCGCGGACGTGGAGGAGGCGATCTCGACCTGCGCCGACGTGGGTGCCCGGTTGCAGTTCTCACACGCCGCGATCAACGAGCCGACGAAGTGGGGACGCGCGGGCGACGTGGTCGCACTCTTCGAAAACGCGGCGGCGGGGGGCCTGGACGTCTGGTTCGACGTCTACCCGTACGACGCGTCGTCGTCCTCGCTCACCCAGTACCTCCCGCCGTGGACCCAGGCCGGCGGCACCGACGGGATGCGCCGGGCGCTGGCCGACCCGGCGAACCGTGAACGGGCGGAGCGGGACCTCGCGGCCGGCTGGATGGGCGGCATCCCGTGGTTCTGGGACCGGGTCGTGATCAGTCGCAGCGGTCCGGGCCGGGAGGACATCGTCGGGCTCTCCATCGAGGAGGCCGCAGCCCGGGCCGGCGTCGAACCGGCGGCGTTCACCCTGGACCTCTGTCTGGAGCACGGCAACGCGGTCCAGGTGGTGCTCTTCTACCGGACCGAGGCCGACATGACGACGTTCCTGGCGCACCACCGTTGCGTCGTCGGCTCGGATGGCTCGGCCGTCCCACTCGACCAGGGTGGCCTGAAGCCTCACCCGCGTGGGTTCGGGACGTTCCCCCGGATCCTCGGTCGCTACGTCCGCGAGCAGGGCCTACTCAGCCTCGCCGCAGCGGTGCAGAAGATGACCGGCGCGGTCGCCGACCGGCTGCGGCTGGTCGACCGGGGCACGGTGCGGACCGGTGCCTTCGCCGACCTCGTCGCCTTCGACCCGGCCGTGGTGCTCGACGCCGCGACCTTCACCGAGCCGGCACAGCCGCCGGTCGGGATCAGCCACGTCGTCGTGAACGGGACGGTGGTGGTGGACGACGGCGAGCAGACCGCCGCCCGTCCCGGCCGAATCCTGCGCCGGAATGCCGCCGGAAGCGGCCCGGCTGTTACGAAGGGTATGTGAATGAGCGACAACTCCACGTCGAGCACCGTGCCGAAGTCGGTGCCGGAGGCCGGACTGGCCAGCCAGCGGGTACGCCAGATCAGTTTCGAGGGCGACGCTCTCCGGATGTCGATGGACTGGTCCGTGGCCGACCTGTCCCGACCCCAGGTGCTGGTCGAGACGGCCGCGGGTTCCTCGCATCCAAGTTCGTACCATCTGGGTCAGCTCGGCGCGGAGGCGGCCAAGGGAGTGTTGCAGGCCGGCGGTAAGCCGGCCGAATACACCACGACGGACATCTGCGACGGTGTGGCCCAGGCGCACGACGGCATGCGGTACCCCCTGGCATCCCGCGAGTTCATCGCGAACATGGTGGAGATCCACGCCAACGCCACGCCGTTCGACGCGATGGTCCTCTCCTCCGCCGGGGACAAGGCGGTGCCGGCACACCTGTTGGCCATCGCCCGGCTGGATCTGCCCTCCGTCCACGTGCCCGGTGGTGCGATGGCCTCCGGCCCGCAGCTCCGCTCCAACGAGGAGCTGTGGAGCATGAAGGTGAACATGGACCGGGGCAAGCTGGATCTCGACGAGTTCCTGGCGTTCCAGCGCTTCGCCTGCCCGGGATGTGGCGCCTGCCAGTACATGGGCACGGCCGCCACCATGCAGGTGATGAGCGAGGCGCTCGGCCTCGCCCTGCCGTGGGGTGCGCTCATCCCGGCCTCAATGGCCGAGCTCCGGCGGATGGCCCGGGCGGCGGGGGAGAGCGCGGTCGGGTTGCTGCGGGACGGGGTGACCGCCCGGGCCATCCTGACCCGCAAGGCGTTCGAAAACGCGATCACACTTCACGCGGCGATCGGCGGTTCGCTCAACGCGGTGATGCACCTCATCGCGGTCGCCGAGGAGGCCCGGGTCGAGGTCTCGGCGGCGGACTTCGACGCGATCCACCGCCGTACCCCGGTGCTGGTCGACGCGAAGACCGCAGGCCGATACCCCACCGAGCTGTTCTGGTACGCCGGTGGCGTCCCGGCGCTGATGGCGCGGCTGCGGGACCGGCTCCACCTCGACGCGCTCACCGTTACCGGGGCGACCGTGGGGGAGAATCTCGACCGGATCGTCGGCGGGCAACTCCAGCGGCACGCCGCGATGTTTCTCGGCAACTACCACCTCCGGCCCGAGCAGGTGATCCACTCACTGGACGATCCGGTGTACGACTCCGGCTCGACGGTGCTGCTCGCCGGGTCGCTGGCCGACGGGGCCATCGTGAAGTCCCACGCCGTCGCCGACTCGATGCTGACGCACACCGGACCGGCCCGGGTCTTCGACCGCGAGGAGGACGCGATCGAGGCCGTGGTCAGTGCGAGTATCCAGCCGGGCGACGTCGTCGTCGTCCGTTACCAGGGCCCGAGGGCGACCGGCATGCCGGAGATGTTCTTCCTGTCTGAGCTGATCGCGTCGGATCCGGTGCTGGCGGCGACCACGGCCCTGCTCACCGATGGCCGGTTCTCCGGGGCGAGCCGCGGACCCTGCATCGGGTACGCCTATCCCGAGGCGCTCGACGGCGGGCCACTGGCCTTCCTCCGCGACCGGGACCTCGTCGAGATCGACATCCCGCGTCGTACCCTCGACGTCGTCGGAGTGGACGGTACGCGAGTCGGCGCCGACGAGGTCGAGCGGGAGTTCACCCGCCGGAGGGCCGGCTGGACCCGTCCGGTCGTACCCCATCGGGGCGCCCTAGGGCAGTACACCGCGTTGGCGAAGCCGGCCCTGCTCGGCGCCGGTCTGCGTACGTCGCTGACGGACTGAGCCCGCTGGAACACGCCGGCCGGCGCGGGGATCTGCCCGGCGTCGCCGCTCCTGCTGCCTCGCGGGCCCGGTGTGGGCGGTCGGCGGCCGGAAGCGGCGGTTCGCCCAGGCGGTATTCGCCCGGCGGTCTGCCCGGTGGTTCGTCCACGTGCGATGGTCGTCGCGGGGGTAGCGGGTGGCGCAGGATTTCGGTGTGGGCCTCGGTGTTGACGTTGGTCAGACGCTCAGGGGGAAATGGCCGCCTGGTCGGTGACCTGGCGGCGCACGAAACGTAGCCCGCGTATGAACGAGAGCCGGTCGGGGTCGTAGCGGGCGTCGTCGACCAGGTCCGTGGGGTTCCAAAACCCTGTCACTCGGCCTGAGCTGGGTTTCTGTGCGGCTCGTTCGTACTCGGTGATCAGCCCGCCGAGGACGGGTCGGCGTTTGATCCGCTCGTGGGCCAGGCGGTTTGGCAGTGTCGGATCCTTTGTGGTCGGCGTCGCAGGGCGGTTTAATGATCGTACGGCGCTTGCCGGTATGGTGCGGTCGGTAGTCGGTACGTCACAGGGGTGATTGGTTCGGAAATCGCCTTATTTGGTCTGGGGAGGCGTCGTTGACTGATCGTTCGGTTTTACTTCCCGTCACGGTGGCGGGTGTGGAGCTTCAGGTCGAGGTGGCCCGCCCGGTCGGTTTCGAGGAGACCGGACGCAGCGAGAAGGTGCGCGACGCCGTGACGGACGCGTTCGATCGCGCCCAGGACGCGATTGTCGCGGTGGCGACGTCGACCGTGGACACCATCGCACAACTGGGAGAACAGTCGCTGCGGCCCGACGAAGTTCAGGTCAAGTTCGGTTTGAAGTTCTCGGCGCAGGGCAGCGTAGTCGTCGCGGGCGTGTCGAGCGAGGCGACCATGGAGGTAGCGCTGACCTACCGTGCCGCGGCGGCGCACCAACCCCTATGACGCCTGACGAACGGGTTCCGGGGTTTCTCGGCCGGATCCTCAATGCGGCAGGCGGTCCCGAAGGTACCTGTTTTCAAGTGGCGCCTGGCGTCTTCGTGACGGCGTGGCATGTGCTGCGGAACGTTAGCGCGGGCACTGATACGGGCGATATCGGCGGGCTGGTGCGGGTAGATCCGTTGGGCGGCGGGGGCAGTTTCGCGGCGAGGGTAATCAACGTCGACCGGGTGCACGATCTCGGTGTGTTGCGCGCAGAGCGCAGTCTTCCCGCGGTCGTGCCGGGTGTGGCGGTCACGGATGACGTCGAGCTTCGCGCCGAAGTGGCGGTCACCGGTTCGGTGTACCTACCGGATGATCAGGAGTATCGCTTTCTGGATGCGCCCGGGCGGTGGGCGGGCGGCACGACCCGTGGTGGGGTGCGGCTGGGTCGGTTGACGGCGAGCGATGTGATGCGGGGGATGTCGGGAGCCCCGGTACTGGGTGTCGACAACATAGTGGTGGGTGTCGTGTCGGCCCGGTACAACACCGACGACAACTGGGGCAGGGACACGGTGTGGGTCGCGCGAACCGAAGACCTGCGCCTCTACTGCGCGACGTCGGTGTCGAGGTGCGGGCGCGGGACAAAGCCGAGTACGTCAAACCGCCCGCGCCGGGTATCTGCCCCTACCCCGGCTTGTCCGCGTTCACTGCGGGTCAGGCCGACTGGTTCTTCGGCCGCAAGGAGCTGACCGCGAAACTGGTCGACAGGCTGGCGGTGGCCAAGGACAGCGGATTGCCGTTGCTCGTGGTAGGCGTGTCCGGCTCGGGCAAGTCGTCCTTATTGCGGGCCGGTCGTGCCCGCGTTGTCGCGTGGCGAGCTCCCGGTTCCCGGTTCCGCGGACTGGCCGCGGGTTCGGCTGACACCCGGCTTGCGACCGCTGACCGAGTTGGCCAGTCATATCGCGGTACTGGCGGGCAGTTCCGTCGGGACCTCGGTAGACGAGGTACGGGCCAACCCGGTCAGGTTCGCGGCGCTGGCCCGCCAGGCGGCGCTCGCGCACGCGGGCAGGAAGGGACTCGACGTTGCCGGGCCGGTGGTGCTGGTCGTCGACCAATTCGAGGAGATCTTCACGCGGTGCAAGGACGCCGCCGAACGTGCCGCGTTCATCGCGGCCCTGCGTGCGGCGGCCGACGGCGTCGCCGACGATGACACCACCCCGAGCGCGCTCGTGCTCGCCAGCCTGCGTGCGGACTTCTTCTCCTCCTGCGCGGAGGAACCGGGCCTGGCCGGAATCCTGCAGGACAACCAGTTTCTCGTCGGGCCGATGAAAACCTCTGAACTGCGCAGCGTGGTGGAAGGGCCCGCAGCGGCCGTCGGACTCGACGTTGAGCGGGGTTTGGTCGATCGGGTGCTCGAGGACGTCGTCGGCGCCGCCGGCCATCAACCGGGCACCCTGCCGTTGCTTGCGTATGCGTTGGAGGCCACCTGGAACAAGCGGCGAGGCAAGACCATGGCCCTGGCCAGTTACCAGGAATCCGGTGGCGTACGGGGCGCGATCAGCGAGGCGGCGGAGAAGCTGTTTACCTCGATGTCCGAGCTGGATCAACGGATCGTGCGGCGGTTGTTGCTGGCACTGGTGGCAGTCGGTGACGGTGTCGATGACACCCGTCGCCGGGTGCCGAAGTCGGAGCTGACCGGTGGTGACGACGACTCAGTAACGGTACTCAACCGATTGGTCGCCAACCGGCTGGTCGCCGTTGACGAGGACACCGTCGAGATCGCCCACGAAGCCCTGTTGCGTGCCTGGCCACGGTTGACCACCTGGCTAAACGAGGACCGGGCTGGTCTCGTCGTACACCGCAGGCTTACCGATGCGACGAGCGACTGGCTGAGCCTGGATCGGGATAGCGGCAGCCTGATTGGGGCGCCCGGCTAGCCGACATCCGGGCCTGGCTGGCCGAGCGCGACGACCGCACGACCGGCCTCTCGGACGTGGAACGCGAGTTCGTCGCGGCAAGCGAGGCGGCGGAAGCGTTTGCCCGGGAAGCCGTCCGGCGCAACAACCAGCGATTGCGTCGTAGGGTGGTGGCGCTGGCCGTCCTGCTCGTGGTCGCCGTGGTTGCGGGCGGGCTGGCGGTGTGGCAGCAGCGCGTCGCGAACGATCAACGGTCCCTTGCAGAACAGCAGCGTGCCGTCGCGTTGTCCCGGCTGTACTCGTCGGAGTCATTGACCGCACGCGACACCGATCCACGCCGGTCGCTGTTGCTGGCGGTAGCAGCATGGCAGGCCGCGCCGACTGAGGAGGCACACGGCGCTGTCCTCAGTGCACAGGGCATTCCCTACCGGGGTACGCTCGGCCCTCTTGAGGCCCGGGTGTTCGACACCGACCTCAGTCCGACGGCACGCTCGCCGCGATAGCGGCGACCGACGGTACGGTGACGCTGTGGGACACGGCGAGTCATCAACAGGTCGCCGCGTTGACCGGCAAAGATGGCGAGCTTCCGATCGTCGAATTCAGCCCGGACGGAGATATCCTCGCCACTGCCCATGGCAGTCGTGAACACGCCGAGCAACAGCTGAGGCTGTGGGACGTGCGTGCCCGCAAACTGATTCGCAGCTTGCCCGGCGACGCCGCGAGCATCGCTTTCAGCCAGGACGGGGCCTGGATCGCGACCGCTTCCCGGAGCGAGCCCACCATCGTGCTGTGGGATGTGGAAACCGGACGACGGGTGCGTACCTACGACAAGGGCGGCGGCACCGCGTTCGGAGTCGCGTTCAGCCCGGACGGTTCGCTGCTCGCGGCGGGTGGCAGGGATAACAGCGTCCGGATATGGCAGACCGCCACTGGACGCCAGGTAGCGGCTCTGGCCGGACACGAGAAGTACGTGACAAGCGTTGATTTCAGTGTGAATGGCTGGCTGCTGGCCAGCGGCAGTGCCGATGGGACGGTGCGGCTGTGGGACGTACGCAACGGGCGGGCAGCGAGTGTGCCGGTACTGCGCCCGCCCGGCGGAAACGAGTTCATCAGGGAGGCGGAGTTCAGTCCGGACGGGCGACATGTGATCGCCGGTTTGAACCGAAGCAAAAGCGTGCAATGGTGGCGGGTCACCGACGGTGCCGCCATCCGCTCCTTTGTCGGACACACCGAAGGTGTTGGGTCAGTCGGGTTCAGCCACGACGCAATGCCACGTAGCCTAGTTTGATCATGCTGCGTGGGGTTGAAGCCGGTAGATGTGGACGGTGGCTGGGCCCGGGTGGCGGATGCTGGCCGGCTCGTCGCGTTTCTTGATGCGGTAGCTGTTGTGGCGGGCGCGTTTGACGGCGCGGGGGCAGGTGCGTTCGCGTCGGGTGGGGATCAGGAGAGCGGCGATCTGGGCAAGGTGGGTCGGTAGTCGGTCAGCCCAGTCCTGAGGGGGGAATGTCCGCCGTCCCGGTGGCGGTGCGGCGGATCAGGCGCAGGGCCTTGGTGAAGGAGATCTGATCTGGATCGAGGTCGGCGGCGGCGGATGCTTTCGCGGTCAGGGCGCTGATCGCGTGGTGGACGATCAGGTAGGCCCAGATCTCCTGATGGACCAGGTCTGGCAGGCGGGACCGCAGCACCCGTCCGGGACCGCGGAGGTGGGTTTTGAGCTGGTCGTTGGCGGTTTCTTCCTCCCAGCGCTCGTGGTACGCGGCGGCCAGTTCGTCGGCGCGGGCGTCGGCGGGGTCGGTGATTGTGGTGATCAGGGCGATCAGTTCGCCGGTGCCGTTGCCGACGCGGTCGGGTACGTCGTACTCGACCACCCTGGCGAGGTGGACGACCGGCAGGCCCTGGTCGTCGAACGCGTCGGGAACAGTGTTGATGTCGCTCAGATCAGCCTTGCCGCGGGCGGCTGCGAGGAGCCGTTCCCGTCGACCGCCCCGGACAGTCGGCTTGATCAGGACGGTGAGATAGGTGCCGTCGGACAGGACCTTGACCACGGGCAGGTCGAGCTGGGTCGGGGCCCGCCACAGCAGCGCCGCGCCGGTGGACTGGGCGGTGTCCCACGCCGTCCAGGAGTAGAAGCCCCGGTCAGCGGTCAACAGCTCGCCGGCGCGCAGGCGCGGGTACAGCCGCTGCGCGAGGGTCTTCTCCCCGATCGCGTAGGCGCCGATCTCAGCCGCGACGAAAGCGTGGGTGCCACACTCTGCGAGGGCCACGATCCGGGCCTTGGGAAACGCCGACTGGTTCTCCCCCGACCCGGCATACCCGAACTCGGCCGCGTTCTCGTCACTGTCGGGCACATCAACCTCGAACCCGTCGATCGCCAGCAGCCGCCACCCGCGCAGGAACGACCCCCGCGCGGTGCCCAACGCGCCCATCGCCGCGGTCGGACCCGCCTCACCCGCGACCGGCCCACACGTGCGCTCGAACACCTCGGCGAACACCTGACGGCCCAACCGTTTCCGCGCCTGCGTGACAGCGCTGGACGTCGGCACGCTCCACGCCGCCCTCCAGCACCCGAACCGGTCCAACGACCCAGTGACCTTGGTCGCGACCTCCTCGTAGTCATCGTCCGGGAACAACGCCAGCCCCAACGTCAGATACGCGGTCACATGCGCCGGCAGCTTCCCGTCCGACCGCCGCTCCCGCACCCCGCACACCTCGATCGCGGCGTCGACCTCCTCCCGCGACACCTGCGAGATCAACACCCCCAACGTCACCTGATCAGGCCGCACCACCGGACGATCCACCACATCCACCGACATGACTGGGCTGCCGCGCGTTTTCCGGACACTGTGTTGGCGTGACTGTTACGCCGCTAACGTGTAGTCCGTGCGTCCGCTAAGGACCTCGAATGGCGTCTTGTAGCCGAGCGCCGAGTGGATTCGTTGACGATTGTAGTACAGCTCGACGTACCGCACAATGGCGTCTCGGGCATGAGCTTTCGTGGGGAATGCGGTCCGGTTGACCATCTCATTTTTCAGACTCGCGTTGAACGACTCCGCGAGAGCGTTGTCCCAGCAGACACCGGTACGGCCGACCGATGAACGCAGCCCCAATTTACGCAGCGTCTTCCGATACTCGTGTGACATGTACTGGCTGCCACGATCGGAGTGGAAGACGGCACCTTTTGGTATGACGATGTTGCGTGCCGCCATGTGCACGGCGTCGGTGACCAGGTCGGTGCGCATGTGATCAGCGACGGCCCACCCGACGACCGCCTTGGAGTAGCAGTCGATCACTGTGGCCAGGTACATCCAGCCCTGCCAGGTGTGGACGTAGGTGATGTCCCCGACGAGTTTGGCGCCCGGCGCCGTTGCGGTGAAGTCACGGCGTACCAGGTCGGGCACCAGCGCCGCGGTCTGTTTGTCCGGATGGGTCGTGACCTGCCACTTTCGCGGCTGGGCGGCCCGTAACCCGGCCTGGGCCATCAGCTCACGCACGAGCTCCACACTGCACTGGCGCCCCTGGCGCAGCAGGATCTGGTGGACCCGCCGATGCCCGTAGCGGCCCTCGTGCCGGTGGAAGATCGTGGTGATCGCGGCCAGCAGGTCGGCGCGTCGCGAGGCGGTCGCGGACGCCGGTCGATCCCGCCACTCGTAGTACCCCGAGCGTGACACGTCCAGCACCGCGCACATCATTACGATCGGAAAATCAGCCTTCTCAGCGTCGATAAGCTCGTAGACGTCGCTTACCGATGATCCTGGGCGAAGAAGGCCGCGGCTTTTTTCAGGAACTCGTTCTGCATCCGCAGCTCGCGGTTCTCGCGTTCGAGTTCCTTCAACCGCGCCCGCTCCGGCATCGCCAGGGGCTGTTCTTCCACAGGGTGACTCTTCCTATACGCGTTGACCCAATTACCGAGGGTGCCTTCCAGCAGGCCGAGTTCCCGCGCGACGACCGCGATCGGACGTGACGTCTCGATCACCATCTTCACCGCCTCGTCGCGGTACTCCTGCGAGTAGGTTCGCTTCTGCCGTGCCATACCCATCTCCATCCCAGACCAAGATCATATTGGATCCTCTGTCCGGAATCCTCGGGGCACCCCAGACCCATGATCAAAGCAGGGCGCCGAAGAACGGCCATCCCGCCACGCCGCACCCCTCGCAAGCCCACACAGGACAACCAACCACACACAAGATCAACTTAGGCTACGTGGCATTGAGCCAAGACGGGCACTCCGTGCTCAGCGGCAGCCTCGACCGGTCGGCGATTCTGTGGCGGGCGCAGACCAATGTGATTGACCAGTCACACCCACCCACCGGCGTGGCTTTCAGTCCGGATCGCCCTCTGCTGGCGTTTACCCGAGACAAGGCCGTCACACTATGGGACATGACCAAACGTAACTGGATAGGTGCCTGACTCGAGGTGTGCGGGAGCCCTGATGGTCAGGCGGTGGTGGGGATCCAGGGGTTGCCGGTGGCGGCGGTGATGAGTGCGTCGAGCATGCCGATGCCTTGCCTGGTGGCGGTGGCGGTGTAGCTGCGGATCGCGGCGAAGTGTTCGGCTCCGGTGAGGGTTCGCATGCTGCCGGAGACTTTGATCCTCAGTTTCGGCATGCGGATGGTCTGCTCGGCCGGATTGTTGTCGAACGGGACGGCGGGATCGGTGAGCGAAGCGCAGGTAGTCGTCGCGGCGGTCCCGGAGCCGGACGAACAGAGCGTGGTGTTTGCGCTCGAGTCTTGGTGCCGCGTGCGGCGGTGGCCTGGGCGCCGAGCGACGGCCGAGCGCGTAGTAGATGCTGCTGGTCGGCCAGGAGCGGCCTGATCGGGTGCCGGCGCTGTCGGCGCGGGCGGCGCTGACGAGGCGGTTCAGTTGAGTTGCAGGAGCGCGTGATGGCCTGGTGCGCGAGGTCGGCTGTCTCGCCGGTGGCCGGTCGTCGGTGACGTAGACCAGTTCCCGCAGCACGTGGGCGTTGCACAACGCGTGGACCACATGGGTGTAGGTGTCGTACGGCGCCCACGCGTCATGCACGGCCACGCCGCGGAACTGCGGGAGGATCCCGATCGCGTCCATCGCCGTGGTGCCGCGTTTCGGGTGTACGGCCAGCAGCACGTCCGTGGGTGTGGACGCGGAGTGCAGCCAGGCCAGCCGGCCCGCGGTGCGCATCCCGGTCTCGTCGAAATGGGCTACCGGCGCAGCAGCGATACGTCCGGCGATCACCGGCAACACCTTGTCGATGACACCGAGGGCGGTGCGTTTCACCCACCGCGGCCACCGTGCCCGCCGCCACAGGGACCCCGAACAGGTCCTTGATCGCCGCCGCGGTGCGGGACACGGACAGGAACTGCCCGTGCAGCAGGTACACCGCCGATCCCCGCAAGGCGTGGCCCGTAGGCCACGGGCGCGGACGCTTCCGGCGGCGCGGTCGCGGTGGTGTGATGCCCACACACGCACGCGAGGGTGACCAGTTGATGCTCGGTCACCCGTGGTCTCGGCTCCGGAAGGTCGATCACCTGCCGGTAAGCCGTCTCGATCTCGACTGCCGCTCCCAGGCTGTCCCCGCACCCGGCGCACACCGCAGGCCGGTGCGGATCACCACGTCCGGGTCCGCCACCCGTTCAAGGGTGACGCCGTCCTGCCCTTTCGGCCGTCCCGGACCCCGACCCGACCGTCCCCGTAACGACTTCGGCGCCGGCTTGGCCAGGCCGTCCGACGAGGGAGGCTTCGACGAGTTCGACGAGGACAGCTTCAACCTGGCCTCAAGATCCGCGATCAGCGCGAGAGCCTGCTCCAACCTGGCGGCCAGCTCCGCGTTCCGCGCAAGCGCCAGCTCCAACCCGGCGGTCAACTGTGCGTTGCGCGCTACCAGGTCGTCATACGACGGCGGCGACTCGGCAGACACAACCCGACAACCTACCAGCCTCCACAACAGACACCGGGACCGCCAGACGACCTATCCAGTTACGACCAAAAATCCGTTGTCCGTGAATTGGACCCTGGCATGCTCAACTCGTTTTCTTTCAGGCCAGACAGCGGCGAACTGGCGACGGCAGGTGCCGACGGGAAGGTGCGTCTGTGGAATACCACCAGTTGGCAGCACGGCACCCCGGGAACCCTCGGCGACGATCTGGTACCTTATACCGTCCAGTACAGTCCGGACGGTAAGGCCCTGACTGTGATCGGCGGCCCATCCCTGGACGCGGTGTCTTCAGGTAAGGCCAAACCCCCATACCGTTATCTGTTGGTGCGATGGGACCTCATTAACTCCGACGCGTCGTTGGTTCAGATGACCTATAAAATCAACGACGCGTCAAAGGACCCTTACCCGAGTGGCGAGGTGGCTTTTTCCCCGGATGGGAGTCTGATCGCCGTCCCATTGAGCAACGGGAGGATCGAGCTCCGCGAGGCGCGTACCGGTGATTTGATCCACACCCTGGATGGCCACCATGGATCTGTTACGACCGTGGCGTTCAACAAAGACGGTACGATGTTGGCAAGCGGTGGCACCGACCGAAACCTACGGTTGTGGGATGTTGCTACGAGAAAGCAGATCGGCGCTGCGTTGAGTGGGCACAACGGCTCGATCAGGGGGCTGGCTTTCCTGCCGAACGGCGGCACACTTGCGTCGATCAGTGATTATGATATATCGCTGCGGCTGTGGGACGTTTCGGCACACCGGTTCCTGGCGGCGGTGCGCGTATCCGGCTCCTCGAACGGTCTTGCTGTGCAGTCCGGTACCGGACTGATCGCCATGGCAGACGCGTATTCACAGGTAAGCATCGTGGATCCCGATCTCAATCGGGTGGTGTCCGATGCATGCTCCGCCTTCCGTGGCAGCCAGCCGGTTGCCGAGGCGTGGGAAGCCACCGGCAATGATCCGGACCAGGCCCCACGATGCTGAGTTGAGGCCCTCGGCGATTCATGCCGCATCTACCACTGCCAGTGGATTGCGGGTGCCTCGCTGTTGGTGTCCGGCTTCCAGTGAGGTGATCTCAGCAAGGTTGGGTTGCCGGTTGGGGATGACACGGGCGTAACGTCCATACCGGACGGTGCTGGAAGTGGGCGGGGAGCCATCGGTAGACAGGTCTTTGCGACAAGATCCAGTCTCCGAGAGGGCTCCCCGTGATTGCCTATCGTGCCATGTTGGACGTGCCCAGGGAACTCGTACAGCACGTGGCGCGGCTGTTGCGCGCCGAGCGCCAGGTGGTGGGCACCCGGCCGGGTACCCGCGCGTTGACCTGCTGGTACCAGGCGATCCTGGTATTGGTGTGGTTCCGCAAGGGTGAGGACAAGACCACCCTCGGGGCGGGGTTCGGGGTGTCGCGGGCTACGGCCTACCGGTACATCGCCGAGGCCGTACGGGTCCTGGCGGCGCAGACACCCACCCTGCACGACGCCCTGCGCCAGGTCGCCGCCGACGGCTGGTCACACGTGATCCTCGACGGGAAACTGTTCGACACCGACCGCCTCGCCGAGACCACCGTGAGCGTGAAAGGCGACACGATCGACGCCTGGTACTCCGGGAAGCACCGCGACTTCGGGGCGAACATTCAGGCTGTGATGCGCCCCGACGGGCTCCCGATCTGGACCTCGGATGCGATGCCCGGACATCTGCACGACCTGACCTGCGCCCAATCGTTGGACGTCACCGGCGCCCTCTACTGGGCGGCCTCCGAACTGCGGCTGCCGACCCTGGCCGACTCCGGCTACGAAGGCGCTGGCCAGGGCATCCACACCCCGTACAAGCAGCCCACCGACGGCCGCCGCCTCGCCGTCGACAACCGCACCTACAACGCCGTCCTTCGATCAATGCGATGCCTCGGAGAACGCGGCTTCGCGATCCTCGTCGGCCGCTGGCGGACCCTGCGTCACAGCACAGCCAGCCCACGGCAGGTCGGCGACATCGTCCGCGCCGCTCTCCACCTCACCCATT